>JADLDB010000084.1 GCA_020846875.1 Myxococcales bacterium | reverse complement strand
TGAGTTGCGAGCAGACCAAGGCGCGACGAGGGAAGCTGCTGGTGGGCAGCTGACCGAGGAGCAACGACGGGATGCGACGCAAATCGCCGATGTCACGACGGGAGCTAACCTGTTCGGCGCTCTAGCAGGGTGCTAGGGCGACAGCGCCCAGAACTTCACCAGCGAGCCGTCGGCGATCACCAGCCACTGGTTGTCCTGCGACAGCGCCACCGCCGTCGGGCTGTCCGCCGGGAAGGTCTTCGTCACCGTCTTTGCCTTCACGTCCCACACCCGCACCACCCCGTCGCCGCAGCCGGTGACCGCCGTGGCCCCGTCCAGCGACAACGCCAGCCCAGCGACGCGCGGGGAGCGCGCCCCCTCGAAGCCCGTCTTCGGCGGACCGGCCAACAGGCCCGTCTGCTTGCCGGCGGGGCTCCACAGCCGCACGTCCACCTCGTTGCCATTCCAGGAGAGGATCGTCTTGCCGTCCTTGGACCAGGTGGCCCAGGGCAGGTGCGGGGTTGTGGGAATGGTCTTCTTCACCTTGCCCGTCGCCGCGTCCACCAGCGTCAGCGAGCCTGCACCATTGGCCAGCAAGAGCTGCTTGCCGTCCGCGGACCAGGAGGCGGTGCGCCCCCGCAGCTCGAAGCGCTTCGTCCCCTCCGGCAGGGCGTAGAGGGCGCCGGTGTCCGTCATCCCACCCACCGCCAGCGCCTTCCCGTCCGGGCTGAAGGCCACGTCACTCACCGGGCCGGGGTGGGCGATGGTGGCCTTCACCTCGCCGCTCTTCACGTCCACCACCCGCACCTGGAAGCCGGTGTCACCGATGGCCAGCAGCGCTCCGTCCGAGGAGAAGCGGACCACGTTGAGCTGCTGCTGCCCTCCGCCGACGGTGTGCAGCACCTCCCCCGTCTCGCGCTTCCACAGCTTCACCGTCTTGTCCCGCGCCGCGCTGGCGATGGTGGCCCCGTCCGGGCTGATCGCCACGGAGGTGACCGCGTCGGTGTGGCCCTTGAGGACGTACGGCTTGCCGGCGATCAGCGGATCCGGGGCCAGCGTCGCCAACAGGAGCGCCGCGCAGAGCGCCGTCATGACGCGCCCCGCATCTTCTTCGCGCTGGAGTGGGCGCGGGCCCACACGCCGGAGCGGCCTCCGCTCTTGTGCTCCAGCTGCACCGCTTCGATCACCATGCCGCGATCCGTCGACTTGAGCATGTCGTACACCGTGAGGGCCGCCGCGCTCACCGCGGCCAGGGCCTCCATCTCGACGCCGGTGCGGTCCACTGTCTTCACCGTGGCCTTGAGCTCCACCCCTCTTGCCACCGGGCGCGCCTCCACCTCCACCCCCGACAGGCCGATGGGGTGGCAGAGGGGGATGAGATCGGGCGTCTTCTTGGCGGCCATGATCCCCGCGAGGCGGGCGGCGGCCAGCACGTCGCCTTTCTCTACCTTCCCGGCGCGGATCTTCGCGAGCGCCACCGTCGACATGCGCACCCGGCCGGTGGCCACGGCCACGCGCTCAGTCTTGTCCTTGGATCCCACGTCCACCATTCTCATGGCGGCGCAGGGTAGTGGAAAACCACGCGCGAGAGGGCTCCGAAGAGCGCCGTCACCACTCGTCGAGGATGAACTTGCGCGGGTTCTGCGCGATGCCGTTGACCCGCACTTCGTAGTGGAGGTGGGGCCCGGTGGAGCGGCCGGTGTTGCCCAACAGGGCCATCATGTCGCCCCGCTTCACCTTCTCACCCGGCTTCACGTTGATCGACGAGAGGTGCCCGTACCGCGTCTTGATCCCGTAGCCGTGGTCGACCACCAGCACGTTGCCGTAGCCGCCCTCGAGGCCGGCGAACACCACGGTGCCGTCGGAGGGGGCGATGACTTCCTTGCCGTGCGGACCGGCGATGTCGAGGCCGGCGTGCATCACCCGCTCGGAGGTGTAGGGATCGAGCCGGGAGCCGAAGTCGCTGGTCACCCAGCCGCGAACCGGCCACACCGAGGGGACCGACGCGAGCAGCGACTTCTGATCCTGGAAGTAGGCCTGCAGCTCCTGCAGGCTCTGCTCCTGCCGGGTGGCCTCGGCGGACAGCTTGTCCAGCTTCTGGGTGAGGGCCTGCGGCGCCTCGGAGGCCTTGGGGCGCACGAAGCCGTTGGTCTCACCGCCGGCGGGTAGGGGCTGGGCCTCGGTGGGGCCCATGGCCAGGTTCCGCTGGGGATCGGACAGCAGCGTGATGGCGCGCAGCTTCTGGTCGAAGCGCTCGACGCGATCGAGCGTGCCGCCGATGTGATCGAGCTGCTCGCGGATCACCGCCAGCTCGCTCTTCAGCTTCAGGTTCTCTTCCCGCAGCGCAGGGTTCTCACGGGCCGAGGCGACGACCGTGACGTAGTGCACCATCAACGCCCCGGCGATCACCACCAGCACCGCCACCGCCGCGAGCGCCTGGATCACCCAGCGCTTCTCCAGGCGGAAGCGCTTGACCTCCGCGTGGCGGTCCGGAACGACGATGAGGGTGAAGCTCTTGTTCTCCGACAACGGACTTCCCCTTCCCAGCCTCAAAAGCCCCGGATCAGCCCGGAGCGGAGGAACACTCCTCGATCAGTGGGGCTGTACGCAACTGGATTCGCGTGTTTTTCCGCGTGTTTTTTCGCCCGGCTGGCCCGGCCAGCTCACCCTTCAGTCACTGTCTTCACGACGATCACCGTGATGTTGTCGTCACCGCCGCGCTCATTTGCCAGCTCGATCAGCTTCTTCGGCGCCTCCGCCAGGGCCACCGAGTGCACCACCTCGCGGATTTCCTTGTCGTCCACGAGGTTGGCAAGGCCGTCCGAGCAGAGGATGTAGAAGTCGTCGGGCTCGCTGACGATGCCCATCACGTCCACCTGCACCTCCTCCTCGAAGCCGACGGAGCGGGTGATGATGTTCTTGTAGCGGGAGTGCTTGGCCTCTTCGGGCGTGATCATCCCCGCCTTGATCTGCTCGTTGACCAGGGAGTGATCCTCGCTGATCTGCTGGATCAGATCACCGCGCACCAGGTAGGCGCGGCTGTCGCCGACGTGGGCGAAGAGCGCGTGCTCACCGTGGACGCACAGGGCGATGGTGGTGGTGCCCATGCCCGCGAGGCGCGGATCTTCCTGGGCGGCCTTGAAGATCTCGAAGCAGGCCTTCTCGACGGCGCTGCGCAGGTACTCGGGCAAGGGCGAGTCCTGGAGCGGCGTGGTCTGGCTGAAGGGGTTGTCGGGCGCGCCCCGGGCAGCGCGCATCTCGCGATCGATCGTCTCGACCGCCAGGCGCGAAGCCGTCCCGCCGCCGGCGTGGCCCCCCATGCCGTCGGCCACCACGAAGAGCTGCAGCTCCTCATCGACGAGGAAGCTGTCTTCGTTGTGATTGCGCTTGCGACCGACGTCGGTCAGCCCAGCCGACAGAGCCTTCACTCGCGTCCCCGTCTTCGCCACGGCGCGCAACGTTAGGCGGATGAAACGACGGCGGCAACAAACGGATGAAGGGCGGGTGCTACAGGTTTTTCTAGCGCGTGGTAGCCGACCGCCGCGCCTCTGCACGCGGTCTGGCCCGGGTCAAGCGCGTTGGCCTCACCGCCGTGCGCAAGAGCGCCTCCGCGGCCCCGAGCGCCTCCCGGGTCACCTCCACCCCCGAGAGCATGCGCGCCAGTTCCCGGGTGCGGGGCTCGCCCGCCTCGAGCACGGTGACGACGGAGCGCGTCCTGCCCTTCGCTTCTGCCTTCTCGATGCGCAGGTGCGCGTCGGCGTGGGCTGCCACCTGAGGCAGGTGGGTGATGCACAGCACCTGGCGGTGCGCGGACAGCTCCTTGATCAGCCGCCCCACCACGTCGGCCACCGCGCCCCCGATGCCCGCGTCTGCCTCGTCGAAGACACTGCAGCGGCACGCATCGCTGCCGGCCAGCGCGGACTTGAGCGCCAGCATCAACCGCGAGGCCTCACCGCCCGACGCCACCTTCGCCAGCGGCCGCGGGGGCTCGCCCAGGTTGGCGGAGAAGAGCCACTCCGCCGCGTCGGCCCCGTGAGGCCCCAGCGGCGCGGCGATGAGCCTCACCTCGAAGCGGGCCCGGGCCAGCGCCAGCCGGGACAGCCCGGCGGTGGCGGCGGCCTCCAGCTTCTGCGCGGCGCGCCTGCGGGCCCCCGACAGCTCCGCGGCAGCGGCCACGGCCTTCGCGCGGACGGCGGCGCGCAGACCTTCCAGCTCGGCGCGGCGCTCGGCGCGGTGCTCCAGCTCGTGGGCCTCGGCGGCCAGGGAGGCGCGCTTGTCCAGGACGGTTTCGAGGGGCGCGGCGTGCTTGCGGCAGAGGCGGCGCAGGGCGTCGAGCCGCTCCTCCACCTCCTCCAGCCGCCGGGGATCGGACTCCAGGGCACCCAGGTAACGTGACAGCGCGCGCGCCGCCTCGTCCAGGCCCTCCTGCGCGGTGATCAGCGCCGCCTGCACCTTGGCCAGCGAAGGGTCGAGCCGCTCCGCCTCGGCGATCAGCTGTCGGGCGCGGCCGACGGCGGACGCACCCGAGCTCTCCCCCCCGGAGATCAGCTCGTCCGCCGCCGACGCCGCGTGGCGGAGCTTCTCGCTCGAAGACAGCCGCCTGCGCTCCTGCTCGAGCGACACGTCCTCGCCGGGCGTGGGCGCGAGGCGGTCGATCTCTTCCAGTTGGTACTTGAGGAAGTCGAGGCGGGAGGCGACCTGGGCCTCGTCCCCGCCCAGCGCGCAGAGCTGCGACTCGACCGATTGGAGCTCGCTCCAGGCAGACAGGTAGTTCGTCTTCTTCCCCTCACCCTGACCCTCTCCCCCGATGGGCGCGAGGGAATCCAGCAGGGCCAGGTGCTCCGCGGAGTCGAACAGCGCGAGGTGCTCGTGCTGCCCGGCGATGTCCACCAGCCCGCGCATCAGCCGTTGCAGCACGCTCACCGTCACCAGCGAGCCGTTGACGTACGCGCGGGCCCGGCCGCTGCGCGCCACCGTGCGCCGGACGATCACCTCGTCCCCGTCGTCGGGCAGCCCCAGCGCCCCAAGCCGCGCCGCCAGCTCAGGCACCTTCTCGAAGAGCGCCTCCACCTGCGCCTCGTCAGCGCCCGCGCGGATCACTTCGGGCTCGGCGCGCGCGCCGACGAGCAGCCCCAGCGCATCGATGAGGATCGACTTCCCCGCCCCGGTCTCTCCGGTGAGCACGGTCAGCCCTGCGCCGAAGCTCACCTCGGCCTCTTCGATCACCGCGAAGTTCGACAACCTCAGCCTCGTCAGCATACCGACCTGCACCTCCGTTCAGTTACCTGAACACCCTATCAGGCCGGGCTGACATCCGCGCAAGGGCAGCGATTCTCGACGTCATTTCAACGCGTTGAGACACAGGTCAACTGTTCTGCTCCCTCACCGCCGCGCTGACGCACGTCGCGGCATCACCATCACCATCAAGCACGTCCGGTACGAGACGGCGAAGCGCTGCTACGCGCACGTCGACTGCCTCGGCCACGGCGACTTCGTGAAGAGCCTGATCGTGGGCGCGAGCCAGATGGACGCCGCGGTGCTGCTGGTGGACGGCGCTTCGGGCCCCATGCCCCAGACGCGTGAGCATGTGCTGCTCGCCCGCCAGGTGGGCGTGGGCCAGGTGACGTGACGTACCGAGGACGCCGCCAGGTCGAGCGACTGGCGGCGTTCTGGCGCTCTACTCCTCGAACGAGAACAGGCTCTCCACGTCCGCCTCGGTGAGCGCCTTGCCCACCTCCGCGTCGGCGCCGAGGACTCCCTGCGCCAACTCCCGCTTGCGCTGCTGCAGCCCGAGGATCTTCTCCTCCACGGTGCCGCGGGTGATCAGCTTGTACGAGAACACCGCGCGCGTCTGGCCGATGCGGTGCGTGCGATCCGTCGCCTGATCCTCCACCGCCGGGTTCCACCAGGGATCGTAATGGATGACGTAGTCCGCCGCGGTGAGGTTCAAGCCGGTGCCGCCCGCCTTCAAGGAGATGAAGAACACCGGCGGTCCGTCGGGCGCGTTGAAGGCGTCCACCTTCGACATGCGATCGCGCGTCCGCCCGTCCAGGTACAGGTAGCCCAGCTTCGCCTCGTCCGCCTGCTGCTTGAGCAGCTCCAGCATCTCGGTGAACTGGCTGAAGACGAGCGCCCGGTGGCCTTCGCGGGTCAGCTCGTCCACCAGCTCGCCGAAGCGCTGCAGCTTGCCCGACGGCGGCAACTGCGTGCCGGGCGGCAGCTTGAGCAGCCGGGGATCGCAGCACACCTGCCGCAACCGCATCAGCGCGGCGAGGATGGAGATCCGCGACTTGTTGAAGCCCACCTTGTCGATGGAGTCGTAGACCTTCCGCTTCGACTCCTCGAGGACCTCGCGGTACAGCGCCGCCTGCCCGGGATCCATGTCCACCCAGGTGACGACCTCCGTCTTGGGCGGCAGGTCCTTCGCCACCTCGGTCTTGAGGCGCCGCATGATGAAGGGGTGGATGCGCTTCTTGAGGCGATCCCTCACCCCCGCGTCGCCCTCTACGGAGATGGGGTGCTCGAAGCGATCACCGAAGGCCTCCGCGCTGCCCAGAAAGCCGGGCATCAGGAAGTCGAACAGGCTCCAGAGTTCGGCGAGGCGGTTCTCCAGCGGCGTGCCGGTGAGCGCGAGGCGGTGCACCCCTTCCACCAGCTTGCAGGCCTGCGCGGTGGCCGAGTCCGCGTTCTTGATGTTCTGCGCCTCGTCGAGGATCACCGTGCGGTACTTGAGCTTGCGCAGCTCTTCCACGTCGCGGCGGATCAGCGAGTAGCTGGTCAGCACCACGTCGACGTCCTTGAGCTTCTCGACGTTCTCCCGGCGATCCGCCCCGTGCCAGGTGAGGTACGAGAGGCCCGGGGAGAAGCGCTCGATCTCCCGCTCCCAGTTGGGCAGCACGCTGGTGGGCGCCACCACCAGCGACACCTGGTGCCCGTGCTCGTTCTTCACCTTCAGCAGCAGGGCCAGGGCCTGCACCGTCTTGCCCAGGCCCATGTCGTCGGCCAGCACGCCCGACAGCCCGTGGCGGTAGAGGAACCACAGCCAGGACAGCCCCGCCTCCTGGTAGTGGCGCAGGGTGGCCTCGAGGCCGTCGGGCGTCTTCACCGCGGGGATGCCGTCGATTTCCTTCAGCTCGGCGATGGCGCGGCGGGCCTTGGCCTCGATCTCCACGTCGCCCAGCGCCGAGAGCAGGTCGAGCGCCGTGGCGTGGAAGAGCGGCAGCCGGGTGCGCTGCTTGCCCGGCAGCGCGCCGGCCTCCTCCAGCAGGTTGGCCACGCGCTGGAGTTCGTCGAGCTCGGTCTCGGCGAAGGAGCCGTCCTTGAGCGGGATGAACCTGCGGCCGGACTCGAGGAACATTCGCACCGCGCCGAGGTCGACGTGCTGATCCTCGGTGACGAACTCGGCGTCGAGATCGAACCAGTTCGTCTGGCTCATGTTGACGCGGATCTTCGGCCTCAGCTTCGCGCGCACGCGCACCTTCGGCGGGGCAGCGGCGTACACCTCCCACTCCTTCGGCAGCTCGCCGCGGCCGCGGGACCAGAAGTCGATCGCCTGGTCGCCCACCGCCTCGTAGCTGTTGGACGGCTCGTCGTAGCGCAGGCCGAGCTCGACCAGGTGGCGGCCGGCGGCGCGCTCCACCACCTCCTGCCGCAGGAAGAGCTTCTTGCCGTCCCCGGCGCCGCCCGCCGCGTAGCCCAGGTGCTGCGCCGCCGGGGACACCGGGACCGTCACCGCCGCGCCGTAGCGGGCCGCAAGCTGCGCCTTCACCGCGTCGGCCTTGCCTTCCAGGGTGAGGATGAACTTCGGCGGGGTGGTGTCGTCGACCGCGATGCCTTCGGCCTGCAGCGAGAGGCGGTACCGAGGGAGGTGCGCAGCGAAGAAGGACAGCACGCGATCGAGCTGCCCGGCCGGAAACGCCATCGTGGGCTCGAGCAGCCACTTGCGCACCAGCCGTGGGGGAAAGTCCGGCTCCAGCGGGTACACGGTCTGCCCCGCCAGCACCCAGGTGCGGCGCCCGGGCAGCACGGTGGCGTCCTTGAGGCCCACCACCGCCCCGTCCGGCAGGCCGAGGTCGAGCCGCGCGATCGCCCCGCCCTCGGTGTTGGTGAGGCGGATCAACGGCCGCGCGGGCGCGTCGGAGAAGAGGAGCGACGTGCCGCGGTAGATCACCCGCCGGGGCTTGAGCAGGTCGATTAGATCCGCCAGCGCCTCGTCGGACAGCGCCACCCGGGAGTCGAAGCGCACCTCGAACTTCGACAGCTCGAGCAGCACGCGCTCGTCGGCCGGCGCCACCCGCGTCCCCGAGGAGAGGATGCGCTTGACCTGCACCGAGCCCTTCGCCTGCTGATCGACGCGGCGCACGTCCAGCACCCACGTCTTGCCGCCAGGGGCGCCGGGCGTGGGAGACAGGCGGTAGAGCAATTCCACGTCGGGCTGCGCGGACAGCCCCAGCCAGTTCTCCAGCTTGGCCAGCGCCGGCAGCGGCACCTGCTCCTCGGGCGCGCTTTTCTCGGAAGGCGCTTCACCCTGGCTGGCGTTGGCTTTCAGCCGCGCGAGGTAGACGAGCGAGGCCGCCACCACGTGCTTGCAGTGCCGGCCGTCCTTGTTCCACGCCTGGCAGTTGCACAGCGAGTCCAGGGTGCCGTCGTCATGCGGAGCGACCTGCACGTCGTACTTCGAGCCGGTGCTGCCCAGGACCCTGGCGGCGATGCCCACGTCGGTGCGCGCCAGCATCGCGACCTTGCGGCCCTCGGCGTACTCGCGGCCCTTCTGGAAGGTGACGGGGAGGACTTCGGCCTTGAGGCCCTTGAGCCACGCGCCGTCGTCGGGAGGAAGCGTCGAAGTTGAGGCGGTCTGCGTCACAGGAAACGCTGCCCATAACATCGCCGGCGCCGCACTGCAGCATTCCAGTCAGGCAGCACTCCGCCCCTGTTGTTTCGGGCACTTCCGGCCGCAGCAAACTCTGGTACGCCGCTCCCCATGTCCGAGTTGCGCCTGACGGAGCTGGAGATGAGCCACGCCCACCTGGAGAAGACGGTGGCGGAGCTGTCGGAGGTGGTGTGGCGGCAGCAGCAGCAGCTCGACGCGCTCAAGGAGCTGTTTGGCTCGCTCAAGGAGCGCCTGGCCGCCGAGCCGGGGCTGGTGGACGCAGGCCGCCAGGACAAGCCGCCGCATTACTGAAGCTGCGGTCTCAGTTGTCCTCGAAGCCGTTGCCCACGAAGAA
Organism: Myxococcales bacterium; assembly: GCA_020846875.1. Taxonomy (GTDB): domain Bacteria; phylum Myxococcota; class Myxococcia; order Myxococcales; family Myxococcaceae; genus JADLDB01. Next base: position 1,235 of record JADLDB010000084.1, on the reverse strand, counting down.
GCGGGACGCGTCCAGGGGCCCCTGGCGGTTGACCTCGTCGAGCCCGGCCGAGAGGGCGTCGAGATCCTTGCCGGCCATCACCCCGTCCAGCATCACGAAGAGGTTGTCGGCGGTGTCGTCCCAGTACAGCTCGGTGGTGGAGCCGATCACGTCCAGGGTGCCGGGGGACTTGTCCTTCGCCTTCGCCCGCAGATCGTCGAAGTAGCGGAAGGTGTTGCAGCCGTCGAAGAAGAGGAGCTGGTAGCCGTCGGGGAAGCTCGTGCGGGCCAGGTCGTCCTCACCGAGGGTGACGTGGCCTTGCTCGAAGGGGCGACCGACCACGAAGTTGCCCTTCGGCGAGCGAATGTCGTCGAAGTCCGGGCCGGAGCCGTAGCGGCCGTGGCCGCCGTAGAGGACCAGCTCGTGGCGAGAGATCCCGCTGGCGAAGCGCTCGCGGGCATCCGGCTGATCCGGCTTCACCAACTGCAGCACCGCCGTCACCGCCTGGCCCTGGTAGGTGAAGCGGCGGGTGAACCAGGTGCCGGGCTGATTCAAGTCGACGCCCAGTCGCGCGCGCTCGTCGGAGGTGAGGCTGCTCGCGTCGAGGGGCTCGAAGCCGCGCTCGCGCAGGCCATCGAGGATCTTCTCCAGCTCTGGGCGGTGCCAGCCGGCTTCGTCGTAGCCGACGGCCAGCGTGGCCTGGAGGACGCCGTCGGCGAAGAGGCGGGAGTACGCGGGGGCGCGCGCCTGGCCAGCCTTCTCCAGCGCGGCGAGGGAGGCGGCGTCGAGGATCCCGGTGGCCGGCAGGCCGGCCGCCACCTGGAAGCGCCTCAGCGCGCGGGTCGTCTCCTGGCCGAAGGTGCCGTCGGCGCCGTAGCGGGACAGGCCGAAGCCGGCGCGCTCGAGGGCGACCTGGAGCTCGAAGACGACCGGCCCGGACGCGCCGCGGGTGAGGGTGCGCTCGCCGCGGGCGATGGGCGCGAGGAGCTGCTGGCGCAGGGGCTCACCAACGCTGGCCTGCTCGAGGGCGCCGAGCTGGGCATGGAGGAGCGCGGCGATCGGCGAGGAGGACTCCATCGACGGCGGGGGCGAGGCGCTGCGGGTGGACGGCGAAGAAGCGGCAGCCTCCAGGGGGCCCGGGGCGGCGACGGCCGCGCGCTTGGGGAAGAGGTGCACCGGGACTCGCTGGGGCCCGGGCTCCGCCTCCACTCCCGGACGCGCGCCTGGCCCCTCGCTGCCCGTCTCCCTGTCCTCCG
>JADLDB010000083.1 GCA_020846875.1 Myxococcales bacterium | reverse complement strand
GTGACAACGACGGGAAGGGCGACCTCTGCGACAACTGCGCCACCATCTCCAACGCCAACCAGACGGACTTCGACGCCGACGGGCGGGGCGACGTGTGCGACGTGGTCCTCAGCGAGCTGGCCGCGGAAGGCACGGGCGGCGCGTCGGACGAATTCGTCGAGCTGTTCAACGGCAGCAACCAGCCGGTGAACGTGGGTGGCTGGTTCCTCCACTACGGCGCGGCGACGCTCAACACCTGGCAGACGAAGCTGACGCTGCCCTCGGGCGCGGTGATTCCGGCGCGCGGCTTCTACCTGGTCACCTCGGCGGCCGGCACGTACACCGGCGCGGTGGCGGGCGACGCGGCCCACTCAGGCTCGCTGGGCTTTGCCGCGGCGGGAGGCCACGTGCGGCTCATGCTGCCGGGCAGCGCGCCGTCCACCCCGGTGGGTAGCCCGCTGGAGGCGGACCGCGTCGGGTACGGCACGGCCAACACGCCGGAAGGCACGGCGGCGCCCGCGGCGAGCGGCGGGGCGTCCCTCGAGCGCAAGGCCAACGCCTCGTCCACCGCGGCGTCGATGGCGGCCGGCGGCGCGGACGTCGCTGCCGGCAACAACCAGGACTCGCAGAACAACGCGGCGGACTTCGTGGTGCGCACCGCGCGCGAGCCGCAGAACCGCACCTCGGCGCCCGAATAGGAACCAGCGCCCTTCGACTGGCGCGGTTGCTTTCCGCCAGGAGGGTGTGCGTTAAGCCGCCGAATGTTCCGCCCCTCCGTCTTCGCTCTCGGCGCCGCGCTCGCGTGCGGCGCGCTCCTCTTCACCTCGTCGTGCGGCAGCCCGAAGAAGGCGTGCTCGACCAGCACCTGCCAGGGCTGCTGTGACTCCAACGGCGAGTGCCAGTCGGGCTTCACCACCAACGCCTGCGGCACCTTCGGCTCGCTGTGCAACAGCTGCCCGGGGGCGCAGCTCTGCCAGCTGGGTGTCTGCGTGCCCGTCTCGGGGGCCGGCGGCGGCGCGTCGGGCGGCGGCTCCGGTGGTGGAGGCGGAGGCGCTGGTGGTGGCGTCGGCGGAGGCACGGGCGGAGGCACGGGTGGTGGCGTCGGCGGAGGCACGGGTGGTGGCGTCGGCGGAGGCACGGGTGGTGGCGTCGGCGGCGGTGTCGGCGGAGGCACGGGCGGAGGCGTCGGGGGAGGCTCGGGCGGAGGCGTCGGCGGAGGCGTCGGCGGAGGCACGGGCGGTGGCGTCGGCGGAGGCACGGGCGGTGGCGTCGGTGGCGGCGTGGGCGGCGGCGGCGGCGGTGTCGGCGGCGGAATGGGCGGCGGAATGGGTGGCGGTGTCGGAGGCGGCATGGGCGGCGGCGTCGGCGGAGGTACCGGCGGAGGTACCGGCGGTGGCGGCGGCCTGGTGTGCGACTACTCCGCCCAGGACTGCGCGTCCGGCACCTGCCTCCTCGGCGACACCGGCGGCATGACGACGGTCTGCCTGCCCGGCCCGTGCAACGTGCAGCAGCAGAACTGCCCCATGGGCAACGCGTGCACCTTCGGCTCCGGCGGCACCGGCATTACCACCGCCTGCGTTCCCGCCGGGACGGTGCCCGTCGGCGGCACCTGCACCGCGGCCGGGGACTGCGTGGCGGGCAGCCTCTGCGTGGGCAGCGGGACGCGGACGTGCCACAAGATGTGCTTCGGGGCCAACGACTGTCCGATGGGCCTCAACTGCCAGGGCGGAGTGCAGCTCGCCGCGGGCCCGCCCGTCTACATCGTCCTGGTGTGCGTGCCGTAGCCCTCGCGCTGCTTCCATGGGCCCCAACCTCATCGCGCTGGCCATCCCCGGCTTCTTCGCCGGCATGCTGCTCGAGCTCGGCGTGGCGAAGGCGAAGGGCCGGAAGGTGTACCGCCTCGGCGCCGCGATGGGTGACATGGGCTGCGGCATCGCCCAGCAGTTGACCAGCCTCGTCTTCGCCACCGCCGTCATCGGCGCCAGCTACGCCTGGCTGTACGAGCACCGGTGGTGGACGCTGCCCACCTCCTGGCTGCCGTGGGTGGCCGCCGTCACCGGCGTGGAGCTCGCCTACTACTGGTGGCACCGCCTCTCCCACGAGGTGAACCTCCTCTGGGCGGCGCACGTGGTGCACCACCACTCCGAGGACTACAACCTGGCCGTCGCCCTGCGGCAGTCGGTGACGACGTGGGCGACCAGCATGCCCTTCTACCTGCCGCTGGCGCTGCTCGGCGTGCCCACCTTCCACTTCGCCGTCATCCTCTCGCTGTCCACGCTGTACCAGTTCTGGATCCACACCGAGCTCATCCCCAGGCTGGGCTTCCTCGAGAAGTGGCTCAACACGCCGTCGCTGCACCGCGTCCACCACGCCATCAACCCGCAGTACCTGGACAAGAACCACGCCGGCACCTTCTCGGTGCTGGATCGGCTCTTCGGCACGTACCTGCCGCAGACCGAGCCCTGCGTGTACGGCACCACCCGCCCCATCAACTCCTTCAACCCGCTCTGGGCCCAGGTGGAGACGTACGTCGACCTCTTCCGCCTCGCCGCGCGCGCGCCCACCTGGCGCTGGGGCTCGCCCTGGCGCTGCTCCTCACGTCCAGCCTAGCTCGATGACGAAGCCGTCGGGCCCCGCCGCCGTCACCGCGACCCGGAAGCACGGCTGGCCGCACGTCTCCAGCACCGCCTCCAGGCACCCGGCGATGAAGTGCGGGTTGGCGGTGCCGTCGGTGGAGGACAGTTGGTAGGCGTTCTCCCCCGTGGCCACCACCACCATCGGCAGGTCCTCGCGCACCGACGACAGGTAGCGGGGCAGCGTCTGGATGGTGCGGTCCGTACCGAAGACGGGCGCCATGGTGCGGAACACCCAGCCGATGGGCGTCTGCTTGAAGCCCGCCACCCACCGGCGGCCCACCGCGCGAAAGCCGTCCGCCTCGGGAAGCTGGGCAAACGCGTGCCGGCGCGCGACCTCCAACAGTTGGCGGAAGGCGGGCAGCGGGTACGACGCGCTCAAGCCCTGCACGTCCACGCCCAGCGCGAGCAGCTCGACGCGCATCGCCTCGGTGACCCGCAGGCCCTCGGGCTGAAACAGCGCCTCCACCGTCCGTCGCGGAACGGTCTGCACGGCGTCGGGAGGCCCACCCATCGCCCGCGTCATCCCTCGTTGACCCCCCGGGCACAAGCCCTTACAAGCGAGCCCTTTTCACGGAGGGACTGTCCATGCGCGTTCACGTCGTCGCCGCCGTCGCGGCCCTCTCGGTGCTGGGCCTGGGCTGCGAGAGAAAGCCCACCACCGCCGAGCCGGTGAAGCCGCCCGAGACCGCCGGCAAGGACAAGCCAAAGCCCGCGGACGCCAAGCCCGCTGACTCCGCGGTCATCCTTCTGGGCGAGGTGGGGTCGCTCACCGGCAGCGAGGCGGCCTTCGGCGTGTCCACGCAGAACGGCATCGAGCTGGCGCTGGAAGAAGCCAACGCCGCCGGGGGCGTGAAGGGCAAGAAGCTGGCGGTGCGCGTGTACGACGACCAGTCCAAGCCAGAAGAGGCCGCCGCCGCCACCACCCGCCTCATCACCCAGGACAAGGTGGTGGCCATTCTGGGCGAGGTGGCGTCGTCCAACTCCCTGGCCATGGCGCCCATCGCGCAGGAGGCGAAGGTGCCCATGGTGTCGCCGTCGTCCACCAACCCCAAGGTGACCGAGGTGGGCGACTACATCTTCCGCGTCTGCTTCATCGACCCCTTCCAGGGCTTCGTCATGGCCCGCTACGCGCACGAGGAGCTCAAGTTCAAGAAGGTGGCCATCCTCACCGACAAGAAGAGCGCGTACTCGGAGGGGCTGACCGAGGTGTTCCAGCGGAAGTTCGCCGAGATGGGCGGAAAAATCGTCGGGGTGGAGGCGTACGCCAAGGGCGACACCGACTTCCGCGCGCAGCTCACCAACATCAAGAAGCTCAAGCCCGAAGGTCTGTACGTGCCCGGCTACTACCAGGACGTGGCGATCATCGCCGAGCAGGCGCGGGAGCTGGGGCTCAAGGTGGTGATGATGGGCGGCGACGGCTGGGACTCGGAGAAGCTGTTCGAGCTGGGCGGCAGCGCGGTGGAAGGCAGCTTCGTGTCCAACCACTACTCGGCGGACGACCCGAGCCCCCGGGTGCAGGACTTCATCAAGAAGTACCAGGCGAAGTTCGGCGCGGTGCCCGACTCGCTGGCGGCGCTGGGCTACGACGCGGCCAACGTCACCATCGAGGCGATGAGGCGCGCGCCGGACCTCTCCGGGCCCTCGCTGCGCGCGGCCATCGCCGCCACCCGCGACTTCCCGGGCGTGGCCGGCACCATCACCCTCGATGAGAAGCGCAACCCGGTGAAGCCGGCGGTGGTGCTGACCATCGAGGGCGGCAAGTTCAAGTACAAGTCGACCATCGCGCCTTGAGGCCGCCGAAGGCAGCGCATGTACGAGTTCATCCAGCACCTCATCAACGGCCTGGCCGTCGGCACCATCTACGCCCTGGTCGCGCTGGGCTACACGATGGTCTACGGGGTGCTGAAGCTGATCAACTTCGCCCACGGCGACGTGATGATGGTGGGCGTGTACGTGGGCTACGCGGTGGCCTTCCTGCTGGGCCGCGAGGCGATGGGCGGGCTGGGGGCGGCGCTGCTGGTGTTCGCGGTGTCGATGGCGGCGTGCGCGCTGCTGGGCTTCGTCATCGAGCGCTTCGCCTACCGGCCGCTGCGGGACAAGTCGCGCCTCACCGCGCTCATCACCGCCATCGGCATCAGCTTCGCGCTGTCCTACGGCTTCCAGCTGGACTTCAAGGTGACGGTGGGCGGCGCCGAGGTGACGGTGCTGCCCGGCGCCGCCGCCCGCCGCTTCCCGGAGCTGATCCGCCCCCAGGAGTGGCTGGTGCTGGGCGACAACGACGTCATCATCTGGAACTGGCAGGTGATCAGCTTCGGCATCGCGCTGGCGCTCCTGGCGGGGCTGCAGGTGCTGGTGTACCGGACGCGCTTCGGCAAGGCGATGCGGGCGGTGTCGCACGACCACAAGGTGGCGGCGCTGCTGGGCATTCCGGTGGACACCGTCATCGCCGTCACCTTCATGCTGGGCAGCGCGCTGGCGGCGGGCGCCGGCATCCTCTACGCCATCAAGGACAAGACGATTCAGCCGCTGATGGGCGTGATGGTGGGCCTCAAAGCCTTCGTGGCGGCCGTCATCGGCGGCATCGGCAACCTGCCGGGGGCCGTGGTGGGGGGGCTCTTGCTCGGCCTGTGCGAGGAGTTCATCGTCGGGTACACGGCGTCTTCCTGGCGCGACGCGGTGGCCTTCGGCTTCCTCATCGTGGTGCTGCTGTTCCGGCCGGAAGGGCTGTTCGGGCGGGTGCAGGCCGAGAAGGTGTGACGCGCCTCGGAGGTCGACGTCGCCCGACGTTCGGTGCCACAATGTGGCCATGAAAGTGGCGGCAGAACGTGACTCCTTTGACGTCCTCGCGGAGTTGTTCGCGCGCGACGTCGACACCGCCTTGCTGGAAGAGAACCTCAAGCTGACGCCCGAGCAACGGCTGCTCAAGCTCGAGGCGATGATGCGCTTTGGCGAAGAAGCAAGGAGAGCACGTGCAGCCGCCGTTCCTGCAGAAGCTCGTCGACGCGCTGGTCGATAGCCGCGTCCGCTTCGTCGTCATCGGTGGCGTCGCCCTCAACCTCCAGGGGCACGCGCGGATGACCGAGGACTTCGACGTCTGCTACGCGCGAGATCGCGACAACGTCGAGGCGCTCGCGCGTGCGCTGGCGCCGTTGAAGCCGAGGTTGCGGGGCGCGCCCCCGGAGCTCCCATTCACCTTCGACGCCCGCACCATCCGCAGCGGGCTCAACTTCACGCTGACGACGGACGCCGGCGCCATCGACCTGCTGGGTGAGGTCACGGGGCTCGGGGGTTACGCCGAGGCCGACGCGCTGGCCGACGAGTTCGAGCTCTTCGGACACAAGGTGCTGGTGCTCAACCTCGAAGGCCTCGAGCGCACCAAGAAGGCGGCGGGGCGGCCGAAGGACCTGGTCGACCTCGGCAGTATTCTCGCGCTTCGCAAGCGCCGAGGGTGAACGTCACCCCACGGACGCCGGTTTGTCACCGCGCCTGGCGGAGCGGTTGATCGCCTTGGCGGGCCGCGGCACCGAAGCCGGGGCGCTGTGGTGCGGTGCGCGCTGGCCCGCCAGAGCGCCGTCTTCGGCGTCATCCACCACGCCGCCGGGAAAGAGCCGGCGCTGCGCTGGTGCCGCTCGCCCAGTTCCGACGCCTTCGTCCTCGACGCAACGTCACGACCGCCTCCTTGAAGAGCCGACGCACTGGACTACTGTCCGCGCCCGGAGGCGCGGATGGTGCGTACGTCGACCTGGGTCCATCTTGGGGTGCTCCTGGCTGGCGCGGCGTGGGCGCAGGAGGCGACTCCGCCCCCCGGCGCGCCGGTGCCCGTGGAAGCGCCGCCCCCGGTGAGCCTGCCGCCTCCTGCGACGAGCGCCCCACCGCCTCCGCCCCCCGTCACTGCGGCGCCACCTGCCGCTGCGGTCGTCCCCGCGCCCGCCGTCGCGCCTCCCACCGGACGTGGGCCCGTCGAGCCGCGCGAGGTGGTGAGCGACCGCTCCGTCGGCGTTCACATCGGCGTCAACCTGGGCCTGTTCGCCTTCGACGCGCAGGTGGGGCGCTTCTATGGCTTCGCCTCGGGCAACGCCGGTATCCCGCTGGTCACCAACGGCCAGGTGGGCGCCTTCGCCATCGGGCTGGGCTTCACCACCCCGCTGTCCCGGCCGGACGAGTCGATGTGGTACATGGACCTCTTCGTCGAGGCGCTGCCGGGGTGGTTCCGGCCCTCGGGGGTGACGGAGCCGGTGGTGGGGGTTGGGGCGGGCCTGGGCTTCCGCTACCTCCACCGCAGCGGCTTCACCGCCGGCTTCAAGGTGCCCGTCTTCGGCGCGTCCTTCAGCGGCTTCTCGAACTTCACCACCGCGCAGTCGGTGGGGCTCTTCTACATGTTCAACGGCATCGCGCTGCCCATCTTCTCCTTCGGGTACCGCTTCTAAGGAGGGACGCCCGTGGCCCTCCTCCTCTCCGATGAGGTGTCAGCGGCGCTGCGGCGCCACGCCGTGGCCTGCTACCCCGAGGAGTGCGTGGGGGCGCTGGTGGCCACGCGGGAAGGGCGCGTCTTCCCCCGGCCGCTCTCCAACGCCGCCGACCAGCCGCGGACGGGCTTCTCGCTGTCGGCGCGGGACTACCTGGCGATGGAGGACGAGGCGCAGCGCAAGGGCCTCACCGTGCTGGGCTTCTACCACTCGCACCCCGACGCGCCGGCCGTGCCTTCCGCGCGCGACGCGTCGGCGGCCTGGCCGCAGTGGTGGACCGTCATCGTCCCGGTGACGAAGGTGGGCGCGGGGCAGCCGCGGGCCTGGCGCTTCGACGAGGAGGCGCGCGCCTTCCGCGAGTGACTCCGTCAGGGCTTGAAGCAGACGACCTGGTTGGCGGCGCCCGTCGGCGCGAGGCTGGTCCGCACGGTGCAGTCGAAGCCCTTGCACTCCTGCCACGCCTGCACCGGCTCGCCGCCCCGCGCCTCCAGCCAGAAGTTCGTCCGGCCGAAGCCCTCGAAGGCCGGCTGGAAGTAGGCCAGCTCCGCTTCCGACGGCACCTTCCAGCCGTCTCCCAGCTCGAGGCACCGCACCGTCGCCGCGTCGTACGACACGCCGGCGCGCTCGGCGCCGGAGAGCTGGAAGAGCTTCCAGTTGGTGCCCGCGACGGGCGCCTGGTGGAACAGCTTGCCGCGCAAGGCGCCCGACACCAGGGAAGCCACCAGCAGCAGCCCGAAGCCCAGCACCAGCACCAGCGGCCAGGGCCCCAGAATCATCATCGGCCGCAGCACGGCCCGCGCAGACGGACCCAGGGCCACCCACGTCCTGCTGGCGAGCCACCCCGCGAGGACGACCTCTGCGCCCAGCACCACCAGCACCACGCACGAGCCCGGCTCGATGACGGCCGAGCCAGGGCGGCCGCCCAGGACGCCGGCGAGGAGCAGCAGCGTCGGCACCCACAGCACGGCCACGTAGATGAGGCTGAAGGCGGTGATGGCGACCGCGCCGGGCGGGCGCACCTCCCGGCGCGTCAAGGTCCGCCGTGGGGAGAAGGTCAATTCGTACGCCAGTTGCTCCGAGTCATCGACCATGGTCCGCAGACTGGCACAGCCCGCAGGGGGCGCTACCTCACCCGGGGCGCGGGAGCCGCTCGCCTCGCGTCGCCTGCCCGTCGTCCACCGCGTGGAACACCGCGTCCCACGCGCGGGGAGAGAGGAGCAGCCCGTTGTGCGACAGCCCGGCCAGCTCGTGGTTCTCCGCGCCCGGGGCCGTCGACTTCTCCGCGGGCAGGATGATGACGTCGGCGCCGCTCCAGAAGGCGACCAGGCGGGGCTGCGCCGGCGGCCCCTTCCACGGCAACTGGGCGTCGAGGCGGCGAAGAATGTCCGAGCCCGGCCGCAGGTCCCGCGTCGTCACCGTGTTGGCGTAGCGCGCGAGGTGGCTGCCGGAGTGCGGCGTGCCCAGCGTCACCAGCGTCCGCACGCGGCAGTCCCTGGCCCCGCGGCGCGAAAGCTCCAGCAGCGCGGCGCGGGCCACCAGGCCTCCCAGGCTGTGGGCCACCACGTCCACCTCGTGCGCCGGCGCGCGCGCGGCCGCCGCCAGCAGCGTGTCGGCCAGCACCTCGCCCAGCACCTGCACGCTGCAGTCCGCCGGCAGCGACACCGCGTGGGTGCGCGGGCGCCCCTGCGCGCGGAAGTACGTGCGCAGGAGGAGGAAGTTCCCCGGGTGGCCGCCCAGCCCGTGCACGAAGAGGACGGGCACCCGCCCGTCGTCCACCAGCTCATCCACGGCGCGCGGCCGCGGGGCCAGCATGGTGAGGGCCACCAGCGGCAAGTCGGACGCGTGCTTCCACACGTCGGGGTCCACCGACTCCACGCCGGCCTTCGCGGCGCGGCCCACCCAGGCGCCGGCCTTGAGCAGCGCGCGGGCGGTAGCCAACCCCGCCGCCTTCAGCGCGCCACCCGTGCCGGACTCTTCGTCGTCGCTCACCGGGCGGGCAGTCTGCTCCAGCCGCCGCCCACAGTCTCTCTGACGCAGGGGTGGACGAATTGACCGCCCGGGCCTGGCTGGCACACTCCCGCGCCGCATGACGCATAACGCGCTGGTCATCTCGGGGGGGACGGCGCGGGGGGCGTACGCCGCCGGCCTGGTGCACGGCCTCTTCACCCGCTTCCCGTCGCTGCACCAGCACCTGCAGCTCTTCTCCGGCACCAGCACCGGCTCGCTCATCGCCCCGGCGCTGGCGCTGTACTGCCTCGACCCGGCGCGGCACCGCGCGCTGCTCGACCAGCTCGTCACCCGCTACCAGGTGCCGTCCACCGAGGCCTTCCTGGACGAGCCCGACAAGCTGCTCTACCGGGCGCTCAAGTGGGTGCTGACGCCCTTCCTCGGGAAGGACGCGGCGCGGGCGGTGGCGAAGGTGGCGGAGACGGGCGCGGTGGTGGACGCCTCGCCGCTCAAGCGCACGGTGGACACGGAGTACACCGACGCGCGCCTCGCCGAGCTCTTCGCCGCGCGCCAGCGCGTGCAGGTGTACGTCAACTGCGTGTCGGCGCAGACGGGAGGGCTGGTGGCCTTCTCCAGCGCGGACCCGGCGATGACGCCCGCGCGCTTCCGCACCGCCATCTTCGCCTCCTGCATGCAGCCCCTGGTGATGCCCCTGGTGCCCATGGACTCGCCCGCCGGGGTGCAGGAGCTGATGGACGGGGGAATCCGCGACGTGGTGCCGGTGGAGTCCACCTTCTACGGAGGCGCCACCCGGGTGCTGGCGCTGGCCCTCTTCCCGGACGGCGAGGGGCTTCCGAAGCCCGGGCCCTTCTCGGGGCGCAAGCACTTGAAGGAGCTCGCCCAGCGGGTGGTGTTCGACCTGCTGGACGGCGAGGTGCAGGACGACGACGTGCTGGAGGCGCGGCTGCTGGCCAGCCTCGGCCAGTTGGTGCGGCACGCCCGGGCACACGGCGCCGACGACGCCGCGGTGACGGCCCTGCTGTCGGCGCTGCGCCCCGAGGAGCGCGCCCGCTTCCTCGCCCCCGACGTGCTGCACGGGCTGTACGTGCACCGGCCGGCTCGCGGCGTGCCCCTGGTGGAGACGCTGCGCTGGGACAGAGACGGCATGCAGGCCTCCATCGACGCGGGGAGGGCGGCGGCGCTGTCCGACGAGGGGCAGCGGATGCACGACTTCCTCGCCGCGCCGTGAAGACTCGCTAGTCGCCGCGGGTGGCGGTGGAGCCGCCGCTGGTGCTGACGTTGCTGGCCGCGCCGCCCACCCAGGTGAGGTGGCTGGCGCCCGAGAGCGAGCCAGTCAGCGTCGAGGCCACGTTCAACTCCAGCGACGACGCCCCGCTGCCGTGCACGTCGGCGGTGGTGGCGCTCAGCTCCCGGCCCTGCACGAGGGAGGCCCCCGAGGCGTTGGCGCGCAGCGAGGCGGTGTGGCCGGACAGCGTCGCCGTGCTGGCGCCGCTGAGGTCGAGGTGCAGCGCGGGCGTGTCGAGGGCGGTGAGGGTGACGTGGCTGCGTCCCGACGCGTCGACGGGGAAGTTGGCCGCCGGGGTGGCCGCGCCGGTGACGGTGGAGCCTCCCGACGCCGCGACGCCCTCCAGCACCTCGCCGGACACCCGCGCGGAGATGCCGAGCTCCGTGGAGACGTACCAGGCCTTCACGCGGACGTGGAGGACCGTCCCTTCCAGCACCGTCTCCACCTGCTCGAGGAGGTTGTCGTCGGTAGTGAGGACGACGCCGGGCGCGCCGCGCGCCACCTCGGTGTGGATGCCGGAGGCGACGACGAGCGTCCTCCAGGCCCCCACCGTCCGCTGCTCCTCCGCCACGACGCCCGAGCCCGCCACCACCGGCCCGCAGCCCGACGCCAGCCCCAGGACGCACCAGGACACCGCGAGCGAACGCACGCTTTTCATCTTCCACCTCGACTCAAGACTCCGGGCAACCGCACGAAAGGCCGGCGCTCCGGCCGTGCGGGTCCAGGCCGAAGGCCGTGGACGCGTGGCTGTACGTAACCTCCCCGGGGCGATTGCGCTCGCGACGCCCTTCACTGCAGGGGCCTCCCCTGGCTTCCCCGGGGGCTGTGGTGCGTCCCGCCGCGACGCGTCTGCTGTCGCTCGCGCTCTTGCTCCTCCTGTTGTCCGGCTGCGTCACTCGCCCAGGTAGGCCTTGCGGATTTCTTCGCTGGCCAGCAGCGCCTTCCCCGTCCCCTCCATCCCCAGCTCGCCCGTCTCCAGCACGTAGGCCCAGTGGGCCAGCTCCAGGGCCAGGTGCGCGTTCTGCTCCACGAGGAGAATGGACACGCCTTCCCCGTTCACCTCGCGCAGGATGCGGAAGATGGTCTGCGTCACCTGGGGCGCGAGGCCCAGGGACGGCTCGTCGAGGAGCAGCAGCTTCGGCTTCGACATCAGCGCCCGGGAGATGGCCAGCATCTGCTGCTCGCCGCCCGACAGCGTGCCCGCCGGCTGCGCCTGCCGCTGCTCGAGGATGGGGAACAGCCCGAAGCAGCGCTTCAGGTCCGCGGCGATGCCCGGCTTGTCCCGCCGCAGGTACGCGCCCAGCTCCAGGTTCTCCAGCACGGTGAGGTTGGGGAAGATGCCGCGGCCTTCCGGCGCGTGCGCCAGCCCGCGCGGCACCAGTTGGTGCGCCTTGAGGCCCGCCACGCGCTCGCCCTTCAGGGTGATGTCGCCCGCCGCCGGCTTCAGCATGCCGGACACCGCGCGCAGGGTGCTGGTCTTCCCCGCGCCGTTCGCGCCGATGAGGGCGACGATTTCTCCCTTCCCCACCGACAGCGTCACGCCCTTGAGCGCGGTGATGGCCCCGTAGGACACCTTCAAGTCCTTCACGTCCAGCAGCACCTCGCGGGGCGCGCGCTCGCCCAGCCGCGTCTCAGGCATGGACGGGCGCCTCCCCCAGGTAGGCCTCGATGACCTTCGGGTCCGCCCGCACGGCCGCCGGGTCGCCCACCGAAATCGTCTCGCCGTGGTCCAGCACGGTGAGGTGCTCGCAGATGCCCATCACCAGCTTCATGTCGTGCTCGATGACGAGGATGCCAAGCGCGAAGCGGCTGCGCAGTTCGCGGATGAGCACCATCAGGTCCGCCTTCTCGCGGGTGTTCATCCCCGCGGCGGGCTCGTCCAGCAGCAGCACCTTCGGCTCGGTGCCCAGGGCGCGGGCGATTTCCAGGCGGCGCTGCTCACCGTACGGCAGGTTCTTCGCGAACTCCTCCACCCGGTGCGAGAGGCCCATCACGTCCAGCAGCGCGCGCGCCTTCGCCTCGATGGCCTCCTCCTCCGCCAGGAAGCCGCCGGTGCGCAGGAAGGCGCGCCACCAGTCCCGGTAGTTGTTCACCGCGTCCAGCATCGAGCCCACCGCGCGCGAGGCCCTTCCCCCGCGGCGCAGGCGCTCCACCGACTCGTCGGCGAACAGCGGCTTCGTCTCGGCGAGGATGGCCACCCGCACGTTGTCCAGCACCGAGAGCTGCTTGAAGAGGCGGATGTTCTGGAAGGTGCGCGCCACCCCGAGGCGGTTGATTTGGAACGGGCGCTTCCCGTTGACCACCTCGCCCTTCACCTTCACCTCGCCGGAGGTGGGCAGGTACACCCCGGTGATGGCGTTGAAGGCCGTCGTCTTCCCCGCGCCGTTGGGGCCGATGAGGCCCTTCAAGTCCCCTTGCTGGATGGTGAGGCTGAAGTCCGAGAGCGCCAGCAGCCCCCCGAAGCGGATGGACACCTTCGACGCCTCGAGCAGCACCTCGCTCACGTCGCCGGCTCCTTCTTCTTCCTGAGCCAGTCCCACGCCTCGTGCGTGCCGAAGATGCCCTGGGGCCGGGTGAGCATGATGATGACCAACAGCAGCCCGAAGATGGGCTTGCGCAGTTGGTCGATGGACAGCGAGTCGCTGTCCCCACCCAGGAGGTTGAAGAGCGAGCGCATCCCCTCGGGGAGCAGCGTCAGCACCACCGCCGCCACCACCGCGCCCGTGGTGCTGCCCAGGCCGCCGGCCACCACCATCACCACCACCTCCATCGACTTGACGAAGCTGAAGCTGTCACCCGGCGTGATGATGGACTGGAAGTGGGCGAAGAGCCCGCCCGCCACCCCGGCGAAGAAGCTGGACACCACGAAGGCCCGCACCTTGTAGGAGGTGGTGTCCACGCCCATCGCCTCGGCGGCCACCTCGTCCTCCCGAATGGCGGCCAGGCTGCGGCCGTGCGGCGAGAAGAGCAGCCGGCGCGCCAGCAACACCACCAGGAAGACGACGAACCACACCGAGAAGACGGTGGTGTACTGCGGCATGCCCGGCAGCCCCAGCGCGCCCCCCAAGGACGGCGTGTTGCGCACCGCCACCAGGATGATTTCCCCGAAGCCCAAGGTGACGATGGCCAGGTAGTCGCCCTTGAGCCGCAGGCTGGGCAGCCCGACGAGGAAGCCGAACAGCCCCGCCGCCACGCCCCCTGCCGCCAGGCTCACCACGAAGAAGACCTGGTTGCTCACGGCCTCCGGCAGGAAGGACAACTGGAAGTCCTTCATCGCGAGGGAGGTGACGGCCGACAGGTACGCCCCCACCGCCATGAAGCCCGCGTGGCCGATGGAGAACTGCCCGGTGAGGCCGTTGATGATGTTGAGGCTGACCGCCAGCACCACGTTCACGCCCACCAGCATGGCCAGGTACACGAAGTACGCGGAGCCTCCGCTGAGCACCTGGAGGAGCCCCAGCACCACGATGGCGACCGCGACGGGCAGGAACGACTTCACGCGAAGGTGCGCTCGTACACCATCAAGGCCGTACCGTCAGCAGCTCACAAGGGCGCCGTGAAGGGCACCAGCACCGCATCGCCGGGGAGAGGCGGCGCGCGCGGGGCGGTCCGGACGGCCTCTCGGCGCACGGCCTCGGTCAGCTCGGCGTTCAGCCTCGCCTTGAGTTGGCGCAGCTCCTCCGCGTGGCCGGCGCGCACCGCGTTGGCGATGGCGCCGTGCAGCGGCTGGCACGCGGGCTCCTCGGGTCTGCACGCGTTGGCTTCCCCGTTCTTGTCGTGAATGGACGATAAAGGCGGGCATGTCGCGTGGAGTCGCCGGAAAGCTGCCCTTCCTCGATCGCTACCTGACGCTGTGGATCTTCCTCGCCATGGGAGCGGGCATCGCGCTGGGCTTCTTCGCGCCTGGCTTCCCGAAGGCGCTGGAGGCGATGAGCGTGGGCACCACGTCCATCCCCATCGCCGTCGGCCTCATCCTGATGATGTACCCGCCGCTGGCGAAGGTCCGCTACGAGGAGCTGGGACAGGTCTTCCGCAACAAGAAGGTGCTCGCCCTGTCGCTGGTGCAGAACTGGGTGGTGGGCCCGGTGCTGATGTTCGCGCTGGCGCTCGTCTTCCTGCGCGACAAGCCCGAGTACATGCTGGGCCTCATCATCATCGGGCTGGCCCGCTGCATCGCGATGGTCATCGTGTGGAATGACCTGGCGAAGGGCGACACCGAGTACTGCGCGGGCCTGGTGGCCTTCAACAGCATCTTCCAGGTGCTCTTCTTCTCCGTCTACGCGTACGTCTTCGCGACGGTGCTGCCGCGCTGGCTGGGCCTCACCGGGGCGGTGGTGGACATCACCATCGGGGAGATCGCGAAGTCGGTCGCCATCTACCTGGGCATTCCCTTCGTGGCGGGCTTCCTCACCCGGCGCGTGTTGGTGAAGGCCAGGGGCGTCGAGTGGTACCAGGCGCGCTTCGTGCCGCGCCTCGGCCCGGTGACGCTGGTGTCGCTGCTCTTCACCATCGTGGTGATGTTTTCGCTCAAGGGCGAGGCCATCGTGCAGTTGCCACTCGACGTGCTGCGCATCGCCGCGCCGCTGCTCGTCTACTTCCTGGTGATGTTCGCGGTGTCCTTCTTCATGTCGAAGAAGGTGGGCGCCAACTACCGGCAGTCCGCCACGCTGTCCTTCACCGCGGCGTCCAACAACTTCGAACTCGCCATCGCCGTCGCCGTGGCCAGCTTCGGCATTCACAGCGGCGCGGCCTTCGCCGCCGTCGTCGGCCCTCTGGTGGAGGTGCCGGTGCTGATTGGCCTGGTCAACGTCGCCCTGTGGGCGCAGCGCCGCTTCTTCCCGTCCGACCCCCCGCAGCCGGCGTGAGGGCCCCAGCCCGGCGCTGACTTGGGGCTTCCACCACCCGGCCCGTCCCGCGACGTCGCGTCAGAGCGCCTCGCCGCCCCAGGGTGTCGCCTCAGCGGCTACAACCGCCTCGGGCCGGCCGGTGCACCGCCGCGAAACGTGGGCGCAGCCCCGCTGGCACGGGGCGTGGACTGTCACCCCCCGTGCGACGCCTCCCTTTGTCACCTGTCCTTGCACTCCTCGTGTGCCTCGCGCTCTGCGCGTGCAGCGCCACCTCCACGCCCTCCACCTGCGGCAACGGGCGGCTCGACCCCGGCGAAGTGTGTGACGGTCCGCTGTTGCGCGAAGAGACCTGTCTGTCCCGAGGTTGGGGCACCGGCACGCTGGCCTGCGCGGACACCTGCCGCGACTTCGACACCCGCGGCTGCGTGGTGCCCACCGGCGGCGGAAGTGGTGGAGGCGGCGGAGGCGGAGGCGACGCAGGGCCGGGTGACGCGGGCACCTCCCCCGACGCAGGCGCAATGGACGCGGGCGGACCAGCCGCGGGAGTCCCCGACGCCGGGCCCTCCATGGCCCTCACCGTGCGCAACGGCCGCCTCGAGCACCAGGACGGCCGCGCGGTGGACGTGCGGGGCGCCATCAGTTGCTGTGGCGGCGCGTTCGGCTGGCCCCTCTTCGACGAGGCGTGGCTGGACACGGTGGCGCCGCGCGGGGCCACTTTCCTCCACATGCGCCTCGGCCCCTTCCGCACCGAAGGCAACGGAGAGACGGACTGGGCTGCGGTGGGCGGCGGGTACGTGGAGGCGAACGGCCAGGCCGACCTGACGCGCTTCAACGAGCGCTTCTGGAGCCGCGTGCGGGAGCTGCTCGGCAAGGCGCGGGCGCGGGGCCTCTACGTGGAGGTGGACGTGGTGGACGGCTGGGGCGTGAAGCACTGCCGGTGGGGCGACCTCCCCGGGTACAGCGCGTGGGAGGCGGCCTTCAACGCGCAGGGCCTGGACGGGTGCGCCACCGCCGCCAGCGGGCCCGTCGCACCCGGCGGCGTGCACGAGGCGTGGATTCGCAAGGTGGTGGCCGAGACGGGCGCCTTTGACAACGTGCTGTACGAGGACGGCAACGAGGTGGGCCTGGTGCAGGGCTATGACTCCGAGTGGACGCGCACCATGGCGGTCCTCATCCGCGACGAGGAGGCGCGGCGCGGCTACCCGCGCCACCTCTTCGGCACCAACTCCGGCGACGCCACCGCCATGCAACTGGCGGACGTGGACTACCTCGAGGAGCACCAGAATCAGCCGCTGGCCGCCTCGCAGTGCTTCGGCAAGCCCTGCTTCGTCAACGAGTACAACCCCAACCCCCCGCTGTCCCCCGCGCAGTTCCACCAGCGCTTCTGCGCGGCGCGCGACGAGGGCACCGCCTTCTTCTACTGGCGCCACGGGCAGTCCGAGGCCGACATGCTGCAGTCGCTGACGCTGATGGGCCAGGGCTGCCCGTGACGGGGTCAGCGCGCACCACGCTGACGGAAAACGGCTTCGCCGAGACGTACGCCCCCGGGCCTGGGCGCCGCCGCGGTGGCCCTGCACTGGAGCTTCGCGGTGGGCGCGGTGATGTTGGCGGCCAGCGCAGGCGTGGCGGTGGCGCGGCCCGACTGGGTGCAGTCGTACTACAGCCTGATTGCGGGCCTGCCTCTCTTCGTCGTGGTGTGGCTGTGGCGCTTCTGGCGCGCGCGGTGAGGCCTTCAGGGCTTCTTCTTCACCAGGTCCGCGAAGCTGCGCTTCGGGCCGCCGCCCTGGGCCTTGCGGCGCTCGTCGGCGATGGCCTCGCGGAACGTCTCATAGGTGCGCTCGCGCTTGAGGTCGGTGGCCTCGGCGGCCTCATTCTTGGTGATGGCCCCCAGGCGGGGCACGCGGTCGACGCGGCGGTCTTCGCGGTAGCCGGACATGGCCGGAAGTCTACCGCTACTGCTTCACGTTCGCCCAGGCGGCGTCACCGGACAGGAAGTCGGAGGTGAAGGTGAGCAACGGCACGCCCCCCGGCCCCAGCAGGGTGAAGAGGTCGTCCAGCATCACGTGGTTGCTCCCCGGCACCAGGAAGTACTTCGCGTTGGTCCGCCCGTCGTACTTCGTCGTCAGCAGGTCCAGCGTCTGCGTGCGGAAGGTGGCGGCGTCGTAGCCGAAGAACTGGCGCAGCACGTTGTCCTCTTCGTAGGCCAGGAGCGCGAAGCGGCTCTGCGGGTACCTCGTTGCCAGGTACGCCGGGTACTTCGGGAAGTCGGTGGTGCAGTCGGTGCAGTCGGCCGGCACCGTGACGTTCCACGCCGACAGCCAGTCGGTGAGGCGCGTGCCGGTGGGGTTCACCATCTGCCCGCAGTCGGCCAGGGCGTGCACCTCGGCCTGGGGCCAGGCGTCCTTCACCCGGGGGAAGTTGAGCTGCGCGCCGTAGGCGCCCGCCGAGGAGCCGGACAGGAAGACGCGCTGCGCGTCGGGGAAGGTGGCCTTGAGGCGGTACAGGAACGCCTCCATGTTCTTCCCGCCCTTGTGGTGCACCAGGCGGTTGGGGTTCTGCGCGTCGTGGGCGCGCACCGCGTCGCCGGCGTGCACGTCGCCGGTGCAGTACGGCACGTACACGTAGCTCATGTCCTTCACCGGGTTGTTCGCGTTGGACCGGTTGAAGAAGGGCGCGTTCCTCACCGCCTCGCTGGCGAAGGTGGCGCTGGTGTAGCCCGTCTCAATCCGCACCGCGCTCCGCAGCACGAAGCAGGTGATGCCGTCCCAGCAGGCGCCGCCGCCCTCGAGGTAGATGAAGACGTCCCGGCTGCGGCTGGTGAGGTTGACGCCGATGCCCGTCGGCACCCCGTTGCCGCAGGCGGAGTCGGGGAAGTCCACCCACGTCCATGTCTCGCTGGGCGCGCTGATGGGTGTGCCCGCGTCGCCCGAGGCCGTGCCGCCGCCGGTGCCGCCACCCAGGCCGCCGCCCATTCCGCCGCCCGCGCCGCCACCCATGCCCGCGTCCGAGCCGCCGCCGCCGCCGGTGGGTGCCAGGCACACGCTGCCCGCGCACGTCTGACCGCCGCTGCACACGTTGCAGGTGTTGCCGCCGCTGCCGCAGGCGTCGTTGGCGGCGCCGCCCACGCACTGGCCCGCCGCCGTGCAGCAGCCGTTGCAGGTGGTGGGGCCACAGTCGGTGGACGAGGAGCTGCCGCACGCGCTCAAGGCGAGGGCGCCCGCGGCGAGGAAGGGCAGCGCGAGGCGTCGGAGCGTCACGGAAACATCCTTTCGAAGTCGGCCGGAGGGTGTGGTGCCATAGCGCCTCGGGGTGGGGTTGGGCAAACCCGGAGGGCACGGACGTGAAGGCACTCATCGTCGGCGCGGGACCAGGAGGCTTGACCGCCGCCCTCAACCTGGCGGGGCTGGGGCTGGACGTCACCGTGGTGGAGAAGGAGGCCGTCCCCGGCGGGCGGATGCGCGGCCTCACCTTCGGGGAAGCCGGTGAGTACCAGGTGGACACCGGGCCCTCCATCCTGCAGTTGCCGCAGGTGCTGGAGCGCGTCTTCCGCCGCAGCGGCCTGGCCATCGAGGACTACGTCACCCTCGAGCGGCTGCCCACCAGCCCCCGGGTGTGCTTCTGGGACGGCAGCCACCTCGACACCACCTGGGACCAGGCGCGGATGGAGGCGGAGGTGGAGCGCCTGGCGCCGGGGAAGGGTCCGGCGTACCGGCGCTGGTTCGAAGCGACGCGAGAGAAGTACCGCGTCGCCTACGGCACCTTCATGGCGCACCCGGCGGACTCGCTGGGCTACTACGGCCCGCTCCGGCTGCTGCCCGCGGTGAAGTACAAGCCGTGGCAGACGCTGTACGCGCACCTCGACGAGGCGTTCCACGACGACCGGTTGAGCTACGCCTTCAGCTACCCGGCGAAGTACCTCGGGCTGCACCCGACGACCTGCTCGAGCGTCTTCTCCGTCATCCCGTACCTCGAGCTGGAGTTTGGCGTGTGGCACGTGCGGGGCGGCTTCCGCGCGCTGGCGCGGGGGATGATGAAGGCGGCGCAGGACAAGGGCGCGACGTTTCGCCTGTCGTCGCCCGTGGCGCGCGTCCTGGTGGAGGGCCGGCGCGCGAGGGGCGTCGAGTTGTCGTCGGGCGAGAAGCTCTTGGCCGACGTGGTGGTGGTGAACGCGGACCTGCCGTACGCGGCGACGACGCTGCTCGAGGCGCGGTGGCGCGCGGGCACCCGGCTGTCCGACGCGGCGCTGGGGCGCGCGAAGTACAGCTGCAGCGCCTTCATGCTCTACCTGGGGCTGGACACGGTGTACCAGGACGCGCCGCACCACCTCGTCTACCTGTCCGACGCCGTGCGCCGGACGGACCGCGACGCGCTCGAGGACCGGCGGGCCGACCTGGAGGACCCTCCCTTCTACGTGGTGAACCCGCAGGTGACGGACCGCGCAGGCGCGCCGCCAGGACACTCCGCCCTCTACGTGCTGGTGCCCACGCCCAACACCTCGGGCCAGCACGACTGGAAGCACCTCGAGGCGGAGCTGACGAGGAAGGTGCCCGGCTGGCTGGCGAAGGTGGGGATGAAGGACGTGGCCAGGCACGTCCGCGCGCAGGTGGCCTTCACCGCCCCGACGTGGCGCGACGAGTTCAACGTGCACCGCGGGGCCGTCTTCAGCCTCTCGCACGCCTGGACGCAGCTGGGGCCGCTGCGGCCGCGGGTGAAGTCGCCGCACGTGGAAGGCCTGTACTGGGTGGGCGGCGGCACGCACCCCGGCTCGGGGCTGCTCACCATCATCGAGAGCGCCAACATCGCCGCGGACTACCTCTCCCGGGCCTCGGGGAGGGGCGCGCTGGCAGACTGGCCGCACGTGCCCGAGGTGGGCAGCCTGCCGGTGTCTGAAGGCGCGCCCGGCCGCCGCTGAGGAGCTGGGCGCTGCGGGCCGATCTTCCTTGACCCGTCCGCGCACGAGGAGAACCATCGGCGCAGCTCATCTCTCTTCAGGAGTACCCATGATCCGCTTCGCGCTCTTCGCCGCCGTCGTCCCCGCGCTCACCTTCGCCGCGCCCCCGAAGAAGTTCGAGCCGGCCGTCATCGCCGAGCGGATCATCAACGACGTCGCGCAGGTCAAGCCGAAGGAAATCGTCCTCATCGAGGCCGACCCGCTCGACCAGCTGATGGTGGAGGAGCTGTTCATCGCCGCCGGCAAGAGGGGGGCCAGCCCCTTCGTGCGCCTGTCCTGGCCCAACCTGCAGAAGCGCTGGCTGCAGTCGGTGCCGGAGGCGAACGACGCGGCGTGGGGCGCCATCGAAGACAAGCTGATCCCCTTCGCCGACGTGGTGGTGCAGATCGCCCGCACGGAAGACCCCGCCTTCTTCAAGGACGTGCCTGCCGCGCGCATGGCCGCGTGGAACCGGCACTTCGACGGCCTCGACGAGAAGCGGATCAAGCGCAAGCAGCGGATCATCAACCTGGGCAACGGCGTCTTCCCCACCAAGGGCATGGCGAAGCTGAACGGCTTCTCGGAGCCCGAGCTCTCCGCGCTCTTCTGGGCCGGCGTGGGCACCGACTACCAGCGGCTGCACTCGCTGGGCGAGGCGGTGAAGGCGGCGCTGCCCGCGGGCAAGACGATGAAGGTCACCACCCCCGCCGGGACGGACCTGGTCTTCTCCCTGGTGCCGAAGTCGATGACCGTCAGCGACGGCGTCATCTCGGAGGAAGAAGTGAAGGCCGGCGGCCCTGCGCTGATGACCTGGCTGCCCGCGGGCGAGGTGTATGGCCTCATCTCTCCCGGCAGCGCGGAAGGGAAGATCGTCGTGCCCAGGCACGTGGTGCAGGGCCAGGTGCTCACCGACCTGGTCGTCACCGTGAAGGCCGGCAAGGTGGTGGACCTGAAGGCCGCGCCGTCGAAGGCGTGGGAGCGCTTCAAGGAGCTCTACGACACCGCGCCCGCCGGGAAGGACGTGCTGTCGATCATCGACGTGGGGCTCAACGAAGACATGAAGCCCAAAGGCAAGTCCCTGCGCAGCTACGTCCCGGCGGGCTCCGTGACGCTGCTCTTCGGGGGCGACGAGTGGGCCGGCGGCGACAACACCATCGCCTACGGGGCGGCCCTCTTCCTGGGCGACGCCAGCCTCACCGTGGACGGCAAGCCGGTCGTCGAGAAGGGCCAGCTCAAGGTGGGCCCTGCGAAGTAGCTCGCCGCGAGAGCGCGTCGGCCAACAGGTCGCCGCGCAGCACGCGCTGCACGCGCCGCGGTGAGGGTGAAGGCCCCGGAATTCCCTTCGGATTCTCTTCAGAAGCACCGCTGATGCGCGGGCGGTTTTCTCGTTGCCGCCCCAGAGGCCCTCTGGTACGCGGCGCCCGTTTTGAGTGGGCCGGACGATGGGCTGTCTCCGCTGGCGAAGTCGTACCGCGCAGCGGCGCCGTGGCTGAGCGCGGTGTGGCAGTTCACCGGGTCGGCCCTCTTTGGGGTGGCGGTCGGGTACGGGTTGGACCGGTGGTGGGGCACGCAGCCGTGGGCCTTGATCATCGGCGGGCTGGTGGGCAGCGGGGTGGGCTTCTACGCCTTCATCCGCAGCGCCACGCGGCTGTTGGACGAGCAGTCGAAGAAGTCGAAGTCGAACGGAGACGGCCAGAAGTGAAGACGCTTGGAACCAGCCTGCTGCTCACCTTCGCGCTCGGCCTGGCCGTGGCGGCGGGGGCGCTGGCGCTGGGCCTCGAGGCCGGCGTGCGCGTCGCTGCGCTGGTGGGGGTGGGCGTGTCCACCGCGGTGGGCGCGCTGGCGTTGGTCATCAAGACGGCCTCGCCCGTCTCCGGTGGGACGAAGGGGCTCCAGGCGCTCCTCTCGCGGCAGGTGGTGTCGCTCTTCCTGCGGCTGGGCACGGTGGGCCTGGGGGCGGCGGCGCTGCAGTTGAACGGCGCGGGCAGCTCCGCGGCGCTGGCCTTCGTCGTCACGTTCTTCATCGCGTACCTCGGCCAGCAGGTGGTCGAAGTGCGCAGCCTGCTCGCCGTGCGTCAGAGCGCGGCGAAGCCCGAGGTGACTCCATGAAGCGGTGGTTGGGCATCATCATCCTGTCCGGAAGTCTGGCGGCGGGCTTCGCCTTCGCGTCCGAGGAAGGCGGCCACGCCGAGGGCAGCGAGGGCGCCGGGAGTCACGGGAGTCACGGGAGTCACGGCGGGCCGGTGGACAGGAACACCGAGACGGCCGAGTTCATCCTCCACCACGTGGCCGATGACACCGAGTTCGAGCTGGAGGTCCCCTTCCCGCCGTACCACCTCTTCACGGTGCACATCTCCGACGCCTTCGCGGGCCTGGTCTGGGAGAGCGAGCCGGGGGCGTGCCAGAAGCCGACGAGCCCGGCGATGGCCAGCTTCCCCAGCCTGGGGAAGTTCCTCGACGGCTGCTACGACCTGCGGCCGACCAAGGCGGTGCTGATGATGTGGATCGCCTCGGCGCTGCTCATTCTTCTCGCGCTGGCCAGCAAGAAGCGCGACCAGAACGGCGTGCCCAGAGGCGTCCTCGCGCACGTGGTGGAGTCGCTGGCCCTCTTCGTCCGCGATGAGATCGTCGTCCCCAACATCGGGAAGCAAGAGGCGCCGCGGTACACCATCTACCTCACGTCGCTCTTCTTCTTCATCCTCGCCGTCAACTGGCTGGGCCTCATCCCCGGGTTCTTCACCGGCTCCGGCGTCGTCACCGTCACCGCCGCGCTGGCGGTGCTGACGTTCCTCTTGACGCAGGCGGCGGGCATTCGCAGCGCGGGCCTGGGCGGCTACCTCGCGCACCTGACCGGCGGCGTGCCCCTCGGGCTGTGGCCGATCATGATCCCGGTGGAGGTCATCGGCCTGTTCACCAAGCCCTTCGCGCTGCTGATTCGTCTCTTCGCCAACATGCTGGGCGGGCACATGGTGGTGTTCTTCCTGCTCTCGCTCATCTTCGTGTGGCACGTGGCCGCCGCGGCGGTGTCGGTGCCGCTCACGGTGGCCATCTTCTGCCTGGAGATCTTCGTCGGCATCCTGCAGGCGTACCTGTTCGTCTTGCTGTCCTCGCTCTACATCGGGCAGGGGGTGGCGATGGGCCACCACGGGCACGACGAGGAGCACGCGCACTGACGCTTTCGACAAGGAACCCAGCCGGCCGCTGTGGCCGCGATGGAGGTAGTCCCAACGGGCAGCACCAACGACCCCCCCGTGAAGCGGGTCAGAACGACAAGGAAGCAAAGACAATGACGTCTGCAATGTTGGCGTACCTGGGCGCCGGTCTCGGCGCCGGCCTGGCGATCATCGGCGCGGGTGTGGGCATCGGCCGGCTGGCCGCCTCGGCGATGGAGGGCATTGCCCGCCAGCCGTCCGCGGGTGGTGACATTCGCGGGGCGATGATCGTCGCCGCCGGCCTCATCGAAGGCGCGACCTTCTTCGCGCTGGTGATCTGCATCCTCCTCGCGCTCAAGACGTAAGGGCGCGTGGGGACGCGAGCCCCTCTCCCGCTGCCTGGGGGGAGGGGAGCGCGCCCGAAGGGGAAGCAATTGTGGAAGAACCGCAGTGCAGTGAGAACTTGAGGTAGAGGAACCACCAAATGAACGCGCTCGTGCTCGCCTCCTCCTTCACCGACGTGAAGCCGGGGCTCATCATCTGGACGTGGATCACCTTCGCGGTGGTGGCGTTCATCCTGCGGAAGTTCGTCTGGCAGGAGCTGTTCAAGGCGGTGGAGCACCGCGACAAGAACATCGCCAACGCGATCGAGTCGGCCAAGCGGGAGCGCGCCGAGGCCGAGAAGCTGCTCGGCGAGCAGAAGACGGCGATCGCCCAGGCCCGGCAGGAGGGGGCGGAGGCGGTGCGGAAGACGCAGTCGGACATGCAGAAGTTCCGCGAGGAGCTCATGGGCAAGGCGCGCCAGGAGGTCGAGGAGCTCAAGGCCGACGCGCGGCGGATGATTGAAGAGGAGCGGATCAAGGCCCTCAACGAGATCAAGAACGAGGCGGTGAAGCTGTCCCTGCAGGTGGCGGAGAAGCTGCTCAACGAGCGCCTCGACGACGCGCGGCACCAACAGCTCGCGCAGCAGTTCGTCACCGACCTGGGCAAGCAGGAGCGGCCGCAGGCGTAACGAGTTTTCCCTCTCCTCCCTGGGAAGAGGGTCAGGCAGCGGGGTTCCCATGCGACACCTGGCCCTTCTCTTCGCCGTCCTCGTCCCGGCCATCGCCGCCGCCCGCCCGGTGGTGACGGTCCTGTACTTCGAGAACCAGACCAACCAGCGCGACTACGACGTCCTCCAGAAGGGTCTGGCGGACATGATGGTCACCGACCTGGTCGCCTCGGACGCGGTGGACGTGGTGGAGCGCGAGAAGCTGGAGGCGGTGCTGGGGGAGCTCAAGCTGCAGCGCTCGAAGGCCTTTGACGCCTCGACGGTGCAGAAGCTGGGGAAGCTGGTGGGCGCCTCGCACGCGGTGGCCGGCGCCTTCCAGGAGGTGAAGGACACCCTGCGCCTCTCGGTGCGCGTCATCGAGCTGTCGAGCAACAAGGTGTTGGTCACCCGGGACGTGGTGGGCCCGAAGGACGACCTCTTCGTGCTGCAGGAGCAGCTGGTGACGCTGCTGCTCCAGGCGATGAGCGTGAAGCTGGGCGCGGCGCCCACGGTGAAGTCGGCGCGCGACGTGGTGACGCTGCTGTCCTACTCCCGCGCCGTCGACGCCGCGGACCAGGGCGACTTCCTGGCCGCCAGCGCCCGCATCTCCGAGGTGCTGCAGCGGGCGCCCACCTTCGAGCTGGGGCAGGACTTCAAGCTGGCGCTGCAGCGGCGCATGGCCGCGGCTGGGGGAGCGCGGGCGCAGGGGCTGGAAGCGCAGCGCCGCGCGCTGGAGGCCCGCGCCGCGCAGGTGTTGAGCGCCGCCGCCGCGCCCATCGTCAGCATGCAGGACCTGCAGGCTGCCCGGCACCTCACCTACCGCGTCATCCACGCGCAGTGCGTGGCCCTGGCGCTGAAGGGGGCGCTGACGCCGCGGCCGGTGCACAACGTGCCGCTGGGCGGCGCCGAGCGCGCGTTGGCTTTCGTCGACGCGTACGTGAAGGACGTGCTGGCGCTGGAGGCGGAGCTGGCCGCCTGGCGGGGGCCCTTCAAGTGGCTGCCGGATCCCCAGGACAAGCCGCTCGTGGACGCGCTGGGCCTGGGCGCGCCGTCGGGGCTGTGGCTGTCCAACGTGCCGGGCGTGGCGCGGCGGGAAGTGGCGCTGTCTCAACTGACGGGCACCTTCACGCTGGCGGGTGACTTCTCGGTGCGGCCGACGCCGTGCGAGTGGGACGGGCGGCGCCTCGAGGTTGCGGTGAAGGCGGCCGACGAGGCGGTGGCGCTGCTGGCCAGCGCGCCCGCGAAGGCGCAGTCCCAGGAGGAGGTCGTGGCCACCCTGGACGCGAAGGCGCGGGGGCTGTTGCTGGCTGGCCGGCGGGAGGCGGCGGCGCAGACCTGGCAGAAGGTGTTGGAGCGCTACCCGCAGTCGAAGCAGTACGCCGCGGTAGAGAGCCACTTGAAGGACGCGCTGGACGTCTCGCCCGCCGCGGTGGAGCGTGCCCAGGCCGAGCGCGCGCTGGCGAAGGCGGTGTCCTCCTGCGACGTGGAGAAGGTGCCCGCCGCGCTGGCCCCCGTGCTGGACGTGCGCTTCGCGGACGCCGGCCTGTGGGGGGTGACGCCGCTCGTCGACGAGGTGGAGAAGATGTGCGGCAAGCGGCCGGCCTTCGCAAACGGCCTGGTGCGGGTGCTGGAGCTGGGCGCCGGCTTCGCCGAGCGTCACGGCGACTGCGCGCTGTTTGACGACACGCTGCGCCGGCTCTCCGCCCTCGCGCCGGACGAGGTGGCGGGCGTGCGCGCGCGGCACCCGGGCTGCGTCAAGTAGTCGCCGCAGCAGGAGCTGACGAAGCTTCGGCCAATGGGGCGCAAGCACCTTGGCGGAGACGCCCGGTTTTGAGGTACACGCCCGGCCGTCATGGGTCTCTCCATTGGAATCGTCGGGCTGCCCAACGTCGGCAAGTCCACCCTCTTCAACGCGCTGTCCAACGCCGGCGCGCTGGCGGCCAACTACCCCTTCGCCACCATCGAGCCCAACGTGGGCGTGGTGCCGGTGCCGGACGAGCGGCTGGACAAGCTGTCCGCCCTCGTGAAGCCCGAGAAGACGCTGTACACCACGCTGGAGTTCGTCGACATCGCCGGGCTGGTGCGGGGCGCGTCGAAGGGCGAAGGCCTGGGCAACCAGTTCCTCGCCAACATTCGCCAGGTGGACGCGGTGCTGTACGTGCTGCGCTGCTTCGAGGACGACAACATCACCCACGTCGAGGGCAGCATCAGCCCGCAGCGCGACAAGGACACCGTCGACACGGAGCTGTGCCTCAAGGACCTGGAGACGGTGGAGAAGCGCCGCGAGAAGACGCAGCGCAGCGCCAAGGCCCCGGGGAAGGAAGGGGAGGTGGCCAAGGCCGAGCTGGCGGTGCTGGACAAGCTCAAAGGCAAGCTGGACGACGCGGTGCCGGTGCGTGCGCAGGGCCTGACGGAGCAGGAGCGCGCGCTGGTGAAGGAGCTCTTCCTCCTCACCGACAAGCCGGTTCTCTACATCGCCAACGTGATGGAGGGCCAACTGGCCAGCCAGGACACCGACAAGCACGTGACGGTGGTGAAGGCCATCGCCGCGAAGGAGGGGGCCGAGGTGGTGGTGCTGGCCGCCGCGCTGGAGGCAGAGATTCAGCAGCTCCCCGCCGAGGAGCGCCCCGAGTTCCTCAAGTCCGCGGGCCTCGACGAGCCCGGCCTCAACAAGGTGGTGCGGGCCGGCTACAAGCTGCTCGGCCTCAAGACGTACTTCACCATCGGCCCCAAGGAGTGCCGGGCCTGGACCTTCCACGACGGCTGGAAGGCCCCCCAGTGCGCGGGCGTCATCCACACCGACTTCGAGAAGGGCTTCATCAAGGCCGAGGTGATGACGTGGAAGGAGCTGCTCCAGTACGGCAGCGAGGCGGCGGTGCGCGACAAGGGCCTGTTGCGCATGGAAGGCAAGGAGTACGTGGTGCAGGACGGCGACTGCATGCACTTTCGTTTCAATGTCACCACCTGACGCAAACTGCTCCTCGGCGCCCCGGAGCTCTGCGCGAGCACGCGCCCCGGTTTAGGCTGTCGGGGACGCGGGTGGCAGGAGACGTGGGCGCATGACTTCCTTGAGGCTCCAGTACGTGGCCCGCTCCCGCCTGTGGGCCGACATCATCCTGCCGAAGGGTGACCGCGTCTTCGTGCCCACCACGGAGGCGCTGGCCCCGGGCGCGCTGGTGTCGGTGTCGGTGGAGGCGCCGGAGCTGGCGGAGCCGCTGGTGTTGTCGGCCACGGTGCAGGAGCTGCGGCCCTTCGACGGCCACTCCCCGGCGGGAGTGCTGGTGCGCGTCGCCCCGGCCTCGGTGGAGAAGTGCCGCGGGCTGGTGGGCGCCACCCGCGAGGAGTCGGCGCGCACCACCGGCCGCAGCGAGCAGCGGGTGGACTGCGAGCTGTCCGCCCGGGTGGTGTCCGGCGAGGCGAAGTCCGACGCTGTGGTGAAGAGCCTGTCGGTGCACGGCCTCACGCTGCGCACCGCGCTGCCTCTCGCTCGGGGCGCGCAGGTGTCCCTGGTGGTGGGGCTGCCCGACGGCGCCGAGGCGCTGCTCACCGCCCAGGTGGTGTGGACGCGGGAAGATCTCACCCTCTCCGGCCTCCACCTCACCCTGCTGGACCCGGAGACGGAGCGCCGCGTGCGGGAGGCGGTGGAGACTCTGCGCGCGCGCCGCCTGACGCGCGGTGCCACGTCGCCGGGCGACACGGTGGTGGTGGCTGACGATGATCCTTCCATCCTCGACTTCACCGCCCGGGTGGTGACCAAAGCCGGCCACCGGGTGCTGCGCGCCGAGCGCGGCGACGTGGCGCTGGAGCTGATCCGGAAGGAGAAGCCCGGGCTCGTCTTCCTCGACGTGCTGATGCCCGGCCTCGACGGGCTGGAGGTGTGCCGCGCGCTGCGCGACGACGCGGCCTTCCGGGACCTTCCGGTGGTGCTCTTGTCCGCGATGGGCGAGGCGCGCCTGGCCGAGGCCGCCCACGAGGTCAGCGCCACCGCCTGGCTCACCAAGCCGATGCGCATCGACGCGGTGCGGGCGCTCATCGACGCCTACCTCGGGCACCACAGCGCCTTCCTCCGTTGACGTTGAGGCAGGAGCCTCTCGTCGCGCCCAAACCAAGGGGTAGGTGGTCTCGAGCCAGTCGGGAGCCGGAGGGGACGTGGCGCCGCGGGAGGCGTCGAAGGGCTGACGGCGTTGGAGCTCTCGAGCCGGTTCAGGTCGAAGGAAGCTGGCAGGAGGCTCACCGGCGGGCGGCGGTGCGGACGAGGGGACTGAGGGTGGGCAAGAGGGCTGGCACGCACGGAGGAGGGGCGGGAGGCCTCTCGGTGGAGCGGTGGTCCTCTCGGCGCGGGCCCATGAGGCCCTGAGTCACGGTGCCATCGGCGGAGGGGCTGGTTGGGAGAGAAGCCCAGCGCCCTGAAAGGTCCAGCCGGGAGGGCGCGGACGCGTGGCGGGGAGGGGAGTGCGGGGGCGGGCGTCGCGAGGGGGTGGCCGAGTGCTGCCTGTCAGCCCGCTCACGGGCGCGGGGGCGCCACGTTCACCGTCACCGTGGCCTGCTGCTCTGCGGGCGGGCGCACCGGCGTGGCCCGCAGCGGCTCAGCGAGGAACTCCCGCGCCTTCGCCACCGCTTCGGCGAGCTGCTGCTGCCCCAGCTTCAGGTCGGCCACCTCCGGCGGCAGCGCGGCCAGCTTCGTCACCACCTCCTGGGCGGACTGGGTGCGCCGGTCCAGCGCGCGCTCCAAGAGGCCCATCACCACGGCGTCCAGCGCCGGCGGCACGTCGGGCCTCGACTCCGAAGGCCGGGGAAGGGGGGCCTCCAGGCAGGCGCGGTACACCGCCACGTCCGTCTCGCCGGTGAAGAGGCGCCGGGCGGTCAGCGTCTCGTGCAGCGTCACCCCGAGGGAGAAGAGGTCGGCCCGCGAGTCGTACGGCTGGTCGAGCAGCTGCTCCGGCGCGCTGTAGCCCACCTTCCCGCGCAGGATGCCCGCGGCCGTCAACTGCTCGCTGGTGGAGGCGCGCGCGATGCCGAAGTCCCCCAGCTTCACCTCGCCGATGCGGCTGACGAGGATGTTGGGTGGATTCAAGTCGCGGTGCACCAGCCTCAGCATGGTGCCGGTGGGCGAGGTGCGGCTGTGGATGTAGTCGGTGGCCTCGCTCACCATCCACGCGATGGTGACGGCGGCCGGCAGGGGCAAGCGGGTGTCCGTCTGGCGGCAGAAGGACAGCAGGCGCGACAGCGACAGGCCTTCCACGTACTCCATCGCGAGGAAGTAGGTGCTGCCGTCGGTGCCGAAGTCCAACACCTGCACGATGTTGGGGTGCGCCAGCATCGCGCCCAATTCGGCTTCGCGGCGGAACAGCGCCACCGACTCCGAGTTCTCCGAGTACGACGGCAGGATCCGCTTCACCGCCACCTTGCGCTCGAAGCCGCCTTCCGGGCTGTAGGTGGCCAGGAAGACCTCCGCCATGCCGCCCACGCCCAGGCGATCGCCCAGCACGTACTTCCCCACCAGGTCCTTCGCGCGCGCCTCGTGCAAGAGGCCGCGAATCCGCCCCACCACGGTGGCCAGAATCGCGCCGGCCCCCAGCGGCACCAGCGCCGACAGCACCAGCGGCACCCCGGGGACGTCGGACCGCACCAGCGTGGCGATGATGCTCGCGTCCGCCACCACCGCCGTCACCCAGATGATGCCGCGCGACAGGGACAGAGAGGACAGCACGATGAGCCCCACCATCATCGTCGCGTTGGTGGGGATGCCCATCCACGGCGCGGGCAGGCTGCCCTGCTGCAGGTGCTGGATGGCCGCCAGCAGCGGCACGTCCAGCAGCGGCACGCTCAGCGCCGCCCACTTGCCCAGCTTGAGGACCTTCTTCGTCCCCACCAGGATGAGGCCGCTCATCACCACGAAGGCCACCACCCCCCAGCGCGTCGGCCCAACCTTCTCTTCCGCCTCGGCCGGCAGGGGCAACAGCCAGATGGCCAGGCCCATCAGGGACGCGAGGACGAAGCGCACCCACGCCATGCGCAGCGCCGCCGTGTGCTGCTCTCGGGCCAGCACCTTCTCCAGGTTGGCCTTCACCGCGGCGTTGACGGTGCTCACGGGGGCGCCTCCGCCGGCGCGCGGCGCACGACCAGCAGCAGGCCCCCGAAGAAGAGGACGTGCGCGACGTTGGCCGACAGGGCCAGGAAGGCCTCGGGGCTGGGGGTGAAGGCGCCCACCACCGACACCATCACCGAGAGCAGGGCCGGGTTCACCAGCGCCGCCCAGCGCGGCAGCTTCGAGCGCCCCCGCGCCACCACCACCGCGAAGAAGCCGCTGGCCACCACCCCCAGCACCGCCAAGAAGCCCCACAGCACCGGGATGATGGCGGGCGCCGCGCCGAAGGTCTGCGACGGGGCGAGGAAGGTGCCCGTCTCACCGGGCTTCGCCGCGAGGATGGCCATGGCCGTGGTGCCGTGCACCGCCGCGCCGACGCCTCCGCCCAGCGCGCCCGCCACCCACACCACCTTCCCTGGCCAGCCCGGTAGCAGCAGCTCCACCGCCCGGTAGCCCACCGCGTACAGCGCCAGCCCCAGCATGCCCACATGGGCTCCGGCGATGACGGCCGCCGGCCCCCACTGGTGGGCGAAGACGAAGGTGAGGTCGGCCGCGGTCGTCACCGCGCCGCAGACTGCCCCGAAGATCAACAGCCTGCGCATCAGGAGGCCATGTTGCCACGGTTGGCTCCCCGGGCGCGCGGGCAGGCCGGCCAGTCGATACGTTTGAGGGAGGCGAGGCGTTTCATGCGCGTGGCGATGCTCGACATGCCGTTGACCGGCGCGGACGCAACGGAGAGCCCGACCGAGGCCTCCGCCCGCGCAGGCGATCGCGCGGCGTGGAACCAGCTCATCGCCCGGTACGACCGCCGCGTCGTGCTGGTGCTGCTGGGGACGGGCCTCAAGCCGCAGCAGGCCCGCGACGTGGCGCAGGAAGCCTGGCTGCGCCTCATCCGCCAGGCCGACGCGGGGAAGCTCTCGCGGCTGCAGCTCCCTGGGCTGGCGGTGCGGCAGGCGCTCTTCCTCGCCCGCAGCGAGGCGCGCAAGGCCCCGGGGGCGCTGACGGAGCCGGACGGGCCGAGCCTCGCGGTGGAGTCGCCGGAGGCGCGGTACCTGGCGCTGGAGGCTCTGGCCCGCGCACGCGAGCACCTGGCCGAGCTGTCCCCCAGCGCCCAGCGCGTCTTCGGGCTGCTCTACGCAGAGCCCCACCTGTCCCACGCTGAGATCGCCGCCCGCATCGGGCTGTCGGTGCAGCGCGTGCGGCAGATCATCTGTGAGGTCCGCAAGGAGCTGCGCGCGGGCCTCGAAGGAGAGACGTGATGGCCTCGCACCTCACCCCGGACCTCGTCGAGCAGTACGTCATCGGGGCGCTGGAAGGAGACTCGGCGCGCTTCGTGGAGGCGCACGTGGAGGGCTGCGCCGACTGCGCCGCCCTGCTGGCGAAGGAAGCCCGGCTGGAGGCCGCGCTGTACGAGGTGGGCGAGCTGGCCAACGTGGTGCCGCTGGCGGCGCAGCGCCGGCGTCGCCGCCTCTCGGTGGCCGCGGCGGTGGTGGCGGTGGCGGCCGGCCTGCTGCTGGTGGTGGGGCTGTCCGAGCGCCCGCCTCCCCCCGAGAAGCGCCCCCGCGTCCTGGAGTGCACGGCAGAGAAGGACCCCGGCGCGTGCGTGGCGCGGGGGCAGTTCGACGGCGTCATCACCATCGGCCCCGGCAACCAGTTGCTGGTGCCGCGCTACGACCAACTCCCGGAACCCGAAGCGCAGCGAGGTACCCCATGAAGCGACTCATCGTCTCGGCTGTCTTCCTCTGCGCCGTGGCGGCCTTCGCGCAGGACGACCGCAAGTCCATGAAGGCCGCCGCGGCGGCCCGGGCCCAGCCCATGCCCCTCGCCGCGGGGGGCAGCTTCTTCGGCAAGACGCCCAGGCTGCGCAGCTGGGTGCTGGGCTGGGCGCTCACCGGCTCGAAGCCCGACGCGTACGAAATCCGCTGCGACGACGTCTTCACCGACTGCGCCATCCCCATCCTGCGGACCAGGGCCCTGTCGTCGGAGCCCTACGGCATGGGCAGCCTGACGCACTCCGAGGGGGCGCAGCCGTGGCGGGGCGCGCGGGTGGAGCTCAAGGCCGAATTGCGGACCGGCCGGGTGGACGGGTGGGCCGGGCTGTGGATGCGCATCGACGGGCCGGACGGGAAGGTGCTGGCCTTCGACAACATGCAGAACCGGCCGCTGCGGGGCACCAGCAGCTTCCAGTGGTACTCGGTGGTGCTGGACGTCCCCGCCGACGCCGAGCGCATCTCCTTCGGGGTGATGCTGCACGGCCCCGGCGCGGTCTTCATTCGCGAGCTGCGCTTCGACGCGGCGGACACCGAGGTGACCTCGACGGACCTGGTCGGCCCGTTGCGCGCGCAGACGCCGTGACGGAGCGCCTCCCACTGACTCATCGGGGGAGTGGGTCGGGGTGAGGCCACGGTCAGCCGGGCAGCGAGGGGCCGCTGAGACGCGTTTGGCGGGCGTGAGGCTCAAATCTTGAGCGTGACGCCTTCGCGGGCGCCGAAGATCTCCAGGTCCTCGAAGCCCAGGCGCCGGGCGCGCAGCTCGGCCTCGCTCACCACCACGTCGATTTCCCGATCCGAGTGCATCGGGTCGTGGTGGGTGAGGGCCAGGCGCCTCACCCCGGCCTGCGCGGCGAGGTCCACCACGGTGTTGGCGCGCGGGTGTCCCCAGCCCACCCGCTGCGCGTACTCGTCGTCGGCGTACTGCGCGTCGGCGATCAACAGGTCCGCGTCCTGCACCGGCTTGAGCAGCTCCTTGGGCAGCTTGCGCAGCTCGTCGGGCGACTCGAAGGCGGCCTGCTTGTCGAGCAGCAGTTGATCGAGCTCGTTGTCGGTGGAGAAGACGACGCTCTTTCCGGCGTACTCCACGCGGAAGCCGAGGCTGCCGCCGGGGTGCTTCTGCTCGAAGAGGTGCACGGTGGCGTCGCCGGCGTCCACCGAGGTGCCCTTGAAGGACCTGGCGAGGATGCGGGCGCCGAGCTCCGAGAAGCGCACCGGGAAGTAGGCGTTGCTCATCTGCCCGGACAAGAGCTGGTAGTGCTTGTCGTCGCCCCTGGGGCCGTACACGTAGATGGTGGTGGACGACTCGTAGGCAGGGCCGAAGAAGGGGAAGCCCTGAATGTGGTCCCAGTGCGGGTGGGAGAGGAAGAGGTGGACGGTGACGGGCGAGTCGGTGCTGCGCCCGAGGTGCACGCCCAGCTCGCGCAGGCCGGTGCCGGCGTCGAACACCAGCAGCGTCTTGCCGGCGCGCACCTCCACGCAGGAGGTGTTGCCGCCGTAGCGGCGGGTGCGGGGGCCGGGGGTGGGAATGCTGCCGCGCACGCCCCAGAAGCGGACGAAGAGGTCCTCTGAGGACATCAGGTGCCCTCCAGGTACTTGAGCACCACGTCGCCCAGCTGCAGCTCATCGCCGTCCCGCAGCACGGCGGCGTGCACGCGAAGGCCGTTCAGCAGTACCCCGTTGCGGCTGTGCGCGTCCTCCACGGTGTACTCGCCGTCGGCGCGGGTGAGGCGGGCGTGGAGGCGGCTCACCTCGTCGCTGTCCAGTTGCAGGGACACGTTGGCGCCGCGGCCCATCTCGTACAGCGCGGCCTCGAGGCGAAACCGCGTGCCCTTGCCGGGACCGTCCACGACCTCCAGCAGGTGCGGGCGCTCCGGCCGGGGCCTCAGGCCGCGGACACGCGTGGCGACGCGCGTGTGGACGTCCTCGAAGTCCTGCGTCGAGCCGGGGGACCGTCGGGGCATGGGCGCGAATGCTACACGGCCGCAGCGCCGAGGCCACGCGTTTGCGGGGGGCCTCAGGCCCGTTCAGGCCACGCTCTGCTGAGCCACCGGCTCGGCCGCCGTCGCCTGGACGAAGGCCCCCAGCCGCTCGATGGCCGCCTCCGCGTCCGGCTGCACGTCGAAGAAGGCGTGGAACACGTGCACCATGTCGTCGGCCACCTCCAGCACCACGGGCACGCCGGCCTTCTTCGCGCGCTCGGCGAAGGCCACCACCTGGTCGCGCAGCACTTCGCGCGAGCCGACGTGGAGGAGCAGCGGGGGCAGCCCGGACAGGTCTGCGTTGATGGGCGAGACGAGCGGCAGGGTGGGGTCACCCTCCGGGCCCAGGTACGCGGGGAGCAGCGCCAGCGCGTGGTCGCGAAGCGGCGCGAGGAAGTCGAAGGGCGCGTTCTCCTCCCACGAGCTGCGCAGGTCCGCCAGGTCCACCGCCGGCGACAACCCCAGCGCCCCGGCCGGCATGGGCAGCCCTTCCGCTTTGAGGCGCAGCAGCGTGGACACGGTCAGGCCTCCGCCCGCCGAGTCCCCGCCGATGAAGAGCCGCCCGGGTTCCTCGCCCGCCTCCAGCAGCGCGCGGTAGGCCGCCACGCAGTCGTCGAGGCCCGCGGGGAAGGGGTGGGCCGGGGCCAGCCGGTAGTCGATGCCCACCACCCGCGCCTTCGCCGCCACCGCCAGCCGCGCCATCAACCGCCGGTGCGTGCCCAGGCTGCCCGTCACGAAGCCGCCCCCGTGCAGGTAGAGGATGCACGGGCCGTCGGGGGCCGCGCGGGGGAGGTGCCACTCCGCCGCGCAGCCGGCCAGGGTCGCCGGGCGCTGCTGCGTCTCCTTCGCCAGCCAGCCGCGCAGCCGCGGCATGGGCGGTTGCTTGAAGTGGCCGGCGATGAGGCGCGCCAGGAGGCCGGTGATGGTCCACCGCAGCGCCTCGTTGGCCAGCGCGAAGAGGAAGGTCCACCGCGCGGGCACCGCGCCGCGAAGCCTTCGCCACAGCACCCGGCCGGTCAGCAGCGGAAGGGCGAAGAGAAGCTTGAGCAACGTCCACACGGCGCCGCGACGCTAGCTCGCCTCCGCCCCACGAGACAGCCGGCCGCACCCCCGGGCAGCGGCGGCTCCACCACGCCCCGGCGGACCAGCGGCACCGGCTGCTGACGGCGAGCGCTCCGAAGGGACGCGCCTTCAGAGGAGGTAGCGGCCCAGCGCCTCCAGGGAGGAGAGCCGCGCCGTCTCGTCCAGCCCGGAGGCCGCCGGCACCACCAGCACGTTTCGCCCGGGCGCGGACACGTCGCGGGCCAGGCGCGACTGCAGCTCGGCGAAGGCCCGCGCGTAGGTGAGCGTGGGGACGGCGGCGGCCGGCCACTGCGCGCGGGGCAGGCGGGACAGCTCACCGGCCAGCGCAGGCGCGACGGCGCGGTTGATGATGACGCCCGAAGGTGAGAGGCGCAGCCCGGCGAGCGCGTCCACCAACTGCTGCACCGTCAGCGCCGCGTCGTGGCGAACCGCCGTCACCACCAGCAGCGAGGTGTCGGGGCTCCCCAGCAGCTTCTGGGCCGCGGCGAGGCGCTGGGACATGCGGGTGAAGACGCCCTCCACCAGGGTGACGAACTCGGCCATGTCGAGGAGCAGCCGGGTGCCGCCGATGCGGGAGATGGCGCCCAGCACCCGCCGGGCGCCCGCGCGCAAAAGGCCCCCGAAGGCGCCGCCTTCCTTCGTCGTCCACCGCAGCCAGGTGACGAGGTTGCCCTCGAGGAAGGCGGACACGTGCTCGGGCCGGCGGAGGAACTCGATGGCGTTGAAGCCCGGCGCGGTGTCCACGACGAGGTCGGTGAGGGACGGGTCGCGCTCCAGCCACTCGGCGACGCGCACCGCGGCGAGGAAGTCGGTGGCGCCGGCGAAGCGGTCGGCCAGGGCGCGGAAGAAGCTGTTGTCGAGGAGGCGCTCGCGGGTGGCGTCGTCAGGGCAGGCCTCGGCGGCCCAGCGGCGCAGGCAGTCCTCGGCGCGCAGGAGGGCGGCGGACAGGCCCTCCACGCCCGGCACCGGCACCTCGAGGTCCGGCAGGGTGAGGCCCAACGCGCCCTGGAGGCGACGCGCCGGGTCGATGCCCAACAGCCCCACGCGGCGGCCAGCGCGGGCGAGCGCGAGGGCGTAGCCGGCGGCCAGCGTGGTCTTCCCCACGCCCCCCGCGCCCAGCATCACGTGCAGGCGGACTCCGTCACGCCGCTCGGGCGTGGGTGGGCGCGAGGCGAGGGGGAGTCTCTGGGTTTCGGTGACGGCCCTCTCCGGGGCCACCTCCCGGCCAGCGGGCGCGGGGAGGGGGCGGCCTTCGACGTACGCGCCGACGACGGGCACCAGCGCGCGCACGACTTCCAGCGGCGCCGCGGCGCCCAGGGCGGCCAGTTGCTCCGGGAGCGACACCACCCCGTCGCGCGTGGCGGGTGAGAGGGTCCGGCGCAGCTCGTCTTCGTTGCGCACCCGGCCGGCGAGCTCGCCCTGCAGCACCGAGAGGCTGTCGCGGGACTCTGGCGTGAGCGGCAGCGCGTCCAGCCACGGGGGACGGGAGTCCGGCGCCACCAGACCGCGCACGCTGCGGTTGACGAAGACTGCGAGCGGCGGCCGGCCGAGGTCCTTGGTGACGCGCGGGACGAGCTCGCCGGTCTCCTCCGCGACGAGGGCCTCGGGCAGCGCCACCGCCACCGCGCCGGTCCACTTCGGGTCCTTCATCATCTGGGCGATGCGGCCGACCTCGAGCGCGAGGAGGCCGGAGGCGCCGAAGGTCTGCATGGCCGCGGGCAGGTCGAGCAACGACACGGCGTGGCCGGTGGCGGGCGCGTCGACGATGAGGCGGTCGAAGCGCAGGCCGGCCTCGTTCTCCGCCAGGGTGGTGAGCCACCAGAGCTGGCCGATGAAGAGCAGCTCGGCGAGGCCGGGGGCCGCCTCGATGAGGCGCTGGACGGCGGCGCCCTCGATGACGCGCCGGTAGAAGAGGTCGAGGCCGAGGTGCTCGACGAAGTACGAGCGCAGCACCGCGTGGAGCTCGTAGTTCAGCACGCACAGGCGGGGCGCAACCTCCACGGGGGTGAAGCCGGGCGCCACCGCGGGCTGGCCGAACCAGGGGGCGATGGTCTCGGTGACGGTCCACTCCACGAGGAGCACGCGCTCGCCCTTCGAGGCGAAGTGCAGCCCCAGGGAAGTGGCGACGGTGCTGCGGCCCACGCCGCCCTTGCCCAGGACGAAGAGGACTCTGGGCAGGTCCCGCGCGCCGCCCTCGGACGTCATGGGGGGCGTCATCGCTCAGCGCGCGCGAGGCGTCGAGGAGAGACTGGGCTACCGCGAACGGCGGAGGAGCGGCGCCGGGTCCACCGCCTTCGAGCGCCACATTCCGACGCGGTACACGCCGAAGTGGAGGTGGGGCGGAGTGGTGCGGGCGTTGCCGGTGTTGCCCACGGAGCCGAGGGGGGTGCCGCGAGAAACCTCCAGGCCCGGGCGGAGGCCAGGTGCCCAGCTGTCGAGGTGCGCGTAGTAGTAGAGGGCGGGGCCGTCGCCGAGGACAGTCACCACGCGCCCGCCCAGCGAGTCGTCGCCGACCCGCCACACGACGCCGCGGCTGGCGGAGACGACCGGCGTCCCTCTGGCGGCGAAGAGGTCGACGCCTTCGTACCGCCGGCCGCCGGAGCGCCGGGCGTGCCAGGTGCTGCGGACGTCGGAGGGACGCAGGCCGTGGACGGGCATGGTGAGCCGCTGGGGGCGGAGGTAGTGGCGCGCGGCGAGGAGGAGCGACACGCGCGGGCCGAGGACCGCGAGGACGAGGAGGCACACCACCACGCCGAGGGCGAAGAGCCGCGATCTGCGCATGGGAGTGAGGTGAGTGCACGCGGTGTTCCGCGGCCTCGAGGACGGCGTGGGTGAAGTCGGCTCAGGCCGAGGCGAGCGCGATGAGCTCCTCGACCCCCCACGTCACGTCGCTCGATGGACGAAGCTCCGGCGGGTGGCGGGTGAGGGGCCTGGGGGCCGGGCAGAAGGCGTGAGACTGAGATGAGATTGTCGTCTCATTTCAGCGGCGCAACCCCGCGGAACCAGGCGTGCGTTTTGGGTGATTCTGAGACGACTGTCTCATCTCAGTCTCACGCGTTCCAGGGCAGCCCCCTGGCAGTTGTCATCTTTGGTGCTCCGGCGCCGCGCGACTCACCGCACCACCGCTTCCTGGCAGCGGGTTGTGTGTAGGGTGCGCCACCATGCCGGTGCCCGACTTCCCCCAGGACTGGGACTTCTACGAAGGAGCCGCCGAGTCTGGCCGGGCCTTCGTCACCTTGAACCTCGGCCTCAAGGGCCACGTCCCCTTGAAGAGCCACCCGGTGCGGGTGCAGCTGCGGGTGAAGATGCAGCAGCCCCGCGCCGACGGCCTGCGCAGCCCCGAGGAGGCCCCGGCGCTGTTCGCCTTCGAGGACAAGCTGGTCGGCGCGCTGACCAACTCCTGCGACGCCCTCTTCGCCGCGCGCGTGGTGGCGTACGGCTACTCCGAGTTCTTCTTCTACGTGCCGCTGGCCCAGCGCGACTGTGGCGCCCAGGCCGAGCGGCTGATGGGCGGCGCGGCGCCGTACCACCTGCAGTGGTTCGACGAAGACGACCCCGACTGGACGGAGTACGCCGCGCTCTACCCCAACCGCTACGCCGTGCAGACCATCGCCAACCGGCGGCTGCAGCAGCAGCTGGAGGAGAACGGCGATCTCCTCCACGTCCCGCGCGACGTCGATCACGGGGCCGTCTTCCCCACGAAGGAGCGCGCGCTGGAGGCCGCCCAGAAGCTCGGCGCCGCCGGCTTCCGGGTGGGCGAGCCCAGCGCTCCCTCGAAGGACGGCGCCGGTTGGTTCCTCGAGTTCCACAAGGTGGAGCGCTGCGACGAAGGGCACCCCGACCGCTTCGTCTTCGAGGTGCTGGACCTCATCACCCCGCTGGACGGCGACTACGACGGGTGGGGCTCGATGCTGCAGCGCGCCCAGGCCTGAAGGCCCGGTCAGACACCGGCGTGGGACGCGTCCCCGGCTTCGCCTCTTCAAGCCGCAGGCCACCATGTCCCGCTCCTTCCGCCGCCACCGCTTTGGCCTTCTCGACCGCGCCCGCGAGTACCTCGACTTCGAGTCGAAGGCGGCGCGCCGCGCGGCGCATATGGGCCTCGGGTCCGAGGTGCGGCAGGCCCGCGAGCCCGAGGACTGGCTGGACGTCCTCGCCGACTTCCACGAGGAACACGGCCGCTTCGTGCTGGCGGAGCGCCTGCGCCGCGGCCGCGACTCGCTCTGACGTGGACGCGCTTCACGCCTGGTCGAAGTGGTACCCGCGCTCGCCGTGCACGTGCAGGTCCAGCCCGTCGCGCTCTTCCTGCTCGCTGGTGCGCAGCCCCACGACGGCCTTCAGCGCCCGCGCGATGAGCCAGGTGCCGCCTCCGGCGAAGACGATGGCCACGCCCACGCCGAGGAGCTGCTTGCCCAGCTGGGAAAACTCCCCGTAGATGACGCCCTTCGCGGGGGTGAAGCAGAACACGCCGGTGAGGAGCGCGCCGAGAATGCCGCCCACGCCGTGCACCCCGAAGGCGTCGAGGCTGTCGTCGTACTTCAGCTTCGTCTTCTGCTGCACCGCCCAGTAGCAGACCACCGACGACAGCGCGCCCAACACCAGCGCCGCCCACGGGCGGACGTGCCCCGCCGCCGGCGTCACCGCCACCAGCCCGGCCACGATGCCCGAGGCGAGGCCCAGCGACGTCACCTTCCCGTGGTGCCAGCGCTCCACCAGCATCCAGGTGAGGCCCGCCGCCGCCGCCGCCGCCTGGGTGGTGGTGAAGGCCAGGCCCGCCGTCGCGCCCGCCACGGGGAATTCCACCGCCACCGCGCTGCCCGCGTTGAAGCCGAACCAGCCGAACCACAGCAGCCCCGCCCCGGTGAGCGTCAGCACCAGGTTGTTGGGCAGCACCGGCTGGCCGCGCGCCACCTCGCGCCGGGGGCCCATCATCAACGCCAGGACCAGGGCCGACACGCCGGCGGAGATGTGCACCACCGTCCCCCCGGCGAAGTCCAGCACCCCCAGCTTGAAGAGCCACCCATCGGCCGCCCACACCCAGTGGGCCAGCGGCGCGTAGATGAAGGTGCTCCACAACACGCAGAAGGCCAGGTACGCGCGGAAGCTCATCCGCTCCGCCACCGCGCCGGAGATGAGCGCCGGGGTGATGATCGCGAACTTCCCCTGGAACATCACGAAGACCAGCTCGGGGATGTGCTTGTCCGCGTAGAGCTTCGTCGGCTCCACCCCCGACAGGCCGAAG
Organism: Myxococcales bacterium; assembly: GCA_020846875.1. Lineage (GTDB taxonomy): Bacteria > Myxococcota > Myxococcia > Myxococcales > Myxococcaceae > JADLDB01. Next base: position 14,156 of record JADLDB010000083.1, on the reverse strand, counting down.
AGCGCCCAGTCCCACCCGATGACGCCGCCGCGCGAGGTGCCGAACGCCAGAGCGTAGCCCCACACCACCCACTGCACCCCGATGATCGCCATCGCCACGAAGCTCATCATCATCGTGGTGAGCACGTTCTTCCGGCGCACCATCCCGCCGTAGAAGAGCGCCAGCCCCGGCACCATCAACAGCACCAGCGCCGAGCTCGCCAGCATCCAGGCCGTCGAGCCCGAGTCGATTGCACTATTTTCCATGCAACAATCCTTCTTGTCAGACGGCGAAGGCTTGCGTCAACGAGAAGAAGCATAATTCAAAGAACTTGAGCTCTAGTCTTGCACAGAGAGCCGACATGTCAGGCCGCGTCCGCACGTGTGCGTTTTCAACCGCACGAAATCGCTCAAGTTGAACCGTGAAGGGAGCGTGCGGCGACTCTGGCACCTCGAACCCGCAGGAGGCCTCGAACATGAAAGCAACCACCGCGCTGTGTCTTGCCCTCGGCTGTCTGGCCAGTGTGCCGGCGCTGGCCCAGAGCCAAGACAACCCCGAGTGCCTCGGCAGCCAGTGCGGCAAGCCCAAGGAGGAGGGCGGCGGGTGCGGGTGCGGGTGCGGCTGCGGGTGCAGCGTGTGGGTGGCGTACACCGACGACGGCAAGACGCTGGCGTACACCGACGACGCGGACGGCGACGGCAAGGCCGACGGTTCCGACAACTGCGCCTTCGTCTCCAACCGCGACCAACTGGACTCGGACGGCGACGGCGTGGGCAACCTCTGCGACAACTGCGCGGCCACCTCCAACTTCTCGCAGCTCGACGTCAACGGCGACGGCGAAGGCGACGCCTGCGACGGCGACATCGACGGCGACGGGCTGCTCAACGCCCAGGACAACTGCCAGACGATTCCCAACGTCGACCAGGGCGACGTCAACACCGACGGCGTGGGCAACCTGTGCGACGACGACGACGACGGCGACGGCGTGCTGGACGTGGCCGACAACTGCCCGGCCATCGCCAACCCGGCGCAAGAGCCGCTCACCGATCCGCTGTGCAACGCGGACGCGGACGGCGACGGCATCAACGACGCGCGGGACAACTGCCTGTCGGCCATCAACTCCGGCCAGCTCGACACGGACCTCGACGGGCTGGGCGACGTCTGCGACCTGGACCTCGACGCCGACGGCATTCTCAACACCGCCGACAACTGCGCCGCCGTGGGCAACCGCACCCAGTGGGACGACGACGGCGACGGGCTGGGCGACCTGTGCGACGCGCGCTACTGCGTCGTCATCGACCGCTCCAACCCGGCCGACTGCCTGGACCCCAACAGCCCCTTCCGCGTGCACGGCGGCGGCAGCGTCATGCTCGAGGCCGGTGAGAAGTTCCGCCTGCCCCTGTTCGCCAACCGCAACGGCGCGGCCATCGAGTACGCGTGGACCGTCTCGAAGCGGCCCGCGGGCTCGAAGGCGTCGGTGGAGAACCCGCAGGGCGTCGTCACCATGTCCCGCCACTGGCAGTACGCGTACCAGGACGGCAGCGTGCCCACCTTCACCGCGGACGTCGACGGCGAGTACACCGTCCAGCTCCAGGGGCACCTGGCCTTCGCCGACCGCGCCTACCCGGAGCAGCGCGACTCGGTGTCCGACCTGAAGATGACCGCCACCCCCGACGCGGGCGGCGCTCAGAGCTGCAGCGCGGCGCCGCTGGACACCTCGGTGGCCGGCCTGGCCCTCTTGGCGCTCCTGCGCCGCCGGCGCTGAAGAAGCCTGCCCCCGTCGCGCCGCTGGCGCGGGCCCTTCGCTGCTTCCCTGGCCGCCAAGGGCGTTGGCTGCGCTCCACCGCCGTGTAGAGTGGCTTCCAGCTCCATGGCGCTCGTCACTCGACGGCACCTCATCCTCCTCGCTGGTGGCGCGGCCCTCTTCTCAGGCTTGCGCTACGGCCACGCGCGCCTGGCCCGCCCCCCGAAGCCCGACGGGCCCCTGTCCGCCGCGGCGAAGGAGCTCCTCCGGAAGGCCTGGCAGGGGCTCGACGCCTCGCGCGTGCTGGACACCCACGTGCACGTGGTGGGGCTGGGGGCGGGCGGCACCGGCTGCACGGTGGGCGAGCGCATGCAGTCCCCGCTCAGCCCGTCGGACTACTTCAAGTTCACCATCTACCTGGAGGCCGCCGGCATCACCGACACCTCCCGCGCCGACGCGCAGTACGTGGAGCGGCTGGAGGCGCTGGTGCGCGCCCAGACGCCGCACGGGCGGCTCCTCCTCTTCCCCTTCGACAGGCCCTACGACGAAGCCGGCCGGCCGCTGGACGAGGCCACCGAGTTCTTCACCCCCAACGACTACGTCGCCGCGCTGGCGAAGAAGGCCCCGGACTGCTTCGTGGCCTGCGCCTCGGTGCACCCGTACCGGGCCGACGCGGTGGAGGCCCTGGAGAAGGCGGTGGAGGCCGGCGCGGTGGCGGTGAAGTGGCTGCCCAACGCGATGAACATCGACCCGTCCAGCCCCCGCTGCGACGCCTTCTACGACGCGCTGGTGCGCCTCCAGGTGCCGCTCATCACCCACGCCGGCGAAGAGAAGGCCGTGCACGCGGAGGAGGCGCAGCGCCTGGGCAACCCGCTGCACCTGCGCCGCCCGCTGGGCAGAGGCGTCACGGTGGTGGTGGCCCACTGCGCCTCGCTGGGGTCGAACCCCGACCTGGACGCGAAGGAGCCCCGGCCCTGGGTGGACAACTTCCAGCTCTTCCGCCGGCTGATGGAGGAGCCGCAGTGGGACGGGAAGCTGTTCGGCGAGGTGTCCGCGCTGCCGCAGGTCAACCGCCTGGGCACGCCCCTGGACACCGTGCTGGCCGACGAGAAGCTGCAGGCCCGCTGCGTCAACGGCAGCGACTACCCGCTGCCCGCCATCAACGCACTGATGCAGACGCGGGCGGTGGTGGAGGCGGGCTACCTCACCGAGGACGAGCGCGCGGCCTTGAATGAAATCGACCGGCACGACCCGCTGCTGTTCGACTTCGCGCTGAAGCGCACCTTGAAGAAGGGCGGCCGCCGCCTCGCCGACTCCGTCTTCATGGTGCGCCCCGAGGTGTTTCCCCGCCTCGCCTGACGCAAAAAGTCGCTGAATTCCAAGGCGTGAACCGTGACGGGCGCCTGCCGACACATGGCGCACATCACGGAGGAAGTCATGCACGCACGCACGCTCTGGTCCCTGGTCAGTCTGTTGGTGACGCTGTCGGCCTTCCCTGCGCTGGCGCAGGACAACCCGGAGTGCCTGGGCAGCCAGTGCGGCAAGCCCAGGGAGGAGGGCGGCGGCGGCGGCGGCGCGTGTGTGGCCGGCGTGTGCGTGGGCGGCGGGTGCAGCGTCTGGGTGGCGTACACCGACGACGGCAAGACGCTGGCGTACACCGACGACGCCGACGGCGACGGCAAGGCCGACGGCTATGACAACTGCCCCTTCTCGTCGAACCGCGATCAACTGGACTCGGACGGCGACGGCGTGGGCAACACCTGTGACAACTGCGCCAGCACCTCGAACTTCTCCCAGCTTGACGTCAACGGCGACGGCGAAGGCGACTCCTGCGACGCGGACATCGACGGCGACAGCCTGGCCAACGCGCTGGACAACTGCCAGTTCATCCCCAACGTCGACCAGGGTGACGTCAACGCCGACGGCGTGGGCGACCTGTGCGACGACGACGACGACGGCGACGGCGTGCTGGACGTCTCCGACAACTGCCCGGCCATCGCCAACCCGTCGCAGAACCTCCTCACCGATCCACGCTGCAACGCCGACGCGGACGGCGACGGCATCAACGACGCGCGCGACAACTGCCTCACCAGCTTGAACTCCAGCCAACTGGACACGGACCTCGACGGCCGCGGCGACGCGTGCGACCTCGACCTGGACGACGACGGCATTCTGAACGACGCGGACAACTGCCCCGGCGCGCGCAACCGCGGCCAGTGGGACGAGGACGCCGACGGCCTGGGCGACGGGTGCGACGCGCGCTACTGCGTGGTCATCGACCCCTCGCACAAGGAGGACTGCCTGGACCCGCACGGCCCCTTCCGCGTGCACGGCGGCGGCAGCGTGGTGCTGGCGGCGGGTGAGAAGTTCCGCCTCCCGCTGTTCGCCAACCGGAACGGCGCCGCCATGGAGTACGTGTGGACGGTGACGCAGCGCCCGGCCGGCAGCACCGCCGCGGTGAAGGACCCGAAGGGCGTGGTGACCCAGTCCCGCCGCTGGTCCTACGCGTACCAGGACGGCAACGTGCCCACCTTCACCGCCGACGTCGACGGGGAGTACTCCATCCAACTGCAGGCGCACCTCGTCTTCGAAGACCGCCAGTACCCGGAGCAGCGCGACTCGGTGTCGGAGCTCAAGATGACCGCCACCCCGGACACGAAGGGCGGCATGAGCTGCAGCGCGGTGCCGCTCAACGCCACCTTCTCGGTCCTCTCGCTCGCCCTGCTGGCGCTGCTCCGCCGCCGCGGCGGGAAGTGACGGACAGACGGCGCAGCTGAAGGGAAGCCCCGGGCCTGGTGCCCGGGGCTTCTTCGTTGAGGACGTGCACTGGAGAACCCCGGTCCCCCTGCCTGCCTTGCCCCGAGACGCCCGCCGGCCGAAGCACTACGGTGCCGCGCCGATGCCGAGCCGCCTCCTCACCGCAGCGCTCCTCCTCTCCACCTCCGCGCTGGCGCAGCCGCAGCCCATCCCCGGCTTCGAGCTCGAGCGCTTCACCCCCAACCCCGGCGCCCGCGAGACGCTCACCCTGTCCACCGGCGACGCGCTGCCGGCCCGCACCCTGCGCGTCTCCCTGCTGGGCCACTACGAGGCCTCGCCGCTGCGCTACACCGTCGACGCTCAGGCCGTGGGCGCGGCCGTCGGCTACCGGGTGACGGCGCACCTCCTCGCGGCCTACGCCTTCACCTCGTGGGCGGAGGTCGGCCTGTCGCTGCCCGTGGTGCTGGCCCAGGGCGGCGATGACCTCTCGGCCTGGGGCTACAGCGCAGTGCCGGCGGCGGCGATGGGCGCGCCCTGGCTGTCCGGGCGCTTCACCTTCCTGCGGGAGGACGAAGACAGGCCCCTCGACCTCGCCGTGCTGGCGGCGCTGGGCCTTCCCCTCGGCTCCTCGGACGGCCTGACCAAGGACCCGGGGCCAGGGCTGGCCGGCCGCGTCCTCCTCGGCGCGGGGCGCAGCTTCGCCGGCGTGGTGCGGGTGGGCGTGGAGGCGGGCGTCCTGTTGCGCGGGCTCCAGGACCTCACCCCCCAGAGCGCGGCGCTGGGCGACGAGGTGGGCAGCGGCTTCCTCGGTGGCCTCGCCGTCTCCAGCGCCGGCCACGCCCTGAGGGGCGAGGTGTCCTTCCGCGGCCAGGTGCCCTTCGCCTCCTCGTCGGCGTCCGCGGAGCTGCTCTTCGCGGTCCGCTACACCTTCCTGGGCGCCTTCGAGGTGTCGGCCATCGCCGGGCCCGGCTTCGGGCGCTCCCCCGGGACGCCCGCCTTCCGCGCGCTGCTGGGCTTCTCCTGGGCGCCGTCCTTCTCCGAGACGAAGCCCCCCGAGCCGCCCGCGCCCTGACACCCCCGGCCCCGCCGATGCCAGACTGCGCCGCCGTGCTCCGCTCCGCCTTCACGCTCGCGCTGGCCTTCTTCAGCAGCGGCTGCGCCTTCATGAACCAGCACGTCCAGTTGGACGGCCTCGAGCCGGTGACGCTGCGCTCATCGGCGCCGCGCAAGGTGGTGGTGCGGGAACTGGTGGACGCCCGCGTCGACCCCTCGCGCGTGGGCGTGGTGAAGAACGGCTGGGGCAACGAGACGGCCCTGGTCCTCACCGAGACGGACGTGTCGAAGGCCCTGTCCGAGGCCCTCTGCGCCTCGCTGGAGCGCGCCGGCTGGACGGTGGTGCGCGCGCAGGCCTCCGCCGCGGTGGAGGTGCCGCGCGCAGAAGACTGGGTGGTGTCCGGGTGGCTGCGCTCGCTGATGAGCGAGCCGTCCATCGGCACCTGGGCCGTCGACGAGCTGGCGGAGGCCGAAGTCACCCTCGAGGTCCGCACCGCCCACCGCCTCCTCCGCCGCAGCTTCCGGGGCTTCGAATTGCTCGAGAACAACCTGGCCTGCTTCAGCGACTGCGCGCAAGCAGCCCTCAAGGCCGCGATGACGCAGGTGGTGCAGGAGGCGGTGCAGGGGCTGCTCGAGCTGAGCGTCCGGGTCCCGCCGGTGGTGCTGGAGCCGGCGCCCACGCTGCTGTGGCTCGAGCTGGAGCTCGACTGACGTGAAGCGCCTCCTCGTCCTCCTCGCGCTCGCCACCGGCCTGGGCTGCGCGCTGTACCAGACGCGCCACGTCACCCGGAAGGAGCCGCCGCCCGCGGCGTGGGAAGACGTGACGCCCGACGCCGGCAGCGGCTGGTGACGCCACAGGCCTGAAACTTGCGGTCGCACCCTGTCGTGCCAGCGTCCTCAAGCCATGACGATTCGCAAAGCCCCCCGCGTCCCCGTTCGCCTCCCCATCTCCATCGGCCGCCGCCAGGCCGCGCTGTCCGCCGACGTGTCCGACGGGGGCTTCAAGCTGGAGACGCCGGTGCTGCTCTCTCCCGGCAGCCGCGTGGACGGCTACGTGCTGCACGGGGACAAGGAGCTCACCTGGAAGGGCGAGGTGGCCTGGGCGAAGCCGGGCAACCCCATGGCCAGCACCTGGCACGAGGTGGGCGTGCGCTTCACCTTCGTCTCGCCGGGGCTGCGCGCGCTCCTCTCTCTCAAGCAGAAGGGCTGACCTCAGCGGCCGTTCAGCTTCTTCAGCACCGCCACCACCGACAATACCGTCGGGAAGCCACCTCTTACCGTCAGTGCGCGCGGCGCAGCAGGACGCGGTTGCGCCAGTGGGCCGTCATCATCAGCGTGGCGCCCACCAGGCTCAGGCCCGTGTCCACCGCGAGGTCGTCGTGGAACACCAGGGCGCCCAGGGCGAGGAAGGCGATTCCGCCCAACGCCAGGCCGAGGACGTGCTTCGCGCGGTGGCAGCGGTAGCCGGGGATGAAGGCCCACAGCGCCACCCCGGTGACGACCACGAGCAGCACCGGGTGGGCGCCGCCCAGCACCGACGCCGCGGCGGGGAGCAGCCCCAACAGAAACGGCGTGGCCACGCAGTGCACCGCGCACACCGCCGACAGCACCTGGCCCAGCGTGTCGGGTGGATCCGACGCGTGGTGGTGGTGCGGCTCTTCGCTGGAGGCGTGGACGTGGGACATCGGCGCTTCGCGGGAAGCGATAGTCCGCACCCGGCGATTTCGCAAGCCGGCCGAAGGTACAACCGAGTTGAAAGAAGCGCCGTCAGCGCTTTTCAATCAACAGGTCGCGCTGCTGCACCAGGTCCAGTTCCCCGGCGAAGCGGGCGAAGTCGTCGTACTCCTTCGGGGGAACCCGCGCCTGCTCGAGGCGATAGTCCTCTTCAATGGACAGCACCTCGCCCGTCTGCTTCTCGCGCCGCAGGAAGCGCCCCGCCGGCCCTGCCAGCTTCACCTCGCCCAGCGGGCTGGACAGCGCCCAGCCCTTCGGCAGCTTCACGGTGGCCACGGTGTGGGTGGACTCGCTGCCCTCGATGAAGAGGGGCGTCACCCGGCTGGAGGTGTTGAGGAAGCGCCGGCCCAGCATGTGCGGGTACGTCAGCGAGCCCACCACCAGGCGGCCGTCGCCCTCGGGGCGGCCGAAGCGGCGCGCGACGAAGTGGTACTTCACCGTCACCGTGCCGCCCACCTGCCGCTTCGCGTCCACCTCCAGCTTCGAGAGGTCCGCCCCGCCGAAGTAGCGCGACAGGGCCGACTGCAGCGCCTGGTCCCGCTGGTCGACAGAGATGGACTCCAGCGCCTCCGCCAGCTGCGCGGCGTCGTACCCGGCGTACGTCTCTTCGCCGTCGCCGGACAGCACCCCGTCCTCCGCCAGCGTGAGGGTGAGGCGCACCTCCTTCTGGGCGCGCGCCGGCGGCGGCGGCGTGGACAGCTTCTCCAGCGGCCGGCCGGGCTCGGGGAAGACGTACGCCTCGCGGCCGCCCAGGGCGAACTCCGGCAGCTCCCCGAAGGGCGCGTAGCGGACCAGCGGGTCGAGCCACACCGCGGCGCCGTCCGGCAGCAGCACCCGCACGCACACGTAGGGGAGCAGCGACTCCTGGGGAAACAGGTAGGGCGCCGGGTCCGCGGTGAAGGCGCGCACCGCCACCAGCCGCGCGTCGAAGCCCAGGGCCCGCAGCGCCGAGACGAGCAGCCAGCTTCTGCTGCCTCTGTCCTGCGCCACCGACGCCGAGGCGGAGAAGGTCAGGCCGGAGTCGCGGCCGGACAGCTTGTCCATCACCGCCACGTACACCTTCTGCACCGCGTCCGCCCCGGTGGCCTCGCCCGCGGCCGCCTTCGCGAAGGCCCGCACCTCGTAGGTGGCCTGGCCGCGATCGAGGAAGGCGTCGGCGTAGGCCGTCACCACCCCCTCGTTGCCCGTCTGCCCCGCGCCCACCGAGACGAAGGGCAGCCACTCGTTGCCCGACGGCGGCCCCAAGGGCTCGGGGATGTAGGGCGGCACCCGGCGCTCCTCGTGGCGGAACACCTCCAGCTCGCCCTCCACGACGGGCTGCGGCGCCTCCACGTTGTGCGCGTCCACCTTCATCCCCGTGCCCTTCGGCGCCACCACCACGTAGGTGCTGCGCGAGTTGGGCTGCCGGGCGATTTGGAAATAGAAGGCGCCGGCGGTGAAGCCGGGCTGGCCCGGGCCGCGCGAGGGGTGGGCCAGCAGGTACTCGTACTCCACCATGTCGCCCACCTGGACGCCGGGCAGCGACACCGTGTCCTTCCCTTCGATGCCTTCCGGCTCCAGGGTGCGGCCGTCGGGCTTGAGCGTGCGCAGGGTGAGGACCTCCGCGCCGGCCGGCAGCTGCACCTCGGCCACCTCCTGCACGCCCTGCTGGTCGAGCGCCTTCTGGATGATGTGGATGCGGTCCACCATCGAGCCGTCGGGGTAGACGCGGATGGCGGCGGCGTCGAGGACGAAGGTGCTGGTGGCGTCCTCCGCACCCGGGGCCGCCTCGTAGGACTTGAGCGCCTCCGCGGTGCTGATGGCGTACTCGTCCAGCAGCTCGCGGCCCGTCTTCGCCCGCTCCACCAGCCGGCGCAAGGTGAGGTCCGCGCCGTCGAGCAGCAGCGCCGCCTCGCGCCACTTCAAGGCCTCGGCCGCGCTGCCCGCCTCGTCGAAGGTGTCCGCCAGCGCCTTCAAGACGATGGTGTTTCGCGGCCACAGGGCGCGCTGGCCGTCCAGCACCTTGCGGGCGTCGTCGTACTGCTGCTGGCTGCGGAAGAGGGCGGCAAGCGCCAGCGCGGAGGACACCTGGGACCCGTCCAGCTCGAGCTGCGCCTCGAAGGCGGCGCGGGCCTTCGCCACGTCGCCGCGGGCGCGGAAGTGCTCGGCGGCGCGGTAGGGCGCACCGGGGCAGCGGGCGGCCTCGGCCAGCAGCGCGTCGGCTTCGGCCACCGCGTCCCGGCGGCGCGCCACGTCGTAGGCGAGGGTGAGGGCCCCACAGTGGCCGGGCAGGGCCTTCGCCGCCTCGCGGGCGGTGGCGGCGGCCTGGGCGTCGAGGCCCAGGGCCAACTCCACCCGCGCCTGCAGGGCCAGCACCGCGGCCACCGGCGTCTTCGAGGCGGCGCGGGCGCGCTTGAGCTGCGTCAGCGCGTCAAGCTGCCGCCCGTCGTCCAACGCCAGCTGGGCGCTCATCAACAGCGCGTGGACGTGGCCGGAGTCCTTCGCCAGCGCCGCCTCGAGGTCCCTGGCCGCCCGGCCGCGCGCCACCCGCGAGGGGATGCTGCGGTCGTCGAAGGCCAGGTCGGCGCGCAGCACGGCCAGCGCGGGCCCGTCGACTTCCTTCGGCAGCCCCGCCACCAGCGCCCACGCCCCGTCCCGGTCGCGGCCCATTCCGTCGCGCGCCGCCACCACGCGGGCCAGCGCGTCCCCCGCGTCCTCGGCGAGGGCTGCCTGCAGGGCTGCGGCGGAGGAGAAGAGGAAGCCGGAGTCGTCCACCGCCTCCACGCCGCTCCAGCCCCCGGGCGCCGGCCCACGGGCAGGCGTGAAGGTGATGCCCGAGGGCTGTCCGTCCAGCCGGTGCAGCACCACCTGGAAGTGGCCGGCCTGGGACTCCTTGGCGAGGCGAACCAGCAGGCGATGGCTGCCGGCGGCGAGGCGGACGGCGCGGGTGGAGAGGGTGGGCGCAGGCGCAGCGTGGGTGAAGCGGGAGAGGAGGGCCGTTCCGTCCAGCACCGCCACGTGGTCCAGCGCGGTGACGGTGCGCAGCACGTAGACGCCCGCGGTGGGCACCTGGAGGTCGACGGCGAAGAGGTACACGTCGCCGGCCCCTGGCTCGCCCACCAGGGAGAAGCGGCCGTCGGGGAAGGTGAAGGTGCGCGGGGAGAGGGGACCGAAGGGGCCGCTGCCCAGGCCGTCGAGGCTGCCCGTCTTCTCCGGGGCGGTGGCCTCCGCCATGGACAGCCGGTGCCACGCTGAGAGGGGGCCCACCACGGTGGCGACGGTGGGGGCGCCCACGTCGGAGGTGGCCTGCTGCATGGCGCCCATGTCCCCGCGGGCGAGCCCGAGGGTGACGAGGACGCTGCGCAGCAGGTGCGCGGTGTCTCCGGCAGTCCCCGCGGCCAGCAGGCCCGGCACGCGGCGCGCCAATTCGTCGTCGGTGGCGTTGGCGTCGCCGGCGGTGTCGAGGAGCAGCCGCGCCGCGACGGAGGCCAGGGGGTGCTTCGGGGCGCGCTCGATGAGGTCCAGGGCGATGGCGGTGACGCGGTCCCACTTCTCGGCGCGCAGGGCGAGGTGGAGCTGCCCGTACAGGGCCCAGGGCTCGGCCGCGTCGGCGGCCACCGCGGCGTCGAAGCGGGCGCGGGCCTTGTCGAGGTCGCCTTCCAGCAACAGCGCGTGGAAGCCGGCGAAGGCCAGGGTGTCGGCGGAGGTGGCGCCGCCCTCGGCCTTTCGGGCGGCCTCCTCCAGCACCTCGGTGGGGGGGCTGAGGCGGCGGGGGCACGCGGTGAGGGCGCACAGCGCGAGGACGGGGACGACGATGACCCGGAGGAGGCACATGGGCCTCGTGGACATAGCCCGGGTTGCGGCACCAAGGCGCGCGCATTGTGCTGAAGGCGCCGGTGGCTTCGGGCTACGGTGGCGCCCATGACGCCCGACTCCTTCCGCCCCGGTCCGCCCATCAAGCCCGCCGCCCTCCCCGTGGTGGCGCTGGTGCTGGCCGTCCTCGGCCTCTGCCTTCCTCCGCTGCTGCTGGTGGCCATCGTGCTGGCCGTCATCAGCCTGGTGAAGTTGGGCGAGCCGGCGTACTCGGCGCGCAAGGGCCTGGCGATCGCCGCGCTGGTCATCCCCCTCGCGCTGCTGCCGGTGGTGGGCATTCTCGCGGCCATCGCCATCCCCAGCTTCATCAGGTTCCAGGCGCGCTCCAAGCAGGCGGAGTGCAAGACGTACCTGAAGGCGGCCTTCACCGGCGAGAAGTCCTGGTACGCCGAGCACGACACCTACTCGCCCGTCATCGGCAACGTGGGCTTCGTGCCCGAGCGCGGCAACCGCTACCTCTACCTCTTCGACCTCGAGGGCGACGTGCTGGACCCCGCGCACCCGAAGAAGGGCGAATTCGTCGGCGTGGGCCCGGACACGCAGCGCTACGCCAACGCCGACGCCGAACAGTACCGGGCCGCGCTGCCGCTGGGCGTGGAGGTGGGCCTCAAGGGCCAGTGCCCCGACTGCAGCATCACCGTCGCCTGCGTGGGGAACGTGGACAACGACGCCACCCTCGACGTGTGGAGCGTCAGCACCGAGGACCGCGTGGCCCCCGACGGGATGAAGGTGCCCGCCGGCGCGCCGATGAACCACGTCGACGACACGCGGGAGTAGTCCCGGAAACCACCGGGGGTGGGATTCTCCGCCGCGCCGCGTTACAAGACGCGCGCCATGAGAGAGCCCATCAGGCTGAATCCCATTCCGGCCATCGTCGACCGGTCCCGCGCCTTCTTCCGCAGCGGCGCCCCGCTGCCCTACGAGTTCCGCCTGCAGAAGCTCAAGGCGCTGGAAGACGCCATTCGCCAGAACGAGAAGGCGGTGCTCGCCGCGCTGATGACGGACCTGCGCAAGTGCGAGGGTGAGGCGTACGTGGCCGAAATCGCCCTCGTGTACGCGGAGCTCAAGGACGCGCGGAAGCACTTGAGGCGCTGGATGAAGCCGAGGAGCGGCAGCCTCCCGTTGGGCGTGTGGCCGGCGCGCGGCTGGCAGTACCCGGAGCCGCGGGGCACCTCGCTCATCATCGCGCCGTGGAACTACCCCTTCATGTTGGCGCTTTCTCCGCTGGTGGGCGCCATCGCCGCGGGCTGCACCGCGGTCATCAAGCCCAGCGAGCTCGCGCCTGCCACCGCGAAGGTGGTGGAGCAGGTGGTGCGGCAGGCCTTCGGCGACGACGGCTACGTGACGGTGGTGCAGGGCGCCGTGGAGGAGTCCACCGCGCTGCTGGCGGAGAAGTGGGACTTCATCTTCTTCACCGGCTCTACCGGCGTGGGGAGAATCGTCGCGGCCGCGGCGGCCAAGCACCTGACGCCGGTGGTGCTGGAGCTGGGCGGCAAGTCACCCGCCCTCGTCGACGAGGACGTGGACCTGGCGGTCACCGCGCGCCGCATCGCCTGGGGCAAGGCGTACAACGCCGGACAGACGTGCATCGCGCCCGACTACGTGCTGGTCCACCAGGGCGTGAAGGACGCCTTCGTCAAGCAGCTCGGCGTGGCCTTCCAGGAGCTGCTCGGCGCCGACGTGGAGAAGAGCCCCGACTACGGAAGAATCATCAGCGAGCGGCACTTCAAGCGCCTCACCACGCTGATGGCCGGCGGGAAGGTGGCGGTGGGCGGGAAGACGGACGCGGCCTCGAAGTACATCGAGCCCACGGTGCTGACCGGCGTCGGCCTCGAGCATCCTCTGATGCAGGAGGAGATCTTCGGCCCGCTGCTGCCCGTCCTCGAGGTGAAGGACCTGGACGAGGCGATCCGCTTCATCAACGAGCGGCCCAAGCCCCTGGCGCTGTACGTCTTCACCAGGGACGGCGCGCGCGCCGAGGCGGTGCTCAAGAAGACGTCCTCGGGCGGGGCCGTCGTCAACGACTGCCTCATCCACATCACCTCGCCGGACCTGCCCTTCGGCGGGGTGGGCGACAGCGGCGTGGGCAACTACCACGGGCGCTTCAGCTTCGACGCCTTCAGCCACCTCAAGACGGTGGTGAAGCGGCCGCACGGGCTGGACCTCAAGGTGCGCTACCCGCCGTACACCCCAGGCAAGGTGAGCCTGTTCCGGAAGATGCTCTGACTCAGGGGCCATCACGGCCAGCCCGAGCCTGGGGCGCCATGTCCATCGCCGAGCTGCTTCAGTCCCACGGGTACGTCGCGGTGGCGGTGGGCACGTTCCTCGAAGGTGAGACGGTGCTGTTCCTCGCGGGCGCGGCCGCGAGCCGCGGGCACCTGTCGCTGCCGGTGGTCATCGCCGTCGCCACGGCGGCCAGCTGCGCCGGAGACCAGCTCGGCTTCGCCCTGGGGCGGCGGTACGGCGGCCGGCTGCTGGCGCGGTTCCCCTCGCTCGAGGCCCGCACCGCGCGTGTCCGCCGCCTGCTCCAGCGCCACCGGGTGCTGGCCACCCTCTCCGTCCGGTTTCTCTACGGGCTGCGGGTCGCCGGGCCCATCGCGATGGGGATGAGCGGCCTGGGCTGGCGGCGCTTCCTCGCGCTCAACCTGGCGGCCGCGCTGGTGTGGGCCTGCGCCGTCGCGGCCCTGGGCTACGGGGCGGGGCGCGCCCTGACGCACCTGCTGGGCGCGCACGCCGCCGACGAGGCCTGGGGCCTGGCGCTGCTCGTGCTGGCCGGCGCGCTCGTCTGGTGGCTCGCCCACCGAAGGAAGGCGGGGCCGCCCGCCCCCTGAGGCTACGCTTCCCCGGTGGTGGCGCCCGCGGCGTGGAGCAGCTCGCGGTACCACCTCGCGGTGGCGTCGGCGCGGCCGGGCAGGGCCTTCGTTCCCCAGACGACTTGAGCCGTGCCACCAGCGCCTCGGAGGAGCCCAGCTCGCCCAGCGGCCTCGGGAAGGTGGTGGTGAAGGCGGCGACCTCCGCGAGGGGGTGAGGTTCCAGG
>JADLDB010000082.1 GCA_020846875.1 Myxococcales bacterium | reverse complement strand
TGATGAAGCAGCACCAGGCCAAGAGCGTGGAGTTCAAGGTGGTCATCAAGGACGGGAAGGCCGTCTTGCGCGCGCTGCCCAAGGAGTGAGGATGGCGTCCCGGGTGTTGCGGCTGCCCGAGCGCGGGCGGCTCCTCATCGGCACCGACTTGCAGGGGAACCTGACGGACTTCCGGCGGCTGGAGGCCCACTTCCTCGCCGCGGGCGACGACGCGTGGCTGGTGCTGACGGGCGATTTGGTGCACGGGCCCGACGACGAGACGGCTGACAACTGGCCCGACTTCCTCGGGACGCCGTACCGCGACGAGTCCCCTGCGCTGTTGGACGCCTTCCTCGCGCTCAAGGCGAGGGCGCCGGGGCGGGTGCACTGCCTGTTGGGCAACCACGACCACGCGCACATCGGGGGGCCGGCGACGTACAAGTTCCACGACGACGAGGCGGCGGCGCTGGAGAGGAGACTGGACGAGGCGGGGCGCGCGCGGCTCAAGGCGGCGGTGCAGGACTTTCCGCTGGTGGCGGTTGCGCCGTGCGGGGTGGTGCTGCTGCACGCGGCGCCCTCGGCGAACCTGGTGCACCCGGACGAGCTGGAGGCGGTGCGCCTGCACGGCTACCAGCAGATGGACATCATGGACTTCGCGCGGGTGCCGCTGTTGGGGCCGCTGCTCTGGTCGCGGATGGCGAAGGAGCACGAGGCCGAGCGCTTCGTGCGGGCGCTGGGCGGGGAGGTGGCCGTCTACGGGCACGACATCGTCCGCGAGGGCTACGCGAAGGACGGGCCGCGGCAACTGTGCGTGTCCACCAGCTTCGGGTGCCAGGACGAGGTGAAGACGTACGTGGAGGTGGACTTGTCGGCCCGGTACCGCGGCGTGGACGACTTCCGCGACGACGTGGAGTTGAAGCGCCTCGTGCCGAGGTGAGGACACGGAAGCGACTCCCTGAAGCCTTCGACGCCACCAGCAATCGTGACACACTCGCCCGCGCATGACGGCGCCCGCACGAGGCGAGAGCCCCACCGGCCACCCCACGGTGGACGACGTGGAGTTCCGCGCTCTCTACAAGAAGACCAAGTACCTGGTGGAGACCGCTGACGGCTGGTCCCTGGTCATCACCCGCTACCGCCCCGTCCCCCAGGCCTTCCCCCAGCCCCTCTTCGGCGAGCCGATGCTGCTCGTCCACGGCTTCTCGCAAAACCGCCACGCCTGGACCAGCGGCGAGTTCGTCAAGAACCTCCTCTACTTCGGCCTCGACATTCACATCCTCGAGTTGCGCGGCCACGGGAAGAGCAGCCTGGAGCTCCAGCACGAGCGCGCCGCGAAGTTCGGCAAGAAGCCCCCGCCTGACCTCCAGTGGGACTGGGACATCGACACCTACTTCCTCTACGACCTGCCCGCCGCGGTGGCCGGCGTGCGCCGCATCACCCGGCGCGAGCGCATCTTCTACTGCGGCCACTCCATGGGCGGCATCCTCGGCTACGGGTACGCCGGCATCCACCACGACCACTTCGACGGCATCGTCACCATCGGCTCCCCCGCCGAGTTGGGGAAGGGCAGCCTGCCCTTGAAGCTGCTGGCCTTCGCCGGCCCCGGCCTCGAGCTCTCCGTCGACGCGGCCCTGGGCGGCCTCAACCTGCAGCGCAGCGCCGCCCACACCCTCGGCGCGTGGGCCGCCAGGGTGACGAAGAAGGACCCCGGCGCCGCTCCCCGGAAGCTGCAGTACCGCTACCTGCCCATCGACACCTGGCTCAAGCTGGCCGCCGACGCCCTGGGCTACGCCGAAGAGTCCCCCGTCTTGAGCCTCATCGCCAACCGCATCACCTGGCTCACCCGCTGGGACCGCATGTCCATGGACAACATGCGCTGGCTGCTCAAGGAGGGCGGCGAGAAGGAGCCCCGCAAGGTGGTGGAGCAGTTCCTCCGGTGGATTCGCGCCGGCGAGGTCGTCTGCTACCGCACCGGCTACGACTTCCAGCGCGGCTTCTCCAAAATCAAGGTGCCCATGGCCATCATCTTCGGGGACCTGGACCCGCTGGCCTCGCTCAAGTCCACCTCCAGCGTCTACCGCTCCGCCAGGTCCGAGTACCTGCTGTGGCGGCCGGTGAAGGGCAACAGCCACATCGAGCTCACCATGGGGCACGACATCCGGCAGATCTGCTACGACATCAAGAACCTGGTCGAATACGCCCGCACCCACCGCGGCCGCTCCCCCTCCCTTCCTCGCATCCGCTGACTGGCCATTCCCCCCCAAGCCTCTCGCCGTCGCGTGCTAGCCTCTTCTCCACTCGCGCCCGGCCGGAAGTGAGGTCGACACCCACATGAAGCGACTGTGTTGGTTTCTCTCGCTGGGAGTGCTGGCGTCCTGCAGCAAGCCGCCGGACAGCGCGCTCAGGGTGTACGTCCGCGTGGCCAGCAGCTTGAAGGCCGATTGCATCGAGCTGGCCGTCTCCAGTGGGGGCACGCAGCGCAAGTCACTGGTGCTGCCCCGCGCCGCGATGAAGAGCGAGTGGGTCATCGGCGTGCAGCGCGGGGACGACCTGCCCCAGACGGTGACCTTCCAGGCCCGCGCGCACCTCGGCGCCTGCGACGACTCCGCCAGCCTGAAGGTGAATTCCCTGTCCAACGAGGTGCAGGCCACCTTCCCCGCCAAGGGCGTGGAGAACGTGCAGCCGCTGCAGCTCGACCCGCCCGCCGCCACCCTCGACGGCGACCGCGACGGCTTCATCAGCGCCGAGAAGGGCGGCGCCGACTGCGACGACCTCAACGCGTCCACCTTCCCCGGCTCCGTGCAGCTCTGCACCACCGAGGCCGACACCGACTGCGACGGGCTGGGCGCCTGCGCCGACTCCAACTGCGCCACCAGCGCCGAGTGCGTGGACCCGCCGGACCGCGTGAAGCTGCTCAACGTGCCCCTGATGCAGCCGCGCCTCGCCTGCAGCCCCGCCGTCACCGTCGAGCTGCAGAACGCGGTGGGCCCGCGCGCGGCCGGCGCCAGCACCGTGGTGCAGCTCTCCTCCAGCCTGCAGGGCGTCGGCTTCTTCGCCGACAAGGACTGCAGCAGGGCCGCCACCAGCGTCACCATCCCCTTCCAGATGTCGAGCGCCACCGTGTACGTGCGCGGCGACGTCGCCGGCACCGCCGTGCTGCGCGCCACCGCGGGCAGCCTGATGGAGGGCACCAGCGACATCGTCATCACTCCTCTTCCGGTGGCGAGCATCGCCTTCGCCAACCAGCCCGTCACCGTCAGCGCCGGCCAGTGCCTCAACAACGCGATGCAGGTGGAGCTGCGCGACTCGGAGGGTAGGCCCACCACCACGGACACGGACTTGACGCTCAACCTGTCCGCGTCCCCCAACGACGCCCTGGGGAACTTCTCCACCTCGTCCACCTGCGGCGCGCCGGTCCTGAGCGTGCAGATTCCCAGGGGCCAGGGGGGCGCCCGCTTCTTCGTCTTCTCCCGCATGGCCACCACCCCCACCGCCCTGATGCGGGTGACGGCCACCGTGGACTGGATGGGCACGCTCCTCACCGCCACCCAGGACGTGACGGTGAGCGCCGACGCGCCCGACGAGCTGGCCTTCCGCAACGCGCCGCTGGCCTACCTCACCACCAGCACCTGCACCGGCCCCGGCAGCTTCCTCGACGTGGTGGTGCGTGACCGCTACGGCAACCCCGCGCCGTCCCCGTTGCCCGTCACGTTGAACCTCAACGCGTCGGACCTCGGCATCACCTTCCACGACAGCGCCACCGGCAACTGCGCCACGCCCATCACCTCGTACACGGTGCCTCCGGGTGCTGGGGGCGTACGGCTGTACCTGAAGGGCGGCAGCGTGGGCCCCCACACGGTGTCGGTGGACGACGCGAGCGGCGTGCTGGCGGGAGCCAGCCAGGCTTTGAACATCAACAGCGGTCCACCCACGTCTCTGCGCTGGGTGATGAACTCGCGGCAGGCTGACTCCCGCCTGTGCTCCTCCCAGTCGGTGACGCTGGAGGCACTGGACAGCACCAACGTGCCCGCGTCCTTCGGGGCCGACACGCCCATCATGTTGAGCGCCTTCATCACCAGCACCCTGCAGCCGGTGCCTGGCCTCGTCTTCTACTCCGCGGCGGGCTGTGGAATGGTGAGCCAGGTGGGAGGCACCGTCACCTTCCCGCAGGGCACGTCTCAACTGCAGCTGTGGTTCAAGGGGCCCACGGCGACGACTGACTTCACCATTCGCGCGGTGCACCCGGGCTGGGCGCCGGCCGAGCTTTCCGGCAACTCCATCGTCCCCGGCCCGCCGGCGTCGCTCAGCTTCGACACCACCATGCCCTCGGGGGTGGACGCCGGCACCTGCGCCGGGCCCTTCACCGTCACCAGCTACGACGCGGCCGGCAACGTGGCCCGCTTCACTGGACCTGTGGGCCTCGGCTTCACGGCCCCACAGGCGCCAGGCGTGGTGACCTGGGGCACCGGCGCGGCGAGCTGCGACGGCGCCACGGCCATCCCCGTGCCCACCGGGCAGACCCAGACGCAGGTGTACCTGACGAGCACCACCTCGCGGGACGTGAGCTCGCCCTACACGGTGACCGGCAGTGCGGGAGGCATCACCACCGGCAGCAATCCCCTCCGGCTGCAGGTCGGCCCCGGGCCGTCCACCGGGCTTTCGCTCGTCGAGCCCTCCTCGCCCACGCAGACGCTGGTGGCCGGCTCGTGCCTGCAGGTGACGGTGCAGCGCAAGGACCTGTACCTCAACGACGTGCCGGTGGGCCCCGGTGGCGCCACCATCACCTTCCCGACGCCGCCGTCGGGCGTCACCACCCACGCCACGCTGGCCAATTGCCAGGCCGACGTGCCGACGGCGGTGACGCTGTCGTCCACCGAGTCACAGAAGACCTTCTACGTGAGAGTGGAGAATGTGCTGACGGCGGCGCCCTTCCAGGTGGAGCTGAAGGGACAGACGACCACGCTGACGTTGACCGTCACGCCCGGGCCGGCTGCTTCCATCGCCTGGAACGGGCTGCCCACCTCGCGCCAGTCGGGCGGGTGCTCGGGCCCCCTGACGCTGACGCGGAGGGACCGCTGGGGCAACGACGCCACGTCCGACGGGGCGCTGCAGGCGGTCATCACCGGGCCTGCGGGCCTCAACTTCTTCGCCTCGGCAGACTGCAGCGGACCCTCGTCCATCTCCACCACCGCCGACTTCCTCGCCGGGCAGGCGGTGTCCAGCACCCTGTCCATCAACCACCCCACGGTGGGCAACTACGCGGTGATGGCCGCCGCCGGCACCTTGACGGTGACGCAGAACTTCCAGGTGACGGTGGGCACGGCCAGCAAGGTGGTCATCGTCACCGCGGGGGCGACCGTCACCGCCGGCAGTTGCGTCAACGTGGACGCGGACATCCTCGACACCAACAACAACCCGGTGGCGGGCAGCCGCACCGTGGGCTTCGCGTCCAGCCCTGACGCGGTGCAGTTCTACGGGCAGGCCGACTGCGGCGGCCCCGGCGCCGCGTCGATGAACATCACCGGCTCGCGGGCCAGCTTCAGCTTCCGGCCGGCGCTGCCTCAGGCGGCGCTGGTCATCACCGCGTCCAGCAGCGGGCTGACGTCGGGCGCGCAGACGTTCGCCGTCGTCGTCGGCCCCCCCCACCACCTGGCGTGGAAGACGCCGCCGCAGGCGCTGCTGGCGCGCTTCACCTGCAGCCCGGCCGCCACCATCGAGCTGCAGGACCAGGCCAACAACGCGGTGCCCACCACCGGAGGGGACCGCACCATCAGCTTGTTCTCCACCACGGCGGGCGCGGGCCTGCAGTTCTTCACCGACGCAGCCTGCTCCAACCTGGTGACGAGCGTCACCATGCCCGACACCATGAGAGAGGTGTCCTTCTACGTGGCCGTCACCGGCAGCAGCGTGACCAACGTCACCGGCGCGTCCGCCATGGTGGCCGGCACGCCCCAGGCGTCGGTCACCCCCAGCGGAGCGGCGACGGACGTCCTCACCCTCACGGCGGCGTCCACGGACGTCGAGGCCGGCGGCTGCGTGCAGTTGACGGTGGGCCGCCAGACGTCCACCGCCACCCCCATCATCATGGGCGTCAGCAACGTCAACCTCTCGGCCACCCCCACCGGCGCCATCACCTTCCACTCCACCAGCGCGTGCGCGGGCACCGGGACGGGGGGCTTCACCATCGACCACGGCAGCAGCCAGAGGGTGGTGTGGATGCGGGGGCGCAGCGTGGCGGCCTTCGCCGCCAACAACGTCACCATCAACGCGACGGAGGCCTACAGCGGCCTCGTCGCCGTCAGCACGATGGTGACGGCGTACCCGCTGGTGCGGCGCGGCACCTGCGACCTCACCGACACCAACCCCAGCAGCCGGTGCGTGTTGTTGCCCGCGATTCCGGGGAACACCATCGACCGCAGCTTTCTGGTGTTCTCTTCGAGCGGCAGCCCCACGTACGGCGGCACGCCGGTCCTCAACCCCGGCGACGCGAACGTGGAGTGCCACCTCGACGCCACCGCCTCGGACACCGCCGTGGTGTGCAGCCGGGGGGACAGCCACCAGGGGGTCAGCGTCGCGTACCAGGTGGTGTCCTGGGGCCGGGACTTCTTGAGCGGGGGCGTCAGTGTGCGGCACCTCACCGGCACCTTGCCGGCCGGCGCCACCACCCTGGACATCCCGTTGACGCCAGCGCTGCCCAGCCTCGGAAGTTCCTTCCTGTTGTTCTCCAGCAAGTCCGGTGGCGGTACCACCAACGACGAGGACGACTTCCCCACGGCCCGGTTGGCTGACGCAGCCACCGTCAGGCTGAGCCGGAGCGACACCGCGGGCAACGAGCTGGGCTATTCGGCGCAGGTGGTGCAGTTCAACGGCGCGACGGTGGACCGGGACGTCCTTCCCTCGCAGGCAGCCACTCCCAGCATCAGCGTCAATGGGCTGACGGGCGTCACCACTGGCCGCACTTTCCTGCTCTTCACCGCGCGGGCGGAGTTGACCAACAATGACTCGTACATCTGTAAGCGGCGGCTGCGCGCCCGGCAGACGAATGGTGGGACTGGCCTGAGCTTCCGCCGCGGGGCGTCCACGCCTCCGGCGACCTGCACGAATTCGCCCATCGCAGAGTTGGCGTGGGAACGGGTGCAACTGCCCCCCTGTGCGGTGGCCTGCCCGGCGGCGGTGCAACACCCCGCGGACATCTCCCTGACGGGCGCCACCTTCGGCACCAGAATGCTCACCGGTGCGGTGGCCCAGGACAAGGCCATCGTCTTCTTTGCCGGCCAGGGCGCAGGAGGACAGGCGGCGGGGGAGACGAACTTCGTGAGCGCGGACATGAACGTTGGGGACGACACCGGGGCGGCGCACGGCGTCGCCAAGTTCACCAGCGCGATGGAGGTGAGGGTGGACCGCGCCGTTGGCGCTGGCAACGCCGTGTTTGCTCCCCAGGTGGTGCAGTTCGACCCGTGACGCTGGCGCGGGGCTTCGTTACAACCGCCAGGACATGACCAACCCGGAAGCGCCGGCCCCGGCCGGAGACGACTTGAAGGCCGTGGAGGCCCTGGCTCAGGCGCGCAGCGACGTGCTGAGGCAGATTGAGAAGCGGGTGGTGGGGCAGCGGGAGGTGGTGGACCACCTGCTCATCTCCCTCTTCTCTCGCGGCCACTGCCTCTTCGTGGGCGTGCCCGGCCTGGCCAAGACGCTGCTCATCAGCACGCTGGCGGAGGTGCTGAACCTGTCCTTCAACCGCATCCAGTTCACCCCGGACCTGATGCCGTCGGACATCACCGGCACCGACATCCTCGAGGAGGACCGGGCCACCGGGCGCCGCGAGTTGCGCTTCATGAAGGGCCCCTTGTTCGCCAACATCGTGCTGGCGGACGAGGTGAACCGCACGCCGCCCAAGACGCAGGCGGCGCTCCTGCAGGCGATGCAGGAGTACCGGGTGACGGCGTCGGGGCGCACCTGGCCGCTGGAGCCGCCCTTCCTGGTGTTCGCCACCCAGAATCCCATCGAGCAGGAAGGCACCTACCCGCTGCCCGAGGCGCAACTGGACCGCTTCATGTTCCTGGTGGACGTGGGCTACCCCAGCGCGGAGGAGGAGGTGGAAATCGTCAAGCAGACGACGAGCGGCACCGCCCGGGCGCTGGAGCGCGTGCTGTCGCCGGAGCAGATTCTGACGCTGCAGGACCTGGTGCGCCGGGTGCCGGTACCGGACCACGTGGTGCGCTTCGCGGTGGACTTGACGCGGGCCACCCGCCCGAAGGAGCCCGGGGCGCTGGACTTCGTGGCGAAGAATGTCGCCTGGGGTGCGGGCCCCCGCGCCAGCCAGTACCTGGTGGTGGGCGCCAAGGCCCGCGCGGTGCTGGCCGGACGGTACGCGGCGTCGGTGGACGACGTGCGCGCGCTGGCGAGGCCGGTGCTGCGGCACCGGGTGCTGCCCAACTTCACCGCGGAGAGTGAAGGGCTGACCAGCGTGAAGCTGGTGGACCTCATCCTCGAGCGCGTGAAGGGCTGACGTCAGGGCCGCTCCGCGCCCGGTGGAGTGAGGGCGGGCGGCGCCACCCCGTAGCGGCGGACGAACCAGTCCTGGAAGCAGGGCGTCCACCCACCCGTCACCACCGCCCCTTCGGCGAAGCGCTGCTCGACGTCGGCCGGCAGGGAGGAGGCCACCGACTCGCACGCGGCCCGCGCCGCCTCGGCGTGCAGCCCCTGGCAGTCGGACACCAGGCGGGGCAACAAGCGCTCCAGCGCCTGCCGGGCCGCGGCGCTGCCGTCGTCGTCGGGCCCGTCGTCGGAGGCGTCGACGAAGCCGGGCACCTTGAAGGCCGCCCACGTCAGCTTCCCCGCGCAGGTGGCGCGCACCTCGCCGTCCAGCAGGTGCCCCATCAACTGCTGCTCCCATTCGAAGGTGCGCAATTCGTCGGGCTGTCCCTTCTGGGGCGGCGGCTTCCTGCAGGTGGCGTCGAGGCGCAGCGTCATCGCCGCGGGCGCGGGGGGCAGCTCCAGCGGCGCGCGACGGCACGCCCAGCGGCCGCGCTCCCAGTGGCCGGGTTGGGAGGAGAGGGGAGGCTCGTCCGGCCCGCCCATCGACGCCGCCAGGCGCCGGTGCAGGCGGGCACACAGGGCCCGGGGGCCGCACCTGCGCGCCGCCTCCAGGTGGGAGGCCACCGCGCGCTGCCGCACTCGCTCCACCTCGGCGCGCGCCGAAGGCAGAGGCGTGAAGGGGGCCGCGAGGTGCCACGCCTTCCCCGCCTGGCCGCCGGCGAGCGCGGCGTCCACCTGGGGCCAGAGGCTGCGGCGCAGCGTCTCCAGCGCCAGGGCGGCCTCGGTCTCTTCGGGCAGAGAGGCGAAGGCCCGCAAGTCGCCCAGCAGCGTCCCGGCGCGGCGGGCCCGCTCTTCCGGGGAGTGCGCGCGGCTCTCATCGAGGCAGCGCCTGGCCTGGGCGCGCATCACTCCGGTGAGGGCGGCCGTCTCTGCGCCGGCCCGCGCCAGGTCCGCCACGCAGTGCGCCGCCAGGCACCCGTCGAGGCCGACGCAGTCCGCCGCCTCGGCGCCGGAGGGCCCGTCGGGAGCCAGGGCCGTCCGCTCGCGCTCGTCCCGCGTCGACTTCGCGCCCGCCTCGGCCTCTCGTTGCGCCCGCTCGCGCGCCTCGGCCAGCATCGGCCCCAGGGTGGCGACGTCGAGGGCGGGGGTGTCGGCCAGCAGGCCGTCCACCTTGTCCACCGGCCAGGCGCGGGTCAGCGCGTCCAGCTCTACCTGGACCGCCTCGAGGCCTTCCCTCTCGCGAAGGGCGAGGAGACCTTCGAGGGTGTGCCGGGCGCAGGCCCTCCGCGCGGCGTTGAGGCGCGCGCTGCCCGGCACCAGCAGCTCGCCCGGCGCGCGTGCGAGCAGCTCGTCCAGCAGCGCCCGTGCCTGGACGTCGAAGGTGGAGAAGCGCTCGCACCCGGGCCCTTCGGCCGCGAGCGCGTCCACCTGCTGGGGGAGGGGGCGGGTGGTGGCGCAGCCGGGCGGGAGGCAGAGAAACAGTGCGAGGACTGCGGCGCGCGACACGAGGAGGTGTCTTAGCCGGTGGGCGAGGGCGAGGGAGTCCCTTCGGTGCCGTCAGTCCTCGGCTTGCGCGCGGGGAAGGAGTCCGACTAAGCGGATGCCCCAGGGGCCGACGTCGTCACGCTTTTCGGGGACTTCATGAACAGCACCCAACGGATGTGGGCGCTGGCCGCGGTGGTGGCCGGTGCGCTGACCATCACCTTCGCGGCCTGTGGCTCGGGCAAGCCGAAGTGCAACGCCGCCACGTGCACCACCGGCTGCTGCGACGCAGCGGGCGCGTGTCAGCCGGGCGGCTTGAACATGGCGTGTGGCTCGGGCGGCAACGCGTGCGTCACCTGCCCCCTCACCCAGGTGTGCCAGTTGGGCTTCTGCGTGGGCAGCGTCACGGGCGGCGGTGGTGGTTCGCAGGGAGGAGGCGCGGGAGGTGGCGGAGGGACAGGAGGAGGGGCGGGCGGCGGCGGTGGCGGCACCTGCGCGGCCACGTGCCCCGGCTGCTGCGACGGCAGTGGGCAGTGCCACCCGGGCAGCGCCAGCAGCGCGTGTGGCGCGGGCGGCCAGACGTGCGCGGCGTGCAGCGGGAGCCAGGCGTGCCAGGGGGCGCAGTGCCGCGACACCAGTTGCCAGGGCTGCGTCAACGGCACGGGGGCGTGCGTGGCGGGCACTTCCGACGCGGCGTGCGGCCTCGGCGGGGTGAGCTGCGAGGCGTGCATGGGCGGCAACACCTGTGACGGGCAGGGCTTCTGCACGGGCGGGGTGTGCGGCGGCTGCCGTGACGGCAACCAGGTGTGCCAGCCGGGGACGGCGAAGGGCGCGTGCGGCACCGGTGGGACGTCGTGCGAGGTGTGCCCGGGGGCGCAGCAGTGCGTCAGCGGGGTGTGCGTGGGCGGCAGTGGTGGTGGCGGCGGTGCGGGCGGCGGCATCGGCGGCGGCGCGGGTGGCGGCATCGGCGGCGGCGCGGGCGGCGGCATCGGTGGCGGTGCGGGCGGCGGCACGGGTGGGGGCTTCGGTGGTGGGGCGGGCGGCGGAGGTGGGGCGCTGCCGGGGGACACCTGTGCCACGGGCGAGCCGTTGACGTTCTCGGCGGGGAGTGCGTTTGCGAGCGCCACGTTGGCGGGCTACGGCAGCCAACTGTCGCCGTCGTGCGCGGCGACGGGCCGGCCGGATCGAGTGCACGTCTTCTCGGTGACGGGGACGCAGACGGCGGACGTGCTGGTGGAGGTGTCGGGCGCGTGGCGGCCGGTGGTGTCGCTGTACACGTACTCGGGCACGGCGTGTGGGGCTTCGTCCCTGGCGTGCAACGCGGCGGCGACGAATGGCGGGGTGGCGGAGCTGACGCAGAGCCTGTCGACGGGCCTGTACGCGGTGGTGGTGGACAGCGCGAGTGGCGCGGGGGAAGGGGACTACGCCCTCACGGTGTCATTGTCGGGAGGTCCTCCGGTGGACGGCGGGACACCGACGACGTTGAGCAACGGTGTGCCGGTGACGGTGAGTGGGTCGCGCAGCTCCGAGACGGTCTTCCTGGTGAACGTCACCGGGCCGTCGTCGCAGCTCGCCATCGACCTGACGGTGGGGACAGGAGACGCGGACCTGTACGAGAGGGCCGGAGCGCCGCCCACGACGTCGACGTACGATGACAAATCGGAAAACGCGGGCAGCGACAGCATCACCGTCACGGCGCCGTCGCCGGGCACGTACTACATCATGGTGTATGGGTATGAGGCGTACAGCGGGGCGACGTTGACGGCGACGTGGTGACGTGCGCCTTCCGGCGCGAAGGCCATTGAGGTGGCGTTCCGGCCGTGGGCCGGAAGACGGCGACCCCGCACCCCTCACCCTCACCCCTGCCAGGGGTGAGGGGGCCGCCCGTCGCGCCGGGCG
>JADLDB010000081.1 GCA_020846875.1 Myxococcales bacterium | reverse complement strand
GCCCGGCCACTACGAGGCGCGGCAGGAGTGGGTGTGGGTCGCCTACTCCCCGCCCATCCGCTACGGCGCGTCGTGGAACAACGGCCAGGTGACGGGCGGCTTTGAAATCTCCATGCGCTGACCATCCCCCGGGGCGTGATGGTGACGGGGCTCCGGGCTGGTACCGGAGCCCTCGTCGTTTGTGGACTCGCGGGTTGCCCACCCAAGGGGAAAGGCGTCCAATGGAGCCGATGCGCCGGGTCGCTGTCCTCCTGCTGGTGCTCGCCGCCGCCACCGCCGGCGCGCAGGAGCTGTCGCCGCCGCCCCTCCTCGAGCCGCCGCCTGAAGTCACGCCGCCGCCCCCGGTGGAGGCGCCTCCCGCCCCCGCGCCTCCTGCCGTCGCGCCGGCGCCCGAGGCCCCCGCGCCCCAGCCCGGGTACGCGCCCGCGCCGCCGCCCGGGTCCGCGCCCGAAGACGTCCCGCCGTCCTTCTTCGACCGGTGCTTCGCGGTGCCGGCGGTGTACTTCGCGCCCGCGCCGCGCGTGGCCCTGGTGGGCGGGGTGGTGGTGGGCGCGCCGCCCGCGCCTGCCCCTGCGCCGAGGTCTTCCGACCCCGGCAGCCTCGGCAAGGTGGACGGGAAGGCCGCGCTCATCGTCGCGGTGGTGGCGCTCATCGCGCTGCCCGTCGTCGTCTACTTCTTCGACCGCGACGCCGAGCCGCTGGTGGTGCAGCGCTTCCGCTGTCCCACCTTCAGCTTCGAGGGCTACGGCGGCGTCAACTTCGTGCCCGGCCTCAACACCACCGCGTCCTTCTTCAGCGGGCGCGTCACCAGCGCGGTGGGGCACTTCGGCGGCGACTTCCAGTTCGACATCGGCCCGGTGCTGGGCGGCTGGGCCACCCACGCCCTGCTGCGCATCACCCCCAAGCAGCACGTCGAGGGCGCCGTGGCGCTGGGCTACCGGGCCATGTACTTGAACGGCGACTACCGCGACGGCTTCGAGGTGGGCCTGCCGCACCGCTACGTCTTCTGGCGCAGCGGCCTCAACAGCTTCGGCCTGGAGCTGCGGCCCATGCTGCTCTTCGGGTGGCGCGGGGTGGACGCGGCGCTGGAGGCCACGGTGGTGGTGCCCATCTGGGAGCTGTTCAACGCGCGCGTGGGTGGGCGGGTGGCGTCCTTCGGGGAGCAGATCGTCTGGACGGCCCAGGCGGGCCTCACCTTCGTGTGGTGACTCAGCTCTCGTCGCCCAGCAGCCGGTACAGCGTCTTGCGGTCCACGCCCAACAGGCGCGCCGCCTCCGACTTGTTGCCCTGCGCCTGCTGCAGCACCTGGCGCGCGTAGCGGCGGCTCAGCTCGTCCAGCGACGGCAGGTCCTCGGCCAGCCCCGCCGCGTGAGGCCGCGCCTGGGCGTCGCCGATGGGCTCGGGGAAGTCGCCCGGGGTGAGGATGCCGGTGGCATTCAAGGCCAGCGCGCGGGCCACCACGTTCTCCAACTGCCGCACGTTGCCCGGCCAGTCGTAGGCGGTGAGGCGGGCGAACGCTTCAGCCGTCACCACCGGGCGCGCGCCGCCGCGGGCGTACTGAGACGCGAAGTGCTCCACCAGCGCGGGGATGTCTTCCTTCCGCTCCCGCAAGGGCGGCAGGTGCAGGCGCACCACGTCGAGGCGGTAGAGCAGGTCCTCGCGGAAGCGCCCTTCCTTCGTCAGCTCGTTCAAGTCCCGGTTGGTGGCCGCCACCACCCGCACATCCACCTTCACCGGCGACGACTCGCCCACCCGGCGGATTTCTCCTTCCTGCAGCGCGCGCAGCAACTGGGCCTGGATTTTGGGGCCGATGTCGCCCACCTCGTCGAGGAAGAGGGTGCCGCCGGACGCCTCCTCGAAGAGGCCGCGCCGCGCGCCCGCCGCCCCGGTGAAGGCTCCGCGCGCGTGGCCGAACAACTCGCTCTCCATCAACGACTCGGCGATGGCCCCGCAGTCCACCGGGACGAAGGGCCCCTGCGCCCGCGGGCTGCGCTGGTGCAGGCTGCGCGCCACCATCTCCTTGCCGGTGCCCGTCTCGCCGGTGATGAGGACGGGCACCTCGGACTGGGCGGCGCGGGCCACCTGCTTGAAGACCTCCAGCAGGGCGGCGCTGCGGCCCACCAGCGAGGCCGGCTTCACCTGCTGCTTGAGGGTGCGGTTCTCGTCCACCAGCCGCTTCTGCTCCAGCGCCCGGCGCGCCACGCGGATGATGGCGTCCACGTCGAAGGGCTTGGACAGGTAGTCGAAGGCGCCCTGCTGAATGGTGTCCAGCGCGCCCTCGATGTTGCCGTAGGCCGTCACCACGATGACGGGCGTGTCCGGCGAGGCGGCGCGGCTGGCCTGCAGCACCACCAGGCCGTCTCCCGCGTCGGGCATCGCCATGTCCGTCATCACCAGGTCGAAGCGCGGCCCGGCCTCCAGCGCGGCCTTCGCTTCCCGGGCGTTGGACGCCTGGTGCACCTCACCCAGCGGCGACAACAGGCGCTGGAGCAGGTCGAGAGCGTGCGGGTCGTCGTCGACGACGAGGAGGCGGGGCGTCACGGCCAGACGCTGTAGCGCGGGGCGCCGCGCCCGTCACCTCGGCGCCTCCGAAAGTCAGCGCACCGGCGCGGCCGGGGGCAGGGGCGAGGCGACGGGGGCGCGCTGGGCCCCGTCCGGCTTCCCCGTCACCAGCGGAAAGCGCACGGTGACGGCGGTGCCCCGCTGCGGCGCGCTCGTCACCTCGATGGTGCCGCCGTGCGCCTCCACCAGGCGCCGGGTGGTGGCCAGGCCCAGGCCGGTGCCGGGCAGGGCGCGCGTCTCGGGGGCGCGGAAGAAGGGCTGGAAGAGGCTGGCGCGGACGGCGTCGCTCATGCCCGGGCCGTTGTCCGTCACCTCCAGCACCGCCTCGTCGGGCGTGCGCCGCGCCACCACCGACACCTTCGCGTCGAGACGGCCGGCGGAGTACTTCACCGCGTTGCCCACGACGTTTTGCGCGATGGACTGCAGCAACTGCGGCGGGCAGGGCACGGTGAGGCCCGCGTCCAGCGCGCGCTCGAGGTGCACGTGGGCGGCCTGCGCGGCCTGGGCCTGCTCGAGGAGGATGGTGGTGACGGCGGTGTCCAGCTCGCCGTGCGCGTTCTCGGTGGGCTTGCCGGCGCGGCAGAAGCGCAGCAGGCCTTCCACCAGCTCCGACACCCGCGCGGTGGACGACTCGGCCTGGGCGAGCAGCTCCTTCACCTCGGCCTCGCTCACCTGCCGGCGCGCCAGGGTGAGGTAGCCCTTCAAGGGGGACAGCGGCGAGACGAGGTCGTGCGCCACGCGGCTGGCGAAGGCGTCCAATTCGGCGTTGCGGCGGTTCAGCTCCGCCAACTGCGAAGAGATGGTCTGCTCCTGGCGCTTCAAGGTGCGCGTCACCTGCCACGCCACCAGCAGGGACAACAGGAGCGCCAGGCCCACCACCGCGGCGCCCAGGGCGCTGTTGCGCAGCCGCAGTTGCTGGAGCTGGGCCAGCAGCACCCTCGTGTCCTCGGCGTTCTTCTGCGCCAGCCGGCTGGCCACGTCGTCCAGCTCGAAGCTGATGGGGCGGGCTTCTTCTTCGAGGTGCTGGCGGGCGCGCTCGGCTTCCTTGCGGTTGGACGCCTTGATGGTGACGTCCACCTTCGTCACCAGGCGCGCGGCGGCGTCGGACAGGTGGTGCCAGAGGTCGGCCTCGGACTTGGGCAGCCCCGCGGTGAAGCGGGTGGAGATGTCCTGGATTTCTGACAGCGTCACGTCCATCGCCTGGTTGGCGCTGTCGCGCTCCGCGTCGCTGGTGGCGTTGATGTGGTCGCTGGCCGCCTGCACCAGCATGGTGGCGTCCAGCCGCATCAGGCCGATGAGGCGCTCGCGCTCCAGCGACGTCGTCACCAGCCGGTCGATGCGCTCGGCCGCCCGGCGCGCGGACCACAACGAGAAGCCCGCCCCGCTGGTGAGCAGCACCACCACCAGCAAAAACCCCCACCTCAGCGCGCGCGTGCTCGTCCTCTGCGTCGTCACCCACGCCTCCTTGCCAGTGCGCCGGCCACGTCCTACCCCCTTCCGACGGGCCCGCGAAAGGCCTGTGCACCTGAGGAGCCGCGCCGCACCCCAGCCGGACACTGGGGAAATTCTCCCCAGGGAGCGAACGAACTCGTCAGACATTTCGTGCGGTTGCTCATGGCACAGGGCGCGCACAGCCCCGCCCGCCGCACTTTCGCGGTTCCTCTCAAACCTGGAGACACTCCCATGAAGAAGCTGCTCGCCATCGTCCTGTTCGCCTTCGCCTTCAACGCGTTTGCCGGCACCTTCGCTGAGGAGGCGAAGGCCGCGGACAAGTCCGCGAAGAAGGAGGAGAAGAAGAAGGAGGAGAAGAAGGACGAGAAGAAGGACGAGAAGAAGGCCGAGGAGGCGCCCAAGAAGTAAGGCGTCGCTTCCCTTCGAGCGCTTTTGGCTCCTTCGCGCGGGGCTTCCGGTGAGTGCCGGGAGCCCCGTCGTCGTTGTGGGGCCTGCGGGTGCGTGGCCCTGGCCAGCGTGTTACAGCCGCGCGCATGTCGATTCTCCCGGACTTGAAGCGCCTGGCCTCGCCTTCCACCTTGAAGAGCGTGTGGGGAATGCTGAAGGCGATGCCCCGGGGCGGAGTGGTGATGGGGCGCATCATCGGCCGCCTGGCCCCGTACACCGGCACCATCCGCCCAGAGATTCTGGCCCTCGAGCCCGGCTTCGCGAAGGTGCGGATGGCCGACGCGCGGCGGGTGCGCAACCACTTGAACTCGGTGCACGCCATCGCGCTGATGAACCTGGGCGAGGTGGCCACCGGCACGGCGATGCTGGTGTCGGTGCCGGAAGGCGCGCGCGCCATCATCGTGCACCTGGGGATGGACTACCTGAAGAAGGCCCGCGGCCCCATCACCGCCGAGTGCCGCTGCGAGGTGCCCACCAGCCTCGAGCGTAAGGAGTACGCCCTCACCGCGGAGTTGACCAACGCCGACGGGGTGCTGGTGGCGCGGGCGCACGCGCGCTGGCTGGTGGACGCGGGCTGAAAGCGTGGCTTCACCACCACGGCCCCATCGAGAAGCGGATGGTGGGCTGCACCGCGTTGCCGTGGGGCGGCGGCTCCCAGAAGCCCGGGAAGGGGATGAAGAAGGACGGCACCAGCGCGGTGCCCGCGAGGCCCGCCGAGGTCGGGGTGCGCCAGACGGTCCACCACAGCGTCACGCCCGCGCCGAGGCTGGCGACGATGGATTTGGTGCGCCACGTGTAGCCGACGCCCACGCCCGGACCCATGGTGGCGAAGCGTTGCCCGGGGAGGACGAAGCCCGCCACGCGCGCGTCGATGAAGGCGCCGTCCAGCGCCTTGCCCAGCACGGCCCAGCGCAGGCCGCCCTCGAAGCCGAACTGGCCGAAGAGGCCGCCGCCCAGGGCCACGAAGGTGGACAGGCCGGACACCAGCGCCAGCTCCACCTCGGCGGTGAAGTACAGGCCGAAGAGGCTCAAGGGGGCGAAGAGGGCCGCGCCGCGCGCGTCCTTGAGGGGCTCCGCCTTCTTCTCCGGTGGCGCGGGTGGGTAGAAGACGGGCGTGGTGGCGGGCGGCGGGACGGTGGGCACGTCCACGGGCGGTGGAGGCGGAGGGGGCGAGAGGGCCGGTGCGCCGGAGGCGGGAGGCGGCGGGGGTGTCACCTCCACGGGAGGCGGCGGGGGTGTCACTTCCGCGGGAGGCGGCGGGGGCGTCACCTCCGGGGGAGGCAGCGCCGGGGCAGTGAGTGGGGGCGGCGCGGTGGGAGGGGGCGGGGGGGGCGACGGCTCCTCACCGGGCGGCTGCGAGGACGCGAGCTTGAGCGGTGCGTGCGCTGCGGACCTCTTGGCGGGCACACCCTGCGGCGCGCGAAGCAAGCCGTGCCGCATCGACTCGAGCCAGCCGCCTTCGGTGGCACGACTTCTGCGCCCCAGTGTCACGGGGCGCTGCGGGTTGAGAGGAGAGCCGTCCGAGGCGCCACGGCCCGCGCGGCGCGGCAGCAAGGCGTCACCTCCCCCGGCGGGAGAGCAGGCGGTGGAGAAGAGAGAGCGAGAGTCAGCGCGGTGCGCGGGACGGGCGGCGGGAGACGCGAGCCCTTGGCGACGGCTCCCGAAGGCGCCACCCGCCTCGGCGTGGGCCAGACCCGGCGTGCTGCTCGCGCCGGAGTTGGTCAGCAGCACCGCAAGGGCGACACCCATCACGGCGCGCGACTGTACCTCGGACGAGTGACTGACGTCGGAGCCAGGAGTGCACCGCCGACGTGTGCGGAGGCGGGGCGTGCGGACACCCGCTGGCCGCCGCGGGGACGGTGTGCCGCGCCTCCATCGACGGCACCGACAAGGGCGCGCGCGTCTCCTTCGCGGAGGTGTCGG
>JADLDB010000080.1 GCA_020846875.1 Myxococcales bacterium | reverse complement strand
TCCTCGAAGTTCACGCAGCATCAGAAGCCAGAGTCAGCGCGCCTTGTCGATCCCCTCGCGCAAGCGATCGAATCCACTGCGGGATTTTCAGCCAAACGTGGCTCAATTACCGGACACGCTGTAACTAACTAACAGCGTTGACTACACCAACCTTGTCTGAGGACCGCTCACCGGTCAAGCAGCGATTCGGTCAAGAGAAGGATAAACAACCCGAGAAACCGCGGGCTGGGCTCGGTCGAGGAGCGGAACGCCCCGCACCACGGAGTGGAGCGTGCCGAGGCCCGGGTTGGTGAGCGCGTCGAGGTGGTGTGCGAGGCGGAATTCGGTGCGGCGCGCACACCGCCAGCGCGACGGGTGAACTCGTGGACGACAGTGCGGGGCTACTCCACGTCCAGCGCCAGCTGAGGCGGGGCGGTGGGCGGCGGCAGCAGGCGCGAGGGCCGGGCGACGCCCAACTCCACCAGGCGGGCCTCGGCGGCCTTGCGGGTGAGGCGGACACGGCGGACGGTGCGGCGGCCTCCGCAGGGGCACTGGAGGACGTCGGTGCCGAAGGTGCGCTGGTGCAGCGTGGCCCAGTCGAGGCGAGGCGGTGGTGGCGGTGTCGTCTTGCGGCCGGGAGGAGGCGGAGGTGGCGGCGACTCCACGGCGGGCGGCAGCGCGCGAGGCGTCATGACGAGGGGGCGCAGCTTCGCGTTGGGGGCGTAGACACCGTGGAAGCTGGTGAGGTGGCGGTTGGGCGGAGGCGTCAGCGCGACGAGGCGCTTCACGAGGGCCTCGGCGGTGAGGGTGAAGGCGACGCCCTTCTTGGGTGAGTACTCGTAGCGGCCGTCCTCCAGCTTCCGCAGACGGGACTCGGCCACGGGGCCGCGGGCGCCGGAGCGGCACAGTCGCTCGAGGCCTGGTCTGTCGTTGCCGTGCACGGCGGTGTCGGCGTGGAGGCTTCAAGCCGTGCGCGGCGGCGAGGCGGCGCGTGGGCCTGTGCGGCAAGGCCTGGGGCAGGGGTTTGAAGGAGGGCGCGCAACTGCAGGCGTGGCTCGAGCGCCGCGGGGCGAAGGGCTGATACGTCGACGGAAGAATCCTCTCGACGGATCGGCGCGACTTCCCGGGCCTACCGTTGGAAGCACCGCCGCCCGTTCAAGAGCCTGCTCGACGCCGCGTGAGCCGCTACCCGACCGCGGACAGCCGCAGCGCGTGGCGCACGGCCGCCTTCACCGGCGCGGGCACGTCGCCCCCGGGAATGGCCCGGCACAGGGACACGGTGCGCTTCAAGTTGTCGCACGCCTGGGTGCAGCGCGCGCACTTCGAGAGGTGGGCTTCGATCCGCTCGCAGGCGGCCTGGTCGATCTCCGAGGCGGCGTAGGCGGCCAGCTCCTGAGCCAGCTCGGGGCAGCCGCCCACGTCCTCGCGCTCGCCCAGCACCGCCGCCAGTTGCTGCTTCAAGGCCAGGCGCGCCCGGTGGAGCCGGCTCTTCAAGGCCCCCACCTCGATGCCCGCCACCTCCGCGGCCTCTTCGGCGGACAGGCCTTCCACGTCGCGCAGCACCAGCGCCTCGCGGTGATCGGCCTGCAGGGTGTTGATCGCCGCCTGGATCAACGTGCCCACCTCGCGGGCGTGCGTCCTCATGTCGCCCGCGGGCTCGTCGCCTTCCAGCTTCTTCACCTCGGCGGTCTCCACCGACTCCAGCCTGGCGGGCTCTCCCTCGCGGCGGCGGCGCTGCTTGATGCAGAAGCTGCGGGCGATCTGAAACAGCCAGGTGCTGATCTGCGCGTCGCCGCGGAAGGCGGGCAGGTTCTTGAAGGCGGCCAGGAGCGTCTCCTGCAGCACGTCGCGCGCGTCGTCCTCGTTGCCGCACATGCGCAGCCCGAAGCGGTACACCCGCGCCTCGTGACGGCGCAGCAGCTCGTCGGTGGCCTTGTGGTCGCCCTGCTTGATGCGCGCGATGAGGTCCGCGTCCGATGGCTGGGACATGCACAGGGGTATAGCGGCCCTGAAGCTCAATTGCCCGCGCCCTTCTCAGGGGACGGGGCCTTCCAGGCGGGCCACCACCGCCTCGATGCCCTGCACCACCCGGCCCCACGAGGTGAACTTCCGCGTCCACGCCACCGCGGCCTCGGTGGGCCCGGGCGGCGCCACCACGCACAGCGGCCGCAGGCCGTGGCCGCCGATCCGCTCGCGCTCGGCCATCAGCGCCTCCACGAAGCGCTCCGGGGCGCGGGCCACGAAGCCCATCAGCGTGAAGAGCACCATGTTCAGGCGATCGGGCGTGCCGGCGCGGCCGGGATCGTCGAGCAGCGCCTCCAGCCACGGGCCCGCCGCCGCCTCGCGCTCCGCGTCGCGCTCCAACAGCGACCAGACGGTGGCGAAGCCGGCCACCACCTGCATCCGGGCCAGGGCCACGTCGTCCTTCCACATCTTCGAGCGCATCACCGCGTGCTCGTCGGCGTCCTGCGCGAAGGGCCCGCCCGCCTCGGCCCACAGCGCGTGGGTCTGCTCGAAGGTCCACCCGGGCGTCCTCGCCGCCAGCCACACGTGCACCAGGTGCTGCGCGGCCGTCTCCAGCTCCTCGGGGCTGCCCCACATGCGGGCCGTCTTCACCATGTGCTTGAGCCGCGCGGCCACCTGGGCCTGCACGTCACTCACAGCGGCGTCACCAGGGGGTGCTCGTCTGCGCCCACCAGCGCCTTGAAGAAGCCCGCCAGCGACGCCTTGTCCGCCCCCACCACCAGCCGCGTCATCACGTCCACCACCAGCACCGCGCGCTTCCCGTCCGGCGAGACGATGGCCGGGTTGACGCTGCCGTCGTCCGACACGCTCTGCCAGGTCCACCCGGCCCGCGCCACCACCTGCTGGCCGAAGGAGAAGGCGAGCGAGGCCACCTGCCGCGCCTGCGGAGAGGCCGCTCCATTCTGCCGGAGGAAGAGCAGCACCCGCTCCAGCGCGGCGACGATGTCCTCCGGTGGGGTGACGCCCTTCGCCCACTGCGCCAGGGCGCGCTCGACGGCCACCGCCAATTCGGAGGCGTGCTGCTGGGACAGGGGCGCGACCACCAGGCTCACTTCTTCGCCCCGACCACCTTCACCGCCGCGGTGGAGCCGGCCACCTTCCCGTCCTTCGGGAGCGGCTCGACGCGGCCCCCCAGGCACTTCGCCAGGAAGCCTTCCGCGCGGGCCATGAAGTCGGTGCGGTTCTCCGGCCGCGCGAAGCCGTGGCCCTCGTCGGGGTACACCACGTAGGTGACGGGCAGGCCGTTCTTCTCCATCGCCGCGACGATCTGCTCCGACTCGGCCACCTTCACGCGGGGATCGTTCGCGCCCTGGCCGATCAACAGCGGCTTCTTGATCTTCTGCGCCGAGAAGAGCGGCGAGGCCTTGGTGAGCAGCTCCTTGTCCTGCGCTTTCTCCGGGTCACCCATGCGCGCCACCAGCATCGACTTCATCGAGGTCCAGTACGGCGGAATGGTGGACAGCAGCGTGAAGAGGTTGGACGGCCCCACGATGTCCACCCCGCAGGCGAAGACGTCGGGCGTGAAGGCGAGGCCGGCCAGGGTGGCGTAGCCGCCGTAGCTGCCGCCCATGATCGCCACCTGCTTGGGGGTGGTGACGCCTTCCTTCACCGCCCAGCTCACTGCGTCGAGGAGATCATCGTGCATGGCCAGGCCCCACTGGCGGTTGCCGGCGTTCAGGAAGCGCTTGCCGTAGCCCGACGAGCTGCGGAAGTTCACCTGCAGCACCGCGTAGCCCCGGTTGGTGAGCAACTGCACGGTGCCGTTGTAGCCCCAAGTGTCGCGGCCCCACGGGCCGCCGTGGACCAACAGCACCATCGGCACGGGCTTCGCCTTCCCCGGCGGCAGCGAGAGGTAGCCGGGCAAGGTCAGGCCGTCGCGCGCGGGGATGGAGACGGGCGTCATGGTGGCGAGCGGCAGGCCGTCCAGCTTCGGCTGCGCGGAGAAGAGGAGCTCGGCCTTCTTCGCCTTGCGATCCCACGTCCAGAAGCGGGTGGAGCCGGCGTCGAGGCGCTCGGCCACCAGCCAGCGCGCGTCGGCGTCGTCCATGCTGACGACGAAGAAGTCGCCGGCGAGCGCCTGGTCCAGCCCCTCGAGGTCTCCCTTCACGCTGGAGTCGATGGCGGTCCACCCCAGGCGGCCGTTCACGTCGAAGCCCGCGGCGCGCATCACGTGCTTCACCGGGTGGGCGAGCTGGCCCATCACGTCGCTGGCGGGGCTCTGGGCGAGCAGCCGCTCGGCGCCGGTCTTCAGGCTCTTCTCCACCAGGCGCTCGGTGTCGGAGTTGATGGAGGTGGTGAGGAAGACGCTGCGGCCGTCCTCGGTGAAGCCCTCGAGGCCGACGTTCTCTTCGAGGCCGACGGTGACCAGCGGCGTCCACTTCGCCTTCGCCGACTCCCGGGTGCGCAGCTCGGTGCCGCCCCCTTTGAGCGTGGCGGTGGCGCCGCGCACGACGAATTGGGGGTCGACCGTCCAGCCGACGACGTCGCCGGGGTTCTGCGTGTCCAATTCGGCGGCGCCCGTCTTCAGGTTGACGCGCCACACGTCCATCAGCTTCCGGTCGCGCACGTTCATGGTGACCAGCACCACGTCGGGGAACTTCGGGTGCATGTCGAGGAGGCTGGCCCGCACGCCCTGCCAGGGGGTGAGGTCGCGCACGTTCTTCGTGGTGAGGTCGACGTGGAAGACGTGGAAGTTCTCGTCGCCGTCGGCGTCCTGCCCGTAGAGGAGGCCGGTCGAGTCGCGCGTCCACCAGTAGGCGCGGATGCCGCGCCGCTTGTCGGCGGTGACGATCGCCTCGTCCGTCTGGCCCAGCGTCTTCACCCACACCTGCATCACGTTCTTCTCGTCGGGGGCGAGCCACGCCAGGCGCTTGCCGTCCGGGGAGAGCTGCGGGCCGGTGCGCTCGGGGTTGCCCAAGAGGATGTCGCGGGGGATGAGCGGGAGGCCGCCGTCCTGGGCGAGGGCGGAGAAGGACAGCAGCACGGTGAGGACGGCGGCGCGGCGCGGGGACATGGCGCTCCTTTCGGGGGTGGGAGGCGCGCGGACCTTAGCGTGTCCCTTCCGGCTCCTCACCCGTGTCCAACTCGGCGCGACACGGATGCCCGGGGAGCGCCTGCGCGCGGGTGCTCCAACCGACCTCCTCCTCGGAGAAGCGTGGTCTGTCGCTTGCAGCGGCCGCGCGAACGGGGCCGGGGGAGGACGGCTGTGATGTCTCGATGGAAGCGGACCGGGGCCAGCGCCCTGGTGGCGGCGTTGTTGGCGGCGGCTGCGCAGAGCTGCGGCACCGCGCGAAACCCCGGCGGCGAGATTCCCAACGGCGGCACCGGCGGCGGCATCATCAGCGGCTCAGGCGGCGGCTTCGGCGGCGGCGGCGCCGTGGGCGGCGGGACGGGCGGCGGCTCGGCGGGCTGCACCAGCGCCGCGCAGTGCCCCACCGGCTACACCTGCGAGGCCGGCGCGTGCGTGCCCCCCGAGCGCGAGACCGATCGCTCCCTCACCAACGCGCCCCCGGTGGCCACGCCCCACTACGTCTACGCGCTCAACCCGTCCGCAGCCTCGGTGGCGAGGATCGATCCCACGTCGCTCTCCATCGAAGCCATCCCCGTGGGCCCCAGGCCCGTCGGCCTCCACGCGCTGCCCCTCGAGGACGCGGCGGTGGTGCTGTCCGTCGACGACGCCTCGCTGTCGATCATCGACTCCAGCACCCTGCCCTCGAAGGTGTCGCGCGTGTCCCTCAAGCGCCAGTTCACCCGCCTCTCCGTCTCGCCCGACGGCGCCTTCGCGGTGGCCTGGCCCGATCCGCTCTTCGCCCCTCCTTCCGGCGCGGAAGGCATCTTCGCGCTCGTCGACTTGAAGAAGGCCCGCCAGGGCGCCCCGCTGGCCGAGGTGGTGCAGGAGCGCGCCGGCGGCTACCGCCTCACCGACGTGGTGTTCCGCACCGACGAGGGACGGGCCACCGCGCTGTACGTCTTCGCCAAGGCCACCGTGTCCACCTTCGATCTGGTCACCCGCGCCGAGCTGCCGTCGCGCGTCGCCCTGCCCGCCTCCATGTCCGCCGCCGTCACCGCGCGCGAGGTGGTGTCCAGCGACGACGGCCACGTGGTGATGCTCCGCGCCACCACCGCCCCGGAGCTCGCCTCCTTCGACGGCCTCTCGGTGAGCGTGCTGCCGATCCCCGAGGTGGCCACCGATCTCGATCTGCTGCCCGACGGGACCGCCGCCGTGGCCGCGCTGCGGGTCGCCGAGCAGCTCGCGTACATCGAGGTGCCGGCCGACCTCACCACCCCCGACGCGGGCATCGACACCTTCCCCATCCCCGGCGGCGCGGTGGGCCAGGTGGCGCTGCCGCCCTCCACCGACGGAGGGGTGTTCGCCTTCGTCTACTCCAACATCACCGGCGACGAGTCCTTCGCGCGGGTGGACCTGCCTTCGGGCGCGGTGCAGCGCTACGCCCTGGAGAAGCTGGTCGACGAGATCGCCGTCTCGCCCGACTCGAAGTCGGCGGTGATCATCCACCGCGCGGATCCGGCCACCACCGCGGACGATCCCTACGACGCGCAGGTGGACAAGGACCAGGGCTTCTCCGTCTTCGACGTGGGCACCGGCTTCTGGCAGTTGCAGCGCACCGGCCACACCCGCCCCACCCGCTATGCCTTCTCTCCCCGCGGAGGCTTCGTGGGCGTGGCGCTCCGGGACGACGCACTGCGCAAGTACGCGCTGCAGGCCGTCAACCTGTCGTCGCTGGTGTCGCTCACCCTGCCGCTCGCCTCCACGCCGCTCTTCATGGGCACCGTGCCCGAGGCGCCCGGCATCACTCCGCACCGCGTCTTCGTCTCGCAGGATCACCCCGCCGGACGGATCAGCGTCATCCAGCTCGACTCCGGGCAGGTGCGCACCGCCACCGGCTTCACGCTGAATGGAGAGATCCAATGAGGTGGCCTCTCGCCCTGGCGCTCTTCCTCGCGGGCTGCGGCGGCCGCGGAGAGCTGTACCTCGAGGCCTTGAAGCCCCTGCCCCTGGTGAGCACCGGCAGCGCGCTGGTCCAGGTGGTGCCGCAGACGCGGCGCGCGGTGGTGGTGACGCCGGGAGAGACGACGCCCGGTGCCCTCACCTTGACCGCGGGCGCGCGCCTCGCCCGGCGGGTCCCCGGCACCGAGCTGGTGGCCGTGCTGACCGGCACCCCGCGCGAGCCGAAGCTGGACCTGGTCGACGCCTTCACCGGCGCGGTGGAGACGCTGGAGGTGCCCGGCTACTTCGACACCATCACCTGGAGCCAGGACGGGCAGTTCGGCGTGCTGGCCTACGCGTCGGGCGCGGCGTCGGGGCTGGTGGCCCGCAACCTGAACGAGGTGGGCCTCTTCTCCGTGGCGCTGCGGACGGTGACGCGGCTGCAGCTGGACACCGAGAGCCTCGCGCCGCGCGCCATCGTCTTCGGCCCGGAGGAGCCCAACCGCCGGCTGGTGGCGGTGACGCTGGAGCGTGGAGTGGCGGTGTTCGACGCGCTCCACCCCGAAGTGGC
The DNA here is from genome assembly GCA_020846875.1 of Myxococcales bacterium. Taxonomy (GTDB): domain Bacteria; phylum Myxococcota; class Myxococcia; order Myxococcales; family Myxococcaceae; genus JADLDB01. The sequence goes on along the minus strand of JADLDB010000080.1, from coordinate 23,813 downwards.
GCCCCGCCGCATCTCGCTGCGCCCGCCCGGCAGCACCCTGGAGTCTTCCGTGGCCGAGGCCGTGTTCGCCCGCTCGGCCCGCTGGCTCTTCCTGCGCGCCAGCAACCTGGACGACGTGATCGTCGTGGAGCTGGGCCCCGAGGTGGGCGCCCCGGTGAGCGCCTCGTTGAACTTCGTCGCCGGCGGCCAGGGCCTCACCGACATCGAGGCGCCTCCTGACACCATGGGGGACACGGTGCTGGCGGTGTACGCCGCGAGCCGCGACGCCTGGCTGCTCGACGCCCGCGGCATCCAGGACAACGCGAAGCGGCTGGCGATGACTACCTCCGCGCGGAGCGTCTCGCTGCTCAGCGGCAACCGGGCGCTCTTCTGGGACGGCTCCAGCACCAGCCTCACCGCCTGGGACATGAACGACGGGCGCAGCGGCACGGTGCAGCTCGACGGCACCTTCAGCCTCCCGCTGGTGGTGCCCAGCCTGGACAAGGCCGTCTTCGCCCTGCCCAGCGCCACCGGCGGCGCGGCGCTCTCCACCGTCACCGTGGTGGAGGAGACCAACCGCCTGCGCCTCAAGCTGCAGTCCATCCAACTGGCCCAGCCCTTCACCGCCGCGGCCTTCGACTCCGCCACCCAGCGCCTCTTCTTCACCGTGTCGAACACCGCCACCCTGGTGACGATGAGCCTCGGCACGCTGCAGCTCTCCGAGGTGTCGCTGGATGTGCCCGCCACGGGCCTCCACTACCTCCCCCAGGGCGACTGGCTGGTGGCCGAGCACGCCGGCACCCTCTTCGGCGACGTGACGGTGCTGCCCGCGGGTTCGACGGATCGCACCCAGGCGCGGCGCTACCGGGACTTCGCCTTCACCGATGACCTCAACCGTCCGGGAGACGCGCCATGACGACTCGACTCTTCGTGCTCCTGGGAGCGCTCGCCGCCTCGTCCTCCCAGGCGGCCTGGCCCACCCTCGCCGCCTCCGCCGGCTATGAATCGCAGATCTTCACCTCGCAGGCCTGGGAGCTGGTGGACACCAACGACTTCCTCCCCATGCTGCGCGTGGGCGCCAGCACCAGCTTTGAGGTCGGCCGGGGCTTCCTCGACGTGGGGCTGTCCTTCACCACCGGCGCGAGCCGAGAGAGCGCCCACGCGGGGCAGGTGGCCACCGAGCTGTGGCTCCGCGGCGTCGAGCTGTCCGGCCTCTACCGCTACCCGGTGCTCAAGTGGCTCGAGCCGTACGCGCAGGTGGGCGTGGGCTGGGACTGGGTGACGCTGACGCTCGTCCAGTCGTCCCGCCTCAGCCAGACGGTCAGCAACGTCGCTGGCTCGGGGCTGCTGGGCGTGCAGCTCCCCGTGCGCATGGGCCTCGGCGGCGGGAGGCTGCCCTTCATGGTGTTCGACGTGGGCGGCGGGTACGTGCTCCGGCCTGACTACGCCTTCACCGCCATGGCGCCGGTGAGCTCCGAGCTGCCCGAGTCCATCCCCGACGGCGCCGTCAACCTGGGCCAGTTGCCCATGCACGGCTGGGTGTGGCGCGTGCTCGTCTCGCTGCGGTGGTAGCTCGAGGTCGCGAGCCGCGCGCGTTCCTTCGAGCCGCGGCGCTGAGTGCCGCCCCAGGGCCGTCTCGTGGTAGCGAGCCGTCCGTGCGTCTCCCGGGTGCCGTCCTCGTCCTCGCCGTCCTCACCGCCTGCTCCTCCGGCATCCGCCGGCCTCAGTCGGCCCAGCTCTCGATGAGCGGCACCATCTACGCCGGCGGCCTCGAGCGCCGGGGCGACCCTCTCGTCGAGGCCTCGGTGTCCCTCGTCGACGCCTCAACCGGCGAGACGCTCGCCACCAGCCTCACCTCCGACGGCGGCGGCTACCGCCTCGGCAAGTCCGTCACCGAAGGCCAGCGCGTCGTCCTCACCGTCACCGCCGACGGCTTCGCGCCCGCCGCCCGCGCGCTCACCGTGGGCAGCTCGACCGAGCTCACCCTCTCTTTGGCCCTCGAGCCCCTCTCCAGCCTGGACTGCGGCGAGTCCTCCTGCTCCGCCGAAGTGGAGGGCGCGTGGTGGATCGGCCCTCCTCCGGAGGCCTCAGGCCGCGTGCACGCCTTCGACCTCGCCACCGAGCACGCCGTCACCCTGGAGGTGGACTCGTCCTCGCGGGTGTTGGCGCTCGGCTGGTTCGAGCTTGACGGCGGCGCGAGTGAGGACGGGGGCGCGCCGGACTCCTTGGGCGAGTTGGCGCTGCGGTTGCCGCTCTCCACCTGGAGCGCGGTGGAGGACGCGGTGCCCGGCTCCGGCGTGCTGGAAGCCCCGCTGGCCTGGCTCGACCCCTCCACGGGCGCCTGGCAGCGGCTCGACGCCGGCGTGCTGGTGTCCGAGAGCGGCCTTCCCCTCCCCGAGAGCGCGCTGGACGCCGTCCACCGCCTCGAGCACGCGGGCGGCGTGGTGGCGCGTGCCCCCTTCCTGCCGCGCGGCTTCGTCGGCGTCCTCGGCGCGCCGGCTCCGCTGGGCTGCGTCGAAGGCACCGTCAGCGCGGAAGGCACGCCCGCGCTCGGCACCCTGGTGGTGAGCGCCGACCGCGCCGGCCAGGTGCGGCCCAACGGCGGCTTCTGTCTCGAAGCCACGCCCGGCGAGGCCCCGGTGGCGGCGCGCGCGGCCTACGCCGGCCTCCTCTACACGGTGGCGGCGCTTCCCAGGCCCACCACGCCGGGCCGCTGCGGTAGCACCTGCGCCCAGGCCGGCACCGTGACGCTGGCGGCGGACGCGCTGGTAGCGGCGAAGCTGTGCAGCTTCTCCGGGAAGGTGGTGGACCCGCTCGGTGCGCCCGTGCCGCTCGCCCAGGTGACCGTCTTCGACGAGACCATGGCCGGCAGCGTCTTCAACACCTTCTGCGGAAAGCTGGGCACGCGCTGCGCCATCGCCACCTCCTCGGCCGACGACGGCGCCTTCTCGCTGAAGGTGCCTCTGTACACCCGGCTGGTGCTGTCAGCCGGCACCTCGGTGGACTCGGGCGCCGGCGTCACCCAGCGGCGCGGGGCGGTGGAGCTCACCGAGTGTCCGGCGGAGCCGCTCACCTTCAAGCTGATGCGCGGCGTCGATCGCCTCGAGGTGCTGGCCGCCTTCTCCGCTTCCACCGTCACCTGGACGCCGCCCCGCGCCGCCTCCCGCCTCGCGGTGACGGACGCGATGGGCACGCCGAGGTGGGAAATCGCCTCGCCGCTGGGCTTCACCCCGCCGGTGACGCTGGGGCGACTGCCGCCCGGCGCGGTGGAGGTGACGCCGCTGGCCGGCGCCGCGGCCACGGGAGACGAAGCGACGGTGGAGCTGGTGGGCACCGGACGCGACGGCGTGCAGTACGCGGGCTCGGCGTCCGCCACCCGCCCCTGAGGGGCTGCTGCTCGAGTCGACCGCGCGACGGTACGCCGTCAGTGCACCGGCAGCCAGCCGCCAGACAGCCGGGAGAGGAGCTCGTTGAAGCGCGCTTCCCCGTCGAGGGTGGCGCGGAGGTCGACCTGGACGGTGACGGACTCGCCCTTCCTCTCGAAGCGCAGCCACTGGCCGTCGGACAGGGCACCCGTCACCAGCGCGCGCGGCAGGCGGGCGGAGGCGATCGTCACGGACCTCGGGGTGACCTCGTCGACTCGGCGGAAGGCGACCTCGCCCCGCGCGAAGAGGCCCCGCAGGCCCGCCCGCTCCAGCGCGGCCACGGAAGTGCCCGAGGCAGCGGGGCTTCTCAGGGCTTGAGAAACGCGGGGTTGGAGCGGCCGAAGCGCCATGCTGCGTTGTCGCGCGGTGCGTCGACAAGTTGCGGCCCCAGCGGTGTCGGAGTACCCGCACGCGAGCATGAGCACCCCGCTCCACCGCGTCGCCTTCTGGTGCTGGTACGTCGGCGCCGGCTTCCGCGGCTACCAGCAGCAACAGGGCCTGCGCACCGTGCAGGGGGAGCTGCTGCGCGCCTTCGCCGAGGCCGGCTTTCCCAGGAATCCCGTCGTCGCCGGGCGGACGGACAGGGGCGTCAGCGCGCGCATGCAAGTGCTGAGCGCCCGCGTGGATCGCTTCGTCCCCGTGGACGAGCTGGCCGCCCGCCTCAACGCCCGCCTGCCGGAGGACGTGCGCATCCACCTCGTCCGACCTGCCGCGCCGCAGTTTCATGCCGCCTTCAGCGCGACGCAGAAGGAGTACCGGTACGTCCTCGGCGCGCGAGACGCCGGAGACGAAGGGCGGCTCCGGGAAGCGGCGGCGCTGGTGCCCGGCACCCGGAACTTCCGCGTCTTTCACTTCAAGACCAGCGCCGAGCAGCCGCGCACCGTGCACTCCGTGGAGGTGTGCGCGAACGCCCCCTCACCCTCTGGGCGACTCGTTCTCCGCTTCGTCGGCGCTGCCTTCGCGCGTCACATGGTCCGCATGCTGGTGGGCGGGATGACCGCCGTCGCCAAAGGCGAGGTGCCGCTGGACACCTTCCGCGCCGGGCTCCTCGAGCAGCGCCTCTTCCATTGCCCCACCGCCCCGCCCGAGCCCCTCACCCTCTGGAGCGTCGGCTACCCGCCCGGCGTCGATCCCTTCACGCCCGGGGAGCGCGAAGCCTTCCGCTGGCCGCCCTGAGCTCAAGCTGCTCCTCCCGCCGGAGTCGTTGTCTTTCCTTGAGCGCTGCTCTAGGTGCGCCCCATGGCTGACGAGAAGAAGGCTCCGGCGAAGAAGGACAAGGACCTCAAGCTGCCCACCCGCGAGGAGAACTTCAGCGAGTGGTACATCGAGCTCGTCAAGCGCGCCAAGCTGGCCGACAACTCCGACGTGCGCGGCTCGATGGTGATCCGCCCCAACGGCTACGCGCTCTGGGAGAACATGCAGCGCGTGCTGGACGGCATGTTCAAGGACACCGGCCACCAGAACGCCTACTTTCCGGTCCTCATCCCGGAGTCGTACCTCGCCAAGGAGAAGAAGCACGTCGCCGACTTCGCCCCGCAGGTGGCCGTCGTCACCCACGCCGGGGGCAAGCCGCTGCCGGAAGGCGAGCGCTACGTCATCCGCCCGACGTCCGAGACGATCATCAACCGCAGCTTCACCAACTGGGTGCAGAGCTACCGGGATCTCCCGCTGCTCATCAACCAGTGGGCCAACGTGATGCGCTGGGAGATGCGCCCGCGCCTGTTCCTGCGCACCACCGAGTTCCTCTGGCAGGAAGGCCACACCTGCCACGAGACGAAGGAGGACGCGCAGGCCGAGACGCTGAAGATGCTCGACGTCTACAAGACCTTCGCCGAGGACTTCATGGCCATGCCGGTGATGAGCGGCCAGAAGACGGACAGCGAGAAGTTCCCCGGCGCCGACAGCACCTACTCCATCGAGGCGATGATGCAGGACAAGAAGGCCCTGCAGGCCGGCACCTCGCACATGCTGGGCCAGAACTTCGCCAAGATGTTCGACACCATGTTCCAGGGCCGCGACGGCCAGAAGCACTACGTGTGGCAGACGTCCTGGGGCGTCTCCACGCGGCTCATCGGCGCGTTGATCATGACGCACTCCGATGACGCCGGCCTGGTGGTGCCGCCGAAGCTGGCGCCGACGCACGCGGTGATCATCATCATCGGCCGTACCCCGGAGGAGCGCGCCCCGGTGAAGGCGAAGGCCGAGGCGCTCGCCGCCGACCTGAAGAAGGCCGGCCTGCGCGTCATCATCGACGACGACGAGACCAAGGGCCCGGGCTTCAAGTACGCCGAGTACGAGCTGCGCGGCGTGTGCCTGCGGGTGGAGCTGGGGCCGAAGGACCTGGAGAAGGGCCAGTGCGTGCTGGCGCGGCGCGACACGAAGGAGAAGGTGTTCGAGCCGCTCACCTCCGCGGTGACGAAGGCCCAGGCGATGCTGGACGCGATGCAGCAGGCCCTCTTCGCCAAGGCGAAGGCCTTCCGCGACACGCACACGTTCGAGGTGAACAGCTACGACGAGCTCAAGGCGAAGGCCGACGACGGCTTCCTCCTCGCGCACTGGGACGGCACCCCGGAGACCGAGGCGCGCATCAAGGAGGAGACCGGCCTCACCACCCGCAACCGGCCGTTCGAGCTGAAGCAGGAGCCGGGCAAGTGCGTGGTGACGGGCAAGGACTCGCCGGGGCGGATCGTCTTCTCCAGGGCGTACTGAAGACTCGATGCGCATCCTCTACCTCGAGCCGGTGGGCGGCATCGCCGGGGACATGTTCCTCGCCGCGGCGCTGGACCTGGGCGTGCCGCTCGCGGACCTCGAGGGGCCGCTCCATTCATTGAAGGTGCCCGGCTGGCACTTCGCGGTGAAGAAGGACGAGCGGCACCACCTCGCCGGCACGCACGTGGACGTGGTGGTGGACGAGAAGGAAGAGCATCCCCACCGCAGCTGGGCCGACATCGACGCCCTCATCGGTGGCTCGTCGCTCTCCGCCGGCGCGAAGGAGAAGGCCCGGCGCGTCTTCCGCCTCATCGGCGAGGTGGAGGCCCGCGTCCACGGCACCACCCTGGAGGCCCTTCACTTCCACGAGGTCGGCGCGGTCGACTCCATCGTCGACATCTGCGGCGCGGCCGTGGTGCTGGAGCTGCTCGGCGATCCGAAGGTGTACGCGTCTTCGCCGCCGCTGGGCGGAGGCTCCATTCGCATCGCCCATGGCACCGTGCCCGTGCCCGTCCCCGCCACGCTGGAGCTGGTGAAGGACCTGCCGGTGCGCTTCGAGGGCCAGGGCGAAATGACGACGCCCACCGGCGCGGCGCTGCTCAAGGCCTTCGCCACCGTCGCCCCGCCGCCGCAGGTGGTGGTGGAGAAGGTGGGCTACGGGGTGGGCACGAAGGACTGGCCGGACCGCGCCAACGTGCTGCGCGCCACGCTGGGCCGGGCGGTGGAGGCGTCGTCCGCGCTCGAGGTGCTGGAGTGCAACCTCGATGACTGCAGCCCCCAGGTGCTGGGCGCGCTGGTGGACACGCTGCTGGCCCGCGGCGCGCTGGACGCGTGGATTTCCCCGGTGGTGATGAAGAAGGGCCGGCCGGGGCACCTGGTCGGGGTGCTGGCGCCCGCCTCGGTGAAGGCCCGCCTCGTCGACGCGCTGCTGGAAGAGACGACGACGCTGGGCGTGCGCGCCACCGCTGTGTCTCGCACCGAGCTGGCCCGCCGGCATGAGACGGTTGAGACGCCCTGGGGCCCGGTGCGGGTGAAGCTGGGCCTGCGCGGTGAGACGGTGCTCAACGCCACGCCCGAGTTCGAGGACTGCCGCGCGCTGGCGGAGAAGGCGGGGGTGCCGCTCAAGCAGGTGCAGCAGGCCGCGCTCGCCGCGTGGGGGCAGAGGCGCTGAGGTCCTTCACCGGTTCCGGGCGAGGGAGCGGGGCCGCACCTCGAGCGGGTTCCTCCAGTCCGAGAGGCGCCGCAGCAGGGCGCCGTCACCGGCAGCTTGAGGCGCTGAGCAGCCCCGCTTCTTCCAGCGCGCCACCCCCTGGGGACGCTCGCCCCACAAGGGACTAAGAGGCGGACCCATGCACGGCTTCCGCACCATCATCGAGCCCTTCCGCATCAAGTCCGTCGAGCCCCTGCGCCTCACCTCCCGCGAGGAGCGCGCGCGTCGGCTCCAGGCGGCCGGCTACAACCTGTTCGCGCTGCCGTCCGACGACGTGATGATCGACCTGCTCACCGACTCGGGCACGGGCGCCATGTCCGCCGAGCAGTGGGCCGCCCTGCAGCGGGGGGACGAGAGCTACGCGGGCAGCCCGTCCTTCTACCGCTTCGAGGCGGCGGTGAAGGACCTGTTCGCCTTCACGCACGTCATCCCCACGCACCAGGGCCGCGCGGCAGAGAAGATCCTCTTCAGCGTGGTGGGCGGGCCGGGGAAGGTGGTGCCCAACAACACCCACTTCGACACCACCCGCGCCAACGTGGAGGCCAGCGGGGCGAAGGCGGTGGACCTGGTGATCGCCGAGGGGCGGCGGCCGGAGCTCAAGCACCCCTTCAAGGGGAACATGGACCTCTCCGCCCTCGAGCGCGTCCTCTCCGAGGAGCGGGGCAAGGTGCCGCTGGTGATGGTGACGGTGACGAACAACTCCGGCGGCGGGCAGCCGGTCAGCCTGGAGAACTTGAAGGGCGTGCGCGCCGTCTGCGACAAGTTCGGCCTGCCGCTCTTCCTCGACGGGTGCCGCTTCGCGGAGAACGCCTGGTTCATCCACGAGCGGGAGCCGGGGCAGCAGGGCCGGCAGGTGCGCGACATCGTGCGGGACATGGGCGATTTGGCCGACGGGATGACGATGTCGGCGAAGAAGGACGGGCTGGCGAACATCGGCGGGTGGCTGGCGCTGGACGACGACGCGTGGGCGCAGCAGGCGCGCAACCTGCTCATCCTCACCGAAGGCTTCCCCACCTACGGCGGGCTGGCGGGCCGCGACCTCGACGCCATCGCCCAGGGCCTCGCCGAGGTGGTCCGCCACGACTACCTGCGCTACCGCGTGCGCTCGACGCAGTACGTGGGCGAGGGGCTCCTGCGCGCGGGCGTGCCCATCGTGCAGCCCACCGGAGGCCACGCCGTCTACCTCGACGCGCGGGCGATGCTGCCGCACATCCCCCCGCTGCAGTACCCGGGGCAGGCGCTGGCCACGGCGCTGTACCTGGAGGGCGGGGTGCGCGGCTGTGAGATCGGCACCGTGATGTTCGGCCTCTCGCCCGACGGGAAGGAGAGCCCCGCGGCGATGGACCTGGTCCGCCTGGCCATTCCGCGCCGCACGTACACCCAGAGCCACATGGACTACGTCATCGAGGTGGTGGAGCGCGTGGCGCACCGGGCGAAGGCGCTCAAGGGCTACCGCATCGTCGAGCAACCGGCGGCGCTGCGGCACTTCTCGGCGAAGTTCGCCCCGCTCGCGTGACGGGCGGCCAGCCGTCCTCGCGCGCCCGCTGCCCCCGGTGCCTGGGCGGCCCGGGCTCCTGCCTGTGTGAAGCCCTGGTGCCCGTGGACACGCGCGTCCGCGTGGTGGTGCTGCAGCACGTGCTGGAGGCGTCGAAGGTGAGCAACACCGGCCGCTTCGTCACGGAGGTGCTGCGGCCCAGCGAGCTGCGCCTCTACGGCGCGCAGGGGAGTCCACCTCCCGTCGGGGAGCTCGCGCACGCGACGCTGCTCTTCCCCGGTGAAGGCCCGTCCGACGCCACGCTCCCCGCGTCCCGCTCCTTGCTGGTCCTCGACGCCTCGTGGTCCCAGGCCAGGCGCATGGTGCAACGGCTCCCCGCGCTGCGCGCCCTGCCGCGCCTGTCGCTGAAGGTCGACGCGCCCCAGAAGAGCCTGCGGGACGCGCCCCCTGGTGGCCTGTCGACGCTGCAGGCCGTCGCGCGCGCGCTGGCGCTGTGGGGCGAGGACGAGGCCGCCACCGCGCTCGAGGACGTGCACGCCCGGCTGCTCGCGCGAACGCTGGCCGCGCGGGGGTACGTGTAGCCCCAGTGGCGCGGACGAGCAGCGGGGGAAGCCGGGGCACGGCCAGGAGCCGGCGAGCCGCTCGCCTGGAGGTCCAGGGCGCGCGGCGGGCTGCGTGGACGGTGCTCGCGTGCGACGATGAGCTTCCGGCGCGAGGCACGCTCACCTCAGGTGCCTCGGGCGGGCGCCGGCCTCCCCGCCGCGGTGGCCAGCGCTGCTTGAGCGGATGACCTCGCACCCCGCTTCCGGTACGAGCGCCCTCCTTCGGTGACGCCCTCCCTCACACACCACCTCGACTCGGCCCGCGCCGCGCTGGAGGCCGGCCACGCCGCCTTCGGCGCCCAGCAGATCGCCGGGGTGATGCGCCTGAGGACCGAGCGCCGCGAGCTGACGGTGCTGCTCGGCTCCGCGCAGAAGGCTGCGGGGCCCCTGGCGCTCATCGACTGGCAGACCGCGCCGCTGGCCGAGGTCTTCTTCTCCTGCGCCGAAGGAGAGCGGTACGAGCTGACCATCGACGAGCGGCTGGTGAAGGGCCGGCTGCTCCAGAAGGCGCTGGTCCGCACCGAGGGCGGCGCGCTGGCCGAGCTCTGGTGTGACGCGGGCCACGCCTGGCGAGACGCCCAGGGCCAATGGCACTCCGGGAAGGCGGCGCGGCCGCTCATCCCCGGTCGGCCGAAGGCGAAGCAGACGCCGTACCGCTCCCCGCTGGAGGTGACGCTGGACGCGGCGCAGCGCCGGGTGGTGGAGCTGCCCAGAAGCCGCCACGTGCTGCTCCTCGGCGAGGCCGGCTTCGGAAAGACGACCGTCGCGCTCCACCGCCTCGTCGCGCTCCAGGAGCGGCATGGCCCGGGCTTCAAGGGCGCCGTCCTCGTCCCCACCGAGGGCCTGCGCCGCCTCACCGAGTTGATGCTGGAGCGCCGCGGGGTGGACGGCATCGAGGTGTGGACCTTCGACGCCTGGGCCCGCGCGTGCGCCCGGAAGGCCTTCCGCGGCCTGCCGCTGCAGGAGAGCGTGGACGCCACCAGCCGGGTGCTGGCCTTGAAGCGCAGCGCCGCCCTGCGCGCCACCCTGCCCGCCTTCATCGCGACGCGGCCGAAGAACCCCACCGGCCGGCGCGACCTCCTGCACCTCTTCGGCGACACCGCCTGGCTCGAGCGCGTCGTCGCTGCGTCGGGCGGGCGGCTGCACCAGGCCGCGGCGGCCGAGGTGGCCGAGCACACCCGCGTACAGTTCTCGAAGACGACCGAGGAGGAATACGCCCACGTCGAGGCGGAGCGCCTCACCGCGCTGGACGGCCGCCGCCTGGACGAGGGCACGCCGATGGAAGACGCCCACACCCTCGACGTCGAGGACTACCCGGTGCTCTTCGAGGTGGAGCGGCTGCGCGCGGTGGGCGCCCGGCACGAGCCCCGCCGCTTGGGCCGCTTCGACGCGGTGGTGCTGGACGAGGCGCAGGAGTTCGGACCGATGGAGCTGTCCATGGTGGCCCGCGCGCTCGCCCCGAAGGGGTGCCTGGTCGTCGCCGGCGACGCCGCCCAGCAGGTGGACGAGACGGCCGACTTCGCCGGCTGGGCGCGGGTGATGGTGGACCTGGGCGCCGCCGAGCACGAGCGCGCGGTGCTGGAGGTGAACTACCGCTGCCCGCCGGAGGTGACGGCGCTGGCCCGCGGCGTCCTCGGGCACGCAGCGCCGAGGCCGGAAGGCGACAGCCACCTCCTCCGCGTCCGCCAGGCCCACCCCTGCCACACCGCCGCCTGGCTGGGCGAGGCCCTGGGCCGGTTGGTGGGCACCGGGCCCGAGGCCGATCCGCTGGCCTCCATCGCCGTCATCCTCCGCACGCCGGAGCAGGCCCGTCACCTGGCGAAGGCCCTCCACTACGCGGTGCCCGTGCACCTCGCGCTGGGCGGCGACTTCGCCTTCAAGCCCGGCGTGGTGGTGACGTGCGTGGCCGAGGTCAAGGGCCTGGAGTTCGACGTGGTGGTGCTGCCCGACGCCGGCGAAGGCACCTGGCCGGGCACCGCCGACGCGCGCAGAGGCCTCTATGTGGCCGTCACCCGGGCTTCCCATCGCCTGGTGCTGCTGGCGCACGGGCCGTGGAGCCCCCTGCTGGGCTGAGCCGGCTCTCGCCGCACGGGAGGCAGGGTGTGCACTCCCGTGCCCAGCTTGCGCGCCGTCTATTTGCCGTGCATAAGCAAAATTATCGACCCACTCCAAAGGGGGAGGCGGCGATGCACAGGTGAAGACGAAGCACGTGGCAGTGGCGGCGCTGGCGTTGTGGTCCTGCAGTGAGGCGCGGACGTCGAACCTGCTCGACCTTCCCGGAGTGAAGGACGGCGCGGTGCGCGACGCCGCGGTGCAGGCGGAGCAGCCGGCGGCGCTCAAGACGCAGGCCAGCGGCCTGTACGTGGTGGCGGAGCTGGGCGGGGGCGAGGCGGTGAACGCCAACCGGAGGGAGCGCGGCCCCTGGGAAACCTTCACCCTCGTCGATCTCGACGGGGCGCCGCTGCGGGCGGGCGATCGCGTGCAGCTTCGCACGCACGACGGGGCCCATTGGCTGTCCGCGGACGGAGGCGGCGGCGCGGGCCTCCACGCGAAGGCCACCGCGGGCGGGCCCTGGGAGACCTTCAGCCTGGTGCGTCTCGACGGGGACGGCGAGGTGAAGGACGGCGACCGCGTGGGCCTGTCCACCGACAACGGCCGCTTCGTGGTCGCGGAGGAAGGCGGAGGGGGCGTCGTCAACGCCGACCGCACGGCGCTGGGGCCGTGGGAGACGTTCCTCCTGGAGCTCGGCGCGGGCAGTCCTCCCCTTCCGCCTCCCCCGCCCGGCGGCGACGGCGAGGTGCGCGCGGACGACACGGTGCTGGTGCTGCCTTCTCCGGGGGGGGCGGTGCTGGGGACCGTCACCGGGTACGAGCTGAACGATCGCTGCCCCTTCGCCGACACCAGCAAGTGCGAGCTGCCGCTCTACACGCGCTACGACCGCGACGATCCCGAGTGGTGGGACGTGCTGGTGGAGGAGCTGCTCGCCTCCCGCGTCAACGTGGTGATGGCGCACGGCCGCGGCTGCCTCTCGGCCGACTCTGGAGATCAAGGCAACGGGAACATGTGCCCGCGGCTCTTGCGGCACCTGGTGGCGGCCATCGATCGCGCCGGCGCGCGCGGGGCGCTGCGCCTGGGCATGTTCGACGACACCGGCGCCTACCAGGGCACGCGGAACCTCGTGGAGGGCCGGCCGTGGGAGGAGCGCTTCGACCTGGCGGACCGCACCTCGTGGCGCTTCTTCTGGGATCACAACATGAAGATCTGGTTCGACACGGTGCCGAAGGAGCTCTGGTACCGCCTCGACGGCCGGCCGGTGGTCGCCTTCTGGACGCTGTCCTCCTCCTTCTTCGCCAACCAGCAGGGGAACGGGAGCGCGCTGCTGCGGGAGCTGCGAGCGAAGTTCCTCGAGCGGTACGGGGAAGATCCGATCTTCATCTGCGACTCCACCTGGGCCAACGACGATCCGACCCTCACCCCGGCCGAAGCGCAGGGGCTCAACGACTGGTTCGATCCCAACCGCGGCGTCTCCACCTACCACTCTTGGGGCGGCCAGAAGTGGGGCGCCACGGTGCCCAGCTACCGCGATCCCGACACCCGCCCGGGGTGCGGCGCGGCCTGCCGGGAGCAGCTGCGACGCCACGGCGCAGCGCTGCGCGAGGCCTTCGAGGCGGGCCGGGACGCGCGCTTTACGCTGCTGGAAGGTTGGACCAACGTGGTGGAGAGTGCCGGCTTCTACCGCAGCGACGCGTGGGACTACCCCAACCAGTACATCAACCTGGTGCGCGAGTACGCGGACCCGGAGCTGCCCACGCTGCGCCTCGAGGCCGAGTCCGCGGACGTGGCTCTCGACGCGTCCCCTGAGAACCGCGGCGGGAAGCTGAGGCCCGGCCCCATCGACGTGGGCCGCCTGGCCGAGCCGTCCGGTTGGTTCGTCGGGTGGACCGAGCCGGGCGAGGCGCTCACCTTCAAGGAGCTGTCCCTCCCCTGCGGCACCTACCGCCTCACCGCGCGGGTGGCGGCGCCGGGCGGAAGCGGGAACCTGCACGTCGAGCTCGGCGGACAGGTGCTGTCGCCGCGCGCGGTGGAGGCCTCGGAGGCGAACGACTACCGCCTGGTGCACCTTGGCGAGGTGCGGCTGAGCGCCCAGCGCACGGAGGTACGCGTCGTCTTCGACACCGGCGGCCTCAACCTGGACTGGGTGTTCCTCAAGCGCGCCGACACCCGCTGCCCCTGACTCTTTGACAGCGGGCCCGCGCAGGCGGACGCTCCGGGGCCGCAACTCCCACCCATGGAGGCCCGCATGCGCCAGGCGCTTTTCTTCGTCGTCCTCACCGCTGGCCTGTCCGGCTGCGGCATTCGCCCCGTCAACGCCGAGCTGTACGCGCTGGTCATTGGCTTCGTCCGCGCGCCGGCGAGCTGCTACGGGAGCGGCCTGCAGCCGGCCACGGGGGTGACCAGCAGCACGCCCGAGGTGCTCAAGGTGCAGGTGTGGGACGGCCCGGACGGCGCCGCCTTCCTCGAGCTGGTGGAGGGCGCGGTGAACGTGGACATGGGCGACGCGCCCAGCGTCGCCTTCGACAGCGTGCTGGGCGGCACCAAGGGCTCGACGGGCTGGGCCTTCACCGGCCAGCGCACCTCGGTCGCCAGCGCCGGGGGCGCCACCTTCACGTCGACCACCAGCGCCACCCTCACCTTCTGGAGGGACACCACCTTCAAGGGCGCCGCGTCGCTGTCGTCGTCCCGCACCTGCACGGGCGCCACCTGCCCGGCCATGACGCCGTCGTGCACCATCGCCGACGTCCCGCTCTCCGGGACCCGCCTCGCGGTGGACTGGGAGCAGGCGCCTTGAGTCCCGCTCGTCTTCAGCCGAGGTCCTTGAGCTGGTGCAGCTCTACGCCCGCGGGGGCCTTGCCCTTCCAGGTGCGCACGAAGGCGTGCCGCCGCAGGGTGTGGTTCCTCGGGTTGGCGTAGGCCTGGGCCTTGCGCTCGAGCTGCCTGCCGAGCTCGGCCGCGGTGACGTGCCCCCATTTGCACTCGCCCAGCTCGGTGACGCCGTCCTCGCGCACGGCCACCACGTCGATCTCCACGTCCTTCGCCCAGTACGCGCCCACCTCCACGCCGGCCTTCACGCCTTCGGCCGCGAGTAGCCGCAAAAGCGCCTCCCGGCACAGGCGCTCGAAGCAGCCGCCGGCCCACGCCTCCAACTGCGGCGCCACCAGGCGCTCGAAGGCCCGGTGCGGCTCGAGCTGGGCCACCTGGCTGCGGTGAGGAAAGACGAAGCGGAACCAGAAGCGCAAGAGCGCGTCGTCCAGCACGAAGCGCACGTCGGTACGGCGCGGCTTCTCGCCCGTCAGCGGGTAGCGCCGTGAGACGTAGCCGAGGGAGACGAGCGTCTCGAGGTGGTAGTGCAGGTTGCGCTCGGGCACGCCCGACACCTGGGCGATGGCCCTGGGGGTGTGCGCGCCGGTGGCGATCGCCATCAACACCGCGTGGAAGGGCGCCACGTCGCGCAGCTCCTCGCGCAGGAGGAACTCGGGCTCGCGGAAGAGCGGGGCGAACTCGTCGAGCAGCGTGCGCTCCACGTTCTGGCGAAAGGACGCCTTCGCGTCGAAGGCCGCCAGGTACTGCGCCACCCCGCCGGTGACGAACCAGGTGAGCGCCTGCTGCTCGATGGAGGCGCCGGGGTGGAACTTCCGCGCCTCGGGGAAGGAGAAGGGCTTCAAGTGGATCTGCGCGGTGCGCCGGCCGAACAAGGGGCTCTGCTCGCCCAGCACCTCCCGCTCCATGAAGCCCAAGTACGAGCCGCACAGCACCAGCATCACCTTGCCGCTCTTCTTCCAGGCCGCGTCCCACAGCTCCTGCAGCACCGAGGGCAGCTCGCGGCTGCCTTCCACCATCCACTGGAACTCGTCCAGCACCAGCACCAGCTTGCCCGGCCCCTTCCAGCGCCCCACGGTCAGCTCCAGGGCCCGCTTCCAGGTGTCCGGCTCCACCTCCGCCAGCAGCGGCTCGTCGAGGACCCGCGCCGCCTCCTGGAGGAACTCCTTCAACTGGAGGGCCGCCGGGGCCACCTTGCCCACGCAGAAGAGGCCGCCGTGCCTGGCGCAGAAGTGGCGCAGCAGCTCGGACTTGCCGATGCGCCGGCGCCCGTAGACCGGCACGAAGGCCCCGCCCGGCGCCGATAACTGCCGCTCGAGCGCCGCCAGCTCCTGGGCTCTCCCCACGAAGGTCTCCATGACTTGTCGTAACATAACTTGTCGGAACACGTTACGACAAGTCTTCGTCCATCAACTCTGTGCTCCGCCGGCAGTGCGCGGGCCGCCGGGGCCGACTTCGTGCGCGGACCCATCGAGCTAATCGAGGCGTGGCACCCGCCCCGGCTGTAGCGACAGGCCGCGGGCCGTCTGCTACGCGTCCGCGCCATGAACGCGCACATCTTCCGCGAGTACGACATCCGCGGGCTGGTGGACAAGGACTTGACCGTGGAGGTGGTGGAGCTGCTGGGCAGGGGCCTGGGCACGCTCTGCCGCCGCGCCCACGGCCGGTGGATCGCCGTCGGCCGCGACTGCCGCGAGTCCTCCACGCGGTTCCGCGACGCGCTGTGCAAGGGCCTCACCTCCACGGGCGTGAGCGTCTACGACATCGGGGTGGTGCCCACGCCGCTCACCTACTTCGCCGCCAACACCCTGCCCGTCGACGGGCTGGCGATGATCACCGGCAGCCACAACCCGCCCGAGTACAACGGCTTCAAGGTGGGCCTGGGCAAGGCGACCTTCCACGGCCACGAGATCCAGGGCCTGCGCAAGCTGATCGAGGCGAAGGACTTCGTGAAGGCCGACAAGCCCGGCATCGTGGAGTCGTTCGACATCGTCACGCCGTACCTGCACTTCGTGAAGCAGACGGTGAAGGTCGGCCGGAAGGGCATGAAGGTGGTGATCGACGCGGGCAACGGCACGGGCGGCGAGGTGGCGGTGCCGCTGTTCAAGGCCATGGGCTTCGACGTGGTGCCGCTGTTCTGCGAGATGGACGCGACGTTCCCCAACCACCACCCGGATCCGACGGTGCTGGACAACCTGAAGGACCTCATCGCCGCCGTGAAGCAGCACGAGGCCGAGGTGGGGATCGCCTACGACGGGGACAGCGACCGCATCGGCGTCATCGACGACCAGGGCCAGGTGCTGTGGGGCGATCAGCTGATGATCCTCTTCAGCCGCTACGTGCTCCAGGACGTGCCGGGCGCGGCCATCGTGGGCGAGGTGAAGTGCAGCTACACGCTGTACGACGACATCGCGAAGAAGGGCGGCAAGCCGGTGATGTGGAAGGCCGGCCACTCGCTGATCAAGGCGAAGATGAAGGAAGAGCACGCCGAGCTCGCCGGCGAGATGAGCGGCCACATCTTCTTCAAGAACCGCTACTTCGGCTTCGACGACGCGGTGTACAGCTCGGCGCGGCTGCTGGAGATCCTCACCCACGAGCAGCAGCCCCTGTCGCGACTGCTGGCCGACGTGCCGAAGACGTTTTCCAGCCCCGAGCTGCGGGTGGACACGGTGGAGGAGAAGAAGTTCGAGCTGGTCAAGCGCTGCACCGAGGCGCTCAAGAAGGCCGGCCACCACTGCGTCGAAGTCGACGGTGTTCGGGTGACGTTCCCCGACGGGTGGGGGCTCATCCGCGCGTCCAACACCCAGCCCATCCTGGTGGTGCGCTACGAGGCGTCGACGAAGGACCGCCTGGCGCAGATCCAGAAGCTGATCGACGACACCATCGCCACGGTGCGCAAGGACGTGGGCGCCTGAGCGGCGGGCTGCCTCACGGGAGCGGCTGGGAGCCCCGCGAGGGCGCGCTCTGCATGTTCGGCCAGCCGCCCGAGAAGCCCACGCGATCGACCAGCACCAGGCGTCCGGGCGCCTGCCCCACGTTGCCTGCCTGCCACGCGTGGTACACGTGCACCCAATCGCCGCGCGGTCCGCGCACCACCGAGCCGTGGCCTGGTCCGGCCCACGCGCCGCGCGTCACGAGGATGGGCGCGCCGTGCTTGGTGAACGGCCCCGTCGGCGACGTCGCGCGGGCCACGCCCACCGCGTAGCTCGTCGAGGCGTAGCCGTTGGCCGAGTAGAAGAGGTAGTAGAAGCCGCCCTCGTAGATCATCCACGGACCTTCGATGAGCGCGCCTTCCCACGACAGCGTGTTGGTCAAGAGCGTGGTGGGCGAGCCGGTGAGCGACAAGCCGTCGGCCGACAGCGGCTGGATGCGGATCGGCGTCGTCTGCCCGACGGCGTTCCCGTCGGGCTTCCACAGCAGGTAGTTCTGGCCGTTGGGTGCCCGGAAGAAGTGCGCGTCGATGACGCCGGGGCTGCCGGTCTGCAGGAGCGGCTGCGGCTGCGCGGTGTAGGGGCCGGCGGGGTTGGTGGCGGTCGCGGTGCCGATGGCGAAGATGCCGTTGTTGTGGCGCGCGCTGAAGTACGCGACGTAGGTGTTGCCCACCTTGTGGAGCTCGGGCGCCCAGAAGTCGCGGTCCGCCCACGCGGGGACGGCCGTCGAGCTCAGCACGTGCCCGATGGAGGTCCAGTGGATGAGGTCGGTCGACCGGCGCAGCGGGTACTTGTTCGCCCCGCCGCCGGTGCAGGCCATGAACCAGGCGTTGCCGTCCTGGAGCACGCCGGGGTCAGGGCAGTCGACGGCCACCGTGGGGTTCGCGTACAGCCCACCGCACTGCAGGTAGCGCAGCGAGAGCTCGCACGCGTTGTTGCCGAGGAAGGTCGGGGTCCAGCCGTTGCTGAGCTGGCCCATCGAGCTGCTCCCGGTGTTTCGGCAAACCCCGTCCCAGGTGACGGCGTCGCCCACGTCGTCGTGGTTCGCCGGGTGGTTGGGCGCGCGCAGCCAGGCGTCTCCGTAGGAGATGCGGGTCTGGCAGCCGGCCGGCGGCGTCCCCGGGCAGGAGCCGGCTTGATCGATGGCGATCACGCACCCGCTGCGGCCGGAGAAGTAGGGGCGCCACCCGTTGCTCAGCGTCGCGTAGGAGTTGCCCGCGGAGTCCTGCGTGCAGACCCCGTCCCACGTCACCACGCCGCTCACGGTGTCGAAGTCGGAGGGGTGGTTCGGCGCGCGCAGCCAGTTGGATCCGTACGTGATGCGCGTGGTGCACGGCGTGCCGCTCCCACCGCCGCCGCCTGCCCCACCGCCGCCGCCTGTCGCGCCGCCGCCGCCTGTCGCGCTGCCGCCGCCCGTCGCGCCGCCGCCGCCCGTCGCGCTACCGCCGCCCGTCGCGCCGCCGCCGCCCGTCGCGCTGCCGCCGCCCGTCGCGCTGCCGCCGCCTGTCGCGTCGCCGCCTCCTCCGCCCGTCGCGCTGCCGCCGCCTGTCGCGTCGCCGCCTCCTCCTCCGCCCGTCGCGCCACCGCCGCCCGCGGATCCACCTCCGGAGCCGCCGTCATCGTCGACCGGCATCGGGCCGCACGCCCACATCACTGCCACGAGCACCGCCGCGAGCCGCTTCATTCCCTGGTTCATACCGCGCTCGCGCCGTCGCCGAAGCGGCGCAAGGGCCTCGTGCAACGCGGGGGTGTCACCCGGTCGACCAGCGCAGCCCGGCGGGGGCGGTGGCGGAAGCGCCGCCCCCAGGCGGAGCGCCGGCGTCTGAGCTTCAGGACGGGTGCATCATCTCGTCGACGGTACGGCGCAGGTCCTTGAGCCGCTGCCCGGCTTCGTCGAAGCGGGTGAAGAGCTGCTGCAACTGCTTCCAGCCCTCGAGCTGATCGTTGCCCGAGTCGGCCGCCTTGCGCGCGGCCTCCGCGGCGAGCTCCAGTTCTCGCGCCACGTCCATCACCAGGCGCCGGGCCTCGGCCAGCTTCTCTTCGTCCATGGGGTGAGCATCCCAAATCAGAAGACGTTTGGCGCAGCGGGTGGCGGACAGCCACGTTCCTGGCAAAGGCTCCGTTGCGTAGACCTCGGAGGAGTACTGATCAGGTCGAAGAGCTGGGCGGCGAGCTGCCGCAGCCCGTCAACAGACCGTGATGCCGAAGGGGGTGCCGCGTCGTCGAGCGCCAGGATTGATTCGGGCCTCGAGTTCCTTCGCCCGCTCGGGGCGTCCTTCCTGTGCTTCGACCCGCGCGAGCAGGGCCCAGGCGGCGCCCGACGCCTCACGGCTGCGGCGTCAAGTTCGTCACGCATCATGCCCGCGGCCGCGAGGAACGGACCGCTCGCGGCAGAGTTCACCGGGTCCGAGGAGGAAGGGGTTGCTGATGGCGAGGAACGCCGCCTCGGCCTCGCCGAGTTCGAGGTGCACGGTGGCAAGCCGCTGCAGACGAGACGAGCCCCTCGACTCCGCACGTCGCGTCGCTCGATGGGCGAGGCTCCGCCGAGGTAACGGGCGGGGGGCAGAGAACCGGGGTTTCTCCGTGAGACTGAGATGAGACTGTCGTCTCAGAATCACCCAAAACGCACGCGGAAATCCGCGAGGTTGCGGGCTCGAAATGAGACGACAGTCTCATCTCAGTCTCACGGCTTCCGGGGCACCCCGGGGCAGTTGTCATCTTTGGTGCTCCGCCGGCAATCGCGCGCCCTTCCGCGCGGGCCGAGGGGCTGCCTCGCGACGAGCAGCGCGCCGTGGCTCTCACGGCACCACCTCTTCCTCGCGGCCATCTTCTCAGCGGACCGGTAGAGCGCCCCTTCAACGCCAGCTTCGTGCCCAGGGCACTTCCTCAACGAAAGGGAACTTCTTCACTGCTGCGAGGGGGCGGGCCGCCGAGCCTCCTCCCGTCTGCCGAGCAGCGCTCTTCAGCGCGACGCGCGACGCCGGCGCAGCGCCATCAGCACCAGGCCGAGGAACGGAAGCGCGCTGTCCACCGCGTTGCAGCTGCAGCCGGCCGTGACGTTGCCCCCGCCGCCGCCCATCCCGCCACCCGTCTCTCCACCGCCGGTGCCGCCGCCCGTGGCCCCGCCGCCCGTTCCGCCACCGGTGCCGCCGTCCAGGTCGCCGCCGCCACCACCGGCGCCCCCCCCCACGCCGCCGTCCAGGTCACCGCCACCGCCTCCCGCACCGCCTCCCATGCCCCCGCCCGCGCCGCCGCCCGTCCCCAACACCTGGACGGTCGCGAACGCGTCCACGCCGCTGGCCGACGCGGTGATGGAATTCGGGTAGTTCCCCGGGCTGTTGCCCGCGGTGAAGAAGCCGCCCTGGGTGATGGTGCCGGCCGCGGCCTGCGCGGACCAGGTGAAGCCGGTGGGCACCACGTTGTTGAAGGCGTCCTTCGCCTCCGCCGCGAATTGCTGCGAGCCGCCCACCTGCACCTGGGCAGTCGCGGGCGTCACCGTCACCGACACCACCGGACCGGGCGTCACGTTCACCGAGGCGAACGCCGTCAACCCGCTGGCCTCGGCCTTCACCGTGTTGGCGAAGCTACCGGACACCTGGCCCGCGGTGAAGGTGCCCGCCGAGTTGATGGTGCCGCCGCCGTTTACCACCGACCAGGTGGGCGTCACCGCGACAGGGTTGCCGTTCGCGTCACGCCCCGAGGCGCTGAAGGCCACCGTGCTGCCCGCCGCCAGCGTCGCCGCCGCTGGCATCACCAGCAACTGCGACAGCGCGCCCGTCTGAATGACGACCGACGCGGTGGCGGACGCAGTGCCCATCGTCGCCGTCACCGACGCCGGGTAGTTGCCCGGCGAGGAGCCCGCCGTCAGCACGCCGCCCTGGGTGATGGTGCCCGCCGCGGCCAGGGCGCTCCACGTCACCGCGCCCGTCACCGGGTTGCCGAACGCGTCGCGGCCGGCCGCGGTGAAGGTGGCCGTGCCTCCCGGCGCCAGCGTCACCGTGGTGGGCGTCACCGTCACCATCGCCACGGCGCCCGGCGTCACCGTCACCGTCGCGGTGCCATTCACCCCGCCGATGGTCGCCTGCACCGTCGCCGCGCCCGTCATGGTGCCCGCGGTGTACACGCCGCCGGTGGACACCGAGCCGCCGCCGCTGGTGACGGACCACGTCACCGGCAGGCCGGTCACCACCACCCCCATCGAGTTGCGTGCCTCGGCGGTGAAGATCTGCGTGCCGTTGACGGCCACCGACGCGCTCACCGGGCTGACCGTCACCGAGGCCACCGTCCCCGCGCTGCCGCCCGTCACCGTCACCGTGGCCGACGCCGACAGGGTGCCCGCGGTGGCGGTGACGCCGTTGTTGGTGGTGCCGTTGGTCTGCCCGGCGGTGAAGAGGCCGCCGGTGGTGATGGAGCCTCCCGGCACCGACGCCGTCCACGTCACCGGCGTCGACGTGGTGTTGCCGCAGCCGTCGGCCACCGTGGCGGCGAACTGCTGGGTGGTGCCCGCCGGTACCGTCACCGTGGTGGGCGTCACGGCGATGGCCGCCGGATCCCCCGCGATGACCTGCACCGAGGTGTTGGCCGACAGGCTGCCCGCCGTGGCCGTGATGCCGCTCGAGTACGTGCCGCGGTTGCAGGACGCGGTGAAGAGCCCACCGGTGGTCATGCTGCCCGCCTGCGCCGCCGCGCCCCAGGTGATGGTGGCGCCGGTGAGGACGTTGTTGCACGAGTCACGCACCGTCGCCGAGTACTGCTGGGTGCCCTGCGACTTCACCACCGCGCCCGCGGGGCTGATCACCACCTGCGAGGGCGCACCGAGGGTGATGGTGACGCTGGCCGTGCCGATGGTGCCGTTGGCCGAGCGCGCCGTCACCGCCGCGGTGTAGGTGCCCGGGGCGCAGCCCGCCGTCAGCACGCCCGCCGAGGTGATGGTGCCGGCGGCCGGCGCCACCGACCAGGTGAAGGTCTCGTTGGACACCAGGTTCCCCAGCGCGTCGCGCGCCTGGGCCGAGAAGCCCACCACGCCGCCCGCCGCCACCGTGGCCGTCGCCGGAGTCACCGTCACCGTCGTCACCGCGCCCACCGTGTAGGGGAAGGCGCCCTGGTCCACCCCGTTGAGCCCCGCGCCGATGGACGGTGACGAGGACTGCAGCGTGAAGTTCACCATCGCCGGGTTCACGAAGAGCGGGTTCTGCGACTGGTTCCCATTGGAGGTGATGGTGCCGGTGACGTACGCCACGTTGTACGAGTTCGCGTTGGCGTTGGCCGTCGGCGGCGGGCCGAAGGTGCCCGAGTTCCCCCAGATGTTGGAGCTGCCGAAGGTCAGCGTGCCCAGGTTGGCCCGGTAGATGCCGTAGTTGGTGTTGTGGCTGATGATCGACGAGGTGACGTTGGTCGTCTGTGCGCTGCCCGCGCTCGTGTACAGCCCGTAGCCGGCGTTGTAGCTCAGGGTGCACTTGTCGAGGGTGGTGCTCGTCCCCCCGGTCACCGCCACGCCCGTCGAGCCGTTGTTGCCCACCAGGACGCGCGTCAGGGACATGGTGCCGCCCGTCTGGGTCACCGCCGAGTAGCTCGACGAGGTGCCCGTCACCTGCGACGTGGTGAGGGAGAGCTCGCCCGAAGAGTGGCCCGTCACACCGCCCTGGGTGCAGCCGGTGAAGCTGGTGCCGGTGACGCTGATGGTGCCGCTGGGCCCGGCGCCGCTCACCGTGCGCAGGCACTGGGTGGAGCCGCTCAGCGCAGAGTTCGACAGCGTGAGGTTGGTGGGGGCGCCGGCGGTGCCCGTCGTCACCTCGAGGCCGTTCTGCAGCTCGTCGAAGGCCGCGTTGGCGAAGTTCGCGGAAGCGCCCGACAGCACCCGCACCCCGCCCCACGCCGAGGCGCCGGTGCCCGCGCCGGTCAGCGTAATGGGGGACCCCGACACGCCGATGGCCGTCAGCGTGCCCTGCACCAGCAGCTCCGCCTTGTTGGCCGACGAGCTCCCGCCCATCGAGTCGCTGGCCGCGAAGGTGAGGGTGGCGCCGGGGCTCAAGGTGAGCGTGACGCCCGGGGCCACCGTGAGGTCGCCTGGCACCGGGTTGGCGCCCGACAGCGTGGTGTTGGTCCACAGCACGCCCTGCAGGCCCACCGTGGCGTCGGCCGTGTAGGGCAGCGCGCCCTGGTCCACGCCTCCCGCGCCCGTGGTGCGCGACGGCGAGTTGGACGTCAGCCGGTAGTTCTGCGCCGTCGCATCCACGAAGAGCGGGTTCTGCGAGTGGTTCCCGTTGGAGGTGATGGTGCCCGTCACGTACGCCACGTTGTACGAGTTCGCGTTGGCGTTCGCCGTCGGCGGTGGGCCGAAGGTGCCCGAGTTGCCCCAGATGTTGGAGGTGCTGAAGTTCAGCGTCCCCAGGTTGGCGCGGTAGATGCCGTAGTTGGTGTTCTGCGTGATGATGGACGACGTCACCGTCGTCGTCTGCGCGCTGCCCGCGCTGGTGTACAGGCCGTACCCACCGTTCAAGCTGACGGTGCTCCGGTCGATGGTCGTCGTCGTGCCGCCGGTCACCGCAACCCCGGTGCTGCCGTTGTTCGTCACCCGCGTCTGCG
>JADLDB010000079.1 GCA_020846875.1 Myxococcales bacterium | reverse complement strand
GGGCGGGCGTACCGGCGCGATCTCACCGCCGACGAGGTGGGCCGCTACCTGGCCGTCTTCCGGGCGGGTGTGCTGGGCGCCACCTTCGCCACCGGCATCGAGTGGGTGGTGGGGACGACCCTGCAGGCGCCGAACTTCCTCTACCGGCCAGAGGTAGACGGAGATCCCACCCGCACCCGGCAGGTGGCGCCGTTCGAGTTGGCCTCGCGGCTCTCCTTCCTCCTCTGGCAGTCGATCCCCGACGAGGCGCTGCTCCAGGCCGCGCGCGAGGGGCGGCTGGCGACGAAGCAGGACGTGGAGCGCGAGGCCCGGCGGATGCTGGCGGATCCAAAGGCCCACCGGCTGTTCAACTTCTTCGAGCAGTGGCTGGACGTGGACGAGCTGCCCGGCCTGCGCCGCGACGCCACCACCTTCCCGGGCCTGCCTGCCGCGCTGGCCGCGCTGCTGCGTGAGGAGGCGCGGGAGTACGTCACCCGCACGGTGCTGGACGGCGACGGCACCCTGGAGGAGCTGCTCGCCGGAGAGTTCAGCTACGTCAACGGCCCGCTGGCGCAGCACTACGGGCTGTCCGGCATCTCCGGCGCCGCCTTCCAGCGCGTCTCCTGGACCAGCGGAAAGCGGGGCGGCCTCTTCATGACCAGCGGCCCCCTGGTGTCGCACGACAAGCAGACGCGCACATCGATCGTCAACCGCGGCCTGCGGGTGCGCACGCTGCTCCTGTGCCAGAACATCCCCGCGCCGCCGGACAACGTGCCGCTCAACCTGGGCCCCATCGACGGCACGGCCACCCAGGGCGATCGCCTCGCCGCGCACCGCACCGAGCCCGCCTGTGCCGGCTGCCACAACCTGCTCGATCCGCTGGGCGAGCCCTTCGAGAACGTGGACGCGGTGGGCCGGGAGCGCGCCGTGGACGAAGGCGGCCGCGCGGTGACGACGCTCGGCAAGGTAACCGGCACCCAGAGCCTGGACGGCGAGGTCGCCGACGGCCTGGAGCTGATGAAGAAGCTGGCGACGGCTCACGAGGTGCGGGAGTGCGTGGTGACGCAGGCCTTCCGCTTCGCCGCGGGGCGCGAGGAGCAGCAGGCCGATCTCTGCAGCCGCCAGCGCACCCTGCAGGCCTTCAAGGACGCCAACTGGAACGTGAAGGAGCTGTTCGTCGCCATGACACAGACGGACGACTTCCTGATGAAGCCGGCGATCACCCCCTGACCTTCCCCCAAGAGATCCGACCATGAGCCGCTTCAACTTCAGTCGACGGTGGATGCTGCGGGCGGGCGGCGTGACGCTGGCCCTGCCCCTGCTCGAGTCCCTCCTGCCCCGGGAGGCGCGGGCGCAGGCCACCACGCCGCCCCGGCGGATCATCTTCGTCTTCACCGCCAACGGCGATCAGACGAGCCAGCGCTTCACCACCAAGGGCGAGACGAACTTCGTGCTGGGCGAGTTCCTCGCGCCGTTCGAGCCGTACCGGGCGGACATGCTCTTCGTGGAGGGGATCGACAAGTACCACTACCGGCTGCCCTCGGGAGAGCGCGCGGACGGCCACCAGCAGGGCGGCTCGGCGTTGGCGCCCTGGCCCTCGGGCACGGGCAGCTTCCCGATCGGCGGCGGCAACGGGGCCACCATCGGCTACGTGAAGGGCGCGTCGATCGACAAGGCGCTGGGCGAGCGGGTGCAGGCGGCCAACCCCAACGTGCGCCACCAGCACCTGGTGTACCGGGTGGGCGATCGCAGCAACAACATCTGGAACCAGCACGCGCACGCCGGGCCGCTGGGCACGCAGAACCCGATCCCCCCGGAGACGAGCCCCTTCACCGCGTACACCCGCATCTTCGCGGACGTGGATCCGGCGGCGCGGGAAGCGGCGCTGCGCCGGCTCAAGATGCGGCAGTCGGCGCTGGACGTGGTGAAGACGGAGCTCACCGCGCTCAAGCCGAAGCTGTCGGCGGACGACGTGCGGCGGCTCGATCAACACGAGACGAGCGTGCGCGATCTGGAGCGCAGCCTGTCGGGCATGGTGGCGGACGTGCCGGCCTGCACCACGCTCAACCTCGGCGCGACGCTGGACGTGTTCAGCCAGGCCAACTGGGACGAGGTGGGCAGCCTGTTCTTCCGCATCTCGGCCATGGCCTTCGCCTGCGACCTCACGCGGGTGGTCAACTTCAACTGGTCGGGCAACACCTCGGACCGGGTGTACGCGGAGCTGGGCCACGCCGACGGGCACCACACGATCAGCCACGACTCGAGCACCGACGCCTTCGCGAAGATCCGGCAGATCCACCGGCTGCTGGCGCAGAAGACGGTGAGCGGCCTGTACGAGCAGCTCAAGGCGATCCCCGAGGGCGCGGGCAGCGTGTACGACAACACGCTGGTGGTGCACTGGAGCGAGCTGGATCAAGGCGACACCCACGGCAACTCGAACAACCTGGTGATGTTCGGCGGCGGCGCGAAGAAGCTGTTCCGCACCGGCCGCTACGTGAACCTGGGCACCCAGTCGCGCGACAGCTTCTCGGATCTACTCGTCTACTGCTTCCACTACCTGGGCTTCACCGAGGTGACGACGTGGGGCGATTCGCGGCTCTCACAGGGCGGGCTGCCTCCCGGGCTGGTGTAGTCAGCCGGTGCCGAACAGCTCGGGCAGCACCTCGCCGCTCTTCCCGCGGATGACGTGCTGGAAGCGCACCGCGTACT
>JADLDB010000078.1 GCA_020846875.1 Myxococcales bacterium | reverse complement strand
GCAGGGCCAGGCACAGGTGACGTGAATGAGGGGCGGCGCCGGAAGACGGGCCGCCCTTCGGCTTTTCTGGGAGTCAGGGAGGGGCGCGGCGCCGTCTCCGGGTGAGGCCGGCGGTGAGGATCAGCAGCGCCAGGGGCCAGTCCAGCGTGGTGGAGCAGCCGCAGCCGACCGTCAGGCTCTTCGGACTGCCGGGGCCTGCGTCAGCGGTGCCCCCGTCTTCCGAAAGCCCACCGTCGCTGGGGAGTCCACCGTCGCTGGGGAGTCCACCGTCGCTGGGAAGTCCACCGTCGCTGGGAAGTCCACCGTCGCTGGGAAGTCCACCGTCGCTGGGAAGTCCACCGTCGTCGCCGCCGTCAGGGCTCTCGCCTGCGTCGGCGCCGCCGTCGTCCGGGCCGGCGTCAGTGCCGGTGCTGCCTCCAGCTCCGCCTCCCGCGCCGCCGCCGCCCATCCCGCCGCCCATCCCGCCGCCGATGCCGCCGCCCATGCCACCGCCCATCCCGCCGCCGCCAGCGTCAGTGCCTGCACCTCCGCCACCCCCCGCATCAACCCCGGTGCCACCACCGCCCCCGGCGCCTCCGCCGGCACCTGGAGAGACGTCCACGGACACGGAGTCCATCCCCGCGCCCATCCGCGAATCCCTGACGGTCAGGAGGAAGGTGAGCGTCTCGGTGGCTGGCACGCCAGGCGCGGTGAAGCGGGTGGTGGCTGAGGTGGGCGTGGCCAGGGTGACCATGCGCCCGCCGCTCTGCGTCCACTGGAAGGTGATCGGCTCACCGTTGGGATCGAACGAGGCGGATCCGCTGAGAGAGACGAGGTTGCCGCTCGAGGCCGATTGATTGGGGCCGGCGTCGGCGACGGGCGGCTCGTTCACGTCGTCGAGGATAGTGACGGAGACGCCTCCGTCGGCCGACTCGACGCCGTCGGTGACGCTGACGGCGAAGGCCAGGGGAGTGGGGGCCAGGACGGACGGCGTGGTGAAGGACGGCGTGGCAGTGGTGGGGTTGGTGAGGGTGACGGGCGGGCCCTGGGTTTGCGTCCAGGTGTAGGTGAGGGGATCACCGTCGAGATCCGACGACGCGGCGGCGCTGAGCGTGGCCATCGTGTTCTCGCCGAAGCTGACGGGCGAGGTGACGAGGAGGACGGGTGGGGCGTTGGCGCGGAAGGTCCAGGTGGCCTGGGAGACGCTGATCAGCGAGTTGCGCCCGCCGAAGAAGAAGACGGCGCCCAGGCCGGCGCTCCAGGAGGGGCCGGCGAAGGTGAGGTTGCCGGGGTTGGGGGAAGGGGAGAGCTGCCTCCAGAAGCGGGCGACGGGATCGTAGCTGTACGCGGCCCCCATCGGGCTGCCGCTGGGGGTGGAGACGCCGCCGTACAGGAGGAGCTTCCCGCTGCGCTCGTCGAAGCTGCACACCGCGGAGCCGCGCTTGGTGGGCGCCGCGCCGCCGGCGGTGTCGATGGACCAGGTGTTGGAGGCGACGTCGTACTGGGCGGTCTCGGTGATGGTGTCGTTGATGATCTCACCGCCGAAGACGATCAGGCGGTTGCGCGCCGGATCGAAGCCCATGCAGGCGCTGGCGCGGGGGACGGGCAGGGGGCCGGAGGGGGACAGCAGGGTCCAGGTGGCGCTGTTGGTGGTGGCGTTGATGGTGAGGCGCCAGAGCTCGTTGGTGAGGACGGTGGCCTCGGCGTTGCTGGAGGTGCCGGTGCCGCCGAAGACGAGCAGGTGTGAGGCGATCGACGGTACGTAGAACATGTTGGCGAGGAAGCGCGCGGAGGGAGGCGTGCCGGAGACGGTCGGCTGCGACCAGGTGTCGGTCGCGGGGTTGTAGAGGTGCACGTCGTTGCGCAGGGGGCCGGCGAGGGCGGCGCTGCCTCCGAAGAGGACGAGGCGCTGCTGGCCTTCGTCCCAGGTGAGGTTGTGCCACGCGCGCGCGGTGGGCGCGGTGCCGCCTGGGCTGTGCTGCGTCCAGGTGTTGGCGCCGACGCCGTAGGACCAGAGCTGGTTGTTGGTGCCGCTGAGGGTGGCGTTGCCCCCGAAGAGGAAGATGGTTTCGCCCCCGCTGACTCGATTGGCGGCCACGCCGGGGCCGGTGCGGGCGGACGGCCGCGAGGCGGGATTCAGGTTGGTCATCACCGGAGGCGCTGCGAGGGCCTCCGCGGTCAGGACGAAGACAACAACCACGAGGAGACGCACAGCGATCGAGTGTAGCGCGAAGTAAAGCGAAGCCCCGAAACCGCCAGGTGGCGACTTCGGGGCTCCTCTGATGCGAGGGGTAGGGGACTTGAACCCCTGACCTCCGGCGTGACAGGCCGGCGTTCTAACCAGCTGAACTAACCCCCCAAGAACGATGGGGACTGCTATTCGACGTGTATGGGCGGAACAGGGTTCGAACCTGTGACCCTCGCCTTGTAAGGGCGACGCTCTGCCGCTGAGCTATCCGCCCCGCGAAAGCGCGCGCGGCTTGTACGGAAGGTGTCCCACTGTGTCAACCCCGAAAAGGGGACGAACGCCCGCGAGGAAGCTGACTTCGCCTGCGATCAAGGCACCACCTGGCCGATGTTGGCGCCTCCGGAGAAGCCGGCGGTGGTGGAGCCGTCGCCGTCGCCGTAGCAGAAGCTGCCGCCGTCCAGCGTGAAGCGGAACGCGTAGCGCGTGCCCGCCCCCGCGTCGGGTAAGGCCGCCTGGTACTCGTTGTCGTTTCCTGCCGTCACGTTGAAGGCCGCGTTGATCCACGTCCACGCGAGGCCTGGATCCTCCGACTCCACGCCCAGCCCCAGCTGCGCGGAGATCGGCGCCGCGGCGTTGGGCGTCACGCCCGCCTCGTACACCCGCCCGTACACCGTCGTCCCCACGGGGCCCGTCAGCGGCGACTGCAGGTTGCACCAGTCGAGGTCCGCGTGCGGCGTCACCTGCACGTCGTACTGCTGGCTCACCTCGTAGCCGCCCACGTCGCTGCCGTTGAGATCGCAGTACGTCCACGTGCCTCCATCGTCGAGCGACGCGCGGCCCGAGACGGCGCGGTTGCCCGTGTACGCGGGGTGGAACGCGAGCCGCCACTCCTCCTCCTGCATCGCCTCGTCGCTCGAGAAGGCCGCCTCGCCCCAGCCCCACGACGTGCCCGCGCTGGCGTTGGTCCCCTGCGCTCCCACTCCCACCTGGACGCGCAGGTTGGGCGTCGCGCCGGCGCTCCCCGACACGCCCGGCACCACCACCCGCACCGCCCCCGTCACCGGCCCGCCGCTCATCACCGAGAAGGCCGACACCGACCGGAGCCGGCACGCGCTGATCGCCGTGCCCGGAGACATCGCCGTCAGCGCCCCCGCCTGAGCCGCATTGAAGCCGTTCTCGCTGCCGTCCAGATCGCAGTACACCCACGCCCCGCCGCTCAGCCGGAAGCGCCAAGCGTACGCGTAGCTGCCCGGGGCGGGCCCGGCGATCCGCGCCTGGTACTCGTCGCCTCCACCCGTGACGTCGGTGTTGAAGCTCGCCTGGCTCGTCCACGTCCAGCTCGGCATCGACGGCGCGTCCGCGAAGGGACCGAAGCCCAGCTCGCCGTCGATCCCCGCGCCCTGGCCCGCCGGCTCCGTCAGCCCCGTCGAGAAGACGCGCCCGTACACCAGCGCGCTCGGCTGGCCCTGCACCGTCATCAGCGTCGCGGGGAACTGCAGGAGGCAGCGATCGATGGCCGCCGCGGTGACGGTGAGGCTGCCGGCCTGCGCCTCGGTGAAGCCTCCGTTGGCCAGGCCGTCGGCGTCGCAGTACGTCCACGGGCCATCTGCGTGGTTGAAGCGGAAGGCGAACTTGTAGCTGCCCGCCGAGGGAGGTGTCAGCACCGCCTCAAACTCGTCGTTGGCGTTGCTGTTGGTGTCCCGGTTGAACGCCGCGTCCACCCACGTCCAGGT
Source organism: Myxococcales bacterium (assembly GCA_020846875.1). Lineage (GTDB taxonomy): Bacteria > Myxococcota > Myxococcia > Myxococcales > Myxococcaceae > JADLDB01. The sequence goes on along the minus strand of JADLDB010000078.1, from coordinate 40,402 downwards.
CGCCGGATCCGTCCCCGGCGCGCCCAGGCCCAGTTGTCCCTTCACCTGGCTGCCGGCGCCCGCCACCTCGGTGACGCCCTGCTTGTAGACCTGCCCGAAGATGGTGGGGCCCGCCGCGCCCGTGCGCAGCATGAGGCTGGGAGGCGGCTCGATCGCCTCACCGCCCAGCTTACACCAGTCCACCGACGCTCGGGCCACGGTGAGCCGTGAGAGCTGCGCGCCGTCCACGCCGTTGGCCGCGCCGTCGCGATCCGCGATCGTCCACGTCGCGCCGTCGTCCACCGAGAAGCGGGCGGCGAGGACGTACGTCACCTCCGCGGAGGTGGCGCCCGGCACCGTCACCGTCCCCGTGTACGCGTCGCGCGCCAGATCGCCCGGGCTGGGGCCGTCCGCGTCGCCGAGGTACGACGCCGGGCTCCAGGTGAAGTCCGCGTCCGAAGGGGGCGTCGAGACGGCCGTCGCGAAGCCCACCTGGGCCCGCACGCCGCTTCCCTGGCCGAGCCCCGCGGTCGCCCCCGGCACCTGCACCTGCGCCGAGACGGCCACGGACACCAGCGCCGTCCCCGAGGCGTCTGCCGCCGAGGCCGGGTTGTCCAACACGGCTTCCGTGATGGTGCGCGTCGTCACCGTCGTGAAGGTGAAGGCGCCCGGCAGCGAGCCGCTCCTCCCATCGGGGTTGACGACGGTGACGGAGGACGCCCCGGGGTTGGTGACGGCCGGAGACTTCACCGTGAGGCGCGCGCTGCTGACGAAGGCGACCTCGGTGCCTGGCGCGTCGTCGAAGCGCACCGTTGCGCCCGTGACGAAGTTGACGCCGTTGACCGTCACCAGCGTGCCGCCCGTCAGCGGGCCCTGCGCCGGCGAGACGGAGGTGACGATGGGGTACGCGCCTCCTCCGTCGGGGTTGGACGTGGACGGGCAGCCGAGCGAGGCGAGGGCGATGGCGAGGACGGGGAAGACGCGGCGGATCACGGCGGCTCCTTCGAAGGCGGCGGAGGGCCCGGAGCCTGCTCGGGGTAGGGCGCCTCATTCAAGCGTTTGCTGCGGCTTGTCCGGCGCCGGAAAACCGGCTTGAAGTGACCCTTCATGCGCGCCCTGGCCTGCCTCGCCGCCCTCTCCCTCGCCGGGTGTGTCCACTCCGTCAACCCCGCGGAGGGCGTGCCCGCCGCGCCCCAGGGCCAGGCCGTGCGCATGGTGTCCCGCTTCGCCTGGCCGGCTCTTCCCGACACCCAGGTGCAGATCCACCAGCGCACCCTCGTCAACGGGCGGTCCACCGAGACGGCCCAGGCCTGGCTGCGGCTGGTGCACACCGTCCAGCCCGGGTACGCCACCGTCCGCCTCGATCCGCTGGGCGAGCAGGATCCCTCTGTGGAGGTGAAGCCCTTCGTGGTGGAAATCTCCCGCGACGGGCGGCTCCTCACCCGGCCTGCGTCGCGCGAGGCCCGGCCCGCGGAGCACCGGCCGTACGCCCACTCGCCGCAGTTCCTCTGGAACCTGTGGGTGGCCCTGTGGAACCCGACCGATCTCGTCTCTGGCCAGACGGTGGAGCTGCCCAACGAGGTGGACGACGAGTTCCTCGGGCACCTGCGCTTCACCGCGTACCTCACCGGCGACGGCTACGCGCCGTGCGAGGGCGCGCCGTCGGGCTGGTGCCAGAAGCTCAACGCCACCTTCCGCCCCGACGCCCCCAGCGTCCTCGCGCTGTTCAACGCGGTGGTGGACGAGAAGGATCGCCGCCCGGGGGAAGCCTTCGAGCCCCGCGCCGTCGAGTACGAGCTGCAGGTCCTCTCCGAGCCCGAGACGCTGCTGCCGCACCGCCTGGACTTGAGCTTCCGGGTGGAGGTCCTCACCGGCCCGCCGCGCTCCACGTCGATCGTCCGCTACGAGCAGAAGACCAGCATGCGCTTCGTCCACCTCCAGCGGCAGGTGCCGCCGCCACCGTCCGGGCCACAGCGGCAGCCCACGCCGAAGACGAGCGTACCCAGCGAGCAGGTGCGCCGAGGCCCGGTGCCGGGCGACGCGGGCAAGATTCAGCCCTTCACGGCGCCGGCGGTCAGCCCGCCCACCAGGTACTTCTGCAGCGCGAAGAAGAGCGCCATCACCGGCGCGGAGACGATCAACGCCCCCGCCGCGAAGTGGCCCCATTCCGTCTTGTACTCGCCCACGAAGCGCTGCAGCGCCACCGGCAGGGTGAAGCGCGCCGTGTCGTTGAGCAGGGTGGCGGCCAGGATGAACTCGTTCCACGCCGTCATGAAGCTGAAGAGCGCGGTGACGGCCAGCGCCGGGCGGGCCAGCGGCAGCACCACGCGCACGAAGACCTGTCCCGGGGTGGCGCCGTCCATGATCGCCGCCTCCTCCAGTTCCCGGGGGATCGTGTCGAAGTAGCCCTTGAGCATCCACACGCAGAAGGGCAGCGAGGTGGTGGCGTACACCAGCACCAGCCCGCCCCAGGTGTCGATGAGCCCCAGCGCCTGGAGGATGGAGTACAGCGGCACCAGCATCAGCGTGCCGGGGAACATCTGCGTCACCAGGAGCGCCTGCATGCCCGACTGCTTGCCCGGGAAACGGAAGCGCGACAGCGCGTAGGCGGCGGTGACGGCCAACGAGAGGCCCACCAGCGTGGTGGCCGCCGACACCACCAGGCTGGCGAGCAGTTGGCGCCCGAACAGCCAGCGCCCCTGGGCGTCCGTCGCGCCCACCACGTCGCGGAAGTGATCGAGCGTCACCGCCTCGGGGAAGGGGCTCACCGACAGGGACAAGGCCTGCGTGGGCGAGAGCGCCAGCTTCACCACCCACAGCACCGGGTAGAGGGTGACGACGCACAGCACCGCCAGGCCCGCGTGCAGGGCGAACAGCTTCCAGCGGGGCAGGGCGCGCGCGCTCACGCCGGCTCCTCGCCTGACAGCTTCTTCGTCACCCGCGACCAGGCCAAGAGCACGAAGAAGATCAGCACCGAGTACGCCGCGGCGAAGCCGTACTGCTCGTTGCGCTGGAAGGCCCAGCGGTACGCCTCGCTCACCAGGATGTCCGTGGCCCCGCCCGGCTCGCCGCCCGACACCAGGTAGATCACGTTGAACATGTTGAAGGTCCACACGCTGCCGAGGATCACCGCCGGCAGCAGCGCGGGCTTGAGCAAGGGCAGGGTGATCCGCCGGAACTGCGTCCACTTCGACGCGCCGTCCACCTCCGCCGCCTCGTAGAGATCCTGGGGGATCGACTGCAGCGCGCCCAGGGACACCACCATCATGAAGGGGAAGCCCAGCCAGGTGTTGGTCGTCACGTTCGCCGCAAACGACGTGGCGAAGCGGGTGAACCAGCTCACCGGCTCGAGGCCCAGCAGCGAGAGCAGCCCGTTGATGGCGCCGAACTGGCGGTGGAACATGCCCTTCCACATCAGCGCGGTGATGTAGTTGGGCACCGCCCAGGGGACGATGAGCAGCACCCGGTACACCCCGCGCAGCTTGAGCAGCGGCTCCTTGAGCAGGATGGCCAGGAACAGCCCGATGCCGACGTGCAGCGCCACGTTGACCAGCGTCCACAGGATGGTGACGCTCAGCGTGAAGTAGAAGGAGAGCGGCTCGGTGATCGCGTAGCCCTTCGACGCGAGGATGTCGGTGAAGTTGGCCAGCCCCACGAAGGAATACGTCCCCGCCTCGTGGTGGAACACCGACAGCCCGAGGCCCACCACCAGGGGGATCACCACCAGCACCAGGATCCCCGCGGCCGCCGGCGCCACGTAGGCCAGCCCCCGCACCGCCTCGCGATCGAACGCCGTGCGCCCCGTGGCCCGCTTGAGCCGGAAGACGACGAAGCCGACGACGAGCAGCGTCAGGGCCGCCGCGTAGGGGGCCGGGTTGGCCTTGGGAGGCGCCTCCCGGTGCAGCGCCCTGTACCGGCGGGTCGCGAGCTGGCCTGCGTCCTTCGGCTCCACGCCGCCCTGCAGCACGCCGCGCAGGGCCAGCTTCATCGGCTCCCACACCCGCGCCATCTCCAGCGTGTTGGGCGTGGGCGTCGCGCGCTCGGCCACCGCGCGGAAGGCGGCGATCAGCGGATCGGCTGCAACCGCCGGATCGTCGTACGCCGCCTTCTCCGCGGGGATCTGCCGGCCCACCTTCACCCGCTCCAGCGTGGCCGCGCTCAAGGAGAGGAAGCGCGCCAGGTGCTGGGCCGCCTCGGGGCTCTGGCTGCGGGAAGAGACGAAGGCCGCCTCCACCCCGAGGAAGGGCGACATGGGCAGCCCGGTGGCGTCGACGGTGGGCAGCGGCGTCACCTGGTATTTCACCGACGCGTCGATCTCCCCCGCGAACCACGGCCCGCTGATCACCATCGCCGCCCGGCCCTCGTTGAACAGCGACTTCACCAGCGCGCCCGAGACCTCCTGCGGGAGGAACTGGCGATCCTGAAGTGACTTCACCCACGCCAGCGACGCCGCCATCGCCGGTGTGTCGAACTGCGCCTTGCCGCTCGCGTCGAAGAGCTGGCCGCCGAAGCCGAAGAAGATCGGCGCGTGGAAGTAGAAGTCCCCCGCCTCCCAGGCCAGGCCGAACTCCGCGCGCGCAGGCTGGGACAGGCCGGGCAACAGCGCCTCCAGCTCGCCCGTGGTGCGGGGTGGGGAAGGCACCTTCGCCGTGTTGGAGAACAGCGCCAGGCACTTGAGCGACAGCGGGTAGCCGTACCAGTCGCCGTCGAGCTCCAGCGCGTCCACCGTGGGCTTCAGGTACGCGTCCTTCGCCAGCCACCGCGTGGACGGCGCGACGATCTGCATCCGGTGGAACTGCCGCAGCCGCTCGTGCGCGAAGATGAAGACGTCCGGCCCGGCGTCGTGGGGGATCGCGCTGGTCAGCTTGGAGGACAGCGCGTCGTAGGGGACCGCGAGCAGCTCCACCGCGATCCCTGTCGACTCGGTGAACTTCGTCGCCGCCGTCTGCAGGGCTGCTTCTTCGCCGCCGCGGTAGCCGTGCCACAGCTTGAGCGGCGCGGCGTGCGCGGTCAGGGAGGCGACGAGCAGGAGGAGGATCAGCTTCCCCTCTGCCCCGAGGTGAGCGAGGGTGCATTCGGCTCGGCTCACGAAGCGAGGACCTCCGGGTGCCGCAGCGCCTTCCCGCCGTCCTTCGTGAAGACGTGCAGCGCGTCGCCCACCGGCTTCACCTTCACCGCCTGGCCAACCTCGACGTTCATTCCGCCTTCGAAGCGCGCCGCCACCGGCCCCGCCGCCGTCTTGAGGAAGGCGTAGCCGTCGAAGCCCAACCGCTCCACCGCCTCCACCTCGCCGGAGATCGGCCCGTCCGCCGACACCCGCAAGTCCTGCGGCCGCAGCCCCGCCTGCACCTCGCCGCTCACCTCCGCGGGTGCGGGCAGCTCGAAGCCCAGGCCCTTGAGCACCGCGCCCTCGCGGGTCGCCGGCAACAGGTTCATCGACGGGCTGCCCAGGAAGGTGGCCACGAAGGTGTTGACCGGCCGGTGGTACAGCTCCAGCGGAGGCCCCAGTTGCTGCAGCAGGCCCTGGTTGAACACCGCCACGCGCGTGGCCAGCGTCATCGCCTCCACCTGATCGTGGGTGACGTAGATCATCGTCACTTGAAGCTGTCGGTGCAGCCGGGCCAGCTCGCCGCGCATCTGCACCCGCAGCGCCGTGTCGAGGTTGGAGAGCGGCTCGTCGAACAGGAAGATCCGCGGCTGGCGGACGATCACCCGCCCCATCGCCACCCGCTGCCGCTGTCCACCCGACAGGGCTTTGGGTTTGCGCTCGAGCAACTGTCCCAGCTCCAGCATCTGCGCGGCCTTCGCCACCCGCGCGTCGATGTCCGCCCGGGGCAGCTTCCGCAGCTCGAGGCCGAAGGCCATGTTCTCCCGCACCGTCATGTGCGGGTAGAGCGCGTAGCTCTGGAACACCATGCCGATGTCCCGATCGCGTGGCGGCACGTCGTTCATCCGCTGCCCGTCGACGAAGAGGTCCCCGGCGTCCACCGACTCCAGCCCGGCCAGCAGGCGCAACAGCGTCGTCTTCCCGCAGCCCGACGGGCCCACCATCACCAGAAACTCGCCCGCCTCCACGTCCAGATCGACGCCCTTGACGATGGCGTTGGCACCGAAGCTCTTCTTGATGCCGACCAGGCGGACCGCGGACACGGTGGGCAAACCTAGCGCCTCGAGGCGAAACCTGAAGGGCCAAAACCGGCCCACTTCAGGGGCTCTGGCCTCCCTGCGCCGGGTTCTGGTACAGCCTCTTCCTCCGGCCGGTTGGAGCGAGTCACCTTCGAAAGCCCCATGCGTCACGCTGCGCTGCTTGCCCTCGTCCTCCTCGCGTTCGCCTGCGGGCCCACCGACACCGCGCGGCTGTACAAGACGACCCCGGTGGCCCCCTCGCTGGACGTGGCGAAGGTGAAGGCGCTCGATCACCTGGGGCCGACGATCGTCGACAAGGGCGTCAACTTCGGCGTCTACAGCGAGCGCGCCGAGCGCATCGAGCTGCTCCTCTTCGACGAGCCCGAGTCCACCCAGCCCACCCGCCGCTTCCCGATGGAGAAGGTGCCGGACTCGAGCGTGTGGAACCTGCACGTCGAGGGCGTGGGCGTGGGCCAGCACTACGGCTTCATCGCGTGGGGGCCCAACTGGCCGTTCGATCCCGAGTGGACGCCGGGCACCATCAAGGGCTTCCTCACCGACGTCGATCCCGATGGCAACCGCTTCAACCCCAACAAGCTGCTGTGGGATCCGTACTCGAAGGCGATCCACCGCGATCACGACTGGAGCAAGGGCAGCCTGGCCACGGGGCCCAGGCGCACCGACTCCACCTTCGCCGCGGCGTCCAAGTCGGTGGTGGTGCAGAGCCGCTACACCTGGAGCGAGAACGAGACGAGCTACCGCGCGCGCCGGCAGGACGAGAACTCCCCCGGCCACCGGTGGAACGACCTGATCCTCTACGAGCTGCACCCCAGGGGCTTCACCGCCAGCCCGGCGTCGGGCGTCGATCACCCCGGCACCTTCCGCGGCCTGGGGGAGAAGGCGGACTACCTGAAGGATCTCGGCGTCACCGCGGTGCACGTCATGCCGCCCTTCGAGAAGCCGTCCGAAGGCGGGTACTGGGGCTACAACTCGCTGTCCTTCTTCATCCCAGAGAACTCCTACAGCTTCCGCAAGGAGCAGCACGAGATCATCGACGAGTTCAAGTGGATGGTGGACCAGCTCCACCAGCGCGACATCGAGGTGCTGCTCGACGTCGTCTACAACCACACCGGGGAAGGCGGCTTCTGGCGCGAGCGGCTGGAGCAGGACTTCAACCCCCAGGACTCCATTCCCGGCGACCTGCTCAACTTCGATCCCAAGGAAGTGGTGGGCCTGTACAACCTGCGCGGGCTGGACAACCACGCGTACTACGCGCTGTCCGACGACAAGCAGAGCTACTGGAACAACACCGGCGTGGGCAACGAGACGCGGTGCAACCACGCGCCCTTCCGCCGGCTGATTCGCGACTCCCTGCGCTACTGGGTGGAGGAGCTGCACGTCGACGGCTTCCGCTTCGATCTCGCGCCGGTGCTGGGCGAGAGGGATCTGCAGTACTTCGTCTGGGAGGACCCGAAGGGCACCGTGCTGCAGGACATCGCCGACGATCCGGTGCTGCAGCAGTACAACACCCGCCTCATCGCCGAGCCGTGGGCCGCGGGTGGCTACGATCTCGCCCAGTCCTGGAACGGCCCCCCCGGCAACCCCTTCGCCAACGGCTACGGCACCCGCATCGGCCTGTTCCCCGCGGCCACCAACAAGCCGGGCACGGGGTGGGGTGAGTGGAACGGCCGCTTCCGCGACTGGTGGCGCAGCTTCTGGAACATCGACGGCTTCAAGCTGAACTCCACCGAGGTGAAGGACGGCGGCTTCTTCCTCACCGGCTCGAGCGACTGGTTCCAGTGGAACCAGCGCCGCCCGTACCACTCGGTCAACTTCGTCACCGTGCACGACGGCTTCACGCTCTACGATCTCTTCACCTACACCCAGAAGCGCAACGGCTGCGGCCCGCTCAACCCGGTGTGCTGCAAGGATCCGACGAGCGCCTGGTGCGAGCGGGTGTCGGGGGAAGACAACAACCGCTCCCGCGACTGGCAGGACGAGGCGACCAAGCGGCAGATGATGCGGAACGTCTTCGTGGCGCTGATGGTGAGCCACGGCACGCCCTTGCTCTACCAGGGCGACGAGTGGCTGCGGACCCAACTGGGCAACAACAACGCCTACAGCACCCTGGCCGACAACGAGTCGAACTGGATGGACTGGGGCACCTACCAGGCCCAGGACCCCCGGCACCGCATGCACGACTTCGTCAAGCAGGTGATCCGCTTCCGCAAGGAGCACCTCTACGCCTTCGCCCCGCTGGAGTATGGCCAGTCGGCCCCGTTCTCCTGGAAGAGCGCGCAGAACACGGATCAAGTGGCCTGGGACAGCAAGCAGCTCCTGCTGCACTACTGGGACGCGTCGAAGGGCCCGGAGCTCGCGATCCTCATCAACGGTGAGGCGGCCGACGTCACCTTCTCGCTGCCGCAAGGGCGCGCCTGGAAGCGAGTCATCGACACCCAGCCGTACTGGGATCTTCCCGAGACGCTGGTGACGCTGGGCAAGCCCCAGCGGGCCACCAGCAACGCCTGGCTCGACGCGCCGGAAGCCGTCACCACCCCGGACTACGTGGTGAAGCCGCGCTCGATCGTGATCCTCGAGGCGAAGTAGCTACTCGCCCAGGTTGTCGATGATCGACGTGAAGTCCACGTCGTCGTCGCTCTTGGGCAGCGAGTTGGAAGTCGCCACCACCACGGTCCGATCTTCACCCTGCTGCGGCTTCTTGGCCGGGGCGGCGCTGATCGCCACGGCGGGCTTGGCGGCCGGAGCCTTGGCGCCCACGGCGGGGTGCGCTGCGGTCGGCGGCCGGGCGGGCCTGGCCTCGACGGGGGGCAGCGCGTTCACCTTGGTGGCCTGCTCCTCGTCGTCCTCCCCGAGGAAGGACGCGGCGGCGGCGGCGGTGCTCTGCGCGGCGGGCCTGGCGGCGGGCGGGGCAGCGGGCCTGGCGGCAGCGGCGCCCGGCTTGTTCTTGTAGCGGGCCAGCTCCAGCTCCACCACCTTGAGCTGCTTGGACTTCTCCTGCACCGCCTCCTGAAGGCGCTTCACCTCTTGCGCCTTCACCTGCTCGCGGCGATCCATCTCCGCCTTGTGCTTGGTGGCGTGATCCTCCACGTCCTTGAGGTGCCGGGCCTCGAGCTGCTTGCGCTCGCCCAGGGCGACCTGGAGCTTCTGCATCGTCTCCTGGGCCTTCTGCTCCGAGGCGGCGATCTTCGCCTGCAGCTCCTTCTCGTTCCGGGTGCGGGCGGCGCTGGCGGCCTCCATGGCCTGCTCCAGCTCGGCGACCCGGCGCTGCCGCAGGCCCAGCTGGTTCTGCGCGTCCTTGAGCCGCGTCTCCATCTCGCCGCCCTTGGTTGACGCCTCCTGCTGCACCTGGGCGATCCGCGCCTCGGCGCGCTGCAGCTTCTGGGTCAGCTCGTCGGCGTGCTTCTTCCCGGCGGCCTTCTCCTGGGCGATGGCGTTGTTCGCCTCCTGGATCCGCGCGTTGGCCTGCTGAATGGCCGTCTGCATCTGCCCGCGCACCTGATCGCGCTCCTGCACCGCGTGCTGGTGGGCCTGGGAGGCCTTGGCCAGGCCGTCGGTCTTCTCGGCGAGGTCCTTGCGGGCCGCGTCCAGCTCGGCGGCCAGCCCCGCCCCGCGGTGGCTCAGCTCGTCCGTCTTCTTCTTCGACTCGTCGAACAGCGACTTCAGCTTGCCCTCGAGCGTCTTGGCCGCCTCCGTCTTCGCGGTGACCTCTCGGGTCAGCGCGTCCACCTGCCGCACCTTCTCCTGCTGCAGGGTGGTCAGCTTGCGCAGGGTGTCGGCCAGCTCCTTGGACTTGGTGGCCAGATCGTTCTGCAGCAGCTCCTCGCGCCGCCCTGACTCCTCGGTGTGGGTGGAGATCCGCTCCTCGAGGTGGGCCCGGGTGTCCTCCGCGTGGGCCAGCCGCGCGTTCATCTGCGTCAGCTCGGAGACGCGGGCGCCCAGCTCCTGCTTGGTGGCGGTGATGTTCTCCGCCAGATCCTGCGCCTGCCCGCGCACCTTGCCCAGCTCGCCTTCCAGCGCCTGCACCTTCGCCGCGTAGTGCTGGTTGGTGTCCGCGTGGGCGCGCTTCTCGATGTCCAGGGACTTGAGCGTGTCCTCGAGGTTGGCGCGGGTGGCGGCCAGATCGACGCCGGTGGCCTCCAGCCGCTCGGCCAGCGCGGCGCGCTCCTGGGTGAGCTGCTGGATGGTGCCGGCCGACTCCTGCTGCAGCCGCTGGTGGGCCTGCGCTTCTGCTTCGTAGTTGCCCTGGGCCTCGGCCAGCGCAGATCGCACCTGCCCCAGCTCTCCGGACAGCTGCTCTTCCAACTGGGCCTTGGCCGCCTCTGACTGGCGGAACAGGCCGGTGACCCGCTGGATCTCGTTGCGAGCCTGGCCCACCTCGCCCTGCCGCTCGTCGCGCTCCTTGCGCGTCTGGGCCAGCTCCGCCTGGGTGCGGGCCAGATCGTCGGACGAGAGCGCGTGCTCGTTGCTCTTCGCCTCCAGCGCCGCCTGGGTCTCGTTGAGCGCCTGCTGGGTGGCCAGGAGCGCCTTCTGCGTCTCGTCGAGGTTGAGCGTCAGCCGCGAGATGCTCTCGTTGCGCTCGGCCACCGCGGCCTGCAGCCCGTGGATCTCCTGGCCCCGCTGCTCCAGCGCCTGGCGCTGCGCGTTGCGATCGGCGTTGGCCTCGGTCAACTGCGCGCCCACGTCTCCCAGCTCGGCGGTCAGCTCGGCCTCGCGGTCGGCCAGGGCGGCCTTGGCGGCCTCCACTTCGCCTTCCAGCTCGCCGATCTGCTCCATGCGGGCCTGGATCTGCGACTGCAGCTCGGCCTCTTCGCGATCCTTCCGCTCGATGGTGTCGGCCAGCTCGCCTTCCAACTGAGTGATGCGGGCGTTGCGCTGCTCGATGGTGTCGTTGAGCGTCTGCTCCGACTCGGACTTCTGGGTGTTGAGCGCCTCCAGGTGGGTGTGCAGCGTGGCGATCTCGCCCTCGAGGTTGCCCACCTTCTCCGCGGCGCGGGCCTTGGCGTCGGCCAGCTCGCCCTGGAGCCGCTCGCCCTCGAGATCGCTGGCCTGGGCGTGCTCCTCGGACAGCCGCAGCTTGGACTCCAGGTCGCCCACCGTGGCGTCGCGCTCGGCCTGGGTCTTCTCCAGCGTCTCGCTCAGGGCCTTGAGCTGGCCCTCGTAGTCGGCGTACTTCGCGTCGCGGCCGGCCACCGTGTCCTGCAGTTGGTGGGTGAGGCCTTCGACGTCCCGGTGCAGGGCCTCGAGCTGCGTGTTGCGCTGGGCGACCGCCTCCTGCAGCTCCTTCTCCTTGACCTCGAACTCCAGCGTCGCGAGCTGGTAGTCCTTCTCGACCTGCTCGGTCTCCTTACGGGACTGCTCCAGCTCGGCGCCGCGGCGGGCCAGCTCTTCCTCGAGGCCCGTCTTCTCCTTGCGCAGGACGTTGACTTCCTTCTCCTTCGCCGAGACGACCTCGATGACTTCCTTCTCGCCGATGAACTTCTGGAGCAGCAGGTCCTCCACCTGCCGGCCGTGCTCGCGCTCCTTCTCCACCAGCGTGTTCTGCGACTCGTTGAGCCGGCGCGACAGATCGTCCACCTGCATCTTGTGGCCCTGGATCTCCACGTCCTTCTCGGACAGGCGATCCTCGACCGACAACAGCTCGCGCTCGCGCACCGACCAGATCTCGGAGATGCGGGCGATCTGTGCCTCGCGGCTCTTCAGCTCGTCCCGGAGGATCTGGATCTTCGCCTCCGGCGTGCCCATCTGCTCGCGGCGCGGAGCGGAGCGGCGCACCTCGCGGCTCTCGGCCAACAGCTCGGCCTTGCGATCGGCGATGGAGCTGAAGGCGCGGTCGAGGAAGGCCTTGTCTTCGTCGGTCAGCGCGCTGCGGCGCTCGCGGCGGGGCAGGCGGGGCGGGCCACCAGGGCTCGTCTTCAGGGGCGGCGGCGCGGTGGGCCCTCCGCCTTCCTGCGGGCCCTGGCCGGTCAAGGCGTTGGTGAGATCCGCGTCCAATTCGTCCTGGGTAGACGACGGCGAGGCGGCAGGGGCTCCGGGCGGGACGAAAGTCTGGGTCAAGGTGGTGAGCTCCCCCATCTCGAAGGGGATGGCGAGGTAGCCGTTGGCCGCGTTGGCGCTCTGCGCGTGCTGGCGCAGCGCCTCGGCGCCGACGTCCGACGACAGGAGGATGACGGGCAGGTTGGGCCCGAAGCGCCCCTTGCGGATGGTGCCGCAGAGGACGAAGCCGCTCTGATCCGGCAGCTCGGCGCGTAAGACGACCAGGTCCGGCCGGCGCTTCTCCAGCTCCCGTTGGGCGTCCCCGGCGCTGGCTGCGAGGCTGGTCTGGTAGCCCGCGCTCTTGAGCACCGACGCCATCGTCAGCGCGAAGTCGTTCTGGCTCTCGACGATGAGGACGCGGCGCTCCAACAGGCACTCCTTGCAAAGACGCTGATCAACAGTCTGCCCCGAGCCGCGGGCCCGGTAAACCGGCTTGAAGCGCGGTGACTACACTCATGTATCGCGCCCGGGCATGGTGGTGGGCGGGGTGTGGCGGTCGAAGAGGTGGGACTCGGGCGGGCAGTAGCCGTGGACCAACTGGGCCAGCCAGGGATCGAGCGCAGAGGGCGGAGGTGAGGGATCCGTGTCCACCGTCTGGATTGCCTCGTCGGCCTCCATGATCTCCTCGCCGGTGTCGGAGGGACCGGGGGCTGGCGCGTCGTCCACGTCCATCACCTCGTCGGCGCCGATCTCGGCGATGTCCTCGTCGGTGCTGGCCGGGCCGCGTGTGTCAGGGGTGGGCGGGGCCGTGATCGCGGGCGAGGAAGGCCGGGGCGCGCCCGCCGCAGCGACGGTGCCGGACGGAGTGCTGGCGACCGCGGGCAGCGAGGTGCCGGACCGGGTCCGCAGGTCACCGGGAGACGACGCCGTGCCAGGAAGGGGAGGCGGTCCGCCGGGCATCGGAGGAGGCCCCACCGTCTCCGTGCGTGGCGGCGACGGCGTGAAGCGGGGCCCGCTCCGCGCTGCCGCTCCGGCGGGAGGGGCTGGGGGCATGGGAATGGTGCGCTCCTCGCGCCTGGGCGGCGGGGCGGGGTGGCCGGTGGCGCGTCCGCTCGTCGTGCCGGAGGGAATGGGGGCGTCTGCGGGGGCCGGAAGGCCAGTGGGGCGGGCGCTGGCCGCGGCGGCGTCCTGAGAAGCGGGCGGGGCTGCGTGAAGGCCGGCGGGGCGCGCGCTCGTCGACGGTGCGGAGAGGTCCGACGCAGCCGGAGGGAGGCCCGAGCCGCGCGCTGGCTCACCCGGGGGGTTGACCAATGGCGCGGCGTGGAGGCCCGCGGTGCGTCCGCTCGTCCCGACGACGGCGGACGGACCTGTGGCGCGCAGGGGCGCGGTCGTTTCGGGCGTGGCGGGCGCGCGGGGCGACTCCAGCTCCGGGCTGGTCGGGCTGCGCGAGGTGCCTTCAGCGATTGGCTGGGCGCCGGTGGTGCGAGGCGTTCGCCCCGGGGGGCTGGCCACGGCGGGCACGTCCGGCAGGGTGGAGGCGCGCGGCGAAGGCGCTGCTGCCTGGGGGCTGGCGCGCGGCGCGTCCACCGTGCCGCTCGAGGCCGCGCGGACGTCGAACGAGCCGGTGATGCGGCGCGGGCGCCCGCTCTCGGGCGGCACGGAGGGAGGAGGCCCAGGCAGGGCTTCCGTCAGCGGCGGGACGAAGACGGGAGCGGCCGGCGCGCTGGCTGGCGCCGTGCGATCGATCGCCTCGGGGAAAGTCGGCACCGAGGGCGCGGGAAGACTCACCTCTGCCGGGGGCGGCTGATCCGTGCGAGCCGCCGCCTCGTCCGCGGGCGCGCCGGCCGGCTTCCCCTCGGCGACCGGCGGGGGAACGTCGAAGCCGGGGATCGGCGCCGGCACCGCCTCGGACAGCGCCGCCGCCACGCTGGCGACCGTGGCCCGGCCCTCGTTCGCCTCCCGCAGGGGCGATCCCATCACCACCGGGGGCTCGCTGGCCGGCTTCGCGCCGGGCTCGGTCACCTGCACGTCGTCGCGCAGCAGCACGCCCATGATCGCCGGCCGCTCGGCCTTCGCCGCGGAGTCCGTCGACGAGTCCGGCCGCGCGGCGATCGCCGGATCGGTCTTCACCTTGTTGGTGCCGACGCCCGAGTCCTCGCTGCTCCGGGCCCGCGCGCCCAACTGCGTCACCTCGCCCGGATCGGTGGGCACGCTGCCCAACTGCGTCGGCTCGTACGGATCCGCGGAGGCGTCGCGGGGGGCGCCCTCCACCGAGGCGCCGGTGACGTCGGCGTACAGCTTGAAGAGCTCGAGGCGCACCCGCGCGCTGTCCCACTCGAAGGCGGCCTCGCGGGCGGCGGCGCCCAGCGTCACCCGGCGCTCGGTGTCGGTCGCCAACTGCACCAGGGCGTCGGCCAGCGAGCGCGCGTCGCCCGGGCGGTACAGGACGGCGCCCTCGGCGGGCAGCAGGACCTTGGCGCTGGTCACGTCCGCGGCGATCACCGGGCGGCCGGCGGCCAGGTACTCCCCCAGCCGCGCCAGCGGAGTGCCCACCTTCTGGTTGCGCTCCCCGTCGTCCAGCGTGAGCGCCCCCGCGTCGGCCGTGGCCAGCACCTTGAAGATGTCGTCGTGGCCGACGGGCGCCTGGAACTCCACCTTTCCTGACAGCTTCAGCGCCGCCACCTGGGCCTCGAGGCGGGCCTGCGCCTCAGGGCTCTTCGGGCTCACCACCGTCAGGCGCACGTCGACCGTCTGCAGCGCGAGCGACAGCGCCTCCAGCAGCGTCTCGAGCCCCTGCCCCCGGGTGATCCTCCCCAGGTGCAGCAGCTTCATCGGCGTGGCGTCGGGCTTGCCCATCACCTCGGGCTTGAAGGGCTCGAGATCGACCGGCGCGCGCAGCACCCGCACCCGGTCGCGCTCCACGCCGAGGCCGGCGATCCAGTCGGCGGTCAACGGGCTGCCCACCACCACGCCGTCGGCGTTCATCAGGCAGAACAGCTCCTGCCGGCGCACCCGCGCCACGAAGCGGCGGTTGGCCTCGAGCGCCGGGTTCTCCAGGGGGATCTCCACCGAGGGGAAGGTGCAGGCGTCGTAGATCAGCCGGTAGCCCAGCTCGCCCTTCCGCTCGCACAGCGCGTAGCCGGCGAAGGGATCGAAGAAGTGCACCAGGCCGTACTCCTCGCTCTCGAGCTGGCGGCGCACCGCGCGATCGAAGGTCTGCGAGCGCGACGGCAGATCGCCGGAGCCCACGGGCACCCGGAGCAGCCGCGCCCCGTGGTAGCGCTCGATGTGGGGGTGATCCGGCGTCTTGGCGGACAGCACCACCACCTGGAAGCGCTCCGACAGGCCCTTGATGTACTCGGTCAGCCGGCGCGAGATCGCGCTGGGCCCCGGGACCACGTCGAAGCAACAGAACAGAAGTCGCGGCAGATCGCTCACGGCCGGGGCGCATCATGGCACGTTGACCCACCGGGCGAGCAGTGCGAAGTGCACCGGTGTGGACGACCTCGCTTCCCGCACGCTGCGTGAGCTCTTGACGTTGGCCCGCGAACGCCTCGGACGCGGCGCGGCAGGCCTCAAGACCCGGGAAGAGCTGATCGACGCGCTGCGTTCCGCCGCTGCCAGCCCGGTGGAGCTCGCGCCGGCCACGGCGCAGCGCGGCACGTCCGGGCCACCTCCCCGGGCCGGTGGCACGGCGTCCGCCGCCGCGCAGCAGGTTGGCCCGGCGGGGGGCGTCGTCACCCGCGACTTCTTCATCACGCGCCACTAGGGTCCGCTGCCGGTGCCGCCCCGCCTGAACAAGCGCCGCGCGCTCGCGCTGCTCGAAGAGGCCCGGCTGCAGGCCGAGCGCGGCGAGTGGGGCAAGGTGGAGGGGGCTGCGCGCCGCGTCATCGGCGAGTCTACCCTGGATCAGCCGGCGGCCTTCACGCTCCTGGCGGAGGCGCTGCGCCGGACCGATCGCCGCCTCGACGCCCAGAAGGTGCTGGAGGAGGCCTACCGCCGCTTCCCGAAGGACGCGGACGTGGAGGCGCACCTGGGCTCGCTGCTCAGCGATCTGGAGCAGCCCCGCCAGGCGCTCGAGCTCCTGGGCCGGGCGCGGGCCAGAAAGCCGCGCGATCCCGCGGTGCTGACCCACTTCGCGGCGGCGCTCCTCAAGGTGGGCGAGGTGGAGGCCGCCGAGCAGCAGCTCGCCGCGGCCCTCCTGGTGGGCGGGGGCCCCGACACCCGGCTGGTGCTGGCGCTGGTGAAGGCGCGGCGCGGGCGGCTCGACGAGGCAGACGCGCTCGCCTCCCAGGTGGAGGCCGGCGCGCGGAATGATCCGGAGCTCTCCTGGGCGGCGCGCGCGGTCCGCGCGGACCTGAAGCTGCTGCGCGGCGAGCCGGCCGAGGCGCTGGCGGCGTGGCGGGCGATCGAGGCGGCCGGGCGCCTCGAGGGCCACCAACTGGGGCACATGGCCTACGCGGCGCAGGTGGTGGGCGACACCGCGCTGGCCGATCAGCTGATCGCCAGGCGGCGGGCCCAGGGCGCCCAGGCCGACGATCTGCTCCTCTTCGCGCAGATCGCCAACGTCCGCGGCCAACCGGGCCAGGCGCAGGAGCTGCTCGAGGAAGGCGAGCGCCTGGGAGCGCTCGATCCCGGCACGCGCTTCGAGTGGTGGGCCACGAAGGGCCGCGCGCTGCGGCTCCTCGGGCGCCGCGAGCAGGCGCTGACCGTGCTGGAGCAGGCGAAGGCGCTGCCGGAGAGCGCGGTGCCTCGCCTGGGCGCGAGCGTCTTCGTGGATCTCGGTCACCTCGCCGCCGAGGCCGGCGACTTCGAGGGCGCCGAGCAGCACCTGCGCCGGGCGCTGGAACTCGATCCCGACGAGCCCGAGGCCCGCCGCGCCCTGGCGCTGACCTTGAAGCGGCTGGCCTGGCGCAGCGATCTCGAATCCACCGCCGCCCAGCAGGTGGAGGCGGCGCGCGCCGAGGCCGAGGCGCTGCGGCGGCGCTTTGAGGCCCGCGAGACCGAGGTGGAGCGGCTGCGGCGCGAGCTCGCCCGGCTCCAGGCGGCGCAGTCCTCCGCCGAGGAGGCGATCCGCAGGGCGCAGGAGGGCGCGGACTCGGAGCGCCGGCGCCTCGTCGCCGAGCAACAGAGGAAGGTGCGCGAGGAGCTGGAGACGCGGGAGCGCGAGGCGGGCGACAAGGCGAAGGAGAACCTGGAGCGGGCCTTCGGCGCGGCCCGGGATCGCTGCCCCGCGCCCCTCTGGCAGATGCTCCTGGTGGCGGAGCGGACCTACCAGACGGCGATCACCACCGAGCTGCCGGCCGCGGCGGTGGCCGTGCTCTTCTCGGGCGCGCTGGAGCGCAGCCTGGTGGAGCTCCTGGTGAAGCCCTTCGACACCTGGCTGGAGCAGGGCACGCGCCGGCAGGACTTCCTCGCCGGCGCGGTGCGGGAGAAGCGCGGCAAGCGGGTGGAGTACTTCGATCGCTTCGTGGACGCCTTCGATCGAGAACTCTCCGTGCGCGCGCCGGCCCTGGGCGAGGTGAGCCGGGTGCTGGATCGCCGCCACGAGGCCTACCTCGCGCCCTTCCGCGCCTTCCTCGCTCAGCAGTTCTCGCTGGAGGACGCCTTCTTCGAGTCCCTGGCGGCCTTCGTGCAGTGGAGCAAGGAGAAGCTGCGCGATCCGGTGGCCCACGGGCACATCGAGCTGGACTGGGACGAGCTCAAGAGCTTCCGCGAGAAGCTGCTCTTGCGCTTCGGCGGCACCGAGCGGGGCATGCTGCCACGGCTGATCGAGGCCCAGCGCGCGTGAGTGGGCGCGGGACGGTGGTGCTGCTCCCGGGCTTCGGAGGGCGGGCCTCGCAGCCGATCCTGGTGAAGCTGGCGAAGCGGCTCGCCGCCCTGGGCTTCGACTGCCATCGGGAGGCGCCGCCGCGGGGAAAGGTGACGCCAGGCCTCGAGCGCGAGGTGGCGTGGCTCGAGCGGCTGCTCGCGACGCTGGCGCCGCCGTTCGTGCTCATCGGCCGCAGCTTCGGTGGGCGGATCGCGATTCGCCTGGGGCGGCGCAGGGACGTGCGGGCGGTGGTGCTGCTGGGCTTCCCGGTGCGCCCTCCGGGGAAGCCGCGGCCGCTCGACGAAGAGGCGCTTGCCCGCGCGACGGCGCCGACGCTGATCGTCCAGGGGAGCGCCGACGAGCTGGGCCCTCTTCCGGTGGTGCGCGAGGCGGCGGCCGGCAATCCCCGGAGCGAGGTGCTGGTGCTTGGGGGCGCCGGGCACTCCTTCGGCCGGCAGGAGGCGAGCGCGCTGGACGCGACGGCCAGGTGGCTCGAGGCGCGGATGAGGTAGAAGCCGTGGGAGCCATGTCCATCTTCCTGCTGTCCCTGGTCCTGGCGGCCGCCCCGAAGCCGCCGCCTGCTCCTCCTTCGCCGCTGCCGACCATCTCGGCCCCGCTGGGCCACTTCGGCGCGGTGATCGAGCCGGCCCCGAAGGCGCCGGTGGCGGACCAGGAGCGCATGGTGTCCCCGGCGATCCCTCAGTGCACGCCGCAGGCGGTGTACCTGATGCGCTTCCTCGGCGGGATGGCGCGCGTCATCGAGCAGCTCCAGCAGTGGCTCGATCTCTCGCCGGGCCTGGAGGCGAAGCTCTTCAAGCGCAAGGCGATCCTCGGCGAGGTGATGAAGCACCTGTCCGCCGCGGCCTTCGAGGAGAAGAAGTCGTGCGGGCCGCTCACCCTCGGCCAGGGCTTTCAGGTGGAGCTGGACGCCCCGCCGAAGAAGTTCTGCCCGGTGCAGTCGCGCGGGGACTTCCTCGGCGAGTACTGGTTCTTCACCGGGAAGAAGCCCGCGGCGGTGATCTCGGTCTCGAAGGGCGATCCCGATCCCTGCGTGCTGCGGCTGTCGTCGGTGCTCTTCGACGCGAAGGGCGTGGCGCGGGTACGCGTGCACGGGGACTGGGGCACGCAGATCTCCGTCACGCTGAACGGTGACAAGTGCAAGAAGGTGGACTTCAGCTTCGATCCGTCGCGGCAGGTCTTCGTGCCGGACATGAAGTCCTGCAAACGGTGACGGGATTGCGGTAGAGCGGTCCTCAAGTCATGTCCCAGGCGCCGATCGTCGAAGTCGATCCGATCCACCCCCAGCCGCGCGTCGTCGACCGCGCCGCGAAGGTGCTGGAGGACGGAGGCCTGCTGGCGTACCCCACCGACACCTATTACGGCATCGGCTGCGATCTGCTCTCGAAGAAGGCCATCGATCGCCTGTACGGGGTGAAGGGGCGCGATCGCCGCAAGCCGATGGCCTTCCTCTGCCCGGATCTCTCCGACGTGGCCCGGTACGCCAAGGTGTCCAACTTCGCGTACCGCTACATGAAGCAGCTCACCCCCGGCCCGTTCACCTTCGTGCTGGAGGCGACGCGGCTGGTGCCCGAGATGATGCAGTCCCGGCAGCGGCAGGTGGGGATCCGGGTGCCCCAGGCGCCGTTGATGCTGGCCATCGCCGCGAAGCTGGGGCGGCCGATCGTCACCACCTCCGCGACGGACGAGGACGGCGAGGTCCTCACCGACGCTCGCGGCATCAAGGACAAGCTGGGCAACCGGCTGGATCTGATCCTCGACGGGGGCCTGCAGCCATCGGAGCCGTCCACGGTGGTCTCGCTGATCAACGATCAGATCGAGGTGCTGCGCCAGGGCAAGGGAATCCTGGTGATGGGCGAGTAGTTGCGCGCGCCGGGGCGAGCGCCGATCCTCCCTTTATGCAGTCCGCGCTGCTCGATCACTACGTCACCTTCCTGCGCGCCGAGCGGAACCTGGCGGCGAAGACGGTCGACGCCTACGCGGTGGACGTGCGCGGCTACCTCACGCACCTGGCCGGGCGGGGCGTCACGGTGGAGGGCGCGACCCGGGAGGATGTGCTCGAGCACCTCGCCTTCCTGGGCAACAGGGGCCTTTCCCCCCGCAGCCGAGCGCGGCACCTGGCGGCGCTGCGCGGCTTCCACAGGTTCCTCGAGGACGAGAAGCTCAGCCCAGGCAACCCCACCGACGATCTCGACACCCCGAAGCACGCGCGGAAGCTGCCCGTCTTCCTCACGGTGGACGAGGTGGAGGCGCTCCTCAAGGCCCCCGACGAGACGAAGGCGGTGGGCAGCCGCGATCGCGCGATGATCGAGGTGCTGTACGCCACCGGGCTGCGGGTCAGCGAGCTTCTCTGCCTGTCCGTCAACGACGTGAACCTGGTGGACGGCTACGTGCTGGCGTTCGGCAAGGGCCGCAAGGAGCGGGTGGTGCCGCTCGGCCGCCACGCGATCGAGAAGCTGAAGGCCTACCTGGAGGGGCCGCGGGCAGCGATCCTCAAGGGCCGGGAGGCGAAGGCGCTGTTCGTCACGCCGCGGGGCAGGGGCTTCTCGCGCATGGGCTTCTGGAAGCTCTTGCGCCGCTACGCGAGGGGCGCCGGGATCTCAAAGCCCCTGTCTCCGCACAAGCTGCGGCACTCCTTCGCCACCCACCTCGTCGAGCGCGGCGCCGACCTGCGCGCGGTGCAGGCGATGCTGGGCCACGCGGATCTCTCGA
Source organism: Myxococcales bacterium (assembly GCA_020846875.1). Taxonomy (GTDB): domain Bacteria; phylum Myxococcota; class Myxococcia; order Myxococcales; family Myxococcaceae; genus JADLDB01. The sequence goes on along the minus strand of JADLDB010000078.1, from coordinate 19,761 downwards.
CCACGCAGATCTACACGCACGTCAACACGCAGCGGCTGCGCAACGTCTACGAGCTGCACCACCCGCGCAGCAGAAGATCCCCTCGTCCCAGCGGGGAGAGGGCCAGGGAGAGGAGCTGACCTCTGGACGTCCTCCTGCTCCTCGTTCAAGTCCTGCTCGTCGTCCTGCTGGTGGTGATCCCGCTCTTCAGCGGCTACGACAAGTGGCAGGGCTGGTCGACGCGGCGCAAGGTCATCGCGGTCGCGTTGGCCGTCGGCATCGCGGTGGTCGCCTTCGGCCAGTACCGGCGCCTGGTGAACATCAGCAGCGGCGGACTGGAGGCGGCCTTCACCCCGAGGCCCACGTCTCGCTATGCGCCCTGGTACGCGCGGCGCGTCATCGTCTCCCTGTGGGAGTGGCTGGGGACGGTCGCGGCGGGCGCGGTGCTGGTGTCGCTGGCCATCGAGTCGTGGCGGCAGAAGAAGAAGCGTCGGTCGGCCGGCTACGCGGCGCTCTTCGCCCTGATGCTGGTGCTCGGCGCGCTGCTGAAGCTGCGCACCTGGAGCGACTGAAGTCAGGTTGTCGTGGCGCGCGAGTCGGACTAGGTGCCTTGCGCGACATGCGAATCCTCTCTGGCGTTCAGTCCTCCGGTCGCCTGCACCTCGGCAACTACTACGGCGCCATCCGCGAGTTCGTCCGCCTCCAGGAGGAAGGCGAGGCGCTGTACTTCATCGCCAACCTCCACGCGCTCAACACCGTGCACGATCCGGCGGTCGCGCGGCAGCTCACCGTCGAGACGGCCTGCGCCTTCCTCGCCCTCGGCGTCGACGCGCACAAGGCGACCCTCTTCCGCCAGTCCGACATCCCCGAGATCACCGAGCTGATGTGGATCCTCGGCACCACCGTGCCGGTCTCCTACCTCGAGCGCGCCCACAGCTACCGGGACAAGATCGAGAATAGGGGCATCAAGCACCCCGAGTTCGGCCTCTTCGCCTACCCGGTGCTGATGGCCGCGGACATCCTGCTCTACGACACGGACGTGGTGCCGGTGGGACGGGATCAGAAGCAGCACCTCGAGTTCGCCCGCGACTGGGCCACCAAGTTCAACGTCCGCTACGTGCCCGGGTACGAGCCGGCCGATCCCTCGAAGAAGGCCGGCGTCTTCAAGCTGCCCGCCGAACGGATCCGCGACGAGACCGCCGTCGTCCCCGGCCGCGACGGCCAGAAGATGTCCAAGAGCTACGGCAACACCATCGATCTCTTCGGCACCGACAAGGAGGCCGAGAAGCAGGTGAAGTCGGTGAAGACGGACTCGACGGCGCCCGACGCGCCGAAGCCGACGCAGAACCAGCCGCTGTACGACCTGCTCAAGGTGGTGTTGCCGGCCCCGCAGTTCGCCACCATCGACGCCGAGTGGAGATCCGGCGGCGATCCGAAGAAGGGCTACGGCTACTTCAAGGGCGCGCTGCTCGACGGCTTCAAGGCCACCTTCGACGGGCCCCGCAAGCGGTACGCCGAGCTGCTCGCCGATCCGGCGGAGGTGGAGCGGATCCTCAAGGCCGGCGCGGACAAGGCGCGGGCCTACGCCGCCCCGGTGATCGGCCGGGTGCGCGCTGCGGTGGGGCTGTAAGACGTGAGGCGGAACAGCGGGGTTGTGCTACACGGCTCCGACGCCGATTTTCCGGCCCTGCTTCAAGGATGAGCCCCCGACGTGGCTGACGTGAAGGACGTGAGTCCTGCACCGGACGATGCGCTGAACGAGGTGATCGCCCCGCGCGACGCCTTCCGCATCGCGCTGCCCAACTTCGAGGGGCCGCTCGATCTGCTGCTGCACCTGATCCGCGAGCACAAGCTGGACATCCTCGACATCCCCATCGCGCTGATCACCGAGAAGTACCTCGCGCACCTGGAGCTGATGCGGGAAATCAACCTGGACATCGCCGGGGAGTTCCTGGTGATGGCGTCGACCCTGCTGCACCTCAAGTCGCGCATGCTGCTGCCGCGCGATGAGGCCGCGCTGGCGGACGGCGCCGACGCCAGCCAGGAGCAGCTCGATCCGCGCGCCGAGCTGGTCCGCCGGCTGCTCGAGTACCAGAAGTACAAGGCCGCCGCCGATCAGCTGCTCCAGGCCGACATCCTCGATCGCATGGTGTTCACCCGGAAGGTGCGCCAGGAGCAGGTGCCGCTCGATCCGGACGAGATCGGCCTCCAGGAGCTGTCGATCTACAAGCTGATCGAGGCGCTCGATCGGGTGCTCAAGGCGCTCGAGCCGCAGAAGCAGCACGAGGTGATGCGCGAGCGGTTGTCGCTCACCCAGGCCATGTACAACATCGCCGCGAAGGTGCGCGGGGCAGAAGCCGGGCGGGTGAGCTTCTTCGCGCTCTTCGAGGGGCAGCGCGTCCGCAGCCAGGTGGTGATCACCTTCCTGGCGCTGCTGGAGATGTGCAAGCACCGGCTGCTGCGCGTCTTCCAGGCGGACGACGGCGACGACATTCTGATCAGCGGACGCCCCGAGGCGCTCTCGCACTTCGGCACCGAAGACACGCACACCGCGGAGGACATCGAAGGTGAGTACCAATAAGGCCGGCGATCCCGGCAGCGGCGGACCGGCGCAGTTCTCCGAGGAAGAGGTGGCGGCGGTCACCCAGGGGCCGGCGGGCGACCCCGAGCTCGAGGACGTCGACGCGGCGGAAATCGACGCCACCGAGCAGGAGACGCCGTTCGAGAAGCTCGTCGCCCACTCGCGGAGGCTCACTGCGAAGCAGGTGAAGAACGTGCTGGAGAGCGTGCTCTTCGTGGCGCCGCAGCCGCTCACCCTCGATCAGCTCTTCGAGGCCACCGGCATCGAGCGGGAGAAGATCCAGAAGGGCCTGGAGGCGCTGCAGGGCGATCGCCGCGAAGGCGTGTCCGGCCTGGTGCTGACCGAGGTGGCGGGCGGCTGGCAGTTCCGCACCGCGCCGGAGTCGAGCGAGTACGTGCGCCGCTTCCTCAAGGTGAAGCCCCAGCGGCTCACCCGCGCCGCGGTGGAGACGATGGCGATCATCGCCTACCGCCAGCCGGTGACGCGGCCAGAAATCGAGGACATTCGCGGCGTGGACTCGGGCGCGGTCTTGAAGGCGCTGCTCGATCGGCGCCTCATCAAGATCGTCGGCAAGAAGGAGGAGGTCGGCCGGCCGATCCTCTACGGCACCACGCGCGAGTTCCTGGAGTTCTTCGCGCTCAAGGATCTGAACGCGCTGCCCACGCTGCGGGAATTCCAGGAGCTCACCGAGGAGAGCCGGGAGATCGTCGAGAAGGAGGCCCCGAAGCCGGTGACGGGGATCGTCGACGAGCTGTCCGACGCGTCCTTCAAGCAGCGGGTCGCTGACGCGGACAAGGCCTCGGAGGCGGCGCTCGCGGAGTTGGAGCAGGCGATCGATCGCGCCGACGTGACCTCGAAGACGGCGGACAAGGTGCTCAATCCGCCCGAGCCTCCACCGGACCAGCAACCCCCGGGCAGCGGGTCGCCGCCCACCACGCCGGACAACGGCTGAAGAGAAGGTCATCATGGAGCGGCTTCAGAAGTACCTGGCGCGGGCGGGGCTGGCCTCGCGGCGGCACGCGGAGGAGTTGATCACCGCCGGCCGGGTGAAGGTGAACGGCGAGGTGGTGACGGTGCTGGGCACGCGCATCGAGCCGGGCAAGGACCTGGTGGTGGTCGACGGGCGGCCCGTCGAGGCGTCGAGCGAGCGGCACTGGTTCCTCCTCTACAAGCCGCCCGCGGTGGTGACGACGCTGTCCGATCCGCAGGGGCGGGTGACGATCGCCGACTTCACGAAGAGCGCGGGCATGCGGGTGTTCCCGGTGGGGCGCCTGGACTTCGACGCGGAAGGCGCGCTGTTGGTGACGGACGACGGCGAGACGGCGAACAAGTTGATGCACCCGAAGCACCAGGTGCCGCGGGTGTACCTGGCGAAGGTGAAGGGCGAGCCGGACGAGGGATCGCTGAAGCGGCTGCTGGAAGGCGTGCGCCTCGAGGACGGCATGGCGCAGGCGGTGGAGGCGGCGATCTACGAGAAGGCGGATCGCAACACCTGGCTCAAGCTGGTGGTGACGGAGGGGCGCCAGCACCTGATCAAGCGGTTGTGCGCGGCGATCGGCCACCCGGTGGTGCGGTTGTTCCGCCCGGCGCACGCGGGGCTGTCGGTGAAGGGCCTTCGGCCGGGGGAGCTGCGCGAGCTGACGGCGGACGAGGTGCGGCGGGTGAAGGTGGTGGCGGACGGGCAGGCGCTTGCTGAGCCCGAGCTGATGTTGCCGGCGCGGCGGCACGGACATGGCGAAGTCCCTCTCTCCCCCTGGGGAGAGGGGGAGGGCGAGAAGAGTGCAGCGCGTGCTGCGCCGGAGCGTGCCGAAGGCGAAGCAGTCTTCCAATCAGGCGAGGGCGGCGGCTTGTCGCGTCGCGGAGGCGAAGGCGGCTACAGGTCCGGTGGGCGCGCTGGCGGCTTCTCGCGCGGCGGGGGCGAAAGGAGCTTCAAGCCTGGGGGACGCTCCCGCGGCGGAGGCGAGGGTGGCTTCAAGTCGGACAGGCGCTCCAGCGGTGAAGGCGAGGGCGAGTTCAAGGCCGGTGGAGGCGGTGGCTTCTCCCGTGGCGGACGTGAGGGCGGCTTCAAGTCAGGCGGACGGTCTCGCGGAGAAGACGAAGGCGGCTACAGGTCCAGCGGGCGCGGTGGCTTCTCGCGCGGCGGAGGTGAGGGCGGCTTCAAGTCAGGCGGACGGTCCCGCGGGGAAGGCGAAGGCGGCTACAAGTCCGGCGGGCGCGGTGGCTTCTCGCGCGGCGGAGGTGAGGGCGGCTTCAAGTCAGGCGGACGGTCCCGAGGTGAAGGCGAGGGCGGCTTCAAGTCCGGCGGGCGCGGCGGCTTCTCGCGCGGCGGAGGTGAGGGCGGCTTCAAGTCAGGCGGACGGTCCCGAAGTGAAGGCGAGGGCGGCTACAAGTCCGGCGGACGCGGCGGTTTCTCGCGCGGCGGAAGCGAAGGCGGCCCCAAGTCCGGCGGACGCTCTGGCGGCTTCTCGCGCGGCGGAAGCGAAGGCGGCCCCAAGTCCGGCGGACGCTCTGGCGGCTTCTCGCGCGGCGGAAGCGAAGGCGGCCCCAAGTCCGGCGGGCGCGGCGGTTTCTCGCGTGGCGGAGGCGAGGGCGGCTTCAAGGCCGGTGGACGTGGCGGTTTCTCGCGTGGCGGAGCCGAGGGTGGCTTCAAGTCCGGCGGACGTGGCGGCTTCTCGCGCGGCGGAGGCGAGGGCAGCTTCAAGTCCGGCGGGCGCTCTGGCGGCTTCTCGCGCGGCGGAGGCAAGGGCGGCTTCAAGTCCGGCGGACGCGGCGGCTTCTCGCGCGGCGGAGGCGAAGGCGGCCCCAAGGCCGGCGGGCGCTCTGGCGGCTTCTCGCGCGGCGCAGGCAAGGGCGGCTTCAAGTCTGGCGGACGCGGTGGCTTCTCGCGCGGCGGAGGCGGGGGCGGCCTCAAGTCGGGTGGACGCCCTGGCGGCTTCTCGCGCGGCGCAGGCGAGGGCGGCATCAAGGCGGGCGGACGCTCCGGCGGCTTCAAGCCCGGCGGCCGCTCGAGCGGCTCCTCGCGCGGCGGCGGTGGAGGCGGCTTCCGTGGCGGGCGGCCGGGCCGGAAGTAGGCGCTTTCTCCGACTTCCTGGCGGAAACGGAGGTGGGTGGCCTCCTGCCACTCGGTACACGCCCCCATGCTCGGAGCGCTCGACAGGCCACCAGTGACTGATCTCGTGTCCTTCGCGCAGTTCTACGGCCAGAGCTTTGCCTGCGTGGAGCGGCTGCTGCGCCGCTGGGCCTGCGTGAGGCGAGCCTCGACGACGCCACGCACGACGTCATCGTCTGGCGCCGCGGCCCGGAGGCGGCCTGCGCCGCGGTGCTTGCCGGGGAGCCGCTGGCCTTCTTCGTCCGGTGATCTCCCGCGCGAGAGAAACCCGAGGCAGATCAGCCGCCTGTGGTAGAAACGCCCCATGTCGCGCCGGGCGCTCCTCGCGTTCATTGCCAGCTTCGCCCTCGGGTGCTCCAGCGGCCGCGACAAGCTGATCGCCGATCTCCAGAGCGCACGCCCTGAAGTCCGCGCCCTCGCCGTCAAGCAGCTCGCGGAGAAGTTCGATGCCGACGACGTGAGCCTCTTCACCCAGGCCGCGCGCGATCCCGTCCCCATCGTCCGCGCCGAGGCGATGACCGCCCTCGGCAAGAGCCAGGACGAGCGCGTCGTCGATCTCCTCGGCGAGGCCCTGGGCGACACCGACGAGCAGGTCCAGCTCAAGGCCGCCGCCGCCCTCGCCAGCTTCAAGTCCGCCAAGGCCCGTGGGTACCTCACCCTGCAGTACTCCCGCCGCGGCCGCTCCACCCGGCTCGCCATCGTCCAGGGACTCAAGGGCGCCAACATGCCCGGCGCCATGGCCTCCGTCGTCGCCGCCGAGGCCACTTCCATCTGGGAGCGCAACGTCAAGGTGCTCCAGGACGGCACCCTCCCCGAGCGCGTCGGCGCCGCCGAGGAGCTGGGCCGCTCCGGCCGCCCCGAAGCCGTCAACCGCCTCGTCCCCCTCCTCAAGGACAACCAGGTCGTCCTCGCCGCCGCCGCCGCCCGAGGCTTGGGCTTCGCCGGCGACGCCCGCGCCGTGCCCGCGATCACCGCGCTCCTCGACGAGAACTTCCCCGAGCTGCGCGAGGCCACCTGCGAGGCCCTGGCCGCCCTCGGAGACGAGTCCGCGCTCCCCAAGCTGCTGGCCGTCGCCCAGGAGAAGAGCCCCACCAGCCCCTTCGCCACCGCCGCGATGATCGCGCTGCCGAAGAGCCCCCAGACTGCAAAGGCCCTCTGCGAGCTCGTCCTCACCGGCAGCGATCAGGACGTGCTGGCCGCCGGCCGGGAGATGCGCCGGCGAGGCGGCTGCCCCGTCGAGCCGATCGAAGAGAAGCTCAAGTCTGGTGCCCCACAGCCCGCCCTGGCCGCCATCGTCGCGCTCGGGCCCGCGCTCAAGGAGCTGGCGCCGAAGGTCGTCCCCTTTCTCACCTCCAGCGACGCGCAGACGCGCAAGCTGGCCGTCGACGCCCTGGCCGAGTTGGGCGATCCCTCGTCCGCAGCAGCGCTGCTCAAGGCCTGGGACGCCGAGGTGAAGGCCCTGGAGCCCGTCCGCGCCGACTGGATCCCCGCCGAGCTGCCCGCCACCTTCGCGCCCGGGTTCGATCCCTCGCAGCCGCTCCCCCTCAACGATCCATCGGCGATCGTCAAGAGCCGCACCAGCGAGCTCTTCAAGCGGATCGAGGCCCTCGACGCGCAGCGCGCGCAGGAGGCAGGCAAGACGCTGGTCAAGCCTCGCGCCCCGCGCGAGGTGGTGGACGACGGCACCGAGGAGCAGCTCAAGGTGCTGGCCGCTCTCGTCCGCGCCCTGGGCAAGCTGAAGGTGGCCGGGGCGCGCGAGAAGGTGCAGCCGTTCACCCGCGACGGCAGCGTGTCGCTGCGGGCCGCGGCGTGGGTGGCGCTGGCTGCCCTGAGTGAGGACGCGAAGGAAGGGCTCGTCGACGGCGAGCGCGCAGTGCAGGGCGCCACCGCCCAGGCCCTCGTGGACTCGGGGCCGGACGGACAGCGGGTGGTGCTGCAGACGGTCGGGCAGCTTGCGGGCGATCGCACCCGGCTGCTCGAGCCGTTGCGCGCAGTCGCGCCTCCCCGCGACGGGGTGCCCGCGCTGGTGGCGCTGATCAAGGAAGGCGGCGCCGAGGCAGCGCTGGCCGCGTCCATCCTGGGTGAGATGCAGGCGGCCGACGCCGTGCCGGCCCTGCAGCAGCTCCTCGAGGATCAGACGGCCGTGGCCCGCCGCGAGGTGATCATCGTGCTGGGGCGCATGAAGGATCCGCGGTCGGCCGACGTGGTGGCGCGCGATCTCTACAGCGATCGCCCCGAGGTCCGTGCGGCCGCCGCAGAGGCACTGGGCCGGCTCGGCGCTTCCCAGCACCTCGAGGCCATCGACGCGCTCAAGGGCGACTACTACCGCCGCGTGCGCGACGCCGCGTCGTCGGCCGTGGGGCGGCTGGGCACCGGGAAGGGCACGGAGGGCAGCCACTAGAGATGGACGCCCGCGCGCTCAAGGACAAGGCCACCCAGCTCTTCTCCAAGGGGAAGTTCGGCAAGGCCGCCGAGACCTACGACGAGTACTGCAAGGCGGATCCGAAGGATCTCCAGGCGCGGCTGCGCCTCGGCGACGCGTGGCTGAAGGCCGGAAAGAAGGACAAGGCCGTCCTCGCCTACACCTGGGCGGCGGAGGGCTTCGCGCGCGACGGCTTCCTCCCCCGCGCCATCGCCGCCAGCAAGCTGGTGCTGGAAGTCGATCCCACCCACACCGGCGTGCAGAAGATGCTCGCCGATCTCTACGCGCAGAAGTCCCGCCCGGGCCCCAAGTCCCAGCCGCCCACCGCTTCCCGGCCCCCGTCGGCTCCCGCCCACGCAAGCCCCGCAGCGAACCCGCGCGCTCTCGATCTCGAGGCGCCTCCGCCGCCGCCCTCGAAGGCCCGCCAGGTGGACGTCCCGTCGCCGAACAACCGCGCCGACGCGATCGAGGTCGAGGCCTTCGAGGTGCCGGTGGACGACGGCCGCGCCAGCGTCGGCGGCATGGCGGCGACGAGGGGCCCCAGCCCGCTCACGCGCCAGGACGCGATCGAGATCGAGGTGGAGGATGAAGGCCCGAAGGCGCCCAGGCCCGTCGAGGCCGCGCCCATCGACATCGAGCTGAACCTGGGCCTGCCGACTACCGGCGAGGTGGAGATCCCCCTCGACGCCGGGGCCCTCGATCCCGGCCTCCTGCCCCCCGGCCCTCCGCCGCCCAGCGATCAGCTCCCGCCCGAGCTCCAGGTGCCGGTGGTGCCGGGCAAGAGCCTCTCGCCCACGCCTCAGCCGGTGGTGCAGGGGCAGTCGCTGCCCGCGCCCGTCTACGATCTGGACGAGGCGGTCGACGAGCCGCCTCCTGGGGCGCCGCCGTCGCAGCCTCCGCCCCCCGTTCCCTCCGCGCCCGTCTATGAGCTCACCGTGGAGGTGCCGGACGAGGCCCCGCTTCCGCCTCCGCCGCCGGTGGCCGCCAGGGCTGCCCCCGAGGCGATGGCCAGGACCCCGCTGCCCAGGCCGCCGCCTCCCGAGCCGGCCGAGACCGAGCTCATCGTCAGCTCGCCGCCGCCGGCGCCCATCGCCGTCCCGCCGCAGCCTCCGGAGGTGATCCCCGGGCCCGGGCCCAGTCCCCAGGAGCCGGCCTTCACTCCTCCCGGCCTCAAGCCCCGCCGGAGCGGCGACTCCTTGCCGCCGCAGCCCCCCCCCTTCCAGTCCACGCCTTCGGGCAGCCGCATCTGGTTGCCGCCTGGTTTTGCAGGAGACGCCGCGCCCGCGCTTGCCGCCGCGCCGGCCTCCACGCTCGAGGCCTCCCCGTCCGCGTCGTCCGATCTCGAGCGCAGCCTGCAGGCCTTCACCCAGTTCGATGAGCCAGCGGCGCAGGCCCCCGCACCGTCGCGGCCGCAGGCGTCCTTCACCGAGCTGGATCTGGAAGGCGACTCGCTGCTCCACGCCGTCGACGCCGCCGCCGCGCGGGGACTGGCGGAGCGCGGCGCTCCCCCCACGCCGGCGCAGGCTGCGGAGGAAGCCATGGAGGCCCCGGAGGAGCCGCGCCTCGAGGCCGGCGCGCTGCCGAAGATCCCGCTCTTCTCCGATCTCCCGCCCGACGCCTTCATCGCACTCTTCGAGAAGTGCCCCTTGAAGCGCTTCGAGCCGGGCGACGCGGTGATCGCTCAGGGCAGCAGGGGCGACGCCTTCTACGTGATCTGCGCGGGCGCAGTGCGGGTGGTGCGCGCCGACGGCCCGGAGCAGCGCGAGCTGGCGAAGCTGGAGGAAGGCGCCTTCTTCGGAGAGATGGCGCTGCTGTCCGAAGCCCCGCGCAGCGCCTCGGTGCTCGCCACCGAGGAAGACACCCAGGTGCTGGAGATCGGCGCCGGGGTGCTCAAGGAGCTCTCGGCGAAGCACCCCTCGGTCTCCACCGCGCTCAAGAAGTTCTGCCGCCAGCGCCTCCTGTCCAACCTGATGCAGGGCTCTGCGCTGTTCCGCCCCTTCTCCAGATCCGATCGCCGCGAGCTGGTGCAGAAGTTCAAGGCCCGCGACGTGAAGAAGGGCGAGGTGCTGATCAAGGAAGGTCAGAGCAGCGACGGGCTGTACGTGGTGCTGTCGGGCGAGGTTTCAGTCTCGGTGAAGGGCCGCGAGGTGGCGTCGCTCAAGGAAGGCGAGCTGTTCGGCGAGATGAGCCTGCTCACGCGGTCGCCCGCCACCGCCACCGTCAGCTCGGCGCGGCACACCTCGCTGCTGCGGCTCCCGCGCGAGGACTTCGACCGGCTGATCCTGAGCCACCCGCAGATCCTCGCGCACGTCAGCGAGCTGACCGACGAGCGGGCGAAGGCCAACGCCGCCGCAGAGATGATCTGAGCCGCGCTACTCCGGCCGGTGCAGGTGATCGAGGTACTCCTCGCGCGTCACCAGGCCCGACTCGATCAGGATCTCCAGCAGCACGCGCAGCGCCCGCACCTGCGAGGTAGAGATCGTCTCCAGCGCCACCACCTGCTCCCGCAGCAGCGCCACATCGTGCTTGAGCGCCGCCACCTCGGCGCTGGGCGCGGTGGGAGGCGGCTCCATGGGCGTGGCGGAGGGGGGGGGCTGCTTCGGGCGCGGCGACGGCGCGGACGGCGGGGTGTTGGGCGCCTCGCCCAAAAGCTCGTCCAGCTCGAAGGTGGTCTCGTTGACGCCCAGGTTCTCCGGGCGGATGGTGGCCGTGGGCACCACGTTCTCGCCGAAGTAGTACCTGCGGATCGCCCGGTCGATCGACGAGCCGGTCGCCACCAGCAGCTCCAGCTTCATGTTGGTGGCGAACTCCAGCTCCTGCGCGTGCTCGACGTTGGTCGGATCGCTGGTGGCGAGGAAGAGCGTGTGGCCGCTGGTGTCCACTCCGAGAGGGAAGACGCCGTAGCGCTCGGCCAGATCCAGGCGCAGGCAGTCGGTGATCCGCTCCGGCAGCCGCGTGTTGTCGAGATCCACGCTGCGCAGGCTGAGCTGCTGCGCCAGGACGTGCACCATGTCGGGCTCCTTGACGAAGCCCATCTCCACCACCGTCCGGCCCAGCCGACCGCCCCAGCGCCGCTGCTCGTTGAGCGCGGCCTTGAGATGATCCTCGTTGAGCAGTCCAGCGTCTACGAGCAGCTCACCCAGGCGTCTTCGGCGTCCTGCGATCGCAACGGATCCCACCCGGCCACCGTACCAGCGGTTGGGTATGGGTGGAAACTTCCGCGGGAAATGAAGCCTGCCCTGCGGGTCAGGGGGCCGGAGCCGGAGGCGCACCACCGGGGGCGGGAGTCGGGGCCGGGGCGGGGGCCTCGGGCGGATCGAGGCGCTTGGCCTCGGCCTTCTCCGCGGCGGTCATCGGCTTGAGGCGGAGCAGCTTGTACGAGCCCTTGCCGTCCTTGAGCCTGAAGACCGCGGCGAGGCCCATCGCCTTGCTGCCGTCGTTCATGTCCCAGCCGACCGTGGCGTCCGCCGGGCCGGGGTTCAGGTAGAGCGTGTCGGACGCCTCTGACTCCCTGACCAACTGGGTGCCAGCCGGGTCCTTCACCGCGCGGGCCCCTGCCTCCTTGATGTTGGAGTGGAAGCCGAAGGCGATCTTCGCGTCGGTGATCGCCCTGGTGATCGCCTCGTCGCCCACGTTGTCCTTCGCGCCGGCGAAGTCCAGCGCCTGCGGGCCCGAGCCGTGCGGCGGCCCGTGGGCGACCAGCGCCACCGGCGTCTTCGCCTCCTTCGCCACCCGCACCACCTCCTCGACGGTGGAGGGCAGGTACTGGCAGCTCGTGGAGCAGCCGAAGTACTTGGGATCGTGATGGCCGGGGAGGCTCACCAGCGTCAGCTCGGGGTACTCCACCACCCGCACCTCGTTGAGGTTCACCACGTTGGGGAACTCGGCCTTCGCCGCGTTGACGCCGTCGGTGTACTCCCCGCGGCACTCGCGGTTGCCGATCACCACGTAGATGGGCAGCTTGGTGGCGCCGAGCTCCTTGAGCACCCGGGTGATGCCCGAGGACACCTCGCCCACGTCGCCGCTGACGACGATCGCGTCCACCTTCTCGTCGGCGAAGAACTTCACGTACTTCTTGAGCGCCACCATGTTCGCGCCCGAGTCCTCGTTCACCGGACCCAGGACGCCTAGGGCGAGGGTGCCGTCGGCGTCCTTGTCCGTGAAGGTGAGGCGCGCTCCGGACAGCTTCGCCGTGCGATCGCCGAACTTCACCTCGGTGACCGGCCCGGGATCGATGGGGGCGGCGCACTCCTTGTCCGCGCGGGGCTGGGCCGCGGGAGGTGGGGGAGGTGGAGGAGGCTTGGCCGCGACCTTCTCAGGCGGGGGAGGCGGGGGCTCGACCTTCTTCTCCGGGCAGGCCGACAGCACGAGCGACAGCGACAGGCCGAACACGGCGGCGCGAAGGCGGAACATGCGTGGATCCCCTCTCCAGTCGATGAAGAAAAAGCGCGGGACTCGTACCGCGAACGGACTCGCCGGTCCAGCGCGTTTCAGGCTAGGAATCCGGGCATGCGCTCGCTCGCCGCCGCTCTCCTGCTCCTTGGCGCGGGCTGCGCCCACCAGCCGCTGTCAGCCGGCGATCTCGATCGCGTGCACCAGGTGGCCTTCCTCGCGCGCATCGCCGACGAGGCCGGCCCAAAGTCCAGCGTGTTCCGCGGGGACTCGAGCTACCGGCCGAAGCTGGCGCCGCGCCGCATCGACGACAAGGAAGCCGATCGCCGCCTCGCGGTGGTGCTCGCCAACGGCACCAAGGCGGACACCAAGCGGGGGATCAACATGAGCCGCAGCATGTCGCGCTTCGAGGTGGCCGACACGCTGCGGGCCGAGACGCTGGCGCGCCTGCCGTCCGAGCCGCCCTGGAGCTCGGTGGTGGATCCAGTGCTGGTCGCCCGCTCCCTCGAGAGCTTCCTGGTGCAGGAGGTCCCCGCCAACGCGCCCGACTACGAGCGCCTCCGCGCCCACGAGGTGGACACGATCATCGAGGTGGTGGTCGAGGAGTACGGCATGCGCAGCGAGGGCGGGAAGGCCGGCGTGTACCTGCTCGGCTCCTCGCGCATGTTCCGGCTGGACGGCGGGGAGATCTACCACCGGCACTTCGAGGTGGACGATCTGAAGGCCGGCCTCGAGCCGCTCGATCCCTTCAAGGTGGCCCGGGACGCGAGCCTCTTCACCGCGCGGCTCAAGCAGGCGCTGCTCGGCGTGGCCGATCAACTCGCGAAGGACCTCAACCCGCCCGCGCGCCGCCCCCCGGCGCCCTCTGGTGGCCCGGAGGAGGGTGGAGGCCCCAGGCGCATCCAGCCGCCCGAGCAGCCGCAGGAAGACGATCCCCTCTGACTCGACTTTCGCCTTTGCGCGGCGTCGCCGCCATGCGGCCGAGGCGGGAAATCGAGACAGCGAAGGTGATCGACCTCGGTCGCCCGCGGCGCCTGGAGCCCGCTCGCGCAGCCTCCGCTTCGCGCCGGCAAAGGGCCTTCACCCCGGCGCGGGCGTCGGTGGAGGCCGGGTCAGCGGGGTGATCACCAGCACGTCGAGCAGGAAGGTGACGAGCAGCCCGGCGGCGCAGCCGATCACGTCCCAGGTGAAGTCCTTCCAGGAGGCGCTGCCTCCGGCCGCGAGATCGATGAGCTCCTTGGTGCCGCCGGCCAGCAGGGTGACGCCGGCGCCCACCGCCAGGCGCACGGGCCGCTGCTCGGTGAAGAAGGCCGTCACGGCGTAGCTCCCGCTGGCGAGGGCGGCGGAGATCCCCAGGTGCAGCGCCTTGTCCGGGCCCCACCAGGGATCGGGATCCGGGGCGGCCTGGGCGCGCGCGCGGCCCGGCGCTGCGGTAGCCAGCAAGATCAACAGCGCCAGCACCGGCTTGCTGCGGAGGCGCACGACGCTTCAGCGTTCCCAACGCCGCCGGAGCGCCAGCAGCAGCACCGGCCAGAGCATCAGGGGAGAGGCCGCCGCCCCACAGCCGCAGCCCTGGGTGGTGACGGTGCCTCCGCCGCCGGATCCGCCGCCAGCGCCCGAGCCACCGCCGCGCCCACCGCCGACGGGCCCGCCACCCGAGCCCCCGCCGCCGTTGCCGCCGCCGGTGGAGGACTGCTCGACGCAGTAGTTCTTCCCGGCGTGGGGGCTGCAGGTGGTGTTGATGGGACAGTTGATCGGCGAGGCCGGGTCGCACTCCGCGCGGCACACGCCGTTGAGGCACAGCGTCCCCGGCTGGCAGCCCTTCACGTCCGGCTGGCTGCCGCACGGCTCGTTCTCGTTGGAGATCTGATCGGCGCAGGCGCAGACGCCCTGGCCGCCCGCCTCGGTCTGCACGCAGGTGGTGCAGGTGGCCCCGGTGTTGACGTTGCACGTCTCGTAGCAGCGCCCGAGGTAGCAGGAGAGGCCGGCGTTGCAGGCGCCGGCGGTGGTGCAGGGCGCGCACTTGCCGCCCGCCGTCCCGGGCATGCACACCGCCACCGTGCCCATCAACTGGCACACCTGGCCGGTGCGGCAGGACATGGGATCGTTCGCGTTGCACTGGGCGCGGCACACCGGCTGCGGCGAGCCGATGCACACCAGCCCCGAGCTGCACACGGCGATCTGGTTGCCGGCGATCACCCCGCACGGCTCGCCTTCCTGGACGATCTCATCCGGGCAGGCGCAGGCGCCGTTGCCGCCGCCCAGGTCGAAGCACGCGCTGCAGGCGCCGGGGTTGGCGGGGTTGCAGTAGCCGTGACACCGGCCGGAGATGCACTGCAGGCCGCTGGCGCACTGGCCGCTCTGGCACGGCATGCACGCGCCGGGGAGCGCCCCGGTGGCCAGGCACACGCTGTCCATGCCGTTGGTCAGCGGGACGCAGGTCTGCGGCATGGTGCAGGTGGTGAGCGCGCAGCCCTGGCAGAAGCCTCCGGCGGCGTTGCCGGAGCAGCAGGCGCGGCAGAAGGCGAGGGTGGTGCTGCCGGGCTCGAGCACGCACACGCTGCACTGCCCGCCCATGGCCGTCTTGCAGAAGTCGGAGATCTCGCAGCGATCGCCCGGGTTGCCGGTGGGAATGCACATGCCCCCGGTGCAGCCGTAGCCCAGCGGGCAGTTGGACGGGGAGGTGCACTGGTTGGTGCACTGGGTGTTGGGCACGCAGTAGCCGCCCGAGGACGTCATCACGCAGGTGTTGTCAGTGGGGCACTGGGCGTTGCCGGTGCAGGTCGACGAGCACCAGGTGACGCCGGTGTCGCTGTCGCGCAGGCACACGCCGGCGCTGCAGTCCGGGCCGCCCGCGCAGAACTTGCAGTGATCGCTCGCGCCGATCTGCGGCAGGCAGGCGAAGCCCGCGGTGGAGGCCTGGCAGGTGTAGCCGGTAGGGCAGGCCTGGCCCGCCCCGGTGCAGTCCTGGGTGCAGATCTTCTGCGCCTGGCCGGTGGCGCCCTCACACACTCTTCCCATGGTGCAGGTGGCCGCGGTGGAGCACGGATCTCCCTGGCCGCCCGAGGCCGCGTACACCGTGCACACGTCGTTGTTGTCGGGGCTCTGCAGGACGCGCTTGACCTCGCCCTCCAGCACGTTGGCGTACATCACGGCCACGCCGGAGCCGGTGTGATCGAGCCCGAGGAAGTGCCCGGCCTCGTGCAGCACCACCGACTCCATGTCGTAGTGGTTGGCGCGGCCGTCGTTGGCCCACAGCACGTTGTTGCTCAGCTCCATGTCGCCGTCGATGATCTGCCCGGTGGCCGTGTAGTAGGTGGTGGTGGTCAGCCCGAGGGTGAGCGCCGAGTAGCGCCACTGCGAGCCGGACAGCCAGATCACGTTGTTGGTCATGTCGTTGGCGTTGACCGCCGCCGTGCCCGCAGGCGAGCTGAAGGTGCCGGTGTGCGTGGAGTCCCAGCTGGTGGCGCAGGACGTGACGCGGCTCTGCGTCCAGTTCCGGTAGGACTCGATGGTGCGGGTGATGACGGCGCTGTAGGGCACCACGCCGCCGTTGAGCGTCATGCCTCCGCCATTGCCGATGGACGCGGCGATCCTCCAGGCGGGCAGGCAGCGGCCGCTCACGCACTGCTCGCTGGCGAGGCACGCGGGGGGACAGACGTCGAGGTACCAGCGGTGGCCGCTGGGGGTGGCCTGCGCCGTGGCGCAAAGGAGCAGCGAGAGGGTGAGGGCGCGGCGGATCATCTTCCACCTCCGGCGGCCGCGCGCACCCGGGCGAGGAAGGCGTCGGCCGTCCCCAGCACCTCGGCGTCGTCGACGGGGCGAACCGGGTCCCGGCTCCCCGCGCGGGCGAAGGACAGGCCGCTCAAGTCCCGCACCGCCAGCACCTTGCCCAGCCGATGGCTCAAGGACACCTTGCCGGCGGACAGGCCGCGCACGATGAACACGCCTCGCTCGTCGGCAGAGGGCTCGAGGAAGAGCACGCAGTCCTCACCGGGGCGGAAGCGGGCCACGCCGGCCACGTGCTGGCCCAGGCCGCCCACCTCGCCGCCGGGCTGCTTCACCAGCAGCGTACGCGGAGCCTGGCCTTTGAGCGTCTCGGTGACGGTGAGCTCGGTCCAGGTCCAGATCTTCGCCTCGCCTTCGTCGAAGGCCGCCATGGACTGCTGAGCGGTGGCGCGGACCACCAGCGGCGAGCCGCGCGTCAGATCCTCGACGCTCTGGGCGATGACGACGGTGGCCAGGGCCGCGCTGGAACAGAGCGCGACGGACAGCAGGGCGATTCGGGAGGAGTGGGGCATGGGAGTGCAGGGAGCGGGATCGGCCTGGTGTCCCGCGCGTAGGCCGGCAGTCTAGCCTTCCGGGGGAGCGGGCGAAAACGTGTTCGCGTAGGCCTTCTGTGTAGAGTTGCAAGCGTGTCCGGGCGAGTCGTCTTCTTCATCTCCCACGGCAGCTACGAAGCGGCCTGGCAGGCGACCAGCCTGGGGATCACCGCCACCGCCATGGGCGAAGAAGTCGTCTTCGTCTTCGCCTTCGACGCCCTGCGCGCGCTGGCCAAGGGTGCCTTCGGCAAGGCGCTCACCGATCGCGAGCGCATCGAAGTGACCCGCGCCGAAGGGCTGGGCGCACCGCAACCCGTCCGCATGCTGCAAGACGCGCGGGCGATGGGCGCCAGGCTGGTGGCCTGCGACACCACGGTGAAGCTGTGCGGGCTGGTGCCGGCCGAGCTGGAGGCGAAGAAGATCCTCGACGAGGTGCTGGGCCTGCCGCAGATCTGGAAGCTGACCGAGGGCGCGCGGACCGTCTCGCTCTAGAAGGTCTCGACGACGCGGATCTCGATGGTGACCGGGTTGTTGGTGTCCGACGCCTTGATGTCGTCGCACAGTTGCCCCACGAAGCTGACCACCCCGGCGTTGTAGGTCCAGGTGTTGGAGCCGGTGGTGACGTTCTTCCCGTTGATGATCACCGCCATCAGCTCGGGGCGCGACGGCGGGGCCTGGAGCTGGAACTCGCACTCGTCGCCCTTGATGTTGTTGAAGATGTCGCGCAGGGCGGTGCTCAGCTCGGTGGCGTCGGTGGCCTGGTAGTACTTCTTCTCGCACAGGCCGGAGGGGAGGCAGGTGTTGTTGGTGCCGCACTCGGCGTTGGTGCCGTTGGGGCACTTGCGGGGGAAGTTGCCCGCCTCGGCCATGGCGTTGAGCACCTCGCCGGCGGTGCCGCCCGACACGTCCGCGCCGAAGCCCACCACGATGGTCTTGATGGTGCTCAGCTTGTTGGTGGTGGTGGCAGCCACCGAGGCGTCCTGATCGAGACAGCCGATCTTGCACAGCGACGTACAACTGGGCGAGGTGCACTTGCAGCGATCCAGTTGGGCCTGGCAGACGCCGCCGCCGCAACTGCCGCACAGGCCCGGGTCGCAGGTGCAGACCTGATTGGGGTTGCCCTCGTTGCAGTTGGGCAGGCCGTCGGTGAGCAGGAGGATGTAGTCGTCCCGGTTGTCGGCGCTGTCGCGCAGGCCAGGGACGGAGCCAACGAAGCTCATGGACGCCGCGGTGGGGGTGCCGCCGACGGGCGTGACGGCCTGGATGCGGCTGTTGATCTGCATCGCGTTGGCCGAGAGCGCGGCGTCGGTGCCGTCGTCTCCCACCGTCGGAGGAGGCAGCGCCACTTCGACCGTCGACGCCGGAGCGCACCCCGCAGTCGCCGGGTAGAAGACCAGGCCCATTCGCGCGTCGGTGGCCGACTGCGCGAGGAAGGTGGACATCGCGCTGCGCAGATCGCTGATGCGGGTGGGGCAGTTGCCGGGGCAGGGCGAGCCGGGCCCGCAGCCGGGCGGACAGTTCGAGTTGCTGGGGTTGATCGGCGCCTCCATCGAGCCCGACTTGTCCACCAGGAGCATCACGTTGGGCTTCAAGAACTTGGCGATCACCGTCTTGGTCTGGGTCGTCTGCGCGACCGCCAGCGGCACCACGGGCTCGAAGTCGTACGTCATGCACCCGGCGGCGAGGACGACGGCGACGGCGGCGATTGCGGCTCGAATCATGGCGTTGGACCCTAGCATGGCGACGTCACGCGGGAAGGCGACGATGCTCGCGGCCTTCGCGCTCCCCTGCGCGCCGGCACCTCGCAGGATCCGCCAGGCGCACGCCAATCTCAATTGGGCGCGGACGCTCCACTGCGCGATGTCGTCAGGTGTAGGCGCTGTAAAGCCGCCTACAGGGCCTCGACGACCGCCACGGCGAGATTCACCGGTTGCTGCGGCGACGAGCTGAGGAAGCGGTGGCACAGCGCACCGGTGAAGGTGATGAGGCCGGCGGCGTAGCTGAACGTGTCCGGGCCGGGGTACACGCGCACGTCGTCGATCTTCACCACCAGCAGCTCGGTGCGCGCCGGCTGCGGCGAGACGGTGAAGCGGCACAGCCGGGCAGGGTCCGGGACGATCTCGTCGAAGATGCCCTCCAGCCCGGCCGAGTCCGAGGCGCTGTAGTACTGCCGCACGCACGCCCCCGTCGGCCCGCACGAATTCAGCGGCCCGCAGTCGGCGTCCGACGCGCAGTCCCTGAGGTGCCCGCCGGCGCGCGCCATCGCTTCGAGCACCGCGGGCGCGTCTCCGCCCACGAGATCCGATCCGAAGCCGACGACGATCGTCTGGATCCCCCGGGCCGCATTGGCCTGCACCGCCGCGACCGCCGCCGAGTCGTCCAGGCACCCCTCGCTGCAGCGGACGCCGGCGCAGCTCCCCAGCGTGCACCGGCACCGGGCCTGCTGCGCTGCGCACACCGGGGCCGTCGGAGCACAGCCTCCGCAGCTCGCCCCGTCGCAGGTGCACACCTGGTTGACGTTGGACGCGTTGCAATTGGGCAGCCCGTCGGTGAGCAGCAGCACCACGTCGCGGCGGGTGGGATCGCCCAGCGCCGAGAGGTTGCCCACGAAGGAGAGCGCCTGGCCGGTCGGCGTTCCTCCGCCGGGCACGAGCGCCTGGATGCGAGCGTTCACCTGGCTGGCCGCCCCGCGCAGTTCCGACGGATCGTCGAGCGCGGAGCCGGAGAAGAGCGAGTCGACGCCCGCTGGCCCGGCGCAGGAGAGATCGCCGGGGAAGGTGGTGAGGCTCCAGCGGGCGCTGGCCTGCTTCGGCCCCGTCAGCAGCCTGTCCAGCGCCAGCTTGAGCTCGCTGATCCGCGTGGGGCAGCCCGCCGCACACGGATTCCCCGAGCCGCAGCCGGGCGCGCAGGCCGGATGGGCGGCGTCGATCGGCGCTTCCATCGAGCCGGATCGATC
>JADLDB010000077.1 GCA_020846875.1 Myxococcales bacterium | reverse complement strand
GCCGCGGGGCATCACCCTGATGGCGGCGTGGCAGTGGTTGCTGAGCGATGCGGCCGCGCGACGGGACCGAAGCGGCTAGCACCTTGGGGAGCCCGGGGGCAATCACCTGATGCTTCTGCGGATTTCGCCGCGCCGATTTCCCTCGACTCTTTGCACCTCCATGGCCGGATCCGGGTCATTCAGTTCCTCACCCTGCGGAGCAGCCCGTCATGATCGTCGGAATCGACCTAGGCACCACCACCTCGCTCGTCGCCTTCATGGACGGCGAGCGCCCCGAGATCATCCCCAACAAGGGCGGCAAGCGGCTCACCCCGTCCATCGTCGGCCTGGACAAGGGCGGCCAGGTGCACGTCGGAGACACCGCGCGCAACCAGTTGGTGTCGATGCCCGAGCGCACCGTCGCCGAGGTCAAGCGCCTGATGGGCACGGACGCGAAGGTGGCCCTGGGCGACCGCAGCTACAGGCCGCAGGAGATCTCCGGCTTCGTCTTGAAGTCGCTCAAGGACGACGCCGAGCGCTATCTGGAGAAGGCCATCGAGGAAGCGGTCATCACCGTGCCCGCGTACTTCACCGACGCGCAGCGGCAGGCCACCAAGGACGCGGGCGAGCTGGCCGGCTTCAAGGTGGACCGGATCCTCAACGAGCCCACCGCGGCGGCCCTGGCGTACGGCCTCGACCACCTGGACAAGGAGCAGCACGTCCTCGTCTTCGACCTGGGCGGCGGCACCTTCGACGTCTCGGTGCTGGAGATGTTCGAGGGCGTGCTGGACGTGAAGGCCTCGGCGGGGAACAACCACCTGGGCGGCGGCGACTTCGATCGCCTCCTCGCCGACTGGCTGGCCGCGGAGTTCGAGAAGGCGCACGGCGTCGACCTGCGCAAGGACCCCAGGGCGAAGATGCGTCTCAAGACGGCCGCGGAGCAGGCGAAGATCGAGCTGTCCTCCACCACGTCCACGCAGATCATGCTCCCCTTCATCGCGGTGAAGGGCGCCGAGCCGCTGTCGCTGGAGCTGGAGCTGTCGCGCGGCAAGCTGGAGGAGCTCCTGGGCGACCTCATCCGCAGCACGGTGGAGCCCATCAACACCGCGCTCAAGGACGCGAAGCTGGACAAGAGCGCCATCACCGACGTGGTGCTGGTGGGCGGCAGCTCCCGCATCCCGATGGTGCAGGTCATTCTCTTCGACCTGTTCAAGAAGGAGCCCCGCCACGGCGTGCACCCCGACGAGGCCGTCGCCCTGGGCGCCGCGGTGCAGGCCGGCCTCAAGCAGGGCACCATCAGCGCGGACCGCGGCATCATGATCACCGACGTCTGCCCGTACACCCTGGGCGTCGAGGTGAGCGCGCAGGCCGGCCGCGAGCTGATCAAGGGGCTGTTCTCGCCCATCATCCCCCGGAACTCGACGGTGCCGGTGTCGCGCACCGAGACGTACCTCACCACCTCGGACAACCAGCGCGTCGTCGACATCAAGGTGTACCAGGGCAACGATCGCCTGGTGAAGAACAACACCTTCCTCGACGCCTACACGGTGGAAGGCATTCCCCCCGCCGCCGCCGGCAACGAGAAGGTGGCCATCACCTTCACCTACGACATCAACGGCATCCTCCACGTGAAGACGAAGGTCGTCTCCACCGGCAAGGAAGCCGCGCTCAAGGTGGAGAAGACCGGCAGCCGCATGAATGACGACCAGCGCGAGGAAGCGAAGGAGCGCCTGGACAAGGAGTGGGGCGGCTCGGGAGGCATGGGCGCCGCGCAGCCGTCGGTCGCCGCGAAGCCGTCGGCGCCTTCTGCACCCGCGTCCACCAGCGCTGGCCCCGCGCCCACCAGCGCCATGCTCACCGCCGCGAAGGCGAAGCTGGCCACCGTGTCGGGCGAGAACAAGGAGCGCCTGGGCGAGTTGGTGAGCCGGCTGCAGGACGCGCTGGCGAAGAAGGACTCGGCGGAAGTGGCGCGCCTCGACGCGCAGCTGACCGATCTGCTCTTCGACCTGGAGGGCTGATGCTCTCGCTCTCGGACTTGAAGCGCGCGGTGGTGCTGAAGCCCGACGACGCGCAGGCCCGCTACGCCCTGGCCGAAGCGCTGTTCGCCGAAGGCCAGTACGCCGGCGCCGTCACCCAGCTCGAGAAGGCCGTCGTCCTCGCGCCGGACGACAACAACATCCGCCGGCTGCTGTCCCGCACCTTCGAGAAGGACGGCAAGGTGCCCAGGGCGATGGCGGTGCTGGAGGAGATGGTGAAGCGCGCGCCCCACGACGCCGACGCGCGCGACGAGCTGTGCGGCTTTCTCCTGCAGCAGGGGCGCATCGACGACGCCATCCTCCACGCGGCGGAGGCGGTGCGCTTCTCGCCGGAGGACGTGAAGCGCCGGGTGATGCTGGCCGACCTGCTGGTGCAGCGCCGCCTGCCCGAGCGCGCCCGCGCCATCCTCGAAGAGGCGCAGCGGCTGTTCCCGACGGATCCGCAGGTGGCGAAGGAGCTCAAGAACCTCTACGTGGAGCTGGGCGACGAGGTGGCCAGCGAGAAGGTCGCCGGCGAGCGAGACCGCGCGTACTTCCAGAAGCAGGCGAAGAGCACCCTGTCGTCTGCGCGCGTGTCGGCGTTGCTCACCTCGGCCCCCTTGAAGCGCCTCGCGGAGGAGCTCGCGAAGGGCGACCTTCCCGGCGCGCACCGGGCGCTGGGCGCGGTGTCCGAAGGCGAGCGGGCGCAGGCCGGCTTTCACTTCCTCCTGGGCGAGCTGCGGCTGCTGGAGCGCTCCTTCGACGCGGCCGAGGCGGCGTTTACCCGCGCGCTCGAGGCGAAGCCGGACCTGGGCGTGGCGTGGAACCGCCTGGGCGACCTGGCGCAGGGGAAGAACGACCTGAAGGGCGCGGTGACGCTGTACAAGAAGGCCATCCTCTTCGGGGAAGACGACGCCAACGCGTGGGAGGACCTGGGCGACATTCACGCCACGCTGGGCGAGAAGGACAAGGCCCAAAAGATGTACCGCACCGCCGCGCAGAAGGAGCCCGGCGGCAGCGCGGCGAAGAAGCTGGAGTCGCTGGCCGCGCCGCAGAAGCTGGAGTCGACGCCGGCGGTGGGCAAGGTGGGCGTGCTGGGCTGGAGCCCCACGGGCGGCGCGGTGTCCCCGCTGGAGGCGGTGGCGGTGGACGGCAAGGGCGAGCTCATCTTCTCCGGGAACGTGGGCCCCACGGGGAAAGAGGCGGCGTCGGTGGCCTTCTCGGTCATCAAGGCGCGCAGCCGCGACCTCGGCGTCGACGGGCTGGTGCGCACCTTCGACCTGCACCTGCACTTCACCGACACCGCCATCGGCAAGGACGGGCCGTCGGCGGGCCTCGCGCTGCTGCTCGCGGGCGTCTCCGCCTTCACCCAGAAGCCGCTCAAGCCGGCGCTGGCCGCCACGGGAGAGCTGACGCTGCACGGGGTGGTGATGGCGGTGGGCGGGATTCACGAGAAGCTGGTCGCCGCGCACCTCGCCGGGGTGAAGACGGTGCTGTTGCCGAAGCAGAACCTGAAGGACGCGCGCGCGCTGCCGGACGAGGTGACGCGCGGGCTGGAACTCATCTTCGTCGAGTCGGTCGCCGAGGCCATCACGAAGGCCCTCGCGGGGGACGCGCCATGAGCAACATCAACTCCACCAACTTCTACGAGGTGCTCGGCGTCGACAAGGCGGCCGACGCGCGCGCGATCAAGAAGGCCTACTTCGCGCTGGTGCGGAAGTACCCGCCCGAGACGCACCCCGAGCAGTTCAAGAAGCTGCGCGAAGCGTACGAGGTGCTGTCCGACGCCGAGTCGCGGCGCGACTACGACTCCATCGGCCAGTACGACGCGCACGGCGAGCACGTGGGCGAGCAGATCCGCCTCGCCACCGAGGCGATGAACGACCAGCGCTACACCGACGCCCAGGTGATCCTCGCGAAGCTGATCAACGAGAAGCCAGAGCTGCACTTCGCCAGGGACATGCTGGGCCTGGCGTACCTCAACGACAAGCAGGTGGGCCCGGCGCTGGAGCTCTTCACTGAGCTGGTGGGCAAGCACCCGGACAACCCCAACTACCACCTGCACCAGGGCTACGCGCAGCACGCCAACAAGCAGTACGCCGCCGCCGCCGCCGCGTACCAGAAGAGCTTCGAGCTGAACAAGGAGGACGTGAAGCCGCTGGTCAGCCTGGCCGACTGCTTCATGGACCAGAAGCGCTGGGACGACGCGATCCGGATCCTCGACCAGGCCATCAACCTCGACGGCACGGTGGACTTCCGCGACTTCGGCCTCTTCGTGCGCAAGCTGGAGGTGGAGATCGAGCGCGCCAACAAGCCCGCGGTGCTGGCGGTGCTGCAGCAGTTGATGCCCATCATCCCCGACGACCCGGCGGCCAAGCGCTTCGTGGCCAACCGCCTCGCGTCGATGGCCGCGCCCCTGTTCGCGATGAAGCGCGTCGACGAAGCGAACGTGCTGATGCGCGAGGCCGCGAAGCTGGACCCCAACCGGGGCACCGGCGCCATGCCGCAGACCTTCGAGGTCGAGATTGAGCGGCTGCCCGAGGCCTCGAAGCAGTGGCTCATCGAGCAGAACACGACCATGTCGTGGGCCAAGGTGCCCAACAGCTCGATGGGCTGGCCCATCTTTCTGTTGCTGGTGGGCCTGGGCGGGGGCTGGGTGACGCTGATGGCCGCGTTCGCCAACCGCGATCCGCTGCCGCCCGAAGGGCTGTTCTTCTTCTTCGTGGGCCTGGCGCTCTTCGGCTTGCTGACGGCGTGGTGCATTCGCCGCATCATCCTGGCGGCGAAGAGCCCGTACGGCTCCTACACCTTCGTGCACGCGCTCTTCCTCTTGCAGGTGCGGCTGGACAAGGTGTTCGCCTGGCCGCTGGCCAACCTGCACGACGTGCGAGTGACGCACCACCACACCAACGGCGTGTACACCACCAGCCGCATCGACCTGGTCTTCAACCGGCGCACCTTCACGGTGAACATCTACGGGCAGCAGGCCTCGGTGGACTGGGCCAACGCGGTGCTGCAGAAGCGCCGGCGCATGCTCGAGCTGATGTACTCGGGGATGCTGGAGGAAGGCGAAGAGGACACCAGGCTGATCCCCGCCAACCTCATCCCCGAGGAAGGCAAGCCAGCGGTGCTCACCGAGGCGGCGCAGCAGCGCAAGAAGAACGGGCGCATCACCCTGGCGGCGGTGGTTGGCGCGGCGGCGGTGGTGACGGGCGTCTTCATCCCCATCAACGCGGCCAAGGCGGACCACGCGGCCTGGGAGGACGCGAAGTTCTCCTACCGGGGCAAGGTGCCCGCCTACCAGAAGTACCTGTACGTGTACCCCGACGGGCGCCACGCGGACGAGGCGAAGGCGGCCATCGCCCAGATCTACGCGGCGGCGGAAGAGAGGGTGAAGGCGCACCAGGAGAGCGAGCTGGCTCCGGCGCTGCTCGACGTCCTGAAGCTGCTCAAGGAGAAGCAGTTGGCGCAGGTGAACGTGAAGTACGTCTCCCACACCTCCTTCGAGAAGCTGGACCTCGACGAGCTGCCGGCAGACCTCAAGGGCACCGTCATCGACCCCAAGCTTGCCTTCTCCGACACCGCCAACCAGCAGCGCGAGGCGCGCATCACCGAGTCCCTGAGCGCGGCCTTCAACAGGCTGCTGGGTGACGGCGTGGTGAGCATTTCGCGCGAGGGGGCGGACCCCTATTCGTACGAGTACCGCTACCGGGACATACCCAAGCCGGACAAGTCCCCCGTCACCTTCGTCGTCAACTACGAGGTGGCGCTCACCGGCACCATCTACGA
Organism: Myxococcales bacterium; assembly: GCA_020846875.1. Taxonomy (GTDB): domain Bacteria; phylum Myxococcota; class Myxococcia; order Myxococcales; family Myxococcaceae; genus JADLDB01. The sequence continues at coordinate 12,168 of JADLDB010000077.1, read as the reverse complement.
GTCGGTGAAGAAGTCGGGCTCGAACAACGACGAGAAGAAGTTCCTGGGCATCATGTTCCTCTGGGACTTCGACGTGGCCTTCGACGGGGAAGAGAAGCCCCGCTACACCTTCCAGTTCGACTCGGAGCCGGCCAAGAACATCAAGTGGACGACGTACGGGTACGGCAGCGCCTACGAGTCGCCCACGCTGCCCTACGACAAGATGGCGGAGTCGGGCTTCGACGACTTCCAGCACCAGATCGCCGTGCGCTTCGGGGTGGAGGAGGCGAGGCCGAAGGAGGCCGCGTACGACGACTCCCCGCCGGACGACGGCTACGACGACGGGTACGACGAGCCGCCGCCGCCCAGGCCCGCGCCCAAGAAGCCCACGGCCAAGAAGCCGGCCGGGAAGAAGAAGTAGCCAGCCCGGGCAGGGGGGCCGTGCGAGGGGCCCCCGGCTGGCTAAGGTGTGCGAGGTGCCGCTGCGCCTGCCCGCCGCCCTGCGCTTTCTACCCGACGAGCTGTACCGGGTGCCCACCGACGACGGCAGCGCCATCGCCCTGGGCCGCTACCGCCCGCGGGGCGCGCGCAGGTACGTGGAGCCGGTGGTGCTGGGCCACAGCCTGGGCACCAACCGCTTCAACCTGGACTTCGACGAGACGTACTCGGTGGCGCGGGCGCTGGCGCGGCGGGGCTTCGAGGCGTGGGTGCTGGAGCTGCGCGGGCACGGGCTGGCGGGCAGCGGCAAGGGCAGCACCTTCGACGTCGAGGCCACGCACGACGTGACGGCGGCCCTGCGCGCGGTGTCGTCCACCGGGGCGCCCGGCGTGCTGTGGGTGGGCCACTCGCGCGGCGGCATGCTGGCGTACGCGCACCTGGCGAGGAGCCCGTCGGCGCCCATCCGCGCCATCGCCAACCTCGGCGCGCCGGTGACGTTCGAGGCGTCGCCGGGGTTGAAGCGCTTCATCGCCGCGGTGGGGCCCGCGCTGCAGTTGGACGTGCTGCCGCTGTGGCTGGCGTCGAAGGTGGCGGTGCCCCTCGGGCTGCCTCCCAACCCCATCGGGAAGTACCTGGTGCGCGCAGAGAACATGGCGCCCCACGTCATCCGCCAGGCCATCGCGCACGCGGCGGCCGACGTGCCCGGCGGCGTGGCACGGCAGTTCGCCCGGTGGATCCGCACCGGCGCCTTCGACGGGGAGGACGGCTTCGACTACCGCAAGGGGATGAAGGCGATTCGGGCGCCGATGCTGCTGCTGGCCGGCGTGAAGGACTTCCTCGCCCCTCCGCCCGCCGTCCAGGCCGCCGCCGCGCTGGTGTCGGGCCCGGTGGAGGCGGTGACGGTGGGCAAGGCCACGGGCTTCTCGGAGGACTACGGCCACGGAGACCTGGTGCTGGGCCGCCGCGCCCCGCAGGAGGTGCTGCCCCGCCTCGCCGACTTCCTCACCCGCGTGGCCACCCCCACCGCGGCGTGAGGTGTGAGACGCACGCGCACCCACACCGCTTCTTCCTTAGGGAGTGCGGCGCTCCCTAGACTCGTTGGCTGGACATGCGCGCCTCGCCTGCCTGGTGGTTGTCGTGGTGCGTCTTCGCGGCGTGCGGTGGAGAGCCCTACACGACTCCCCCGCCCACCCCGGCGACGTACGAGACGTTCACCATCACGCTGGAGGACGGCGTCGTCGAGGGCCAGGAGGTGAGGCCGATGGCGCTGCTTCGCGCGCGCGTCGTCTACAAGGGAGACCTGGCGAGGAACCTCAAGGTCGACGTCACCATCACCGACGTGGCGACGGGGGAGGCGGTGCAGGTCCCCTCGGGGTTGCTGGGCGCCGGTGACGCGACCACCTTCAACCAGCCTGACTCCTGGGTGGCGAGCCACGAGTGGTTCAAGAAGGCGGGCCGCTACGAGGTGGTGTTGACCGCGTCCATCCTCGCCACCCTTCGAGGCAGCACGCCCTGGACGGTGTCGGCCCCGAAGGTGGTGGTGGTGTCGAGCGCGCGCCTGGACAGCGTGACGGTGTCCGGCCTCGCGGTGGGGGCGCCGACGCTCTACGGCACGGGGTTGACCGTCTCGGCGCAGGGCGAGGACTTGTGGGACGACGTGGCGCTGAAGGTGGACAACCTGGACACGAGCCTTCCGGTGCCCGGGCTGACGGGGGCGCTCGCGTCGGACGCGCCGGCCACCACGCTGTCGTCACAGTGGGAGGTGAATTCCCGCAGCCTCGAGAAGGTGGGGGTGCACCGGCTGCAGGTGGTGGCCCGCTTCGGCGCGATGGAGGTGAAGTCGGAGCCGTTCTCCATCGAGGTGACGCACACCGTCGACCAGGTGGTCCTGCGCGTGCGCGACGCCAACGACACCTTCCTCGGCGGCGAGCCCTCGACGCGCATGGACAGAGTGAAGGACTTCGTGCTCACCATCACCGGCACCAACCTGGCTGGCCACGACGTCTTCATCACCGGCGGGCCGCTGGTGACGGCGCCCGCGGACTCCTTCGACGTGGTGCGCGTGCCCTCGGTGGACGACTTCGAGGACGGCAAGGGCACCCACCAGTACCAGTACTACGCCCAGAGCGGCGGCATCGTCCGCAGCGCCGACGTCGGCATGCGCCGCTGGAGGCTGGAGAGCTGCGGCTGGTACAAGGACGGCGCGCCGGTGTCGGGCCCGGTGATGGCGGACACCACGGTGATGATGCGGGCCACCGGCTGGGGCTTCCCGGACACGTCCGGCATCCTCGTCTTCAAGGTGAACCAGGCGGAGTTCAAGATCTGGGAGCGCGACGACGGGCAGAACGACACCAACCTGCCCCAGCCCTTCGTCAACAACGACGACGAGGTGGACGCCTGGAAGGCTGACGTCGTCTCCAGCGTGTCGGAGGACGACTGGCGGGCGCGCTTCGACGAAGAGCCCGACTTCCTGGGCTTCGGCGGCGCCGAGTACTACTTCGAGGTCCGCATTCAGGACGAGAAGTGCACCTCGGGGGAGATCGTCGTCCCGTCGCCCTGACGCTTCCCGGATTCTCACCCGCCGGGAAACGCACTGGAGCGTCTACGCCGTCCTCGCCGATGGACGCCGCCGGCCGCGGCTCCCTCGGGGCCGCGCGCGGCATGCTTCTGGCTCAGCAGGCTTTCCGAGCGGCGGCAACGAAACGAGGCCGCTTCAGAAAGGAGAGCCACATGATGGAAGCAGGGAAGTCGTTGGCGGTCTTCTCTATCCGCGCGGGGCGCAACGGGAGCATCTGGGTGCGCGCCGGGTGGGCCGAGGTCAACCGCGACGGGTCGGTCAATCTGCACCTGGACGTGCTGCCCCTCGACGGGAAGCTGCACGTGCGGGAGGCCTTTGAGCGACGCGTCGAGCCGCAGGCGCTTCCCCACTGAGACCCCGGAGGGGGAGCGGGCACCACTTCCCTCCATCAACCAACCCGCTCCTCCTCCACTTCAGGCGAGCACGCGCAGGTGAAGCCCGGGCGGCTCCTGGCCGCGGGCTGCGGGCAGTACCGGCCCATCGCCTCCAACGCCACGCCGAAGGGGCGGGCGCCCAACCGCCGCATCGAAGTCCTCCTGCTGCCCGCGCTGGAGGCCAGGAAGGCGAAGCTGCCGGCGCCGGCGCTGGACGGCGGGGCCTGAGGCTCGGGCATGCCTTGAGTCAGAACTCGAGCGGCCCGCCCTTCGCGCGCGCCACCTCGAGGGTGAGGTCGATGAGCTTCTTGTCGACGTTCACCTCGGTCAGCGGCGTCACCTCCACCAGCAGGCCCTGCTGGCGGGCGATTTCGCGGACCCGCTCCAGGTCGTGCTGCAGCCGCGAGCGGGAGAACGCCATCCTGGGCTTCGTCTCCAGCTTCTTAAGGACCTCGGCGGGGGCTCCCAGCGCCACGCCCCGCAGGGTCAGCTTCCCCACCCGGAAGACGGGCCCCTCCTCCACGGTGAAGACGACGGTGACGGCGCCGTCGGCCTCGGTGTGGGCCGGCTCGACCCTCGCGTGCACCATCCCCCGGTCGTAGTAGGCGGCGGCGACGGCGGCTGCGTCGCGCTGCTCCTCCTCCTCGGAGAAGGGCTCGCCCACCCTCGCGCGCAGCACCTTCCTCAGCTCGGCTTCCTTCACCTGCGTCACGCCTGCGAAGGTGAGCGCCTTGAGGGTGACGCGAGGCCCTTCCTCCACCTCGACGGAGAGGACGGCTGTCCCAGGCTCCCGGGGCGAGAGCGTCACCCTCACCTTCGCGTGGGTGTAGCCGAGCTCGGCGTAGAACTCGGTCGTCTTGGCCTCCAGGGCCTTCCTCAAGGCCAGGCTGGCGGGCAGCCCCAGGGGGAGGAGCGCCTTCAAGAGCTCGCCGTCGACGGCGTGGACGCCCGCCACCTTCACCTCGGCGACGCGCTCGTGCTCGGTGACGAAGTAGCTGAGCATGACGCCCTTCGACGGCAGCAGCTCGGCGACGGCCACCACGTCCCGCACGAAGCCCAGCGCGTAGAGCTCCTCGAGGTCCTCCTGCGCCGACTTGGCGCTCAGCGCTTCCCCTTCGCGGGGCGCGACCAGCTCGTGCAGCCGGAGGTACGAGTCGTCGCTCGCGCCCACCAGGCACACCTTCTCCACCTTCGCGCCGAAGGGGGGCCGCACGTCCACGAGGGCCGGGAGCGCCTTCGGGCAGGCCGGCGCCGGGGGCGGGGCGGGGGCCGCGGCGGGCTGCTGCGCCACCGGTCCACTCGACGCCGGGGTGGTGGCGCACGCGGACAGCAGCAGCGCGCCGAGGAGCGCTCGCGTCATGGGCGCACCTCGATGGCCACGCCGGCCTTGAGCTCGGCGAGGAGCCGCGCGCGCTCTTTGGCCATGAATCCGGCGTACTCCGCGGGCTCCTTCGGCTGCTTTGTCTGGCTGGCGCGCAGCCGCACCCACTTCAGCTCGACGAGCTGCCTGCGCACCGCGGCCCGGTAGGCGTCCTTCTCGAGGCCGTCCTGCTTCGCCTCGGCGAGGAGCTGCTCGAGGGAGAGGTGGTTTCTTTTCGCGATGGCCTGGAGGGCCCGGTCGACGTCCTCGGCCTCGACGGTGACGCCCGCCTTCTCGGCGTCTTCGGCGATGAGGTGGTCCTCGATGAGCGCGGTGAGGGCCGCTTCTCGCGCCCTGGCCAGCTTCGCCGCGTCGCTGCCCGGGGGCACCAGCTCGCGGGCGCGCGTCTCCACCTCGTGGCGGGTGATGGCGTGCAGGTCGACCACCGCGACGATGCGGTCAATCAACACGGCGTCGGCGGCGAGGGCGGTGACGGGGAGGAGGAGCGCGGCGAGCAGGTTTCGCACCGGCGCATGCTGTCACGGATTCGAGCGAGGCCGCACCCCATCACCGAAACGGACGCGCTTTGCTTGCGCGCCCCTCCTGCGGGTATGAGGCGGTGCATGGCGCGGTCCCGCTCACTCGTCGCGGTGGTGGCAGTCCTCGCGGGGTGCGGCGCCAACAAGCCTTCCTTCGGGGGCTTCACCCTGGTGGGCCACGAGCTGGCCTTCACCATTCAGGCGGCCGAGACGACGCTGCTGGCCACGCGCGAGGGCGAGGGGCTGAAGGCGCCGGTGTCGGTGGCCACGGCGAAGGCCCGCTACGAGATGCAGTACGGCAGTTGGCGCATCACCGAAGGGGCGAAGCAGCCGGCGGAGGGCCGGCGCTTCCTGTGGGACCTGCAGTTGCCCGAGCGCGCCGAGGGCCACTGGGTGGACGGCACCGGCGAGGTGCTGGTGAACGTCACCGTGAGCAGCCCGGGGCAGGGGGCGCTGGCGATGAACTTCCGCGCGGCGGACCCCACGGTGAATCGCCTGTCGGTGGCCTTCACCTGCGCCGACGACGACCACTTCCTCGGCTTCGGCGCGCAGGCCGACGGCGTCGACCACCGGGGCCACACCGTCCCCATCTGGACCAGCGAGCCCGGCATCGGCAAGCAGTTGGAGAACGACGAGACGCCGGAGCTGTGGTTTCTGGTCGGCGCGCGCCACGCGTCCAGCTACGGCCTGCCCACCTGGCTGTCCAACCGGGGGTACGTGGGCGTGGTGCAGTCGGACCGGCGCAGCGTCTTCCAGCTCTGCAGCACGCCCGAGAACGTCTTCCGCATCGAGGTGTGGGGCAACTCCTTCACCCTGTGGCTGTTTCGTGGGCAGACGCCGGGGGGCTCGCTGTCCACCGCCACCGCGCACGTGCTGGGCCGGCCGATGCGCCCGCCGCCCATCGCCTTCGCCCCGTGGAACGACGCCATCTTCGGGCCCGGGCAGGTGCGGGCGCTGGCGGCGCTCTTGCGGGACAACGACATTCCGTCGTCCGTCCTCTGGACGGAGGACTTCCGCGGCGGCACCGAGGAGGCCAGCGGCTACCGCCTGGTGGAGGACTGGGACCTGGACCGCACCCTGTACCCGGACGCGGAGGCGCTGGCCGCCGAGTTGAAGGCCCAGGGCTTCGCCTGGCACGCCTACTTCAACACCTTCCTGGTGGAGGGAAACCCCGTCTACGAGGCGGCGAAGGCGGGCGACCACTTCGTCAAGGACGCCAGCGGCCAGCCGTATTCCTTCAGCGGCGTCACCTTCAAGCCCACCGGCCTGGCGGACCTCTCGCGGGAAGAGACGCGGGAGTGGGTGAAGTCGTACCTGCGGGGCGCCCTCGACGTGGGCTTCACCGGGTGGATGGCGGACTACGGCGAGTGGCTGCCCCACGACGCGGTGCTGGCCTCGGGGGAGGACCCGCTGGAGGCGCACAACCGCTACGCACACGAGTGGGCGAAGCTGAACCACGAGGTGCTGGAGGAGCGCAAGGCCGACGGGGTGCAGCGCCTGTTCTTCGCGCGCGCGGGCTGGCTGGGGAGCAACGCGGTGACGCCGGTGGTGTGGGCGGGGGACCAGCGCACCAGCTTCCAGAAGGACGACGGGCTGCCCACCGTCATCCCCCTGGGCGTCAACCTGGGCCTCGCCGGCGTGTCCACCTTCGGGCACGACATTGCCGGGTACCAGTCGGCCACCAACCCGCCGGCCACCAAGGAGCTGTTCTTCCGCTGGGCGTCGTTGGGGGCGCTGTCGCCGGTGATGCGCACGCACCACGGGCTGGACGCGCGGAAGAACTGGCGGCTGGACTCCGACGCCGAGACGCTGGCGCACTACAAGCGGTGGGCGAAGCTGCACGTGCAGCTCTACCCGTACCTCGACGCGCACTCGGCTGAGGCCGAGGCCTCGGGGGTGCCCATCATGCGGGCGCTGGCGTTGATGTTCCCCAACGACGCCGCCGCGTGGACCATCAGCGACGAGTACCTGCTGGGCGGCGCGCTGCTGGTGGCGCCGGTGGTGGAGGAGGGGGCGGCCAGCCGCGTGGTGCACCTGCCGCCGGGGGACTGGGTGTCGTGGGACGGGGCGCAGCGCCTCTCGGGCCCGGGCGAGGTGATGGTGAACGCGCCCCTCACCGAGGTGCCGCTCTTCGCGCGGGCCGGGGCGGTGATTCCGCTGTTGCCCGAGCGGGTGGACACGCTGCTGCCCGCGTCGGCGCCCACGGTGGACCTGGACGCGGTGAAGGGCGAGCGGCGCCTGCAGCTCTTCACCGGCGGCTCCAGCAGCTTCGTGGAGCGCGACGGCACGCTGTACACCTTCGAGGCGGGCAGCCAGTTCGAGTTCTTCGAGGGCGAGAAGAAGCTGGCCGACTGTGCCAGCGCCACCGAGCGCGGGTGCGTGGATCGCGCGGGGCCCCACCCGGTGGTGCGGATGCGGGGCGCGGGGCTGCTGGAGGTGCCCGGCGGGGCGCTCTTCATCGATGAAGGGCGCACGCAGCGCCGGTACGACGTCGAAGTGCTGTGAGCGACGGTGGTAGTCCCCAGGTTGTTTGGGGCGCACGGAGCCCGGCTCGCCGGTTGCGGCTGCCCGCTGCCGGCAGATTGATCGCCGACCTGGGCACCCGCGAAGCAGTTCACGGACGCCTCGGTTCAGCGACTGGCTGGAAGAGCCCCAAGCCGAAGCTGCTGGAGTGCCCGAGGCGGATGGGACCGACCACTGGCGTGGTGAAGCGCAAGCGGACCATCTGACCTCGGCGATCGCCGATGAAGGCGCGCTTGTTCGCCTCCCGTCGAGGTACGTGTACCGCTACCCACTGAGGCGTGCCCACGAGTTCGACCTCGACACTGTGCGCGATCTCTCGCCCCTCAACCTCGCGCCGGATCTGTTCCGCCATCGACTCGCCTTCGCGCTCCTTTCCACCGCGAAGGTGATGGCGCGGAGGGACGTACGGCGTCACCGACTCCCAGAGCTTCGACGATTGGCCGCCGAATCCCGGTGGCGGCGGAACGGCTTGATCGAGAGGGACAAGTCGTACCTTCCACCCGTCGGAGTCCGAGCCTGCCGCTGCCCACGACACGTCGCGCGCGGCTGCGAGCTGGATCGCCTCCTGCTCATCGGCATCGAACGCGCGCGAGCCTCGCCAGACGAGGAGGCGCGTCGGTTGGCCGTCCTCGCACCACGCCAAGAACTCGGTGTGGCGATGGCCTTTCAGCACGTCGCCGTTCGCGTCTTTGCCGGTCATATCGGCGACTACCTCGCGCACATCGCGGCTGGCTCTCGTCCAGTTGGCCGAAGCGTCACCCGTCTTCAACCGCAGCAACTCACGGAGCACGGCTCCACGAAACCGCGCCGTGAGTCGCACCACAGCGCGACGTTCCGGCGCGACGTTCCAGCCAATGGCGAACTGCATCAGGTGACAGCCCGAGCGATGCTCCGGCACGCGACGGCGCTCGCGGGCTGCGGGCCGCTCGGGTCGCACCGCGTAGAGCCATTGCGCGCCGGGCGGAATAGCTCGCTTCACTACCTCGGGGTTGTCGGTCGTGCGCTCGATGTCTTCGCGCGTGGCCTCCTTGAGCGGCGACAGCACGGGCACTGCGTCCGCCGTGCGCTTGTCGGCGAGTGTGCAGTTGGCCTGAAGGATCTTGTCGCTCGAGCCCGCCACGCGTACACGCGTGAGCGTCTCAGCGCGCCCGAAGTAGGTCATACGTTCCAGGCACTGGCCGAGCAACTCGCGAAGGTCGTCGGTCCAGTCATCGCCTTCGATGAACCACCACACCGGCGCCTCGGGAGCAACGCACCAGTAGTTGTCCTGCACGAGGCTCATGCCGTAGCTGCGCCGTCCTGCATCAGCAATGCGTCGCCAGTCCTCCGTCGGCTTGCCAAGGTTTTTTTCGAGGCGCTCGATGCTCGCGTCGTCACGGGCTGCTTGCTTGAGCGCCTTGACCTCGATCGTCCATCGCCCGCTGTCGGCGAGGTCCAGCGACAGCTTCTTGATCTTCAGGTCTTTGACCTGCTTCTCGATCTTCTTCTCGTCCTCGGTGAGTTCCTTCTCGCCTTGCTGTCCCTTCTTGCCCTTCTTGGGAGCCTTGGAAGTTCTCGCAAAGACACCCACGTCCCGCCAGTTCGGCGGGTCCATCGCGAACTCGGTCGGGTGGTACTGCCTGAGCGGGCTTCCCTTCCTTGCGTTGGGGGGCAGGTGGAACGCGTAGGTGCTCTTGCACAGCGCAGTCTGTAGCTTTTCGAGCTGCGCGACGTCGGGCTCGGGCAAAGCTTCGCGCGCCCACTGGTACCAGCGTGCGGTCACCGCGCGCACCAAGCGCCAAGGGCTCGGCGGCCACTCCCCGTGCGGATCGTCGTACGGGTTCACGCGCCACGGCGTCGCGTGGAAGCGCCCGAGCGGGAACTCTTGTCGGAGGACGAGTTTCATCCCTCGGTCTCTTCCGCGCCCTCGTCTTCGTCACTGCCGCTCTGCGCCTCTGCCTGACCTTCTCGATACAGTTCCTCGCGCGGCCAGAACACGTCGGTGACGGGAAGCTTGTCGAGTCCTGCAGTCTTGATCGCGTTTGCGATGTCGACCTCGATCTCCACGTCCTGCTTGTAGCTCTTGAGGGCCGTGCGCCGGAGGTGGCAGCCGGATCGGAAGCGGAAGGGCGACGCGAGGAGCTGCTCGACCTTCCACAGAGCGAGCGCGACGAGGAACTCCTGCTGCTTCTCGGAGAGGCCGCGCGTCGTCTCGCCCTTCTTGCGTCCAAAGGACCGGATGAGGCTGACGTCGATGACAAACGTGGCGCGGATCGACTCAGCGGTCGCGTCATCGACCGCGAAGATGGGCTGACCAGAGGGCGTCTTGCCGAGCCGGTCGAACTTCACGCCGGACCGATCGACGCGCCCAGCGCCGAAAGCCTCGAGGTGCGCCGTCAGGGCGCGGGGGATTTTGATCTGCCACTGGGGGAAGAGCACGCCGTGAACGAGCGAGTTCGGATCGATCTCGAAGATGCCCTTGAACACGTCCCACCACTTCTCCGGCGGCGGGTGCGCCTTGGGGCTTCCGGGCAAGACGATGCCGAACTTCGTGATGAGCTCGTCCTCGAATTTGCCGTCGCGCTTGGCGCCATCGCTCTTCAGCGCTGCACCATCCAGGAAGTAGGACGAGGCGATGCGGTGGCCTTCGGTGAGGCTCGTGACGATGGTCTCGCGCTTGTCGTTCGGGAGCTTGCCCTCGACGAGATCGCCCGTGACGCAGCGAATGTAGGGCATCCCGCTGAGTTCATCGACGAGGTCGAGGTCGTGGGCGCCGCGCTGGCAGACCGTCTCGAGGTGGTTGGCCATGCTCGCCGCACTGTCGACGATGCAGACGTTCTCGGTACTGCCGTCCTTACGGGGGGCCTTGTAGATGACGTGGCCGATCTCGGGGAAGCCGGCGGGCTGGAACCGATCGCCGGCGATCGGCTCGAGCGTCGCGGTCAGGACGAGCGGCGACTCCCCCTTCAACACGTCGGTGGGAGTGAGCTTCTTCGGGGGACTCTTCTTCTCTGCGTCAGACATGTGCTTCTCCTCTTTGTGGCCGGCGTCGAGGACGAAGCCAGCGTTCGAACAAGACCGCCCGATCGCGGCCAGACAGGGTGAACAGAAGGGCCGCGACGAGCCGGTCAGGCGAGTCTGCAGCGAACGTCACGTCGAACTTGGCGAGCCGCGCATGAGCCATCGAGTAGCGGCTGCTCGCGAGCCGGAGCACGGCGTCGAAGTTGCCCGCGCGGGTCAACGTGACGAGAGAGCGCGCAGCTTCCGTCGTGCGTGCGCCCGTCTCCTCAGCGAGCAGGTCGTCGCCTCCGAGGTCGCGGATGACCAAGGGGCGTTGATCGATGAGCGGCTGCAGGAGCCCCAGGAGCGCCAGCTCACCATCGGCCTTGGGCACGCTGGCGTCATCGCGCTGAACGATGGTGCGGATCTCCTGCGGGACGCTCCTCCAGTCGAAGAGCGCAAGCCGCGCGAGCCAAGCCGCGAAGAGTTCCTCGTCGAGATCTCCGTCGAGCCACTGGCGAACCTGCGATGCCGTCGCCGGGAGGGGCGCACGCCCTTTTGGACGTTGGATGTGGGGCGCGTCGAGCTTTGTTTCCTCAAGAAGGCGGCGGGACAGCGTCGTGCCGAGAACACGCGTGAGTTCTCCCGGTCCCCACACCCACCGCGCTGGAGCAACCTTGGAATGCTCGAACCACTTCGGCTGGATGCCCCAGTCGTACTCGTACTTGCCCCCCCGTTCGGGCGTCCAATGCACACCGAATCGATACGCAGCGAAAGGCAGAGCCGCTGGAAATCCAGACACGAGGGACAGAGCGAGCCGCGCCTCGGTGCTGGCCGGTCCCTCGGAGAACAATGACGCCAGCCACTCGAGCGGCAGCGGCTCCCAGCGAACCTTGCCCTCGCGGAAACTGCGGTTCCGGTCGATACGGTCCAGCCGTGTCCGCGAAGACGCGGCGGTGCGCGATGCCGTTTTCTCGCGGAAACTGCGGTTCCGGTCGATACGGTCCAGCGCGCTGACGGTCGCGTCGAGCAGCACGATGCCTGCTTCCGAGCTGGTCGGCTCAGCAGCAACGTCGAGCAGCGCTGATTCGATAGGGCCGCGAAGCCCCACGAAGCGCTTGCCATCCCGTGGAAAGCCCCGCTGCTCGACCAGCGCGGTGAGGCGCTCGAGCGTCGATGAAGCCGCTGCGCCGACGTCCGTTCCCGTAGCGAGGGAGAATCGGGCCTCCATTCGAGGTTCGAAGGTGTTCGAACTGGTCGTGCGACCGAGCGTGAAGCGGCGGAACTCGCTGACCCCACCGTCCACTCCTCTTCTTCGGATAGCCGTGGCGAAGGCGGCGGGCGTGAGGGCTCCACGTCCACGCAACTCAGCGCGCCCACGCGAGAACAGCGAGCTTG
>JADLDB010000076.1 GCA_020846875.1 Myxococcales bacterium | reverse complement strand
TACAGCTCGAGGAGATGACGCCCGCCGCCTTCAAGAAGACTCTCGGCTGACACGCCTTCGCGCGCAGCCCATCACGCCTCGGCTCGGCCTTCATCCCGCCGTCGCTGATCGGTCACTGCCCTTCGAGCGCGGCGCTGTGGTCAGCACCGTGACCCATCAGCGATACCGGGATGACGGCGGCGATCGGGTCGCGCACCCTCTGGCGGTTCGGGAGGTCGCGCATGCATGGCAGGCCGGAGAATCTTCAACGAGCAGGACGCGCGGCGGTGTCTGGCGGCAGCGCGGTCATCGCGAGGCGGCCTGGCCGCGTGGGCGAGCGCTCACGGCGTCGACGGGCGCGGCGCTCGCTCAACGCGTGGCGGGTGAATCTCGCGCGACGCGACGTGGTGCGCGGGCGCGCGACGACTCCGAAGCTGGTCGAGTTGGTGCCCGTGGCAGCACGCGTCGGGCCGCGAGCGGCCTACGTCCTGCACGTCGGCAGCGTCGAGCTCGAGGTCGGCGCCGACTTCGACGAGCCGTCCCTTCGCCGGCTCCTCGACCTCCTCAAGTCGTGCTGAGCCTCTCCCCGGCCGTCCGCGTCTTCGTCCCGCCGTCGCTGATCGGTCACTCAGCACCGTCGACGAGGTGATGGACACCGAGGGGACAACCCACCACTTCAGGGAACGACCGTGCGGAAGCGCCCGTTTCGACCTACGAGAAGCAGCCGATTCGCGTCGGCCCCGACGATCGCAGCGCCTTCGAACGGCTCCGGACTCGCGTCGGAGCGGCGATAGAGGCGAACGACGTCGTCCGGTCCATCGAACGCCCAGGCAGCCCCCGTCGGAGTCCCGACAGCGATCGCGCGCCGCGACTCGCCGGCGTCGAGTGGGACGATCGAACCTTCGAGTTCGATGAAGTACCTTCGCCCGGCTTCGAGGTCGGTCCAGGTCTGCCCGTGGTCCTCGGTGAGGACCGTGCGCGTGGAGCCGTACGCGATCCACCTCCCGGGCCTCCAGGGGTCCATCTGGACGGTGGGGCTAGCGACCTCAGGTGGGGCGCAGTCCGAAAACTGGCTGACGCCGTCGACGCTCGTTGCCGCCCAGCACCGCTTCTCGAAGCCGGGCTCGTAGGAGGAAAACGAGATGGCCACGCCGCGAGTCAGGTTGTGGCGGAGGAGGTCCGGCGTTCGCTCGGGCACATAGTCGATGCACTGTGTGCGCTGCTTCGCGGACCAGCCGAGCGAGTCGCTGACCTCGATCCCACGGCAGCCATCAACGAGTGCCAGTCGAACCGTGAGGCTATCACCCGCCGCGCCGACGACCCGCACATCGGGGCGGGGCCCATCCACCACACCCAGCAAGCCCCAGGACTCGCCGGCCCCCCGCACATGCATTTGGGGTCCGCCCCAGACGGTGCTGAGAACCTCGGGCGCACCGGTGGTGCAGTCGACCCCCAGCAGCGAAGTACCCCCGGGCCGAGGACTCGCATCAGGAAGCTCCGATGGCGCCAGTGGCAGCAGGCCGTCTGCGGACACGCGAAACGACCAACCCCCGCTGAGGTGTTCGACGACAGGCTGCCTACCGATGCAGCCGATCAGGTGCGAGTAGACGGGGGGCCCCAGACTCACCTCGCCATCTGGATTGACGAACGAGGCTGCGTCGTAGCCGAAGTCGGATGGAGCCGTGCCGCCCACCGCACTCCATTGCCCATCCGCTAAGCAGAGCAAATAGAGCGCGAGGCCGGGACGCATCGGGGTCCATTCCGTGATTTGGGCGGTTTCGATGTCGACCCGGCCCACCCCGAAACCATGCGCCAGCACGTCTCGGCGCGCGGAAGGGACGATTCGCGCCTGGGCCGCCCTCACGTTGGACAGGCGCTGCCCCGTCGCAAGTGACCAGGTCACGTAGTAGTTGGGGCCGCTCGGCTGGTTCACCATGCCCGCCACCCGGCCGTCGTAGAGCCACACGGGGGCGAACTGGAAGTAGCCCGAATCCACCAGCAACTCCCAGGACAGACATCCGTCGCGGCTGATGAAGATGTCACCCCCCTCGTCCTCCGAGAACGTCGACGCCACCACCACCTCGGCGTTCGCCGCGCCCGCGATGATCAGCCGGCCCTGGGGAATGGTGCCACACCGAACGTGTCGCCCGTCCTGCGCGCGGAACATCAGGCGCTCGTTCTCGCGCACGAAGTAGTCCGCTGTGTCGGACCGAAAGCCATAGCCGGCCGACTCAGGCAGTCGGCTCTCGGCGATTCCCCCGTCCGGCGAGGGGCAGAGCAGCGCCTCGCCGGAGACCACGCAGCCTGGCGAGACGCCCGAGCCCGACGGGTCGACCGAGCGGATCCGCGCAGCAATGGGGGGAAGGTCGGCGGGCGGCAGTGCACACTGCGGATGCAGTCGTCGCACGTTCCCCAAGTCGAGGGCGAAACGGCTGTCGCACCCCGCCGAGATCGCGGCGAGGACGACGGGTAACGCCCACGCGGCTACTGTGCTTCGTCTTCCCATGACTCGAACTGGTAGAGGGCAACGCCAATCGACTCCGACGAGCGAGACATCGTCCCGAAGAGGCGCAGCTGTACCCAGACCTCGGCGAGCCCCAGCCGGTCGAAGTCGATTTCAAGCGCCTCGAAGGAACTGTGGAAGGAGAGTGAACTGAAGAGCACCGAGCCCGGCGTGCCCCTGGGAACGGCGGTTCCATCGGACGTCGAATTGGCGGAGTCCACATCTACGAAGATGTCGTCGCCGTTGATGTCCTGCACGACCAGGTCGAAATCGGCAGCGAGACCGTCGATCGGCATAATCGAGCTGGGGTTGCAGTAGTTGCAGTTGGTGGCCGACGAGTAGGCGAACACGAACTGAGCCTTTCTTCCGGCAGCCTGCCCAACGTGCCACCGCATCGGCGTGAAGCGCCCCTTGAAGAACTGGTTGGGGCGCACGACCAATGCGTCCATGCGACCCTGGCCGCCAAGCAAACGCGCCATCGCCTTGCCAGAAACTCCTCCGAAGCCGACCTTCAGATCGAGGGTGTACGGCACTCCGGGCTTCGATGGATTCCACTCCGGAAAAGGAAGGTCCACGTCGCCCAGCGGGCCAGCACCCATTTTACGATGGACGCTGGTGGCCATGAGGGCTGCGCGAGCCACTTCCGGCCACAGCCCCAGCCAGGGCTGTTGTTGCTTCAACAGCGCCACGAGCGCGGACACGCGCGGCGCCGCAAAGCTCGTTCCTGGGACGTTGACCGTAGCGAGACGGGACGCCTGGGTCGCATCTGCCGTCGACACCCATTGCGCCGAGGCGGCAACGGCCGGCAGTTCGCGGTCGCTGTCCGCGACCATCCCGGGTCCGCTCACGACTTGTGGGTTCTTCGTACTCGCATGCATCCACGGGCGGTCTCCCGGCCAAGGACCGGTTCCCATGTCGTCAATACCCCCCACCTGAAGGGTGTTGAACGCAGCGCAGCCCACGAAGAAGTTCGAGGCTCCAGCATTGCCGCACGCTTGAACCTCGGCCGTGCGGAACTGCCGGACCCGAAAGTCCATCGCGTGATGTAACGGAACCGGCACGCCTCTCGGGTTGTTCCCCTCGCCGTAGCTGTGGTTGTAGACCTCCGGCTGCCACCGCTGAAGCGCAAAC
This sequence comes from Myxococcales bacterium, assembly GCA_020846875.1. Taxonomy (GTDB): domain Bacteria; phylum Myxococcota; class Myxococcia; order Myxococcales; family Myxococcaceae; genus JADLDB01. The sequence goes on along the minus strand of JADLDB010000076.1, from coordinate 2,389 downwards.
TCCGTCCCGATCTGCCTCCGCACGAACTCGAACGCGTCCGACACAACTTCCGTGCTCGCGACGCACGAGTTCGCAGACAGCACCCGCGCGCGGTACGCTCCCGACCACGCAAAGAGGTAATTGCCGCTCGCGACGCCCGCAACGAGGTCACCGTGCCCGCCAGCGGACTGGCAGGAGCCCGGATCCGCCTCTGCGGAAGTGCCTCCGAGCGCCGATGGCGCGATAAACTGGCTGTGCCACTCCGTCGAGCTGTGTACCCTCATGGCCTCGTCGACGATCGCGATCTTCACGCCGTCGCCGAGACCAAACGCCGCGTAGAAATCCGGCAGCTTCGCCGCGCGATTCCCCGTCGTGTAGTACTCGAACTTGTACTCCGCGCTCTCGACGTGGTCGACCACCTGCGACGCCTTCAGCACCGACAGCAGCTGCGTGCCGGGGACGACGGCGTAGACGATGGGTGCCGCCTGCGACACGTACTCGATGGTCGCCCCGACTTCCCCCAGCAGGCTGACGACCGGCGCATTCGCGGAAGCGACCCACGCCGTCATCGAGTCGCGATTCGTCTTGAGCCAGACTGGCACGTCGATACCGTACGGCGCCGTCGGCGGTTCCACCAGCGGGGCTTCGGCGCGCGGGTAGACCGCGACGAAGAAGCGCCGAGCCGGGTCTGCGACGGCTTGGTCATGCAGCTCCGGCTCCAGCGTGCCGTAGGTAGCTTCGTTGTGCTGGAAAAGCGCGGTCTGCCACGCCTGGAGCGAGATCTCGGCTCCCGTCGCATCAATCAGGACCGGGTTCTCCTCCTCGTACACCTTCAGGAGATACCATGAGGCAGGGAAGTCGCGGTGCTTCCGCTCGGAGTGCCCGAGCAGGATACGTCCGGGGTTTGCTGCCTTCCACTCAGCAACCGGCAGGGGGGGGGGGGCCTTCCGCAAGGACCACGCTGGAAACGAGACCAACCAATAGCCACACTTTCGCCATCATTCACCTCTCGTTATGGGTTGCACAACATTGCATCGGGTTGAATTGACACCCTAGCCATTTTCGCCCGACAACAGCAAACCCCGAAAAAGAAGGATAAACAACCCGAGAAACCGCGGGCTGGGCTCGGTCGAGGAGCGGAACGCCCCGCACCACGGAGTGGAGCATGCCGAGGCCCGGGTTGGCGAGCGCGTCGAGGTGGTGTGCGAGGCGGAATTCGGTGCGGCGCGCAACGGAGCACTAGGAATCAGCTTCGTCTTTACGCTGCCCATCGGGCGGCATGGACGCACTTCATCGCAAGTTCACAAGGCGGGTAAGGGAGCTGATGGCCCAGAAGGGGCTATCGGTGAACCGCCTCGCGGACTTCAGCGGCCTGGGTCGGGGTCGAGTCGTGACCCATCAGCGATACCGGGATGACGGCGGCGATCGGGTCGCGCACCCTCTGGCGGTTCGGGAGGTCGCGCACGCATGGCAGGCCGGAGAATCTTCAACGAGCAGGACGCGCGGCGGTGTCTGGCGGCAGCGCGGTCATCGCGAGGCGGCCTGGCCGCGTGGGCGAGCGCTCGGCGTCGACGGGCGCTCGCTCAACGCGTGGCGGGTGAATCTCGCGCGACGCGACGTGGTGCGCGGGTGCGCGACGACTCCGAAGCTGGTCGACTTGGTGCCCGTGGCAGCACGCGTCGGGCCGCGAGCGGCCTACGTCCTGCACGTCGGCAGCGTCGAGCTCGAGGTCGGCGCCGACTTCGACGAGTCGTCCCTTCGCCGGCTCCTCGACCTCCTCAAGTCGTGCTGAGCCTCTCCCCGACCGTCCGCTTCTTCGTCGCCGTCGAGCCGTTGGACATGCGCGGCAGCTTCGATGCCCTTGCGGGCGCCGTGCGGCGGCTCGGCCTCGACCCCGTCGACGGCCACCTCTACCTCTTCCTCAACAAGCGCAGGCGGCTCGCCAAGGCGCTCTGGTTCGACGGCTCCGGCTGGTGCCTCCTCGCCAAGCGGCCCCTCGGCCGGCAGCTTCCAGTTGCCGCCCTTTTCCGAGTCCGACTCCCGCGTCGAAGTCGACGGCACCTTCAACGCCATCATCGCCGGCATCGACTTCACCGCCCCTCGCCGCGGCTGGTTTCGGCGTGAAATTCGCGCCAGGAGATCGACAGCACCCCAGTCGGCATGATCTCTGCGGCGGCGTGGACGTCTCCGCGCTCCAGCAAGAGAACGCCGCGCTCAAGGCGCAGGTGGCGCAGCTCATCGACAGCGTCGCGAAGCTGAAAGAGCGCGTGGCCGAGTTGCTGACCGTCGCACAGCGGAAGCAGCGCAAGCCACCCGCGCCGAAGCCTCCCGAGCCACCGCCGCAGGTAGAGGGCGAAGCGAAGCTGGCCTTCGAGTCGCGACCGAAGCCGCCGGTGCTGCCGCCGAAGAC
>JADLDB010000075.1 GCA_020846875.1 Myxococcales bacterium | reverse complement strand
GCTCGTCGGTCACGGGCCCACCAGCCCGCTCCCTCCTCGCTTCTCGACCTCCGGGCAACGTCCTGCGCGATCCATGCTCTACCCAGGTGAACTCCGGGGTTAGCGCGCCAGCAGCGTGGCCTGGCCGCGCGTCTCCACCACACGGAAGCCCACGGCCTGAAAGGCGGCGATGGAGGTTTGATCGCGCTGGGCCTCGGCGGGCCCGTTGCTCCAGTAGACGGCGCGGTTGAAGCGCCCATCGCGCGCAGCCAACTGGAAGCAGCCGTCGTGAGGGAAGTCGCAGGTGCACCACGGCTTGTTGCCGCCCACGTAGAAGAAGCCGCCCGCGCCCCACAGCCCCTCGTTCATGATGACGAGGCCGGTGGCGTCGGCGCTGGCCTTGCGCTCCAGTTGGAACTGCTCCTTGCGCTCGGGCGCGAAGGGGTTGGGGAAGACGAAATAGGCCAGGCCCCCGGCCACGGCGAGCGGCCCCAGGACTTTCGCCACGGTGTCTTTCCTGCGGCGCCCGCACCACTCCACGAAGGCTGGCGTCCCGGCGATGGAGAGGAGCACCAGCGTGGGGTACAGGAAGCGATCTTCCTTGTGGCTGGTCCAGCTGATCACCGCCAGGTAGCCCAGCGCGGCGGCCACGAAGAGCCAGCTGCGGGCGGGCTTGTTCCAGCGCCAGAGGATGAGGCCCAGCACCGCCCAGGGCGCGAGGAAGAGGCGCAGCGAGTAGTACCAGAAGGGCGAGGCACCGAAGCTCTGCGCGGCCTTACCCGAGGTGACGTTGTACTCGACGTACGCGCGGAAGGAGTGGAACCACTCGCCCCAGGTGACGAGGTCGATCGCGCCGAGGACGAGCGCGGCGATCAGGCCTCCGCCGGTGGCCAGCCCGAAGGTGCGCCACCGCCGGGTGACGAGCAGCCACACCATCGCGGGGAGGATGACGGCGGCCGAGCCGTAGCGGGTGATCTGCGCGGCGCCGAGGAGGAGCCCTCCCAGGGTGGCCTGGTGCCAGCGGGTGTCCGCCTCGTCGTCGAGGCGCTCGAGGCCCCAGACGAGGAAGGCCACCGAGAAGGACTCGGACATGGTGCGCCCGCCGAACCACACGAGCGGCGCGTAGACGGCGGTCAGCCACAGACAGCCGCGGGCCAGGGAGGCGCCGATCCGCCGGGCGGAGAAGCGCCACACCGCGCCCAGCAGGGCGGCGTGCAGGGCCCACTGCGGCAGCGCCACCGCGATCCGGCGGCCCCACACGGAGTCGACGCCCAGCGCGTGCGCCGCCTGGAAGATCCACGAGAAGAGCGTGGGGACGGCCCAGTTGCGGATGCCCCAGGGCTGGACAGCGCGCGCTGCTTCGGGAGGCACCTGCCACTCCCAGGCCATCACCCCGTAGCCGAAGGCCTTGTTCAAAGCGGGCTCGAGCGACTGGTACACCTCGTCGGGGTGGAGGCGCCCGGAGAGGAGCAGCGCGTGGAGGAGGGCGACGAGGGCGGCGCCGAACACCTCGAGCCAGGGCACCTTGAGCGGCGAGGGGCTTGGAGGCGGGGCGTCGGACAAGGCGCGCGATGGATAGCACCGTTTCGCGGGCGAGCGCGGTATGACAGCTCTTGAGTCAACATGACGGAGCCCTGTCAGCACTGTGGAAGGACCCACCCGCCGGGGCCTGGGCAGTGCCCGGTGACGGGCGACGCGATGACGGCGCCAGGGCTCATCGGTGGGAAGGTCGATCGCTACGCGGTGGAGACGCTGCTCGGCTCGGGCGGCTTCGGCGCGGTGTACCGGGCGAGGCACGTGCACACCGACGCGCGGGTGGCCCTGAAGCTGCTCAAGCGCGCGCTGGGCGCGGACGCCTCGATGATCGAGCGCTTCTTGCGGGAAGCGAAGGCCGCGGCGGCGATCGGCAGCGATCACATCGTGAAGGTGATGGACGCGGGGGTGTCGGCGGAAGGACAGGCCTTCCTGGTGATGGAGCTCTTGGAGGGGCTCGACCTGAAGGAGCTGTCGCAGCGGGAGGCGCTGGCGCCGGTACGGCTGGTGTTGCTCTTGCTCCAGGTGCTGGACGCGCTGGCGGCGGCGCACGGGCGGGGGATCGTCCACCGGGACATGAAGCCGGCGAACGTCTTCGTGACGCGGCGGCGAGACGAGCGGGGCACGGAGCGGGACTTCGTGAAGCTGCTCGACTTCGGCATCTCCAAGATGCACGGCGACGGGACGGGCAGCGGGCTGACGATGACGGGCGTGGCGATGGGGACGCCCACCTACATGGCGCCGGAGCAGTTCTTCGACGCCCGCAGCGTGGACGGGCGGGCGGACGTCTACTCGGTGGCGGCGATGGCGTACGAGCTGTTCTCCGGGCGGCTGCCGCTGGACGCGCAGAGCTACGCGGAGCTGATCATCAAGGTGAAGGGCGAGCAGCCGCTGCCCTTGCTCCAGGTGGCGCCGCAGGTGCCTGCTGCACTGGCGCAGGTGATCACCGTGGGGCTGGCGAAGGACGCGGCGCACCGCTGGCAGAGCGCGGCGGAGTTCGCCCAGGCGCTGCGCTCCGCGGCGTCGTTGCCGGCCCCGGGGAATACCCCGGCCTTCGTGGCGACCCCGACGTCCCTGCCGCCAGTGCCCGCGCAGGAGCCGAGCGGATTGGAGCAGACGCACACGCCCAACCGCATACTGCCCCCGCCGGATCTGCTCAGCCAGCCGCCGGCGTCGAGGGCGAGCGGACCGGCGACGGGGTGGAGTTCTCAGCAGCAGGCCGCGCCACAGGCAGCACCGCCGCCTGCGCCAGCGCCTCCCTCGTCCGGCTGGGTGTCGGGCCCTCCGCAGCCAGCGCCCGCGGCGCCTCCCGCAGCGCCTGCAGTGTCCCAGGGGACGCAGCCGGCGACGAAGTCAGGCTCGAGCACGAAGTGGGTGCTGATCATCCTGGCGATCCTCTTCGCCGTCTTCGGCTGCTGTACCTGCGGGTACCTCGCCACTCAGAGCGGCAATTCGCCCAGGCACTTCAATTCCGGTGACTGAATCGATTCCAGCCATTCACAACCGCCATCAAGCCTGACCACGCTGCGAGCTACTACTGGGCTACTGGGCTGGCCGGAGCTGGGTTGCAGCAGCCGACTCGGGCACCAGCATGCGCATGCCCGACTTCAGAACGACTTCGAGCATGACCTGTTTCTCGCCGTCAATCTCAATGGTCTGAATCGACTTCACCGTTCCGGGGCCGAATTGATGCTGAATGGCGTCGCCAGCTTTGAATGGAGACGCCGAGGTCGATGCAGTCACTGGCTGCTTCTTTTTTGGAGGCAGCGGAGCAACCTCGATTGCAGGTAGCCCGCTGACATCTCCGAGAGCGGCACGGAGCTGTGCGACCAGTGCAGCACGGTAGGCGACATCTTTTTCTCGAAACTTTCCACGGTCAGCTTCGATGGCCACGTTCAGATAGACCTCGGTCGGGTCTGATGCCTGACCGATGAAGAGCTTCAGGGCCCTCCAGTCTTGGCCATCTTCGCTCGGGAGAGCACCCATCGAAAGCACTATGACTGGAAGGCGTTTCCCTGCCTCGGCGTTCACACCGGCGGGCACCGGGAGGCGAAGCCATCGGGCGATCTCTCGCCAAAACAATGCACCGCTTCGAGCTGACTCGGCTACGAAGTGAGCATCCGAATAGGCGCTTTCGGATCTCCTCTTCACTTTGAGCAGCGCGGCCCCGTAGCCAGCGGAAATCTTCAAGGTGTACGTTCGGTCGCCGTCCTCTCGTTCGTCCTGCTCAACAAGTTCGACTCCAACCGGCAGGTCTTCAACGAGGTGGTCAGTCACACGATTCTCCTGTTCAACCGAACGTTTTGGGGCTGCCACGGTGGAGCTGGTCGCAACCAGACCTATCTATCTATCTATCTAGCCGGTGAACATCTGGCGGTGCCGGTTGACGTTCACCAACAGCCCGATCCCCAGCATCACCGACACCATCGAGCTGCCGCCGTAGCTCATCAGCGGCAGGGTGATGCCGGTGATCGGCAAGAGCCCCGTCACCATCCTGATGTTCTTGAACACCTGCCAGAAGATCATCGCGGCGACGCCCACCGCCAGGAAGACGCCGTAGCGCTCCTTCGCCGACGCGGCCACCCCCAGCGCGCCCAGCAGCACCACGCCGTAGAGGATCAGCAGGAACAGG
>JADLDB010000074.1 GCA_020846875.1 Myxococcales bacterium | reverse complement strand
CCTGTTCCTGCTGATCCTCTACGGCGTGGTGCTGCTGGGCGCGCTGGGGGTGGCCGCGTCGGCGAAGGAGCGCTACGGCGTCTTCCTGGCGGTGGGCGTCGCCGCGATGATCTTCTGGCAGGTGTTCGAGAACATCGGGATGGTGACGGGGCTCTTGCCGATCACCGGCATCACCCTGCCGCTGATGAGCTACGGCGGCAGCTCGATGGTGTCGGTGATGCTGGGGATCGGGCTGTTGGTGAACGTCAACCGGCACCGGCAGATGTTCACCGGCTAGAGCGCCGAACAGGTTAGCTCCCGTCGTGACATCGGCGATTTGCGTCGCATCCCGTCGTTGCTCCTCGGTCAGTTGCCCACCAGCAGCTTCCCTCGTTGCGCCTTGGTCTGCTCGCAACTCACCGACGCCACTCGGTCCGCCAACCTGATCGGCGCTCTAGCCCCCGCTCTCGCGGTAGAAGCGATCCGCCGCCTGCCCGCGCGCCGGGTTGATGTAGGCCGGCCGCTCGAAGTACCGGCAGAAGGCCATGCCCGCGTCATACGGCGTGCTGGTCGCGCGCAGCTTGCCCAGGGCGTAGCTCTCGTTGCTGTTGAGCTCGTGCCAGAGGAACTCGAGCTGCCCCTTGAAGGAGGTGCTCGAGTACCCGTGGGCCTGGGTCCACGCCTTCATCGCGTTGCCCCGGCCCAGGTGCCACTGCACGACGCCGAAGGACGTGCCCCCGTCGCCCACCGCGGACGGGTTGAAGCCGGACTCGTAGAGGAGGTTGCCGGCGATGCCCGCGGCCTGCGCGCGCGTCAGCCCCTTGGACATGAAGAAGTCGATGGTCTGCTGCGCGTTGCCCTTGACGCCGGGACGGTTCTCGATGCCGCCGACGTTGCCGGGGCCCGACGGACCAGGCGCGGGCGGCGGCGAGGGCGCCGCGTTCCGCCCGGGGATCACGAGCTGCTGCCCGGCGAAGATCAGGTTGGGGTTGGCGATCCCGTTGGCGCGGGCGATGGACATGTAGCTCACCCCGAAGCGCGCCCCGATGGCCGACAGCGTGTCGCCCGGCCGCACCGTGTACCGCCCGCCACCCGTGGTGGGCGCGGGCTGGAAGCTGTCGGAGGAGCCGGGCAGGTTCAGCATGCGCCCGGCGTAGATGAGGTTGGGGTTGCTGATCTGCGGGTTCGCCTTCATCAGCGCCGCCACCGTCGTCCGGTACCGCGCCGCGATGCCTGAAAGCGTGTCGCCTGGCCGAATCTGGTAGGCCATGTGCTGCTCCTCGAGTGTTCCCCTTTGAGGCCGCGGGCGAGCCCGCACCTTCATTGTCCCTGGGGCCGCGCTTCCGGTTTTCGAGAGAACCGTAAAGTGGGTGGACAGAAACGGGGGAAGTCCTCTATGGGCTCGAGCCCGAATGAGCCCGGCGCTGGTCATCATCCCCACCTACAACGAGCGCGACAACGTGGGCCCCATCACCTCCGCGGTGTTGGCCGCCGAGCCGCGCGTGGACATCCTCGTCGTCGACGACAACAGCCCGGACGGCACCGGTCAGCTCGCCGACGAGCTGGCGGCCAACGAGCCGAGGATCAAGGTGCTGCACCGCCAGAAGAAGGAAGGCCTGGGCCGCGCCTACCTGCACGCGTTCCGCTGGGGGCTGGAGCACGGCTACCAGCTCATCATCGAGATGGACGCGGACTTCAGCCACGATCCGAAGTACCTGCCGCGGCTCATCGACGCGGCGCAGGGCGGGGCCGACCTGGTGCTGGGCAGCCGCTACGTCGAGGGCGGCGGCACGGTGAACTGGGGCGTGGGGCGGAAGATCCTCTCGCGCGGCGGCTCGCTGTACGCGCGCAGCATCCTCGGGGTGAAGATCCGGGATCTCACCGGCGGCTTCAAGTGCTTCAACCGCCGGGTGCTGGAGGCCATCGATCTCGATCAGGTGGTCAGCAGCGGCTACGGCTTTCAGATCGAGCTGACCTACCGCACGCTGAAGAAGGGCTTCACCGTGAAGGAGATCCCCATCGTCTTCGAGGATCGTCGCGTCGGGCAGTCCAAGATGAGCCGGAAGATCTTCGTCGAGGCCATGACCATGGTGTGGAAGCTGCGCTTCACCGTGTAGCCACAGGGCGCCATGCTGGCCACCTTCCTCCTCGCGCTGCCGGCGGTACTCTTCATCGTCGATCCGATCGGGGTGGTGCCGCTCTTCGTGGCGATGACGTCGCGGGACACGCCCCAGAAGTGCCGGGCGATGGCGCGCCGGGCCACGCTGGCCGCCACCGGCGTGCTGATCTTCTTCGCGCTCTTCGGGACGCTCGTGTTTCAGGTCTTCGGGGTGACGCTGGCCGCCTTTCGCGTCGCCGGGGGGCTGCTCCTCATGCTGACGGCGCTGGACATGCTGCGCGCGCGGCCGCCGGGGACGCGCACCACCGAAGAGGAGACCGCCGAGGGCGCCGCGCAGGAGGACATCGCCATCGTGCCGCTGGCCATGCCGCTCCTGGCCGGCCCGGGGGCGATCGCCACGGTGATGGTGCTGATGGCGCAGCACGGCGGGGGCTGGGAGAACGCGGGCGCGGTGCTGGCGGCGATCGGCCTCACCATGCTCCTCACCTACCTGGTGCTGCGCAGCGCGCACCGGGTGAAGGCGGTCCTCAAGCAGACGGGGATCGCGATCCTCGAGCGCGTCTTCGGCCTCATCCTGGCCGCCATCGCGGTGCAGTTCGTCTTCGACGGGGGCCGTGAGCTGCTGAAGGGCTGAGGCGGAACGCGGGACTCGTGCTATTTCTGGGCGGGCATGGCCGACCGCCTGGGGCCCTACACGCTGGACAAGCGCATCGGGGCCGGGGGCATGGCAGACGTCTTCCTCGCCCACGGGCCCATGGGCCTGTGCGTGGTGAAGCGCCCGCACCCGCACCTGTGCGCGAACCCCGAGTTCGTGCGCATGTTCCTCGACGAGGCGTCGCTGCTGGCCCAGCTCCACCACCCGGGGATCGCGCAGATCTTCGATCTCGGCCACGTGAGCGGCGTGTACTACCTGGCGATGGAGTACGTGCCGGGCTTCGATCTGATGACGATCAGCCTGGAGCACGAGCGCCACGGCGAGCTGATCGCCCCCGAGTTGTGCGCGCGCATCGTCGCGGACGCCGCGGCGGCCATGCACTACGCCCACGAGGCGAAGGGGAAGAACGGGCAGCCGCTTCACCTCGTGCACCGCGACATCTCGCCCCACAACATCCTGTTGTCGACGAAGGGTATGGTGAAGGTGATCGACTTCGGGGTGGCGCGGGCGGCCAGCGCCACCCACCGCACCCAGGCCGGGTACGTGAAGGGCAAGTACCCGTACATGTCCCCGGAGCAGATCACCGGGCAGGACATCGATCGCCGCGTCGACGTCTACGCGCTGGGGCTGGTGCTGTACGAGCTGCTCACCAACGCCCGGGCCATCGCCGGCAACGTCGAGATCGAGCAGATCGAGAACGCGAAGAACGCGCGCATCCGGCCGATCGAGCAGCTCCGGCCCAACACGCCGATGCCCCTGCGGCAGATCCTCGGCGGCTGCCTGCACCCGTCCCCCAACGGCCGCTACCCGACCGCGGACTACCTGAAGAACGACCTGGAGAAGTACCTGCAGTACGAGCGGCACGTGGTGGGCCAGGACGATCTGCTGCGCCTGTTCCGGGTGGTGGCCGCCGAGGTCGCCCACCCCGACTTCTCCCCCGAGGAGCCGGCGCGCCCCACCCAGCAGGAGCAATCGCAGGTAGTGCCGGACACCTTGCCGCAAGACTCGGTGGAGGAGATCGGCTTCGCGCCCACCGCGCCGTCCTTCCCCAAGCCCGTGGTCGCGCACGTCAAGGAGCCCCCCACCGGGCCCATCAAGCTGACGCCGGATCAGGTGGCGCCCCAGCGCAGCCAGGGCGCTGTCGGCGCGGCGCCGGCGAAGGCGACGGGTCGCTTCGGGCCTGAAGCCGTGCCGGGCCCAGGGAAGGCCTCGAAGGACTTGCCGCCGGTGTCGTCTTCGGTCGGGCCCGCGGTGCCGCCCGGCGTAGCGGTGGCGCCCACGCGCATCCTCCCGCCCAGCGGGGTGAGGCCCGCCAGCCCGAAGCGGACCAGCCCGGTGGCCGCGCTGTCGGCGGTGGCGCTCTTGCTGGCGGTGGCCGTCGGCGCCGCCGCCTTCTGGAAGAGCCAGCGCGTGGAGCCGCTGCCTGACGCGGGCGTGCCGAAGGTGGCGGCTGGGGTGGTGGACGCCGGAGCCCTGGCCGTGGAGGCCGCCGACGCCGGTGAGGCCCTGCTCGCTGGGGTGGACGCGGGCGCGCCGCCGGACGAGCCGGTGCAGGTGGCCGTGCTGCAGGTCGACGCCTCCCCGCGCTCAGTCGTCCTGGTGGACGGCAAGCCCTACGGCAGCACGCCCATCCAGTTGGAGCTGCTCGAGGGCAGCTACACGGTGCTGGTGCGCAACGTGGAGCAAGGCTTCGAGCAGACCAAGCGCTTCACGCTCAAGCCGGGGGACAAGCGGGTCTGGTTCGCGTCCGCGCCCAGGCCGGGGAAGGGCACGCTGGAGATCCACGCGCCCCCCTTCGCCGCCATGTACGTCGACGGGAACAAGGTGACGAGCGTGCCCGTGGCCGCGAAGACGCTGGAGCTGACCGAGGGCGCGCACAAGGTGGAGCTGGTGCTGGAGGATCCCAGCCTGCCCCAACCGAGGAAGAAGAAGCGCACGGTGCAGGTGAAGGCGGGCGAGACGGCCACCCTGAACGTCAACATGCTGGTCGACGACTGAAGCTCAGCGGCGTGGCAGCACCGTCACGTCCACGGCGCCGTCGTCCTCCGCCGGCAGCCCCAGCAGCACCGTCCAGTCGGGGGCCAGCGCGGCCTTGAGGCGCGCGGCGACGTCCAGCGGGCGCTCCCCAGCGTGCAGCGCCAGCTTGTAGGTCTGGGTGTTGACCCGCAGCACCAGCGAGGCGCCGCCGTGGGTCCGCCCGCGCACGAGGAGCCGGTTGGCGCCCAGCCTCCGCACCCGCAGGGTGGCGTCGCGCGAGGTGCAGAAGACGTCGGGCACCCGCGGCGCCGCGGTGCGCAGGAAGGTGAGGACGATCGCCCCCCCGCCGTGGGTCGCCAGCAGCAGGTAGCCGTCCGGGAGGCGCTCCTGCAGCTCGGAGCGCAGCGCCTCCACGCCCAGCACCAGGGGCAGCTTGGCCGAGACGAAGGTGTGATCGACCCGCAAGTCCACCGCCGCGAAGGGGCCGCGCGCCGCCACGCCGTCCTGGGACAGGCGCAGCAGCAGCGTCCCCTGCGAGAGCTCGGACAGGCTGATCGCGCCCCCCACCGACAGCACCTGCACGTCCGCCGCCCTCGAGTCGATCGTGGCCAGGGAAGGTGAAGAAGGCGCCGTCATCACCAGAGATGATCGTGCCCGGCCAACTCTCAGTCCCAAGCTGGGCCTGTCAAAGGCGGATGCAGATCGCCCGGGCAACGCTCTTTCAGGCGACCTGCTCGAAGAAGTCGGCGTCCTTCCAGACGGAGACGGTGGGCCCGTCCACCAGCGCCCGGAAGCCGTGTGGGACATGGGCGCCTACGCGGAGGGCGGTGGCCTGGGCCGAGCTGCCGGAGGAGATGAGGATCGTCGCCCGGCGGGAGTCGCAGAGGATGGTGAGGGAGGTGTCGCCGCCCGCGGCCCCGGTGAACTCCACGCAGTTGTCGCGGAGCTGCCGGACGCGCTGCACGGCGTCGGTGGAGAAGATGCGCAGGCGCGGCGGGCGCGCGGCAGGGACGACGGCCTCGTGGAAGGTGACCTGGGTGCCTTCTTCCGCGCGCTGGTGCGTCATCACGATGTCGCGGGGCAGGGCCCGGCGCAGCAGGGCCACCGCGTGCACGGGCGTGCTCTTCTTCGCGAGATCGATGGCCAGGTGCTGCGACGGCGTGTCCAGCTCCAGCGCCGACGAGGGATCCGCGCTCACCTCACCGGACAACACGAAGCGGCTCCCGCCCCGCCACGCCACGTGGAAGGTGGGATCGTCCGTGTGGACGCGGAAGCGCGTGGTCGGCAAGGGGGTCGGTCCGTCGAACATTTCGGCGCGCCTGATACACCCGGGCGTGGCCGGGCCGGAAGAGGCTGGCTAACTGTCTGAAAGTACACGATTTTGTTGGCCTGGAGAGGCGTGGCAGCATGCGGCCTCGAGTGCGCGACGGACCGGGACGGAAGGTGCTCAAGGCGTTGGCCCGGTGGGTGGGCCGCCTGGAGCTGCTGCTGCGGCGGGCGTACTTGAGGCGGCGCGGAGAGCCCCGCTACCGGCTGACGGGCACCTGCAACGGCTGCGGGAAGTGCTGCGAGGCCCCGTCGATGCACGTCGATCGCGTGACGTGGCACGGGAGGACGGTGCGGGCGATGTTCCTCTGGTGGCAGTGGCAGGTGAATGGCTTCGAGCTCGTGGACGCCGATCCGCGGTACCGGCTCTTCACCTTCAGGTGCACGCACTACGAGCCGGCGACCGGGCGCTGTGACTCGTACGAGAGCCGGCCGCTGATCTGCCGGGACTACCCGGTGAACCTCACCTACGACGCGGTGCCGGCGCTGTTCCCCGAGTGCACCCACGGCGTGGTGGATCGAAAGGCCGAGGGCTTGCGCCAGGCGCTCGTCGACGCGGGGGTCAAGGGCGAGCAGCTCCAGGCGCTGGAGCGGAAGCTGTTCCTCGAGGATCCCTCGCGACCCGGGGGGAACGATGGGCGCTCACGCGGCGATGAGCCGGCCGACTGACGCGGACGGTCAGCGTGGCATCGGCGCACCGCCGGCGAGGTCCGCCTTGAGCCGCTCTACCTCCATGCGGATCATCGGCGGCTGCTCACTGGGGGGCGCGGTGTTGACGTAGGCCTCGAGCTGCTGCACCGCGCGCCGGGGATCGTTCTGATCGATCGCCAGCAGGCCGGCGTAGAGGTGCCCGTCGAAGGCCTCGGGGTAGCGGGCGGCGAGCTTCTCCAGCTCGGCCTGAGCTCCGGGCACGTCCCCGTCCACCGCCTTCATCACCGCCCGGCCCACCCGGCCCTTCACGTGGTACGGATCGAGCAGCGCGGCGCGGGCCAGCAGCGGCCTCGCCTCGGTGAAGCCCTCGCGCATGATCAGGTGCAGCGCCAGGCCGGTGAGGGCGTCGAGGTCCTCGGGGTTGGATTGCACGCGCGCCGCCAGCGCCTGGAGCTTCGGATCCTCCGGGGGCGGCTGCAGCGCCTGCGCCGGGCCCTGGGCGCCGGTGGCGGACATGCCTTCCTGCCGCTGGGTGGACGAGTCCGACACCGAGACGCCGAGGTAGACGAAGAAGGCGACGATCACCCCACCGAAGAGCGCCCCGCCCAGGGCGGGGTGCTGCGCGAAGAAGCCCTTGTCCTGCGCCTGCGCCTTCTCCTTCTTCTCCAGGCGGGCGTGCTGCTTGGCCACCTCGTGCTTCACCCCCTCGCGCTCCTTGAGGGCGGCGGCCGCGGCCTGCTCGAGGCGCTCCTGCTCGCGCGCCCACACGTCCGCGGCGAAGAGGTGCTTGTTGGCCTGGTGCTCCTTCAGCTCGGCCAGCAGGCGCTGGTACTTCGCGTCGAGATTGTCCACCGGGCCCTGGGGCGCCGCTTCGCTGCCCGCGCGCTTCGAGCCGAAGAGGTAGAGGAGCGCCACCACCGCGCCGGCGGCCAGCACCAACAGCCCCGGGAGCCAGTTCGTCTCGTGGTTCATTTCTCGAGGTCCGCCCGCACCTTGGCCAGGTACTCGTCGGTGCTCGGCTCAGACTTCGGCTCTTCGGACACCGGTGGCGCTGGCGTAGGCCCCTTCTTCGACTGCAGCCAGATCACGTAGAGGCCGACGGCGAGGAGGAGGAGGGGGAACACCCACAGCCCCAGCGTCACGCCGGACTTCTTCGGCTCCATCAGGGCCCACTCGCCGTAGCGCTCGACGAAGTAGGCGTAGATCTCCTCGTCCGTCTTCCCCTGGGCCACCAGCTCGCGCACCTTGTCCAACTGGGCGCGGGCCATCGAGGCCGGCGAGTCGGCGATGGACACGCCCTGGCACACCGCGCAGCGCAGGTGCTTGCCCAGCTCCTGCACCCGGGCCTCGCGCGTCGCGTCCAGCGGATCGGTCACCGGGCGCTGGGGCGCGTAGCCTTCCTGCGCGAGGGCGAGGTTGGCCACCAGGCTGAGCGCGATCAGCATCACTTGAGGATCGTCTCCATGTGGGCGGCGAACTCGCGCGGATCGACGAAGGGCGCGGCCACCTTGTGGTTGATGATGCCGTTGCGATCGATGAAGTACGTCTCGGGCACGCCCGACACGCCGTAGTCCACCGCTACCGTGGACTTTGGATCGAAGAGCTGCACGAAGCTCCAGCCGTTCTGCGCGAGGAAGCGCTTGGTGTTCTGCTCGTTGTCCTCGAAGACGATGCCGAGGAAGACGGCCTGGCCTTCGTACTTCTTGGCCGCCCAGTCCAGCACCGGGTGCTCCGTCTGGCAGGGGCCGCACCAGGTCGCCCAGAAGTTGATCACCAGCGGCTTGCCCTTGAAGTCCGAGAAGGACACCGGCTGATCGTTGTCCAGGCGCTTGATGGTGAAGGCGGGGGCGGGCTTGCCGGAGAGGAGGAAGGGCACCTCGTGCGGATTGCTGCCGAAGCCCTTCGCCATCACGTAGACGGTGAGGGCGATGATCGCCAGCGCGCTGCCCACGGCGATCGGCTTCTTCATGGCGGCGCTCCCTGCGCCACGGGGGGGGCGGGCGCGCGGGCAGCGGCGGCCTGCGTCTTCTGCTGCGGCCACAGGGCGATCAGCGTGCCCAGCACGAGGAGGGGGATCGTCACGTACCAGATCCAGCCCACCAACGGGAAAACCCAGGCGTTGAAGCTGGCGGTGCCCGTCTTGTTGTCGAAGTTGAGCAGCGACACGTAGACGTCGCGGAGGAAGGTGGCGTTCACCGCCGGCGAGCCGATCGGATCGTTCGAGCGCTCGTAGTAGTTCATCCGCGGGGCGCGCGCGTCGTGGCGGGACAGCTCGCTGCCCGAAGGGGAGGTGAGGGTGAGGTTGGCCGCCACGTACTCGCGGTGGGGCTCCTTGCCGCTGGACAGGCCGTCGAAGCGCAGGGTCCACTCGCCCACCTTCATCGACTCGCCGGGGCGCAGGGTGCCGGTGGCGTGCGTCTTGTAGGCGCTGGACGCGGCGATGCCGACGATGGCGGCGATCACCGCCAGGTGCACCACGTAGCCACCGAAGCGGCGCTGCGAGCGGCTGGCGCTGCGGAACAGCGCCGTCAGCACCGCCTCCTGCTGCTCGTCCATCCGCTGCTTCGCGGGGAGGAACAGCTCGCGCAGGGTGATCACCGTGGCGAAGGCGGCCAGCCCGAAGGCGGTGAGCGGCAAGAAGCCCCGGTACCCGGCGGCGGCGCAGACGACCACGGTGAGGAGCCCCGCGCCCAGCGGCACCAGCACCTGCTGCTTCACCAGCCGCGAGTCGGCCGCGCCCCAGGGCAGCACCGGTCCCACCCCCATCAGGAAGAGCATCGCCAGGCCCAGCGGCAGGGCCATCTGGTTGAAGTAGGGCTCGCCGACGGTGATCTTCTTGGCGAAGAAGGCCTCGGTGGCGAGCGGGTACACGGTGCCCAGCAGCACCACGAAGGTGAGCGCCGCGAAGACCAGGTTGTTGAGCAGGATCGAGCCTTCCCGCGAGGCGATGGTGCCCAGGTGGCTCTCGGCCACCAGCAGGTGCCCGCGCGTCGCCAGGAGCGCCACCGAGAAGACCAGCACGAAGGCGATGAAGATGAGGAAGGTGGGGCCGATGTCCGACTGGGTGAAGCTGTGCACCGAGTTGAAGACGCCCGAGCGCGTCATGAAGGTGCCGATGATGGTGAGGACGAAGCTGCCCAGCGCCAGGGCGATCGTCCACAGCTTGAGGGACTTCTTGCGCTCCAGCACCATGGTGGAGTGCATGAAGGCGGTGGCGGTGAGCCACGGCATGAAGGACGCGTTCTCCACCGGATCCCACGCCCAGTAGCCGCCCCAGCCCAGCACCGCGTACGCCCACCAGCCGCCCAGGATGATCCCGATGGACAGGAACATCCACGGCACCAGCGTCCACTTCCGCAGCGGCACCAGCCACGCGTCGCCCAGCTCTCCGCGCAGCAGCGCCCCGGCGGCGATCCCGAAGGGCACCGTCATCCCCACGTAGCCGAGGTACAGCATGGGCGGGTGGAGGATCATCAGCGGGTGGTTCTGCAGCAGGGGGTTGGGGCCCGGGCCGTCCGCCGGCGGGTTGGGGATCGCGGTCCACGGGTTGGCCGGCCCGGCGATGAGGAAGGCGAAGAAGACGGCCACCGCCGCCATCGTGCCCAGGGTGACGAGCATGTAGCGGCCGTGCTCGCGCCGGTAGATCCAGGTGAAGGCGAACAGGTACACCCCCATGATCGCGCCCCAGAAGAGGATCGATCCTTCCAGCGCGCTCCACAGCGACACCACGGTGAAGATGGTGGGCGTGGCCCGGCTGCCCACCTGCGAGACGTACTTCACCGAGAAGTCGTGCTGGAGCAGCGCCTTCACCATCACCAGGTTGGACAGCACCATCGCGCCGGAAAAGCCGTACATGGCCCGCTGCACCCACGGCAGGGCGCCTTCCTTGCGCGAGAGCCCAGCGGTGAGGCCCACCACCGCCGCGAAGGCCGCGCAGAGCAGCCCACCCAGCACCAGCCCGTAACCGAGAGTCGAGTTCACGTGGTCCTTTGCGGCGCGCTACTGCTCGTTCGCCGCCTGGGTGACGGTGTCCTTCCAATCGCCCGGCATGCCGCCGTCGTGCGGGGCCTTGTACTCGTTGGAGTGGTTCACCATGAGGCGGTTCGTCTTGAAGACCTGGTTGGACTGGAAGCTGCCTTCCACCACCACCCCGATGCCCTCGCGGAACATCTGCGGAGGCGTCTCGGTGGCGCTGACGGTCACCTTCGCCGCGGTGGGCAGGTGCGTGTCGGCCACCTGGAAGGTGAGCGAGGTGTGATCGCCGTTCCACTGCACGCTGCCGGGCACCACCACGCCGCCCAGCCGCACCGTGGCGCCGTAGGCCTTCTCGCCCTGGGCCAGCAGCTCCGACGGCTTCCAGTAATAGACGAGGTTCTCGCCCATGTTGCCCAGGGCGATCCACCCCAGCGCGGCGCCGGCCACGAGGATGGCGCCGATGGCCACGAGGCGGTTGCGGGCTTCAGGCGTCATGGAGTGTCTCCGGGAGGAGGAGGCTGGGCGCCGGGCCGCCGCGTCCACAGGGACAGCGCGTAGAAGACGAGGCCGGCCAGGGCCACGGTGTAGGCGGCGTAGACGTACCCCCAGCCGCCTTCGATGACGCCGGAAGGCACGGCCTTCTCGATGCCCGCCGGGTGCACCGGCGCGGGGGCTTCTTCGGCGAGGGCCCGGGCGGCCCACAGGGAGAGGAGCAGCACGGGACGGGAGAGGAGGAAAGGCTTCACGCCGCCACCTCCTGCCGGGGGGCTTCGGGCGGGGCTTCCAGCGCCGAGGACTGGCGGGATCGCGCGATCTCGTAGCGCTTCACCACGAAGGCGAAGAGGAAGAAGAGCATCGTCACCGTGCCCCACCACATGACGATCCTCATCTGCGAGTCGAGCGACTGGCTGGTGGACTGGACCTGGTGGAGGCTGTTCCACCACCGCACGGAGAACCACACGATGGGCAAGGACACGTAGCCCAAGATGCTGGCGGCTGCGCTCCAGGTGGCCCGGCGCTCCGGATCCTCGGTGAAGCTGCGGAAGGCCAGGTAGCCCACGTAGGACAAGAGCATCACCGCGGTGGAGATGAGCCGCGGATCCCAGTCCCACCACACGCCCCAGGTGGGCCGCGCCCAGATGCTGCCCATCAGCACGCCGCCGGCGCCGAACATCACGCCGATCTCCGCGGTGGACTCGGCCAGCGCGTCGGTGCGCCACGACTTCTTCATCAGGTAGGCGATCGCGCAGCCCACGTTGAGGGTGAAGGCGATCATGCACATCCACACGAAGGGGACGTGCACGTAGAGGATCCGCCCCACGTCGCTCATGAAGGCCTCGGGCGGCGCCCAGATGAGGCCCAGGTAGAGCAGCAACGCCAGCGCGCCCAGGCCCACCACCGCCGACGCCTTCCACATCCACGCCCGGGTGGTCGGGACGGCGAAGTGGGTGATCACCAGCCCAAGGGCGACGGCCAACAGGGCCAGCGGACTCCAGAACGGCATGTCAGTCGTCCTCGACGACGCGGGGGAACACCAGAAAACCGACGGATAGATAGATGAGGTCGAAAGCCGTAAGCAACTTGAGCCACGAGGGCAACTGCTCCTGCACGTCCTTCATGAGCGCGAACTTCGTAGCGCTCACCGCGGCCAGAAGCATGGGTACCAGCACTGGAAAGAGGAGCAGGGGCAGCATCACGTCCCGGGCCCGGGCGTTGGACGACATGGCCGAATAGACGGTGCCCGGCGCGGCGATCCCCAGGCACCCCAGCCCCAGCGCCAGCAGGAGCAGCCCCGGGTTCCTCGTTAGATCGACGTCGTACAGCGCCACCGTCACCGGCAGCAGCAGCAGCCCCAGGGCGAAGAGCAGGGTGGCGTTGCCCAGGACCTTCCCCAGGAAGATGGAGCGCGCGTCCACCGGCGCGAGCAACAGGCCGGTGAGCGACTGGTTCTCGGCCTCCACCCGGAAGGACTCGCCCAGCGAGAGGATCGACGCGAAGAGGATGCCCAGCCACAGGTAGCCCGGCGCGTGGGCCCGCAGCACGTCGATCCCCGGCCCCATGGCGAAGGAGAAGAGGAGCAGGGTGGACAGGGAGAAGAAGACGGTGGCGGTGAGCCGCGCGCGGGTGCGCCACTCGAGCTGCCAGTCCTTCTTCAGGACGAGCCACGCGCCGCGGACGAGCCCCACCGGCCTCATGCGGTGCGCTCCTTGCGGCCCTGCTCGAGGTGCAGCCGCTCCTGGGTGAGCGCCTTGCCCTGCTCGATGAGGTGCGTGGCCAGCACCACCGTGGCGCCTTGCGCCTGCAGCTCGCGGACGAGGCCTTCCATCTGGGTGATGCCGGAGGGGTCGAGCTCGCCGAAGGGCTCGTCCAGCAGCGCCAGCCGCGGCGCCTTGAGCAGCAGCCGGGCGATGGACACCCGCTTGCGCATGCCGGCAGAGAACTGCCGCACCGGGTTGTGGGCGCGCGCGCCCAGGCCGACGCGCTCCAGCAGCTCCTTCACCTTCGCCGCCGGGGCCTGGGCGCCCAGCAACTGCGCCGCCAGCGAGAGGTTCTGCGCGGCGGTGAGATCCTCGTAGAGGAAGTTGGCGTGGGACAGCAGGGCCACCTTTGGGCGCAGCTCGGCGCGGTTCCGGCGCGTCTCGTGGCCGAAGAGGGCGATCTCCCCCAGGGTGGGGAAGGTGGCGGTGGCGATCATCCGCAGCAGCGTCGTCTTCCCGGAGCCGTTGTGGCCCGTCAGGAGCAACGAGCGCCCCTCGGCCAGGGTGAAGGACAGCCGCGACACCGCCCACCGCGGGCCAAACCGCTTGCTCACGTCCTTGAGTTCGATCGCCGGGGTGTCCGACACGTCTTCGGCCCCATACCAAGGCTTGACGCGGCTTCAAGCGCAAGGTCGGGTAACCTCCAGGGCCTTCCTGTGCGGACGGTGATCGGTGGTGCCATCGGGTTGATGTTGGTCGGCTTCTGCTTCCTGGGCGGAGGGCTGGCGGTGGTGTTGCGCCCCGAGCCGGTGGTGGACGGGCCGTGTTCGAAGTACCTCGAGCGCCCGAAGCAGCGCTGGGTGAAGCTGTCCGGCTGTCGCCTGCAGATCGACGAGCTGTTGGTGGCAAACGCCGACGCGGTGGAGCGCTTCGCGGATCGCGCCGAGGGCTTGAGCCGCACGCTGTACACCTCCCCGCCGGTGTGGACCCACGTCTACGCGCCGGTGGCCACCGGAGATCCCGATGATCGCCGCCCGGTGCGCGTGGTGTTTCGCCTCGCCGACGCGGACATCCTCAAGTGGATCAACGCGGTGGAGCGCGCCGACGAGGCGCAGAAGAAGAAGCTCCTCGACAACCAGGCCCTCCTGCTGCGGGTGGCCACCCCCGGGCTCCTCACCGGCCAGGCCACCCGCGGGCCCAACGCCGAGGTCCTGCAGGAGACGCTGGGGACTCAGGCCCAGGCGGGGCTCTTGGTGATCGAGCCCGGCACGCCGCCAGAGCCCGAGCTGCCGTGGCTGGCTGTCCTCGCCGGGCTCGCCGGTGGCGCCGTGCTGCTCGCCTCCCTCATCCGCCTCTTCCAGCGGCCCCACGCGTCTGATCCCGCGGCCGAGCTCACGAAGGTGGATGTCTCCGGCGTGAAGCTGACCCTCGGCGAGCTTGACGCGATGCGCCAGGAAGAGGCGGAGGCGCGGAAGAGGAAAGCGCCTCCGTAGATCCCCTGCCGCCAGCCGGCCGTTCCAGGGCCCCATGGCTCTCAAGCTCCTGGTCGCCAGCCCCTGCAGCGAGAAGTGGGAGTCGATGACCGGCGACGAGCGCGTGCGGCACTGCGCGAAGTGCCGGATGAACGTCTTCAACGTCAAGCAGCTGACCGAGGCAGAGGTGGTGGCGATGCTGCGCGCGAAGACGGGCCGGGTGTGCGGGCGGATCTTCCAGCGGCGAGACGGCACGGTGCTGACAAGGGACTGTCCGGAGGGCCTGGCGCGGGTGCGGCGGCAGGTGGTGTTGGCGGCGACCGCCGTGCTGGCGCTGCTGCTGGGGGCCTTGGCGTGGCGTTCGCGGTCCCCGGCGTGCGCGACCGACCTCGCGGCGCCGACCCTCGCCGGCCGGCTGCGCGCGAAGGCCGAGGCGCTGGAAGCCAGCCTGCGCGCCACCCGCACCCTGGGTCCGCTCATCGAGTGGATCGATCCGCGGCCGGTGGCGCTCGCCGGAGAGATCGCCCTACCGCCCCCGCCGGCGCCCTCGCCCTGACGCCGGAGTGCCTCAGGGGCAGGCGCTGGCCCCGTTGCACTGCGAGCTGTTCACGCACTGCCCATTCTTGGAGCAGCCGCCGGCGCCCCCGGCCCCTCAGCGGACGTCGATCCGGCGGACCTTCCGCTCCCGGACGAAGGCGGCGATGGCGTCGATCTCCGCGTCCGAGGCCACCGCGATGCAGCCCAGCGTCCAGTCGGACTCCACGTTGACATGTCCGGCGTTCTCCCACCCGCGCTGGGGCCCGTGCACGCCGATGGCCCAGGCCCTGAAGCGCTTCGGATCCGGATTCACCAGCGGGACGAAGACGTGGAACTGCTTCGACGGGCGCGGCGCGGCCAGCGTGAAGGTGCCCAGCGGCGTCTGCGCCCAGCCCACGCGCTTCGGGGCGGGCCCGTTCTCTCCGATGGCCACGTCGAATCGGCGGACCGTCGCGCCCGCGTCGCACAGCAGGAGGACGTGCTGGGCCGTGTCCACCACGACGGCTGTGCCCCCCGAGGGACAGGCCGGCTCGGCGGCGAGGAGCAGGATGAGCACGGAGAAGAGCACGCCGGTGGATCACCCGTCGGGGAGCCCCCGTTCCGCGCTGGCAGGAGAGCAGTCCGATGCGGAGCTGGCTCGAGGCCCCTGCACGTCGGGTGCAGCCCCTCGATCTTGGATCCTCGGACTTCGTGCTGCGCCGGAGCCGCGTGATCTGCGCTGATCCAAGGCTCACGTCCCGAGCTCGTGCTCCAGCTCCGCCACCACCCGCGTGAGGGCGAGGAAGTCCGTCGTCGTCCCGGCCTGCCGGATCAGCTCCGGCCGGAGCCGGGACCGCTGGGCCGAAAGCCGCGCCGCTTCTTCCCACGGCACGGACAGCGACACCCCCAGCGCGTCGTGCAGGGTCCGTCGCACGCGGGCCTTGAGCGCCGCGACCAGCTCCGGCTCGACGCGCGCGCGCGCCGTGAGCGTCGCCATCGCGGCCACGTACTCCGAGGAGGAGCGCTGCGGGTGTCTCGCGTCCTCTCGCGCCGGCCCCAGGCGGGTCCCCCGCGCCGCGAGGAAGAGCAGCGCCACCAGCGCGGCCTGCAGGCCGGTGGTGACGAAGTGCAGGGGCGGGGGCGCGTCGAGGCGGCGCTGGTGGTGGTGCTCGTCGATCCACAGCGGGCCCTGGGCGGCGAGCGCGGCCCAGAAGGCGGCGTTGTCCAGCAGCTCGAGCCGCGCGTTCTCCGCCAGCTCGGGGCCCATCGCCACCCACACCTCGCCCCGGCCCAGCGGCTTCCACCACAGCGCGGGCGGATCGGTCGCCGGCACCGCGGCCTCGTCGTCGAGGGCCACCATCACCTCGGCCGACAGCCGCAGCGCCTTCGCCTGCGCCAGCGCGCCGCCCGGCAGCCTCACCGTCACCGTCGAGCCGCCCAGATCTCTCACCCCCGGCACCTCGGCGAGCGGCGCCACCTCTCCGGCGCGCGCTCCCAGCCACCGCTTGAGCCGCGCCTGCGCCGGTCCCCGTGGCAGCAGCGCCACCAGCGTGCCGCCGGCCTCCACGAAGCGCCTCAGGGCCTCCAGCTCCTCCGCCGTCACCTCGGCGGCGACGGGCGCCGGCAACAGCACGGTGCGGACGTCGGCGGGTAGGGCGGTGAGCGGCTCAGCGCCGATCCGCACGTCGGCGCCGGTCTCGGTGAGCCACGTCGCCAGCACCTTGAGGCCCCTGGGGCCGCTGCTCTCCACGCTGGGCACCTGCCGCTCGGAGGCGTCCGGGCCGACCGCCAGGCCGAGGGCGAGCGCCAGCACCACCAGCACGGCGAGGATGATCCACCCGGCGCGCTTCACCGCGTCGCCTCCGTGGGCGCAGCCAGGCCGGCCACCTCGTCCAGGAAGCGCCGAGCGGCGTCGGGAGCGACCGGCGCCAGCGAGTAGAAGGCCTCGTCGTACCAGTCGAGCAGCCGCGTCACCGCCTGCGTCAGCGCCGCAGGTGCGCCGTGGCCCGGAAGAGCCCGCGCCAGCTCCCGGTTGGTCTTCACGCGATCGGGCTCGGCCAGCCGTTGCCGCTCGAGCTGGGAGAGGAGCGCCAGCAGCCCTTCGCGGATCGCCAGCCGGGGGTCGTCCCCGAGGGCAGCGCGCGCCCGCTCCAGGTGCGCCGACGGTGAGTCCAGGATCAGCGGGGACGCGGCCGTGCCGGCGCTCACCGCCGTCTTCGCCCGGCGCCGCGACACGAAGCGCAGCCCCGCGAAGAGGCCCACCAGCACCGCGAAGAAGAGGACGAGCAGCCGGGTGACGTTGGAGTACGTCTCCGCCCCCGACGTCTCGAAGAGCTTCTCGAACCACGCGCGCAGCTGCGCCAGCAGGGCCTGCACCACGCCGGTGTCGCGGGTGCGGGCCTTCTCGAAGCCGGGGCGCCGGTACACGGCCTCCAGCGCCGCGCGATCGGCCGTGCCCCGGGAGGTCCGGGCCAGCAGCGCGCAGGCGCTCTCCTGCTTCTTGCCGGACATCGAGCCCAGGGCCGGGTGATCGCACGGCGCCGAGAGCAGCAGGGCCAGCAGGGCGGAGCTCATGAGGCCGCCAACTTCAGCTCGAGGTCGAGGCCTTCGCGGCGGACCCGCATGTCCACGTAGAAGCCCACCTGAAAGACGACGTACAGCGGGGCGAAGACCGAGCCCAGCACCACCTGGACCAACTGGGCGGGCACCAGCAGCGCCTGGGGCACCAGCTCGTTCACCGTCTGCCCCGCCTGAAACGAGGCGCCGAAGACCCAGCCCAGCGCCAACACCGGCAGCGACGCCACCAGCCCCACCACGACCAGCAGCGCGCCGATCACCGTCACCAGCACCATGAGCCGCGCTTTCACCAGGCCGGTCGGTCCGGGCGCCACCCGCCCCGAGGACAACGCGTCGGTCCGGCGGAAGACCCCCAGCGGCCCCACGTCCTCGAGCGCCACCACCTGGGCGATGAGGAGAAAGCGGATCAGGAACCAGAGCAGCAGGCCCACGCTGCCCACCACCAGCCCCGCGCCTCCGAGGATCAGCAGGGCGAGCCCCGGACCGCGGTACTCGTTCGAGAGCAGCGCCAGTCCGCCTCCAAACAGCACCGCGCCCGGCAACAGGAAGAGCAGCCCCACCACCAGCGTCCACCCCACGCTCAAGAGGAAGGCCCAGAAGGTGACGCCCAGCTTCTTCAGCGCCAGCTCCACCGAGGCGCGCAGCTCCGGCCCCGGCCGCTGCAACAGCCGCGAGTACACGTAGTGCGTCGTCGCCACGCCCCCCACCTGCGAGACGAAGAGCGCCCCCAGCGCGACCAGGGTGAGCAGCCCCAGCCCGGCGGCGAGCTGGAAGGCAGCCTCCCCCGGCTGGTCCTTCGCCATCGCCGCCAGGTCTCCCGTCAGCGCCGGGAAGACGCGGCGCGACACCACGTCGTTCACCTTGAAGAGGATGAACTGCACCAACTGGAAGCCCACGGCCAGCCAGAAGAGGGGCCTCCAATGCCCCCGCCAGAAGGAGGCCGAGCGATCGATCAGCTCGCCGAGCCGCAGCGGGCGCAGGTCGTTCATCCGCGCGCACTGTACCCCCGCTGCTCGTGTAGAGTCGCGGCTTCGAAAGTGGGGGCTTCCGTGCGCGATCAGCTTCGACTCGTCGTTCTCGTCCTGTTGGGCTCCGGCTGCTTCTCGCTCGAGCTGCCGGATCCTCCGGTGCTGGGGCCGGGCACGGTGCGCGCCACGCTCCTCACCGCCGTCCCTGGACGCGCTGACCTGGTGCCGGCCCAAGGCGCGACCGTGCGGCTGGCGGGGACGACGCTCTCCGCCACGGCGGACTCCGACGGGAACGTGCTCCTCCAGGGCGTGATGACGTCCACCGGGCAGCTTCGCTTCTCTCATGACAGCGACGGCGACGGCGTGGTGGATCGCGCGCGGCTGATCAGCCTGGCGGCCGTGAGCGCGGGCTTTGGAAGGGACGTCAACCTGGGCCAGCTCGTCCTGGGCCGCCTGACGACGCTGACCGGCAAGGCGCTGCGCGGCGATCGCGAGGTGCTCCCGTCCGGCCACGGGGGCATCAGCATCTTCCTGCCCGAGGGCCCGCAGCTGACCTTCACGGGGGACGACGGTACTTTTCGGCTGGGCGGCGTGCCGGAAGGCGAGGTGATCCTCACCGCCTTCGCCACCGGCTACCGCAGCGAGGCTTCGTCCCTCACCACGCGCTCGGGGGAGGAGCTGCAGGTGGCCACGCTGGTGCTGCAAGCCGATCCGGGCGGCGCCACGGTGGGCCAGCTGTCGGGCCTGGTGAAGCAGCCTGACGGGACGCCCCTCTCGGCGGTGACGGTGCGCGCGGCAGCGCAGGGCCAGGAGTCCCAGGCCTCCACCACCGCGGAAGGGCGCTTCACCTTCGCCACGTTGCCCGCCGGCGTGTACTCGCTCGCGCTGGAGAAGAGCGGCTTCACCTCGCTGCGCGTCGACGGCGTGCTGGTGCAGGCCGGCCTCAACGAGGTGGGCCCGTACGTGCTGACGACGGGGACGAGCGCGCCCATCTCGCTGGACGGTGGGCCGGGGGGGCCGGGCGACGCGGGGACCATGGGGACGGACGGCGGCGCCGGGGACGGCGGGGCGGGCGATGCAGGCGCGGGTGACGCAGGGGCGGGTGACGCAGGCGCGGGTGACGCAGGCGCGGGTGACGCGGGGGCGGAAGACGCAGGCGTCGATGCCGGCCTTCCGGACGCGGGCCTTCCGCCGGTGGCCATCGCGGGCCCCAACCAGCTCATCCTCCCGGCGCGGCCGGTGACGTTGAACGGCATGGCCAGCACCGGCGACTTCCCCCTCACCTACACCTGGACGCAGCTCACCGGTGCTCCGGTGACGCTCTCCTCCAACGGCACGCCGATGTCGCACAGCCCTGGCTTCACCACGCCTGCGGCGGGCAACGTGCTGGAGTTCTCCCTGGTGGTGACCGATCGCTACGGCCGTGTCAGCGCCCCCGCGTACACCGAGGTGGCGGTGGGCCGCCCGCCCAACGCGGCCTTCACCCCCGACGGCGGCCTCTTCTATGGCGGCCAGACGATCGTCCTCTCCTCCACCTCCACCGACGTGGACAACCTGGCGATCGCCTCGCACGAGTGGACGGTGGCGGCGGGCTCCGGTGGCGCGGTGATCGCCGACGGCGGGCCGCAGGCGCTCTTCGTGTTGCCCAACGTGGCGTACCAGGCGCCCGACGTGCTGGCCGCGGCGGAGCTGCGCGTCACCAACGCGGTAGGCGCCGTCTCCACCCCCTTCCAGCGCGTGTACACGGTGCGCGGGGCCAGCCCCGACAACTGGGCGCTGGACGCCGGACCCGCCGTGACGATCGCCGTCGGCCCCACGCCGGTGGCGCAGTCCTTGAGCGTCACCATGTCCACCGTCATCCCTTCGCCGCCCACGCCCACCTACCAGTGGATGTGCGATCAGGGCATCGCTCTGGTCGGGGCCACCACCACCACCCCGTCCTTCCTGCCGCCGGTGGTGCAGGGCCCGTCGCGCAACGTCCTCTGCCAGGTGCAGGCCACCGGCGCCGCGCCGCTGCAGCCGATGGTGGTGTCGACGTCGAAGAACCTCATCTTACGGGACGCGGCTCCGCCGACCCTCACCCAGGCGGCCAGCTCGCCGCGCATGGGCCCCTTCGGCTTCCTCGCCCAGCTGAGCGAGCCCGTCGCGCAGCAGGCCGGCATCCTCTACGGTAACTGTGTCGTGGGTCCGGTGGGCATGTTCCCCCGGGTCATCGGCCGGTGGATCCTCGCCACGCCCAAAGCGCAGCTCACCGAAGGCACCAGCTGTGGGCCCTTCTGGATGGACCTAGCGGATCTGGCGGTCCCTGCCAACACCGCGTCGAGCGTGGACCTGCACCCCGGCACCTCCACCGTGCAGACGCGGTGGGAAGGCCCCTTCGAGAGCACCCAGGCCTTCGTCGATCCCAGGCCGGTGGTGGCCTCGCTCGGGCCGATCCCCAAGTACCAGCAGGAGCGCTTCAACGCGCCCATGCCTTTCCCCGCCGCCTTCGAGGTCCTCGCCACCCAGGGAGCCGATCTCCACCGGATGACCATCGATCCCTTCGCGCCGTCCAACTGCAACCCCACCTGTCCGGTGATGTCCAACCCCGTCACCTTCGCCGGGCTGGTCACCTCGTCCAGCCCGGTGGGTGGGGAGCGAGCCGCCTACAGTGGCGCCGAGCTCCTGGTCTCGGTGCAGGACTCGACCGACGGAGGCGTGGCGCCCACCATGGTGCGGCGCAGCCCGGGCGGCAATTGGTCGCGCTTCGACGGGGCCACCGGGGCGCCGTACATGCAGGGGGCGACCGGCCTGCGCACCGCGCGGGTGGTGGGCGGCCAGGTGCTGGTGGACACGCACGATCCGCAGCTCGATCTGTTCACCACCACCGACCTCGTCGCGACCGGAGTCACCGACGCGCTGGCGGTGACCGGCACCACCGACTTCGTGGCGGCGATCCGCGGGGCGAGCCGGCTGCTCATGGGCTGGAAGAAGGGCACCACCACCTGGACCACCCACAGCTACGGCACCTCCTCCACCAACGTCCTCTCGGTGAAGGCCGTCAGCTTCGACACCGGCAGCGTCCTGGGGGTGGCCCATCGGTCCACCACGCCGGTGCTGGTGCTGACGCCGCTCGACTACAACACCAACGCGCGGACCATCCTCTCGTCCGGGACGGTCCAGGGCTTCGACGCGGCCGAGCGCGGCGCGATCTTCTACGCGGTGACGAGCGAGAACGGGGACATCCGCCTGCGCTGGACGAGCACCGCGATCCTGACCGTCGCTGGCGGGCTGGTCGATTTCCCTGGTCCTCCGCGGTCAGGCTTCATGCCTCCCTACCCGCTGGCGCTCGACGGCGATCCGATCTGCGAGGCCGCCTGGCCGCGCCTGGCCTTCATCGACGAGGCGCTGGTGATCACCTGGCAGGAGCGCTGCGCCCCGGCCACCCAGTGGAAGGTGATGACCCGCTCGATCCACTGAGGCGTCGGCTTCCTAGAAGCTGCCCACCAGCGCGGCGCCGGCCGGGCCGGGGACCAACTGCAGGGCGACGCCCGTGTTGCTCGTATAGGCGTCGTACTTCCCGGGCGGATCGCCGAGCACGAAGAGGACCGCCGCGCCCAGCGCGCCCGCCACCGCCACGCCCGCGCCCACCCAGCTCAAGGTCTGCCAGGTCTGGATCTGCGACTTGAGCGCCTGCGCCTCGGCGCGGTGGTTGACGTCGCCCTCCACCTCGATCCCCGCCAGCAGCGCGCTGCGGTGGTACTCGAAGGTGCCCTTCACGTTGGGAGAGCCGTACAGGTTCGCCGCGGCCACCTGCCCGCCGACGAAGAGCCCGCCACCCGCCACGGCGAGGCCGGTGGAGATCCACGCGAGGATCCGCATGCGGGTGGCGCGCGCCTCGTAGGCGGCGATGGTGTCGGGGCTGGGCACCAGGCGGAAGGACTCTTCGCTGAGCGTGTCGGGGGCGATGCGCACCTCCCGGCGGATCGCCTGGTAGCCGTCCTTCTCCACGCTGACCAGGTGCGGCCCGGCGGCGAGCGAGCGCGGCCCGTCCAGCGGCGCGGTGCCCACCTGGGTGTCGTCGATCTTCACGTCGGCGCCCACCTCGCTCGAGTGCACCACCAACTGGCCCTGCCGGCCGGCCAGCAGCTTGCCCATCAGCTTCGTGCACGAAGGCGCCACCTCGGCGAGGAGGGCGGCCTCACCCTTCGCCGTGGCCTGCACCGAGGAGAGGGGCTGAGGCGATCCCACCCCGAGCAGCGACATCATCAGGGTGTACGGCGCGTCCTTGCCCGAGCCGGCGCGCGTCACCTTCCCGGTGACGACGTACTGGAAGTTGCTGATGTCGGAGAGGCTCTCCGCGCTGCAGTCCTCGCAGCCCAGCAACTGCCGCTGGCGATCGACGCCCAGCACCACGCGGATCGTCTCCGAGCTGAAGACCTGGAAGACGCCGAGGCGCTCCAGCTCGTGCGTGGCGAGCGAGGAGGCGGCGGCCGCGAGATCCGCGCTGGCGCCGCCCCCCACGGCGAAGTCCATCACGCCGACCCGGGGCTGCGCGGAGGCCGCGGGCTGAGGATCTGCGCCGAGAAGAGCCAGGAGCAGCGTCGTCGTGAGCGCCGTGGTCATGAGCTGAACGCCTCGCGTTGTCGTGAGTACCCCACCCGCGCCCGAGGTTAACACCTCTCAGGCACGCCGCAGCGCCAGAAGGAGCGCCGCGCAGGCCTCGCGGGGATCGTCCGCGCCCAGCACGGCGGAGATCACCGCGGCGCCGGGGAGGGCGCCCAGCGTGGGCACCCGTCCGGCGTCCACGCCTCCCAGGGCGAAGGCCGGGCAGGGGAGCAGCGCGCAGAGGCGGTTCCAGCCTGGGGCGCCCAGCGGAGGGCGCGTGTCCAACGGCTTGCTGCCGGGGGCGAAGACGGGGCTCACCAGGGCGAGATCGGCGCCCGTCGCGGCGCGCGCCTCGTCCTCGTCGTGCACCGCCACCGAGATGAGCCGCCCTGGCAGGTGAGGTCGCGCGTCAGCGATCCGCAGCCCCGTCGAGGGCAGGTGGAGGTGCGCGTCCACCGCCAGAGCCACGTCGAGGCGCCGGTTGATGAAGAGCGGCGCCTGCGCCTTCGCGCACGCTTGCGCGAGCTGCAGCGCCTCCTCGTAGAAGAGGCGATCCGGCGCGCCGGGGTGCCGGTGCTGGACGGCGATGCCGGGGCCGGCTTCCAGGGCGCGGGCGATCCGTGCCGGGAGCTCGGCCAGCCGCCAGTCGGTGATCAAGAGGAGGCGGAACGAGAGGGCGGCGCCCCTCTCGCCGTTCACCGCTCGACCAGCCCTTCCAGCGGGCTCGAGGCCGAGGCGTAGGCCTTCATCGGGATGCGCCCGGCGAGGAAGGCCTCGCGGCCGGCTTCCACCGCCAGCCTCATGGCGCGGGCCATGCGCTCCGGCTCCTTGGCCTGGGCGATGGCGGTGTTCATCAGAATGCCGTCGCAGCCCAGCTCCATGGCGATGGCCGCGTCGCTGGCCGTGCCCACCCCGGCGTCGACGATCACCGGCACCTTCACCGCTTCGAGGATCAGCCGGAGGTTGTGCGGGTTGCGGATCCCCAGCCCCGAGCCGATCGGCGCGGCCAGGGGCATCACCGCCGCGCAGCCGATCTCCTCCAGCTTCCGCGCGGTGATCACGTCGTCGGTGGTGTACGGCAGCACGGTGAAGCCCTCCTTCACCAGCACCCGCGCCGCCTTCAGCGTCTCCTCCACGTCGGGGTACAGCGTCTTCTCGTCGCCCAAGACTTCCAGCTTCACCCACTTCGACAGGCCCAGCTCGGCCGCGAGGCGACAGGTGCGCACCGCGTCGTCGGCCGTGTAGCAGCCGGCGGTGTTGGGCAGGAGCGCGATGCGCGTGGTGTCCACCCAGTGGAGCAGCGCGGCTTCCCCTTGCGCCTTCAGGTCCAGCCGGCGCACGGCCACCGTCACCAGCTCCGTCCCCGAGGCGTCGTGACACGCCTTCATCACCTGGTGGCTGGGGTACTTCCCGGTGCCGACGATCAACCTGGACTGAAAGATCCGGCCGGCGATGGTGAACGGCTTGCTCATGGCGCTGTTAGCCTCCTCCGACGAAGGTGACGATCTCCACCTGATCCCCGGTGGCCAGCCGCGTCTGGGCGTGCCGGGCTCTGCTGACGACCTCGGCATTCACCTCGACGGCCACGCGCGGCGCCTTGATCTCCAACAGCTCGAGCAGCGCGCGGACGGTGACGCCCTCGGGGACCTCGCGCGGCTGGCCGTTCAAGTGGATCTGCATGGGTTGCCTTCTGCTGCCGGCCACCCTACACGAGCGGGTGGTGGCGGAACACGTCGACATCGAGGCCCTGCACCGTCGGGTAGCGGTGGCCGACGGGCACGCGGACTCGCTGATGTGGAACCGCGATCTCACCCAGGCCTCCGACGAGGGGCACGTGGACTTCCCCCGCCTTCAGGCCGCCGGCGTGAAGCTGCAGTGCTTCACCGTCGTCACCCGCGGGCTCCCGGTGCTGGACGGCTTCTCCCTGTTCGCCCGGCGCCAGAACTGGCCCACCCACGCGCGCGCCTCGGAGTGGAGCCGCTGCACCTTCCAGATCGATCGCCTGGCGCACTTCTGCCGTGAGTCGAACGGCGTCGCCTCCATCGCCGGCAAGGCCGCGCACCTGGACGCGAACCTGAAGGAAGGGCGCATCTCCGCGGTGCTGGGCGTCGAGGGCGCGCACGCCATCGAGGGGAAGGTGGAGCGCGTGGCCGAGCTCTTCGAGCGCGGCGTGCGCTTCATGTCGCTCACCCACCTGGCGAACAACGAGCTGGGCGGCACCTGCACGCGCTTCCTCGGCAACCGGCCGCTCACGCCGCTGGGGCGCGAGGTGTTGGACGCGATGGGCGAGGTGGGCATGGCGGTGGACGTGGCGCACGCCTCGCCGGCCATGTTGCCCGACGTGCTGTCCCACCCGAAGGCGCGGCCCTTCTGCAGCCACGCGGGGGTGAAGGGGGCCACCGACATGTGGCGCAACCTGCCCGACGAGGCGCTGAAGGCGATCGCCGATCGCGGCGGCGTGGTGGGGGTGATCTTCGCGCCCCAGTTCCTCGGCGGATCGTCGCTGGAGCACCTGGCCCGCCACATCGAGCACGCGGTCAACGTGATGGGCGAAGACGGCGCGGCGCTGGGCAGCGACTTCGACGGGATGGTGCCGCTCCCGCAGGGGATGCGCGACGTGCGGGACCTGCCGAAGCTCACCCGGACGCTGCTGGACCGCGGCATGCCGGTGCGGATCGTCGAGAAGGTGCTGGGCAACAACTTCCGCCGCTTCTTCGGCGAGCTGCTGCCCTGAGCTCCAACCGCGAGGCTTTCGTTGACTCCCCGGGAGGCCGAGTCGATAGTGCGCGCCTCTTCAACGGCCGACTCACCGCCTCAAACCCGCCCATGCGCACCCTCTCTCTCGTCGTCGTCTCCTCCCTCGCTCTCTTCGCCACCGCGTGCGGTTCGCCCAAGGCGGGCGACAAGTGCGACTCCACCGGCTTCCTCTGCGACGGCACCACCGCGGCGCTGGAGTGCAAGGTGGGCGTGTGGGTGTCCCTGCCGTGCAAGGGCCCCGGCGGCTGCAAGCGCGAAGGCGACACGGTGAAGTGCGACATGAGCGCTAACGTGGAAGGCGACAACTGCGCCTCCAGCGCCGAAGGCAAGGGCCTGTGCACCCAGGACATGACGGGTACCCTGGAGTGCCGCGACGGCAAGCTGGTGAAGACCAACACCTGCCGCACCTGCGCGGTGACGGGCGATCAGGTGATCTGCCAGCCCTGACGCAGGCCTCTTAGCGCTTGGCCTGTTCCCGCCGCTGCGCCTTGAGCGCCTTGCGCGCCTTCTGCTGCGCCCGGAAGCCTCGCGGCTCGGCTGGGTGCTGCGTGGGCTCGCGTCGCTGCTCGGGCACCCGATCGCCCGTCTTGTGATCGAAGCGCTGCCGGGGCTGGCGCGGCGGCCGGGGCTCCGGAGCCGGCCCGAGCACGTCCACGCCGGAACGCTGCTCCTTCTCCACCCCGAAGTGGCACAGGCGCTTGACCACCAGGGTGGCGTAGCTGCCGGGGGGCAGGGTGAAGGCCAGGTTCACCTTCGAGTGGCCGCGGTTGAGCTCGTCGGGGCGCACCTTCCCCACCACCAGCTTCTGCGGGTACACCAGCACCGGGCGCAGCTCGTGCTTGAAGTACAACAGCCGCGGGGCCTCTTTGACGGTGAGGTCGGCCAGCGTCAGCTTCTCCTTGCCCAGCGCCCAGGTGGCCGCCTCCTGCACCTGTGGATCGTCGAAGGTGGAGTCGGGCGCCAGCAGGGGGAACTCGAGGCCGCGCAGCTTCGAGAGCACCTCGGGCGGCGCGTCGGTGTGGTGGAGCAGCGTGCCCGCCTGGTACGGCATGGGGAAGAGCTGCTCGCGCGGCAGCACCAGTTGCAGGAACCGCCGCACGCCCTCGTTCCACAGGTAGGACTGGAAGGTGAACAGCAGCATCGCCCGGTAGTCCGAGTCGATCTGCAGGAAGGCCTTCAGGAAGTTCCTGGGCTCGTCGCGCAGCGCGTTGAGCACCCGGGCGTACTTCCGGTTGGCCTCGAAGGGGCAGCGCGCGCTCCAGTCGCCCCAGTTCTCCGCCCAGAAGGCCTTCACCTTCGCGTCGTCGGTGCGATCGAGCGTGGACGGCTTGGCCAGGTAGTTGCGCAGCGCTTCTTCGTAGCGCCCGCGGATCAGATCCTTGGCGATGAAGCCCTGCCCGTGCTTGAGCGAGCCGAAGCGCTGGCTGTCGAAGTAGTTCACCACGCCCAGGCGGTTGACCTCCGCGGCGGCGACGGTGATCAGGTGCAGCTCGCGCTCGCGCAGGTGGCGCACGGTGACGGCGAAGCGGTTCGAGGTGATGTTCGCCGCGGACAGCGGGCGGTCGGTGCGGCCGAGGAAGGTGAGGCGCAGGTCGGGCTCCTGCATGTCCACGTCGTGCCCGTCTACGGCGATGAGCTGCTCGGTGCGGCCCTGCTTGTCCTTGAGCCCGCAGTAGCTGATCGAGCGGGGCTTCAGGCCGAAGCGCTGCTGCAGCCGCGCCACCGCGTCGAAGGTGGACAGCTTCTGCTTGTCCATCAGGTAGACGCGGAAGGTCCCGCTCGGCACTTCGTCGAAGCGGTAGCTCTCCTTGACGGAGAAGTCCTCGGGGCGCTGCTTGAGCTTCATCGCGAGGAAGGCCTTAGCACCTTCCCGCGGCTACACCACCTCGAGCGCGAAGCCGGGCAGGGCGTCGATCGCGTAGCGCCCGGCCCTGGCCTTCACCTGGGCGCGCAGCTGGCGGGCGGCCGCCTGCGACAGCTTGAGCACGTGGCCCTCGTCGCCCGCCTCGAGCGCCGGCAGATCGCCCGGGCGGACCTCCACCGGGGCGCCGGCGCCCTTCACGGTGAAGCTGCGCTGGTGCGCGGTGCGGCCCTTGAGCAGCGCGAGGAAGGTGTCCACCGCGTCGGCGGACATTCGCCAGGTGGCCCCGTCCCGGGCGCGCGCCACCTTCGACACGCGGGACTGCATGGCCGACAGGCTGCTGCCCTCGCGGGCCACCCGCTGCTCGATGGCCAGGCGGGCCCGGGGGGACTGGAGCAGCGACGGGCGCGCGGCGTCGGCAATCAGCGGCGGATCCACCGCGGCCAGCACCTCCAGCAGGCCGGCCGGGCTCCACTCCCGCACCAGGCGCGCCTCGTCACGCGTGAGGGGGACGAGCTGCCAGACGGGGAGCTGCACCCAGGGGGTGTGGATCGACGGGAAGCTGGAGTCCCGCGCGAAGGCCAGCGCGCCCAGGTCGCTGTCGGCGCCCGGCACCATCGGCGCCGCCTCCACCACGCACCAACTGCCGTCGGGCAGCGGGCCTGGCTGCGCCTGCGCGCGGCGGATCTGCCGCTCCAGCAGCGCGAGGGCCCACGCGGGTGGGGCCACCTCGTCCCGCTCCTTCACCACCTTGAGGGAAAGCTCGAAGCCCAGGCGCCACAAGCCTTCCGTGAGGAGGTGCCAGTGCGGCCGCGGTTTGCTCGCGAGCATCACCCAGGCCGTCACGCCGGCCGGTGTCCCGGAGGTGGCGCCCGGCCGTTCCCACGCTGCGCGCCGTGCTGCTTCATGCGCCGCGCGCAGCGCCTGCGTCTTCTGCGCCTCGCTCGGCGCTGCCACCGCGCCTGCGCCTCCACCTCGCCGCCGCCCTGCCGCCCGTCGATGAAGTCGCTTCAGATTCCGAAGAGTTGTGGGCTTGTCGGCCTTCGCCCGGCTCCGCCCGACTGCGCGTGTCATGGCTCCTCAATAACCGGGAGCGGCCCCGCTCGCTCTGCGTGTTGACATCAGCCCGCTGGAAACCGCTTTCCCCACGCATTCCGGGGCGTTCCATTCTGCCTTCCCTGGCCTTCCTCTGATAGCGTTCGTCCGCCTTGAGCAACCAGCCGCCGATTCCGCTCACCAACCTGGCGCCCAACCAGCCGGCGAAGCCGGGGCAGGTGCACGCGCCGGGGCAACTGCGCGGGCCGCGGCTGTCGGGGAAGTTCGCGGACGGGAAGGCGGGCGAGTTTCCCCTGGCGGATCGCACCTCCATGGGCCGCCACCCCAACAACACGCTGCGGCTCGTCGATCGCGAGGTCTCCAAGGAGCACTGCGTCATCGAGAAGGTCGGCGGCACGTACCTGCTGCGCGATCTGAACTCGTCCAACGGAACCTTCGTCAACGGCCGCAAGGTGCGCGAGCTGCGGCTGCGCGACGGGGATGAGATCGCCCTGGGCAACAGCCGCCTCGTCTTCCACTCCGGCGAGGGCGGCCCGGGCAAGGGCCCCAACACCTCGGCGGGCGTCACCGTGGTGGCCAGCGCGCAGTCGATGCCGGCCTTCCTCGCCACCGTGGCGCAGATGGAGTCGGCGGAGTTCCGCCCGGCGGAGAAGCTCAACGATCTCGAGACGCTCAAGCAGGACTACGAGAAGCTGCGCATCGCCAACGAGTTCCACCGGCTGGTGGGCCTCGAGCGCGACCTGAAGAGCCTTCTGGACAAGATCCTCCAGGTGGCCTTCCAGCTGCTCGCCGCGGACAACGCGGTGGTCTTCCTCGCCGACGCGGAAGGCAAGCTGGATCCGCAGGCGATCAAGCGCCGGAAGAACGACAACGCGGAAGTGGTGGTGTCGGACACGGTGCTCAAGCGGGTGGCGGAGACGCGCAGCGCGGTCCTCACGGCCGACGCGATCCTCGATTCGCGCTTCTCCAGCTCCGAGTCCATCGTCGCCCAGGGGATCAGGAGCGCCATGGCCGTGCCGCTCTTGTCCAAGGGCGTCCTGCGAGGGGTGCTCTTCTGCGACACCCGCGAGCGGACCAACGCCTTCTCGGAGAAGGACTTGAAGGTGCTGTCGGGCATCGCCTCGCAGGCGGCGATCGCGCTGGAGAACGCCGAGCTGGCCACCAAGATCGAGAAGGAGGCGGTGACGCGCGCCGAGCTGTCGCGCTTCCTCGCGCCGGCGGTGGCCGAGGCGGTGGTGAGCGGGAAGGTGGAGCTGCTGCGGGTGGGGCGCCTGGCCGAGGTGAGCGTGATCTTCGCGGACATCCGCGGCTTCACCTCGATGGCCGAGGCGGACAGCCCGCAGGAGACGGTGGCGATGCTGAACACCTTCTTCTCGGCGATGTCGACGGTGATCTTCCAGAACGAAGGCAACCTGGACAAGTTCATCGGCGACTGCGTGATGGCCACCTGGGGCCCGCCCATTCCCCACGCGGACGACGCGGCGCGGGCGCTCAAGTGCGCGCTGGAGATGCTGGACGAGATCAACGCGATGAACAGCCAGCGGGCCGAGGCGGGCAAGAAGCCGATCGAGGTGGGGATCGGCGTCAACACCGGCCAGGCCGTCGTCGGCTACATCGGCTCCAACGAGCGGCACGAGTTCACCGCCATCGGCGACTCGGTCAACACCTCCTCGCGCCTGTGCGGGCTGGCCAAGGGCGGCGAGGTGCTGGCCAGCGAGGCCACCATCAAGCGCGCGGGCCCCGGCTTCCTGGTGGAGCCCGTGTCGGTGCTGCAGGTGAAGGGCAAGGAGAAGGGCGTGCCCACCTTCCGGGTGCTGGGCTACACCGGCAAGAGCTGAGCTCCCGGACGCGACACACCCCCGGCTGAGGGCTAAAAGCGTCCTCGACCGTGGCGCGCTCGCAAGTCAACGCCATCACCCAGAGCTGCCCCAACTGCGGGCAGGTGCACGACACCGGCGTGTACGTGTCCGGCCAGCAGGTGGCGTGCGCGTGCGGGATCCGCTTCGAGGTGAAGCGCACCGACGTGCGGCCGTCGATGGCGCCGCCCAGGCGCGAGGCCCCGGCCACCGTGCAGGATCGCCCTTCTCCGTCGCCCGGAGGCCTTGGCGCGGGGAGCTCCAGCCTGCCGGTGGAGGTGGCGCTGGAGAACACCGTGGCCTCCGGCAGCGGCAAGGCCGACGCCAACGTCACCACCGTGGCCATCCCTCCGCAGGTGCCCGGCTACGAGCTGCTGGAGCTGTTGGGCAGGGGCGGGATGGGCGAGGTGTGGAAGGCCCGCCAGCTGTCGCTCAACCGGGTGGTGGCGCTCAAGGTGCTGCCCGAGAAGTTCGCCACCGACGCGGAGTTCGTGAAGCGCTTCGAGAAGGAGGCCACCGCGCTGGCCGCGCTCTCGCACCCCAACATCGTGCAGATCATCGATCGCGGGCAGGCGGGCGGGCACGTCTACTTCACCATGGAGCTGGTGCCGGGCATCAACCTGCGCGAGCTGATGAACAGCCAGAAGCTGTCGGTGCGCGACGCCTTGCGGATCGGCAGCCAGGTGGCGCGGGCCATCGACTACGCGCACGAGCAGAAGGTGGTGCACCGGGACCTGAAGCCCGAGAACATCCTGGTGGACGCGCGCGGCCACGTGAAGATCGCCGACTTCGGGCTGGCGGGCATGCAGGGCAGCGAGCAGAACATCTCGCTGACGGCCACCGCGGTGGCCATGGGCACCGTCAACTACATGGCCCCCGAGCAGCGGCGCGACGCCAAGAATGTCGATCGCCGGGCGGATCTCTATTCGCTGGGGGTGATCCTCTACGAGATGATCACCGGCGAACTGCCGATCGGCCGCTTCAAGCCGCCGTCGCACAAGGCGCCGGAGGTGGATCCCCAGGTGGACGAGGTGGTGCACCAACTGCTGGAGACCGATCCCGACGCCCGCCCGAAGCGCGCGCTGGACACCGCGGTGGCGCTGGACGAGCTGACGCCGCCGCCCACTGGCTCCACGCCGCCCGGCGCCCGCAAGCGCCCCAGCCAGGGCCCGGCCACCTCGAAGCCCCCCAGCTTCATCGATCAGCCGGCCGCCGGCTGGAAGCTGGGCGTCCTGGTCCTGGGGGTGATGCTGGCGGTGGGCCTGGTGCTTCGCTTCTGGCCGTCCGCCCCCGACGTCCCGCCGGTGCCGTCGTCGGCGCCGCCATGGTACGAGGACTCGGAGTCCGAGCTCTTCGCCGGCTTCTCCAGCGAGCCTGGCCGCCTCGCCCTGGACTTCGAGCCTTCGAGCGAAGAGGCGGGCGAGGAGCTCAACGTGCACACCGGCGCGTGGACGCTCGCCGACGGCACGCTGCAGTCCACGCAGTTCCGCGATCCGGTGGGGGAAGGCTCCCTGCTGCCCCGCGCGTACCTGGCCCACCGCTACTGGTCGACGGATGACTTCGAGGCGGCGGTGGACGTGGAGGTGGAGGGCCTGCCGAAGGACTTCCCCCCGGTGGATCCGGAGACGAGCCAGCGCTTCGCCGAGCTGGCCTTCCGCATCAAGGATCTTCAGGTGTCCGTCTTCGCCATCCCCGGCACCGACATGCGGCTGGGCTGGCGCTACTTCACCCCGGACGGCCAGGAGCACCAGGGGAACAGCACGCGCGACCTGGTCAACGAGCTGGTGGAGGACGCGGTGAAGGTGCCGAAGGGCAGCTTTCGGGTGCGGCTCAAGCTGGAGAAGCTGAAGAACGGTGACGTCAACGTGCAGGCCTGGGTGAACAAGACGCGCTTCGTGCGCACGGTGCTGCCGGGCCTCGCGGGGCAGGTGGGGAAGGTGGCGCTGGGCTGCCGGAACCTGGTCTGCCGCTTCGACAACCTCGAGGTGACGGGCAAGCCGGAGGAGCGGCCGAAGAAGTTCGTCGCGCCCGTGGAGTGATCACTCCTCCACCGGACAGAAGCCCAGGCCCTTCTCCACCGTGGGCAGCTCGCAGCGCGTCCAGGTGCGGCCGCTCACCGTGTCCAGCAGCATCACCGGGGAGGCGTCCACCAGGTGGTAGCGGCCGGCGGGCCCCGAGGGGAGCCCGGCGATCTCCCGGGCCCGGCACCAGGCGGCCTTCCCCTTCTTCGCGCAGGCGAACCAGGTCGCGCCCGTCATGGTGTCAAGCTTGTAGGTGCCGTCGGCCGCCTTCAGCACCGCGAACCGGCTCAGCTCGGACGAGCGAGGGGGCGGCGCCACGTACTCGTCGGCCAACGCAGGGACGGACAGCGACGCGAGGAGCAGCAGCGAAGTGCGCATGCGGTGGAAGGCAGCACGCTTCTCTTCACTCGTCCACGTCGGAGAGGCCCCAGCCCTTCAGCTTGCGCGCCAGGGTGTTCCGCCCGATGCCCAGCCACTTCGCGGCCTGGGTGCGGTTGCCCTTCGCGCGCTCCAGCACCGAGAGGACGTGGGACTTCTCCATTTGATCGAGCGTCATCGGTAGGGTGTCGGTGGGCTTCGCGTGGGCGAGCGCGTGGACGACGGTCGCCGGAAGCTCCTTCTTCCCACCGATGGGCAGGGAGAGGTGCTCGGAGAGGATCTCGCCTTCGGAGAGCACCACCGCGCTCTCGATGCAGTTCTCCAGCTCGCGGACGTTGCCCGGCCAGTGCCAGGCCTTGAGCCGCTCCAGGGCGCCCGCGGAGAGCACCGGGGCCTTCGCCAGGCGGTGCCGCTTCGTGGCCGAGGCGATGAAGTGCCGGGCGAGCCGCTCCAGATCCTCGGGTCCGCGCTCGCGCAGGGCGGGCAGCACCAGCTCCACCACCTTGATCCGGTAGTAGAGATCCTCGCGGAACTTCCCTTCCCGCACCATCTGCGGCAGGTCCCGGTGGGTGGCGGCGACGATGCGCACGTCCACGGGGATGGTCTGCGTGCCGCCGACGCGTTCCAGCTCGCGATCCTGCAGCACGCGCAACAGCTTCCCCTGCACCGGCAGCGGCAGCTCCCCCAGCTCGTCGATGAACACGGTGCCGCCGTCGGCCACCTCGAACTTGCCGCTCTGGCGGGCCTCGGCGCCGGTGAAGGCGCCCTTCTCGTGGCCGAACAGCTCGTTCTCGATCAGCGAGCCGGGCAGGGCGGCGCAGTCCACCTTGACGAAGGGCTTGTCGCGGCGGCGGGAGTTGACGTGCACCGCGCGGGCGAACAGCTCCTTGCCGGTGCCGGACTCGCCGCGGAGCAGCACGGTGGCGTCGGTGCCCGCGGCCTTCTGCACCACCCGGTAGAGGGCCTGCATCGGCGCGGACTCGCCGATCACCTTGTTGAAGAAGTAGCCGACGGGCTGCTCGGGGCGGGCGCGGGCGCGCTGCAGCTCCGTGTACAGCGAGGTGGCCTGGAGCGCCTGGCTCACCTGGGCAGCCATGGCGGACAGGCGCCGCTCGTCGTCCGCGTCGAAGGTGCCGCCGCCGAGGCGGTTGAGCACCTGCAGCACGCCGAAGGTCTCGCCGCCCGCGTCCTTGAGCGGCACCGCGAGGAGCGACGCCGTCTTGTACCCGGTGAGCTTGTCGATGTCGGGGTGGAAGCGCTTCTCGGTCTGCGCGGTGGGGATGTTCACCGTGCTGCCGTGCTGCGCCACGTAGCCGGCCACGCCCTGGCCCAGCTTGAGGCGGATCTGGCGGATCTCCGGCAGGTGGGCGGCGCGGCTGAACAGCTCGCCGCGGGAGTGATCGACCAGGTACAGGGTGCCGCGATCGGCCTGCATCGACGCGGCGATCCGATCGACCAGGGTGTGGAGGAACTCGTCGAGGTTGACCTCCTGTCCCACCAGGCCCCCGACGGACAGCAGGATCTGCGACGGATCGTCGGACGGGCGCGGCATGCGGAGCAGGCTCTCGAGCAGCGAGTCCATCGCGGGGGCACGTGGGGCGCAAGCCAAAGGTGCGGCGATCATTCCTGGCTCCTCTCTGCGCGGCCTTCGGGGTTACAGGTGCACGCGGTTGCCTTCGCGCGCCGGCTCGGCGGTGGGGAAGAGCTGGCGGGCGTCCTCGGCCATCGCCTCGACCACCTCGTCGGTGTGCGCGGGATCGTGGTGGAAGAGGAACAGGCGCTTGACGTGCATCGCCCTGGCGATCCGTGCCGCGTCGAGGTTGGTGGAGTGGCCCCAGCCCTTCCTGGAGGTCCCCACCCGGCCCTCGTACTCGTCCACCGTGTACTGGGCGTCCAGCACCAGGGCGTCGGCGCCGTCCAGCACCCGGGCCGCCCCGCGCTCCAGGCCGTCGGCGGTGAGTTCGACGTCGGTGCAGTAGGCGAAGCGCTGGCCGTCCGCCTCGATGTGGTAGCCGACGCAGCCCTGCGGGTGGGGCAGCTCCAGCGGGGTGACGCGGAAGGGACCGGTCTCGATCACCTTCCCCGGCACCGCGGACCTGAAGTCCAGCTTCGAGCGCATCGCCGACAGGGGCACCGGGAAGCCGGGCGGCTCCATCTGCCGGGCGAGCACGCTGCGCAGTTGCTGCTCCCCGTCCGCGCCCGGGCCGTAGAGGGTGAGCTCGGACGAAGGTACGTAGGCCGGCGTGAAGAAGGGGAAGCCCTGCACATGATCCCAGTGCAGGTGCGAGAAGAGCAGGGTGGCCTTCACCGGCGGGTGCTTCATCAAGGCCTCGCCCAGCCCGCGCAGGCCGGTGCCGGCGTCGAGGATGAGGCGGTGGCCCTGGCTCTCCACCTCCACGCAGGAGGTGTTTCCACCGATGCGGGCCACGTGCGCGCCCGACGACGCGACGCTGCCGCGAACTCCCCAGAATCGAACGTCCATGGTGGTGCCTCCGTGTGCCAGCCCGACACGATCGTCGTGCTCGACGGGGTGCCAGAGCACCCGCGATGCCACCGCCAGGTGCCCGGAATCAGGAGGGGCTCGTCAGACGGCGCTCCAGAGTGGATCGCCCGGGCCGGTCAGGACTGGGTCGGCGAGGAACTGTCTCTACACCATGGGCCATGCGTGCCCAGGGCGTAGAAGTGGTTCCCGGAGGGCCGGTGTACGCTTCCGCGGGTGAGCCCCCTTCTCAAGGTGCTGCTGGCTGCCGCGGGCGTGACGATCGGCGCCTGCCTGGCTTCGTTGGTGTCGCTGGGGATCCTCGCGGGCAGCACGTCGAGGATGGGCGCGTCCGAGGTCGGGCCGGTGCTGCTGGTGGGCGTCGCGCTCGAGGCCGCCTTCTTCCTCGGGGGCTCCGGGCTGATCTTCTTCTACGCGGGGAAGGTGCTCACCGGATCGGCGCGCTGGGCGGTGCCGATTTCTCACGGGGTGTTCCAGTTGGGCCTGTGGGGCGTGTTCGCCTTCGGCTCGCTGGTGGCCTTCAACCGCTGAAAGTCCACGCCGGCGTGGAAATCGCGCGCGCCCGTTGGCAGGGTGCGCCGCCATGCGCCAGACCCTGCTCGTCTCCGTGGTGTTGCTCCTCCTCGCTGGGTGCGGCTCGCCGTCGTCCACGGACGGTGGCACGGGCGGAGGCGGCGCCGGGGGTGGGGCGGGCGGAGGCGCTGGCGGCGGCGCGGGCGGTGGGACAGGCGGAGGCTCCGGCGGCGGCGCGGGCGGTGGGCTGGGTGGAGGCATGGGCGGCGGCAGCGGCGGCGGGATGGGGGACGCGGGGTGTCCCCGGCTGCCGGGCCCGGCGGATCGCACGCGCTTCGTGGTGGCGTCTCATCCGTTCCCCGCGGACGGCGGCTCGAGGGACGATCAATACGAGGTCTTCACCCTCTCGCCCACCGGCGCGCTGACGCCCACCGGCCAGTTCTTCCGCATGGGGCGGGCCTCGGCGCCGGACGCGCCCATCGCCTTCACCCCCGACGGCAAGGTGGGCCTGGTGCCGCAGGAGGACGGAACGCTGGGCGTCTTCACCCTCGACACCAACGGCACGGCCACGGTGGTGCACGCGAAGTACGCGGGCGCCTTCTATGCAGGCAAGGTGTTGCTTGACGCCTCGGGGACGCGCGCGTGGATCACCGACTCCAACGTGCAGGCGAACGGAGGAGGCCTCTACACCGTCGACATCAACTGCGACGGCACGCTGTCCAACGAGCGGTACGCGCTGCCCGGTGACGGGGTGACGGCGGCGGCGTGGTTCTCCGGGCAGACCCAGCTGACCGCGGCGGCGCGCGCCTTCACCGGCTCGCCTTCGATGCAGGATCTCCACCTCGTGGACACGTCGGGCGCGTCCCCGGCGGTCCTCGGCAGCGCCGCGGGCTTCTCGGATCGCGACGCGCTGGCCTCGACGGTGTCGGTGTCGCACGACGATCGCTGGGTCGCCTTCTCCGACAACGGCTTCGCGGTGGGCAGCCGGGTGGCGATCTTCGAGAAGACGGGCAGCACCCTCACCGGCCGGCAGGTCCTGGGCACCTTGAACCCGATGGCGGTGGCCTTCTCCCCCTGGGGCACCTGGGGCCTGGTGGTGAACTCGGACGGGGCAGATCACTACCGGCGGCTCGACTTCTCCGGCGGCGCCTTCTCGGTGGCCTCCTCGCCCTTGCCCTACGTGCACGGGCGGCCCGAGCTGCCCGGCGCGCCGGTGATGATCTCCCGCGGCCAGCTCACCGGCCGGCTGCTGATCGCGGAGCTGGACGCCATTCGGCAGCTCCAGTTCGAGCCGGACGGAGGCATCACCGACGTCTCGAAGACGCCGGCGGGCGGCACGGGCAGCGGGCAGATCCTCGGCACGCTGGGCGTCACGCCCTGACCGTCACTCCTTCCCTCGCGTACCTCGCCGCCAGCAGCCCGGTGCACAGGGTGAAGGTGGCGCGCTGAAGATCCGCCACTCGGGCCAGGGTGCGCTTCGCCTCGGGGTGGGCCCAGGGCATCTTCCCGCGCTCACCGTGGGCCTCGATGAAGTCCACGCCCCGCCGGGCCAGGTAGAGGCCCAGGTTGATGCCGCGGTAGAGCCGCTCCTCCAATTCGGTCCACGCGCTCTCGTCGAAGAAGAGCCGGCGCAGCGCCTGACCGCGGGGCGCCTCGTAGTCCTGCGCCACGGCGCGCTTGGAGGACCCGAAGGCGTCGCGGGGCACGCCGCGGTTCTCCAGCAGCCGGCGGGGGATGGGTCGATCGTAGTCGTTGCCCAGCCGCCACGGCGCCATCTCCTGGGACATGGAGATCGCGTGGACCGCCTTCACGCTGCGGGCGAAGACGTAGGGGACGGGCAGCTCGACGACGCCGCTGCGCAGCCGCGCCTCGATCAGACTGGACCCGCTGGGCGCCCCGCGCGAGACGTAGCCGTCCACCTGCTGCTGGCGGACGTGGCAGTCCCAGATCGCGTCCCCGTAGTTTCCGGTGAAGAGCACGGTGGGCAGCGGGTGACGCTCGGCGTCCTCGAAGAGGGACCAGAAGACCAGCTCGGGCGAGAGCTGGTTGGACGCCCACAGCGAGGCCTCGAGCTCCAGCGGAATGGCGCTCAAGGCGAGGTCGAGGTGGCGGGGCGTGGCGCCCAGCGTGTGCGCGATGGTCGCCCCGTCGTCGTTGGTGAGCTCCGCGCCCAGCACCCGCTGCACCACGCCGGGGACGCGGGTGTTCGACGTGGACGCGGTCCAGGCCTCCAGCGCGGGCACCAGCTCGGTGGCGAAGGCGGTGGCGGTGGCGGAGTCGTACCCGCGGGAGATGGTGGAGGCGGCGCGGGCCGGGTGCCTTCGCGCCGGGTGGGTGGCGTTGCTCCACGTCGCCCGCAGCGCGCCCATCACCTGCCCGGTGTAG
Source organism: Myxococcales bacterium (assembly GCA_020846875.1). GTDB lineage: Bacteria > Myxococcota > Myxococcia > Myxococcales > Myxococcaceae > JADLDB01. The sequence goes on along the minus strand of JADLDB010000074.1, from coordinate 118,598 downwards.
TCGTGGAAGTCGCGGAAGGCGTGCGGCCGGCTGCGGTAGTGGAAGGACGGCCCTTCGGCGGTGAGGCGCAGCGTCTCGTAGACGAGCTGCCAGGCCACCGGGGTGAGCGCGCTGACCAGCGGCAGTTGGCGCTGGTAGTGGAAGATCCCCAGGCCCACGCTGTCGCCCCAGGCCCGGTGATCCTGGGTTGGATCGACGCGCGCGCCCAGGCGACCCAGCAGCACCACCAGCGAGTTGGACACGTACCAGCGAGACGAGTCGCGCGTGCACATCACCCGCTCGTCGGTGGTGCTGGCGGGCACCACGTGCAGGCCGTCCTGCTCGAGGCGCAGCCCGCTGCCGAAGAGGTGCTCGGCGCGGTGGAAGTCGCCGGCAGGGAAGTCCCCGTCCCACACCCCGGCCACCAGCCAGCGGGGATCGCGCGCGGCGTCCACCTCGACCCACGGGCCTACCTCGGCGCGGATCTCACCGCGGCTCAAGTCGATCTCGGCGTACCAGCCCAGCTTCGGCAGCGCGTCGTCTCTGACGACGGACAGGTGCAGGTCCATGAGGAACCTCCCCCTCGGGCGGTGCGTGCATTCAGCGGTCCAGCTCGGGTTAACGAGCGGCCGGGGGGCGCACCACTCGCAATTGCTGCGTCGTCAGTCCTTCCACAGGAACTTCCACGGGTGCGCCTTCAGGTCGGCGAGGAGATCCTTCAAGTCCGTGTAGACCTGCTTGTCCTTCATCAGCGCGCCCAAGGTGCCGTCGCCGGCCTCGAGACGCGCGAGGATCCGATCCGCGCGGGCGGCGATCACGTCCATCTTCTCACCCGCGGCCTGGTACTTCGCGATCATCTCCTTGAGGCGCTTGCCGTCTTCCTCGGTGAACTGCCCGGCGACGGCGGCCACCCCGGTGAGCGCGGTGTTGGCCTTCTTCGAGAGCTCGGGCAGCTCGGTGCGGGCGAGCTTCGCGGTGGCGGCGGCGTCGTCGATGAGGACGGCCGTCTTCCCGCCCGGCTCGAGCTGGGTGCGGGCGGTGGCGGCCAGCGCGCGCAGGTCCTTGGCGGTGGCGGCCAGCTCGCTGGTGAGCGTCTTCAGGTCGTCGCGGTTCTCGGTCAGCACGCCGTCCACGGTGGTGGTGAGGCCGGCCACGCCGTGGAACAGCTTGGCCAGCGCCTCGGGATCCTTCTCCAGCACGTCGGACGCGGCGTCGAGGAAGTGCGCCAGCCGGTTGGACACCACGTCGAGGCGGGGCGCGTCCGTGCCGCGGATCGGCTCCTTGGGATCGAAGCCGTCCGGGGCGGATCCCGGCCAGAGCTCCAGGTACGACTCGCCCAGCGGCCCCTGGCTGGACACGGTGACGGCGGCGTCGGCGCGCAGGGCCGCGGCGGCCTCCTTCGAGATGGCCAGGGTCATCTCGACCGGCATCACCCGGCCGCGGTCGTCGCGGCGGGACGCGAGCAGCGCCACCTGCGTCACGTGGCCCACCTGCACGCCGCCCAGCTTCACCGGGGCGTTCTTCACCACGCTGCCGGTGTGCGCGAAGTCGACCTTCACCGTCACCTCGCCGCCCAGGGACAGCTCGCCCATGAAGAAGAGGAGCAACAGCACCCCCGAGACGGCGGCCACCACCAGCGCGCCCACCTTCAGCTCCAAGCGTGACTCGTCCATGGGCACCTTTCTTACGACAACGCGCCGCTGAATCCCGATTTCGGCCCCTGGTAGCCGATCTGCCCCTTCGCCACCTCGACGACGCGATCCGCGAGCAGCTCCAGCGCCGCGAAGTCGTGGGACACCACGATGGCCGCCAGCCCCTGCGCGCGCAGCAGCGCCAAAGTCTCGTTCACCTGGCCCGCTGCTTCCCGATCCAGCCCGGTGGTGGGCTCGTCCAGCAGAAGCGCCCTGGGGGCGAGCACCAGGGCGCGGGCGATGGCGGCGCGCTTGCGGATCCCCGGGCCCACCTCCGGCGGGAAGCGGGTGGCGAAGGCGGTGAGGCCGACGCGCTCCATCGCCTCCTGCGCGCGGCCGTCCGTCTTCGCGCGCGCGTCGGGCAGCGCCACGTTGTCCGCCAGCGTCAGCCAGTCCAGCAGCGCCGGCCCCTGCACCAGGTACGGCACCTGCGCGCGCAGCGCCGCCAGCCTGCGCTCCGGCAGCGTGTCCACCCGCTCGCCCAGCAGCGTCACCGTGCCGGCGTCGGGCTTGAGCAGGCCCACGCCGAGGCGGCACAGCACCGACTTGCCGCTGCCGGACTTGCCGACCACGAAGGTGATGCCCCGCAGGGGGATCTCCACCGACAGGTGCGAGAGCACCGGCACCGGGCCGAAGCGGCGGGACACGTCGGAGAGGACGAGGGCCTGGGTCATCACACGCCCAGGATCAGGAAGACCGCGGCCACCACGAAGTCGATCAGCAGGCAGCCCATGCACGCCTCCACCACGCCCAGGGTGACGGCCTCGCCCACCGCGCCGGCGCCGCCCCTGGCCCGCAGGCCCCGCAGCGACGCCGCCAGGGGGATGAAGGCCCCGTTCAGCACCGCCTTCAAGAAGGCGCAGAGCAGGTCGCCCCCGTCCACGAAGCGGGGATCGATGAAGGACCCGCCGTCGGCGCCGAAGGCATACGTCACGGTGAGGGCCGCCGCCGCGGCCGAGGTCACCACCCCGAGGGCGGTGAGCAAGGGCACGGTGAGGATCGACGCCAGCACCCGGGGCGCCACCAGCTCGGCCAGCGGATCGGCGGCGGACAGCTCCAGCGCCTCCACCTGCTCATTGACGGCCATCGCGCCCAGCTCGGCCGAGGTGCTGGCGGCGGCGCGCGAGGCCACCAGCAGCGCGGTCAGCAGCGGGGAGAACTCGCGGATGATCAGCTCGAAGTAGGGCGGCCCCACCAGGCTGATGTTGCCGGTGTACTTGCGGGCCTGCGCCCAGGCGATGGTGACCAGCACCGTGCCGAAGAAGGCCATGCCCACCGCGATGAGCAGCCCCGACGCCGCGCCCAACTCGGCGGCCTGCTTGAGGACCTCCTTGCGGGACAGCCCTTCCCGGCGGGCGCTTTGCGCGCTGCGCACCAGCAGGAGCGCCTGGGCGCCCACCAACTGAAGGACGCCCGTCATGCGGCGAAGAGCCTCGAGAGAAAGGGGGTGAGCGCGAAGTCCAGCGCGAAGATCGCCGCGCAGGAGGCCACCACCGCCGCTGCCGCCGCCCGGCCCACGCCCTCAGCGCCACCGCGCGCCCGCAGGCCTGCCGCCGTGGAGACGACGGCGATCGCCAGGCCGAAGGCGGTGGACTTGCAGATCCCCCCCACCAGGTCGCCCCAGCGCAGCATGAGTTCGAAGGAGGCGAGGAAGGCGCGCAGCGGGAGGTGCAGGGTGAAGTAGGCCGCCACCGCCTCCCAGAGGATGGAGACGAGGAAGGTGACCGACGCCAGCGCCAGCACCGACAGCGCGCTCGCCACCACGCGGGGGGCGACGAGGATCCGGAAAGGATCGAGCGAGATGCCGCGCAGGCCCTCCATCTGGCCGTTGACGGTGAGCAGCGCCAGCTCCGCCGCGTTCCGCGCGCCGATCCGCGCCGCCATGATGAGGCCGAGGAGCAGCGGGCCGAACTCCCACACCAGCGCGAAGCCGGCGGCCCAGCCCACGTAGAGCCGCACGCCAAGCTGGTTCGCGTAGACGCCGGCCTGAAGCACCACGGTGGCGCCGATCAGCGTCGCCGCGCCCAACGTCAGCGGGAGGCTGCGGTAGCCGAACAGCACCAGCGCGCGGGCCAATTCGCGCGCGTCCAGCCGCGGCAGGTGCAGCAGCGTCCGGGCGGACACCAGCCCCACCGCGCCGAAGAAGCGCACGGCCCACAGCGCGACCGCGCCCACGAAGCGCAAGGGGAGGACCAGCATCCGCCCGGCACTCTACGACGGGGCCGGGCCCCCGCCGGATTTTCGCCCTGGCCACCCGCGGGTCATCCCGCTTGAGGAGGAGGCCGGAGTGTCCGAAGGTGGCTCGATGGCGCCGAAGAAGCCCGAGGACGTGCCCACCCAGCCCCGGCGGCCGGCGGTGGCCAGAAGACCGCCGGCCGACCTCAGCTCGGTCGCGACGACGCCGGGCCGAGCCGCGGTGAAGCGAAAGGCGGACGCGCCGCGCCCGGACGACGTCACGCAGCTCAAGACGACCGTGGGGCGCAGCAAGGTGACTCGCCGCCCGAGGGGCGGGCCGCAGGACGCCCTGGTGGAAAGGCTGGCCGGCCTCGAGCGCGTGCGGGTGGCGCGGCGCAGGGAGATCACGGACGCTCGCGGGGAGGAGGGCGTCGGCTACGCGCTGCAGGACGGCGACGACGAGCTCTGCCGCTTCGTCGTGCAGGGGGCGGGTCTCCTGGGCGCGCTGGTGGACTCGCTGCGCTTCGAGCTGGAGGACGTCTTCGAGTGGCTCGAGGGCGGCGAGCTGTTGGGGCACCTGGTCGTCACCTGGAAGGAAGCCCAGCTGCTGGACGCAGGCGATCGGCTGCTGTGCCGCGTCGACATGGGCGTCTTCGGAGAGCAGACGCGCATGAGCTTTCGCCTGCGGCCGGGCCAGTACCCGCGCGCCATGACCGTCTGGGATGGCGCCACGCACGAAGCGCTCTTCGACGTCGGCCTGACGCGAAATGAACAGCCGGTACCGGTGTCGACGGGACACCGGACGTGGGCCTTCCTCAGCCGCACCTTCCGCTCCGGGCTGCTGGGCATTCCACGGCAGGACGGGCTCCAGCTTGAGTCGAACGCCAGCTTCCCCGGGCTCCATCGTCTGTACGCCGCCACCGCCGCCGCGGCCACCGACTACCTGATCCTGGAGTACGAAGCGCGCCACAGCCTGCGCCGGTAGGGACGGAGGGCGCCGGCGTGGCCTCGACGTCCGGTGGTGTGCCGCGCCAGGCTGTCTTCCCACTCGCGCCGCATCGCCCGCAGCGTCCGGGGGCGGGATGCGGCGATCGCGTCGGGGCAGCGCGCAGCGTGTCGGCCATCGCGTCGCGCAGGCGCTCCAGGCAGGCCGCGGGGGCTCGACCCCGCCCCGCGCAGAACGTCGGCGGACATCGTGTGCGAGAAAGGTCAGACACGTCAGGCATCAGGTCCGACGAGTCCGACAATCGTCATTCCCGGCCAGGCGGCCCCCGACGAGGCGCAGCCGGCGCTCCACCGGCAGGGAGGCGACCGGATCCGGCAGGGCGACGACCAGCGTCCGCCCCTCCGAGACCTCGAGCAGGAGCGCGGCGATCGAGCCCTCCGTCACCGGATCGAGGCCCGCGAAGGGATCGTCCGCCAGCAGCACCGCCGGCCGCGCGACGATGGCCCTCGCCACGCCGGCGCGCTTCTTCATACCGCCGGACAGCACCTCGGGCCGCTTGAAGGCCGCGTCCATGAGGCCCACCCGGCCCAGGGCCTCGAAGGCGCGCTCCTTCGCCTCGTCCTCGGCCACGCCCCGCTTGCGCAAGGGCAGCAGCACGTTGTCCAGCACCGTCATCGAGTCGAACAAGGCGTCCGTCTGGAACACCATGCCGAAGGCCACCTGCGCGGCGCGGCGCTCGACGGTGGACAGCGCCGCCACGTCCCGGCCGGCCCACCGCACCTGACCTGACGACGGCGCCACCAGCCCGGCCAGGCACTTGAGCAGGGACGTCTTCCCTCCGCCCGCGGGGCCGCTCAGCACCAGGCGGGATCCACCCGGCACCGTGAGGCTCACGTCCTCCAGGGCGTGCACCTTCCCGAAGGTGAGGCGCAGCGACTCGGCCACCAGCTCCATGCGGGTGAAGACTGTACCCGCCCTCGCGGCGAGGAGCGTGTCAGTTGGAGCAGCAGGCCAGCGGGCGCGCGGCGGCGCAGGCGTTGGTCGCGTAGGCGCTGGTGTAGATGCCCTGGCTGTCGAGGAAGCCGGCGTTGGAGTCGGCCGAGGAGCGCCAGTTGTTGCAGGCGTAGCTGTTCTCGCGGTCCCGCGGGGTGACGTTGGGCGTCGAAGAGGACGGGTAGCGCGCGCTGTCGACCCAGGCGCCCGCCGCCGGAACGGGAGCCGAGGAGCCGACCAGGCCGTACTCCCGCCAGGTGCACAGGTGCGCGCCGGGGAACTGCGCGGCGCACTTGGCGTGAGCCCCCTGCAGACCTCCCAGGTCTCCGCTGAAGGACGCGGTGGTGAAGCCGCGAAACCACGCTCCCTGCGGGCCCCGGCAGCAGGCGAGCGGGCGCGCGGTGGCGCAGGCGTTGGCCGCGTAGGTGCTGGTGTAGATGCCCTGGCTGTCGAGGAAGCCGGCGTTGGAGTCGACGGAGGAGCGCCAGTTGTTGCAGGCGTAGCTGTTCTCGCGATCGCGCGGCGACACGGCGGGCGTCGCGCTGCTCGGGTAGCGGGCGCTGTCGACCCACGCGCCGCCGGCGGGCAGCGGGGCGGCGGAGCCCAGCAGTTGGTACTCCCGCCAGGTGCAGAGGTGGGCTTGGGCGTATTGCGCGGCGCACTTCGCGTGAGCGCCCTGCAGGCCGCCGAGATCCCCCGAGAAGCTGGCGGTGGTGAAGCCGAGGAAGGCGTAGCCCTCGGTGCCCGCGCCCTCGGGGGAGGACACCACGCCGCCGTCACCCGAGCCGCCGCCCCCGGGCCCCGGAGGACCCATCGGCCCCGGCGCGCCGCTGCAGGCGTAGGAGATCACGCTGCCCACCACGAAGCGCGAGCCACCGTACGGGCAGTTGAAGTCGCCCACGCTGACCGCTGTCACCGTCACCGACGTCCCCGCGGCGCCGGGCAGCCCCTGGAGGCCCTGCGGCCCCTGCGGCCCCTGCGGCCCCTGCGGCCCTTGTGGGCCCTGGAGGCCCTGCGCTCCCTGGGTGCCGGCGGGGCCCTGCGCACCGGGCGCGCCGCTGCAGGCGTACGCGGGCGCCCCGCCGTCGGTTTGAATCCGCACTCCGCCGTAGGGGCACGCGCCGCCGTCCAGCGCGGTGACGGTGACGGCGGTGCCATTCGTGCCCGCCATCCCCGCTGGGCCCTGCGGCCCCTGGGCGCCGGCCGCGCCGTGGCAGACCACCTGCGGGGCTCCGCCGTCCTCCAGCGCCAGGCGCACACCACCGGCCGCGCACTCCGCGCCGGGCGACAAGAGCGTCATCACCACCGATGCCCCGCGCGGCCCAGGAGGACCTGTCACCACGCCGCCGTCCACCACCAGCACCTGCCCGGGGGGCCCTTGCGGCCCTTCCGGCCCCGCTGGACCCTGGGCACCGGCGGGCCCCTGCGCGCCGGTGATCCCCTGCGGTCCGGCGGGCCCCTGGGGGCCTTCCTGGGAAGCAGGACAGCCGGAGAGGAAGGCGACGACGAGGGCGGCGGACAGGAGGCGAGCCATGGCGACCGGCTGACACCCCGGGGCGCTCGGCTGTGCAGCGCTTTTGAGTGCCGGGGGAGGAGAGAGTCCTTGAGGCCCTTGGGAAGCCTACGCCCCGGGGTCGCCCAGCCAGCCGGAGCCGGGTAGGGTGCCTGCGTGGACGTGCGAAGGGCGACGAGGCTGCGCGCGGTGATGCTCGGGCTCGCCCTGGGCCTCGCGCTGGCGTCCTGCGGCGGTGAAGAGCCCTGCACGAAGGTGAGCTGCAGCCCTGGCCGCGTGTGCGTGCCGGAGACGGGCGTGTGCCAGGCGGCCGACGCGGGGACGTGACGTCAGCGCTTGCTGATGAAGCGCTTGATCGACACCTTGCGGAAGCTGCCCCACGCCTGACGCACCACCGCGGTGCTGAAGAGGAACACCGTGGCGGCGATCCCGAGCAGCCCGAGGATCGGAACGCCGGCGATCTCCCACGGCTTGCCGGCGAAGGCGATGAAGCTGCCGATGATGAAGCCGCAGGCGCAGAGGCCGGCGAAGGCGATCACCGCCAGCGCGCGCAGGTTGTTGTTGAGCTCCTGCAGTTGCTCCGTCTTCACCGTGACGGTGAACTTGCCCGTCTCGAGATCGAGCAGGAGCTGCGCCAACTGGGTGGGCACGTCCTGCATCGCCCCCTGCAGGCGCAGGAGCGTCTTCATCATCCCGCCCTGGAGCTGCGAGGGATCGTAGCGATCGGCGAGCAGCTTCTTGGCGTAGGGCAGGAAGATCTCCCCGATGGGCATGTCGGGGTACAGGCTGCGCAGCACCCCTTCCGTCGCCACCGCCGCGCGGGAGAGGATCGCGAACTCCTTGGGAATGCGGATCCGGTACTTCACCGCCAGGTTCAAGATGTCGCGCAGCAGGTGCCGGGTGTCGATGTCCTTGAGCGAGCCGGGCAGGTACGTGCCGAGGATGCCGTCGATGTCCGTCTTGAAGGCAAACAGGTTGGTGCGCTCGTCGGGCGTGCCCAGGCGGTAGAGGATCCGCGCCGCGGTGTCCGCGTCCTTGAGCCCGATGGCCAGCACCAGCTGGATGAGCGTCTCCTGCATCTGCCGGGTGACGCGCCCCACCAGGCCGAAGTCGATGAGCGCCAGCACCGGGCCGGGCAGCACCAGCAGGTTGCCCGGGTGCGGATCGCCGTGGAACAGCCCGTCCACGAAGAGCTCCTGGAAGGCGCCCTCGAGGATGATCTTCGCCACCTCCTGCTTCCCCGCCTCGTCCAGCTTCGCCTGCGACAGCTTGGGCGCCTCGATGTACTCCATCGTCAGCACCGTGCGCGCGGTCAGCTCGTCGTACACCTTCGGGATCCGCGTCTTCGGCCGGTCCACGTGGTTCTTGTAGAAGGCGCGGATGTTCGACGCCTCGTTCAAGAAGTCGAGCTCTTCGTGCACCGCCTTGTCGAACTCCTCGATGATCCCGGTGGGTGAATAGACGCTCACCTCTTCGATCACCGCCTCCAGCATCCGCGCCAGGTAGTGCAGCACCGACAGATCGCTGCGCATCTGCTCGGCGATGCCCGGCCGCTGCACCTTGACGATCACCTGCTGGCCGTCGCGCGTCTTCGCCTTGTGCGCCTGGGCCATCGACGCGGCGGCGATCGGCTCGGGGGAGAACTCGGAGAAGAGCTGCTCGAGCTCCTGGTGGAAGGCCTCGCGCACCTGCGCCTTCACCTGCTCGAAGGGCACCGGCGGCACCTGATCCTGCAGCGTGGCCAGCTCGTCGATGAAGTCCGCGGGGAGCAGATCGCCGCGCGTGGACAGCACCTGGCCCAGCTTGACGAAGGTGGGACCTAAGTCCGTCAGCAGCAGGCGGAAGCGCCGGGCCACTGGGGACGTGTGCTCCTTCTCGTCCTCGGTGGTGCCGCCCACCTGCTTGCGCAGCCCGGTGCGCTCGAGGAGATCGGCGAAGCCGTAGCGGCCCGCCACCACGGCGATCTGCCGCAGGCGATTCAGATCCTGGAAGGCCTCGCGGATCATGGAGGGACGCGCTGACCCTCCCACGGGAACGGGAGGGGGGCAAACCTGTGGCCTTTGGGGCTACGGCGCGACGAGGCTCGGCGTCGAGAGGTAGAGCAACGACGAGCCGACGCCCAACTGCCCGGACGAGTTCCCGCCCCACGTGAAGAGCCTGCCTCCAGCGCGCACGCCCGACGTCGTCGAGTTCCCGGTGAAGAGGTACGTCCAGTCGGTGTCGGTGCCCACCTGGGCCGGCAGGGACAGGTCCGCGAGGCCGATCCCCAACTGCAGCGACGAGTTGTTGCCCCAGCACCACAGCGTGCCGCCCGTCTTGCGCGCGCAGGTGTACTGACCGCCTTCGGAGACCTGCGCCCAGTCCGTGTCGGTGCCGACGGCCGCAGGGCTCAAGGTGTTGGAGGTGCCGGGCGAGCCGTCGCCCAACTGGCCGTGGTTGTCGTAGCCCCAGCAGTACAGCGCCCCCGCCGCGGACAGACCGCAGGTGGACTGGTAGCCCGCGGTGATGGACTGCCAGGTGATGGCGGCGCCGAGCTGCCGCGGCGCCGTGCGCTGGGTGGTGGTGCCGTCGCCCAGGTTGCCGCGCTGGTTGTCGCCCCAGCACCACGCCGTGCCGCCGGCGCGCACGCCGCACGCGGAGGTGACGCCCACGTCCACCAACTGCCAGTCGGTGTCCGTGCCGACGCGCACCGGCGTCGACGAGGGGGTGGTGTTGCTCTGCCCGAGCTGCCCGCTGGTGTTGGTGCCCCAGCACCAGAGGCTGCTCGTCGTCTTGAGGCCGCACACGAAGTCCAGCCCGATGGAGACGCGGGCCCAGTCGGTGGCGCTGTCGACCGGCGTGGGCGTGGCGCGCGTCATCGCCACGCCGTCGCCGATGCCCAGGGCCTGCGTGCCCCAGCACCACAGCTGGCCGCCGGTGGTGATGGCGCAGGTGAGGTTTTCCCCGACGGCGAGGTGGGCCCAGTGCGTGGCCGTGCCGACGAGGACGGGGCGGCGGTACTGGGCCGCGCCCGGCACGCCCACCGCGCCGTTGGAGTTGTCGCCCCAGCAGAAGACGCGGCCCGACGCGGCCCGCGCGCAGGTGTGGGACATGCCCGAGGCGGCCTCGACGAAGACGGGCTGGGTGACGGTGAAGGACACCTGGGCGATGGCCTGCGCGCCCAGCGCGTCGGTGCAGGCGTAGTACCACGTCTGCATGCCGGAGCCGGTGGCGACGCGCGTCCCGAGATCCTCGGTGCTGCCCTCAGGGGAGCCGCCGGGGTTGAGCCACGAGTGCGTCAGCGCCGGGCCGCCGGCGCCGTCGTCGGTGCACGTCGCGGTGAAGTCGATGCTTGTCCCCGCCTCGATGGTGGCGCCGTTGGCCGGCGTGTCGATGGTGGCGACGGGCGCGGCGTTGGCGACGTACGTCACCGTCACGCTCTGGGTGGCCGGAGGGCCGATCGCGCCGGTGCAGGTCAGCGTGTACGTCGTCGTCGCGCTGATGGGCAGCGACGCGAAGCCGTCAGGGACGGCGGCCGGCTGGGCGCCCGGGTCCAGGGTGCAGGCCGCGGCGCGCAGCGTCGTCCAGCTCAGCTCGGCGTTCATGCCGGTGCTGACCTGGACGCTCTGCGCCATGAAGGAGGTGATGGCCGGCGGCGCCGGGGTGGCGGTGACGTCCAGGGTCCGCGTGTCGGACGTGGTGCCCGCCCTGCAGGTCAGCGTGAAGGTGGTGGTGGCTTCGAGCCGCACCATCACCGAGAAGTTGGCCGGCAGAATGCTGAAGAGCGACGGCTGCAAGGTGCAGTCGTCGGCCGTGCTGGTCCATGTGAGGGTGATGTCCGTGCCTTCCGGCGCCGAGGCGCTGGACGAGGTGAAGGACGTGATGACGCCCGGGCCCGCGTCAGCGCCGCCGCCGCCACCCGTGCCTCCGCCGCTGCCCGCGTCGTCGCCTCCACCACCCGTGCCGCCGCCCGCTCCCCCGCCCCCGGCGCCGCCGCCGCCGCCGCCACCCGTGCCTCCGCCGCTGCCCGCGTCGCCGCTCCCGCCTCCGCCGCCGGCGCCGGCATCCACCGGCACGCAGGTGTCTGTGAGTGCGCTGAGGACGTCGCGCGCGAAGCCGGGGTCGCAGGCGCAACGGAGCACGGAGTCGAGCTGCACGATTCCGCCACCAGGGAGGCAGGGATTCGGCACGCACGTCTTCTCCTCGTAGGAGTCGTACCAGAAGACGTAGCCGTCATCACAGTCGCAGGAGTACTCGCCGGCGGAGGAGCTCAGCATTCCGTGCTCGCCGCAGACGGGCGCGGGGGGGAACGTATAGGGGCTGCACGACATGGCGCTGATCGCGACAGTCGCAGCCAGGGCCACCTGCACCAACACCAGCACCACGAGGTACGCGTGCTCACGCTTCACGAAGGACTCCAGTCAGGGGCCCAGTCTCGCCAGGCCGGTCGAAACTGTAGCTCGACAGCGAGAACCCAACGCACGTAACCCGCTGGAACGAATAGGTCGCAGGTCGGTTGTCAGCCTACACCCGTAGACTGAGGTCACCCCACCAGCCCCGAGGTACACATGAGCGAGTCGCAGTACACGCGTTTCGTCAGGCTCCGCCCTGATGCTGACCGAGGCCTTGCCCACAACGACGGGACCCGCTGCGTCGGCCCACGCCAGTTCGCGCGCGTCTCGCTGGTTGACCACCGCAGCCTCTTCAATCACCACCAGCTTCGTCTCCACCAGGTCGTGAGGGAGTACCCACGGCCGGGCGTCGCGGTGTTCGCGCTGCGCCACAACACAGGCTTCGCCGGCCACCTCTGGCTCGAAGCCACAGACAGGCTTCGCGCCGGGACGATCGGCCGGCACAGCGCGGTCGACCTCTTCCTTCCGGATGACGAGGAGCTGTCGCTGCGCCACCTCCTGGTCCTCGTGAAGCAGGGTGCGGGCGGGCTTCGCCTGCGCATCGCGGATCTCGCAACCTCGGCAGGCTTTCAGTCCGAGGAGGGCGGAGTGCTCCGCGCCGTCGAAGCGAACGGCGTGCTGGTGCTCCGGGCCGCCAGCTACTCCTTCTTCGCGATCCCCACGGGGGGCCAGCCTCCGTGGAATCGTCACGCCGACGACCCCTGGCGGACGCTCCCCCGCCGGGTTGTCGTCGCCGAGCCAAGGACTCCTCGGTCTCCTCCAGCTTGGCGACCAGGCGCTCGGGTCGGGGAGACTTCCATCTCTTTCGTAAACGGCCCCGAAGAGCCGGGGCCAGAGCCGACCCTTGCGCCGGGCGAGCCGGTCGCGGGCCAACTGGCGATCGCCAACGGCGGCCTGGAGGAGCGGCTCTCTGTCGGCGCGAAGGCCCTCGAGCGGGGAATCATCCTCGGCCGCTACTCCCGGTGCTCCGGCGACACCTCGGTCATGACCGGCGCCGTCTCGCGGGTCCACGCCGTCCTGATCTCCGTCGAGGGCCTGGTCCACATCATCGACGCGGGCAGCACGAACGGCGTCTTCGTCGGCGAGGCGGAGGTGAAGTGTGCCCCCGTCGAACCGGGCGCGGCGTACTCGCTGGGGACGATGCGCGTGCGGTGGGACCCCACGCATTGAGGCAGAAGTCCGCGTCGCCTTCGCGTTCGGCTCCGGCTGCGCGTGCCTCGGTGGCGTCCGCACCGCACGGGCGAGCCTCCGGCGCCGATCACCCGTGACTGTCGAGGTGCCCTTGTCAACCACGCCGAATCGTTACGGATTCCGGGAGGGCGAGCACCACTCCTCAAGCTGGGCGGCCGCGGATGTCGGACCCCTTTGATATGCGGAGAGGATGTCCCTGGTCGGGTGGCTCATCGCGGCAGTCAGCTTCGCAGTCGGCTTCGTCCTCGCCGCCTGGCTACGCCGGCGCGCGTCCGTCATCGCGGTGCTCGAGGCGCGGCAGGCCGCCGACGTCGAGCTCTCCTCGCTGCGGGAAGCGCTGCGCGCGCGGGAAGAGCGCGTGTCGGAGCTCTCCCGCGGCGCCAGCCACGCCGAAGGCCTGCTCGAGGCCGCCCAGGAGCGCCTCGTCTGTCTCACCGAGGAGGTGGGCCGCCTGCGCGCGCACTCCGCCCGGGCCGAGGAGCTCAAGGTGACGCTGGCCCGCAGGGAAGAGGAGCTCGACGGCTTCCAGCAGCAGCTCGCCATGGAGCAGTCCGCCCACGCCCGCGCGCAGAGTCGCCTCGAAGCGCTGGAACGAGAAGGCGCCGCCCACGACGCCGACGCCGCCGCCACCGCCGCCGAGCTGGACGCCCAGCGCCAGGAGTCGGGCCGCCTCACCCGCGACAACGCGCGCCTGCTCGCCCAGTTGGACGCCTCCCACGGCCGCGTGGGGGAACAGGCGGCCGAGCTTCAGTCTGCCCGCGCCCGGGTGCAGGCCCTGGAGGAGGAGGCCAGGGCGCTGGTTGCCGACGCCACGCGCCTCTCCAGCGAGCTTCAGGCGCAGCAGGCCCTCGCCCGCGCCCGCGCCGAGGAGGAAGAGCAGGCCCGGGCGCTGATGCACGCCCAGGTCACCGCCGCCACCGCCCGCCTGGTGGAAGAGAAGGGCGGGGAAATGCTGCACCTCTCGCAACAGCAGCTCGAGGCCCTCCTCTCGCCGCTCAAGGAGAAGATCGCCGCCTTCGAGCAGAAGGTGGAGAAGACGTACGATCAAGACAACCGCGATCGCGCCTCGCTCCTCGAGCACCTGAAGGGCCTGCAGGAGGCGCAGGTGCGGCTCCACGAGGACGCCCAGGGCCTCACCCGGGCGCTGACCGGCGACGCGAAGGCCCAGGGCGACTGGGGAGAGTTGACGCTCCAGCGCGTGCTGGACATGGCCCACCTCACCGAAGGGCTCGACTACGAGGTGCAGCTCTCCAGCCGCGACGAGGAAGGCGCCCACCGCCGCCCCGACGTGGTGCTGCGCCTGCCGCAGGATCGCGCGGTGATCGTCGACAGCAAGGTCAGCCTGTCCGCCTACGTGGAGTTCGCCACCGCCACCAGCCAGGAGGTCCGCACCGCCGCCATGGCCGCCCACCTGGCTTCGGTGAAGAAGCACGTGCGCGAGCTGTCCGGGAAGGCCTACCAGGCGCTGCTCAAGCAGCGCACCCTGGACTCGGTGCTCCTCTTCGTCCCCTCCGAGCCCGCCTTCCACGCCGCCATCGCCGAGGATCCCACGCTGTACGACTTCGCCTTGAGCCAGCGGATCTTCATCGTCAGCCCCACCACGCTGCTCCCCGCCCTGCAGCTCATCGCCCAGATGTGGAAGAACGAGCGGCAGGCGCTGCACGCGATCCGCATCGCCCAGGACGCGGGCCGGCTGCTCGACAAGCTGGGCGGCTTCGTCAAGGACCTCGACGGCGTGGGCAAGGCGCTGTCCGACGCGCAGACGAAGTTCGACGAGGCGAAGAAGAAGCTGGCCACCGGCAAGGGCAACCTGCTCAAGAAGGCCCGCGACCTGGCCCGCCTCGGCGCCCAGGCGAAGCCGGAGACGGTGGTGGCGCTGCATGCCGGCGAGCCGGAAGACGACGACGCCCAGCAGACGCTCGGGCTCGGGGAAGGCGCCCCCGCTGTCCAGTGGCAAGAGGGCCAGGGGGAGGGGTAGCTCATCGAAGCGATCCACGACAGGGCCCCGGGGGACGGGCTAGACGGGAAGCCCCTCATGAGCGCGGTGCCCGAGAGCCAGGCCGAGGTGAGCGCCCCGTCGATCGTCGACGCGGCCTCGCTGACGCCCATGATGAAGCAGTACCTCGAGGTGAAGGCCCAGGTGCCGGGGGCGCTCCTCTTCTTCCGCCTGGGCGACTTCTACGAGCTCTTCTTCGAAGACGCGGTGAAGGCCCACGAGCTGCTGGGCATCACCCTCACCTCGCGCGCCAAGGGGCTGGAGCGGGTGCCGATGGCCGGCGTGCCGTACCACGCGGCCCGGCGCTACGTGGCGCGCCTCATCGGGGCCGGCCAGAAGGTGGCGATCTGCGAGCAGCTCTCCCCGCCGGGGAAGGGGATCGTCAAGCGCGAGGTGGTGCGGATCATCACCCCCGGCATGGTGCTGGACGACGACGTGCTGGAGGCGCGGGAAAACAACTTCCTCGCCGCGGTGGTGCCGGCAGACGCCAGCCAGGAGGACGACTGGGGCGCCGCGCTGATCGACGCGTCCACCGGGGAATTTTTGGCGCTGCAGCCCGGGCCCTTCGACGCATTGGCCGACGAGCTGGCCCGCGCCGCCCCGCGCGAGCTGTTGGTGCCCGAGGGAGGCGATCCTTCCGCGCTCGAGCCCTTGCTCCAGGCCTTCAGCCGCCGCCCGGTGCTGGCCACGCTGGAGGCCGACGCCTTCGTGCCGAAGCGGGCGCGGGCGCTGCTCCAGGCCCACTTCGGGGTGCAGAGCCTCGACGGCTTCGGGCTGGAGAAGGCCGGGCCTTCCATCGGCGCCGCGGGGGCCGCGCTGCGCTACGTGCGCGACACCCAGAGGAGCCAGGCCGGCCACGTCGATCGGATCTCGCTCCAGCCGCGGGGTGGGGCGCTGATCATCGACGAGGCGTCGCGCGCCAACCTGGAGCTGGTCCGCACCCTGAAGGACAACACCCGCGGGGGATCCCTGCTGGGGGTCCTCGATCGCACCGCTACGCCGCTGGGCGCCCGTCGCCTGGCCCGGTGGATCTCTGCGCCGCTCCAGGACGTGGCCGCCATCGAGGCGCGCCTCGACGCGGTGGAGGAGCTGTTCAAGAGGGCCGCCTGGCGCGAGCAGCTCGTCACGCACTTGAAAGAGGTCGCCGACGTCGAGCGGCTGTGCGGCAAGCTGTCGCTCGCCTCCGGCGGGCCGCGCGACGTGCACGCGCTGGGGCGCTCGCTGGCACAGCTGCCGGCGGTCTCCGGGCTGCTCGACGGGGCGAAGGCCGAGCTGCTCGCCGCGCTGGCTGGCCCGATGGCGGCGACCGAGGTGAAGGAGCTGGCGCAGACGTTGACCTCGGCCCTGGTGGACGAGCCCCCCGCGGTGCAGGCCGACGGCGGCTTCTTGAGGAAGGGCTACCACCGCGAGCTGGACGAGCTCATCGCCTTGTCCTCGAGCGGGAAGGACTACCTGGCGAAGCTGGAGTTGCGCGAGCGCGAGGCCACCGGCATCGCCAGCCTGAAGGTCCGCTACAACAAGGTGTTCGGCTACTACCTCGAGGTGACCAAGGCCAACCTCGAGCGCGTGCCCAGGGGGTGGATCCGCAAGCAGACCACCGCGGGCGGCGAGCGCTACGTCACCGAGGAGCTCAAGACGTACGAAGAGAAGGTGCTGACCGCCGACGAGAAGCGGGTCGCCCTGGAGCAGCGGCTCTTCGAGGAGCTGCGGGCGCTGATCGTCTCCCGCGCGCGGATCCTCAAGGCCGCCGCCGACGCGGTGGCTACCCTGGACGCGCTGACGTCCTTCGCCCGCGTGTCGTCGGAAAACGGCTACGTGCGCCCGCAGGTGGACACCGGGGCGGTGCTGGAGCTGGAAGGCGGCCGGCACCCGGTGGTGGAGAAGGCGCTGGGCGGCGACGCCTTCATCCCCAACGACGTGCGCCTCGATCGCGATGAGGCCCAGGTGCTGATCATCACCGGGCCGAACATGGCCGGGAAGTCCACCGTGATGAGGCAGGTGGCGCTGGCCACGGTGATGGCGCAGGCCGGGTGCTTCGTGCCGGCGCGGCGGGCGCGGATCGGCCTCGCTGATCGCGTCTTCACCCGGGTGGGCGCCTCCGACAACCTGGCGAAGGGCCAGTCCACCTTCATGGTGGAGATGACCGAGACGGCCAACATCCTCCACCACGCCACCCGCCGCAGCCTGGTGGTGCTGGACGAGATCGGCCGCGGCACGTCCACCTTCGACGGCCTCTCCATCGCCTGGGCGGTGGCCGAGCACCTGCACGATCGCGTCGGCGCGCGCACCTTGTTCGCCACGCACTACCACGAGCTGACCGATCTCGCGCGCGAGAAGCCCCGGGTGAAGAACTGCAGCATCGCGGTGCGGGAGCAGGGCGGGCGCGTCATCTTCCTGCGCAAGCTGATCGCCGGGGCGGCCTCCCGCAGCTATGGGATCGAGGTGGCCCGGCTGGCCGGCCTGCCGCCCGAGGTGCTGGCGCGGGCGCGGGAGCTGCTCCAGAACCTGGAGGCCGGGGAGTTCGACGAGGCGGGCCGGCCCCGGCTGGCGCGGCACGCCACCGGGCAGGCGAGGGAAGCCGTCGAGCCCCGCGACGACTCGCAGCTGGGGTTGTTCGGCGCGCCGAAGAGCACGCCGGCGAAGGGCCACCCGGTGCTGGAGGCGCTCCAAGCCTTCAGCGTGGACACCACCAGCCCGCTGGAGGCGCTCACGGCGATCGCGAAGTGGAAGGCGCTCTTGAAGAAGTGATCCCCTCTCCCCATGGGGAGAGGGCCAGGGAGAGAGGAGGACCTTGAAACTCGCGATCCCCTCGGCTCCCCGCCGCGCCTCCCTGCATCAGATCCCCGGCGCGCTGGTCCGCGTCGGCGCGGTCGCCCTGCTCGCCCTGTGCCTCGTCGCCGCTCTGGGCGCCCTGGGCAGCCTCGGCGCCCGGTCCCTGGCGAAGGAGCGAGACTTCCTCGCCGCCGCCATCGATGTCCCCGGCACGGTGGCAGACGTCTCCCTGCCGCCGATGGACGAGCGCCGGGGCGGGGTGGCGAAGCTGCGGGTCCTCTACGTGGTGGACGGCAAGGCGCGCACCGCCTCGGGCGTGGAGATGGACGCGCTGGAGGCAGAGGGGTGGGGCGCCGGGACGAAGGTGACGCTGCTGGTCGATCCAGCGAAGCCGTCGGCGCCGCGCGAGGTGCACCAGGCCTGGCGCGGAGAGCCCTGGGTGTGGCTGGGGCAGGCGGGGCTGGGGCTGGGGGCCGTCCTGGGGCTGCTCATGGTCGCCCGGGAGCTGCGCCGGGCGATCCGCCGCGAGCTCGATCCCCTGCGCACCGGCGCGCTGGTGTGGCTCACCCCGGACGTGGAGCTGCCGAAGACGCGGGGCGAGCTGCGCTTCCCGGCGCACTACTTCCGCGACGACGTGAAGCACCCGGTGACGGCGCGGGGCCGGCCGGGGAGGGCGCCGGTGAGGAACGGGGAGAGGATCCTCGCCGCGGTGGTCCCCGCCGAGCCCGCCTGGGCGCGGATCATCGACGAGGATCTCGCGCGCACGCTGGGCTGGTACTCCCCATGAGCCAGCGCAGGTCAGGCGTGGGTGAAGAAGTCCAGGGGGCGGACCCCGAAGGCGTCCAGGTTGGTGAGGCCGCCGCCGCGCTTGAGGCAGGCCCCGGTGAGGCGCGGCTTGCCGTCGGCTGCTGCTTCCTGCGGCGCCACCACCGCGATCAGCTTCACCTTGATGTCCTTGGGGACGGCGACCACCAGCTGGCCCTGCTCCACCACCTCCAGCACCTCGAACTCGCCCACGCGCTTCCAGCCGCGCATCGGGCCCTCGTGCCGCAGCCAATCGCAGGTCTGCGCCAGGGTGAGCTCCTTGGCGCCGACGAAGTGGGGGATCTCGCAGCCCATGGCGCGGCTCACGTCCCACACGAAGATGTGCGCGCGGGGCCGGCCCGGCGCGTCCTCTGCGTAGCGCGGGTTGCTGCCCACCGCGAACTGGCGGATCACCTGATCGAGCAGCGCCAGGGAGCGCTTGCCCTCGCGGCTCTGCACCGGCGCCTGCACCGCCTTCCACACGTCGCGGCGCTGGAGCTCCTCCGGAGCCTGCTCGCCGTCGAACTTCCGGGTGACGACGCTCACCTCCTCCTCGTCGTTTTCTCGCGCGCCGGGGTTGGTGCCCAGCAGCGCCCGCTGCTGCCGCACCTTGTTGGTGTCCATGAACGCCGAGCCCAGCGCCTGCTTCTGGTGCGTCGTCATCGACGGAGGCGGCTTCTGCGGCGCCAGCGGATCGAAGGTGCCGTCGGCCGGGGCGCCGGGGATCGCGCCGGGTGCGGAAGGAGCTGCCCCGTGGCCGTGCCCCGCGCCGCCCTGGACTGGGATCTGCCCTGTCGCCGTCTTGGCCGGAGCCGCGCCGCCCTGGGCCGGGATCTGCCCCGTCGGCGCCCGCTTCTGCTGCTCCTTGCCTCCCGGGTTCTTCTGTTGCGCCATCAGCGCTGCACTCTACACCGCGCCGCACCCGCCAGAACTCAGGAGTTTTCGACTGACCCAGCGCCGCCGCCGGCCGGTTTTTTGCCGGCGTGTGTGTGTCGTGTTCACATCTTCACTCCTGTAGCGACCGCTTCAGCTCCATGCGCCACTTCGTTCCACTCCTCGCCGTCCTCGTCGTCCTGCTCGCCGGACCGGCGCGAGCGGGCAAGGCCGACGACGCGTACGAGGGGGCGAAGGCGTCGTACCTGGCGCTCAAGAAGGACGAGGCCCGCAGGCAGTTCCGGCACCACTGGCAGAACGCGGCGCGGAAGTTCGAGCAGGTGGCGCGGAAGTACCCCAGGAGCGAGCGCGCCCCTGAAGCCCTCTTCATGGCCGGGCAGTTGAACAACGAGCTGTCGCGGATCTCTGGGCGCGACGAGGACGTGGCCGAGGCCGAGCGCAGCTACCGGCGCCTCATCGACGGCTGGCCGAAGCACCGCCTCAGCGACGACGCCGCCCTGGCGCTGGCCCGGCTGCTGGCCGATCGCCGGGATGATCCGACCGCCGCCCGCGCGCTGCTGGAGGCGGGCCTGCCCTACGCGAAGGATCAGAAGTCCGCCATGCAGCACCTGCTGGCCGCGCTTCCGAAGCCGGCGTCGGCGCCGAAGGCTCAGGCCCCGGCCCAGGCGCGCGGGGGGAAGTCGTCGGAAGCGCTCCGGCGCGAGGAAGCTCGCAGCGCCGCGGCCGGAAGCTCGGGGGAGCGCGCTGAAAGGCGAGCCGGCGCACCCGGCAGCGGCGCCGAGGGTGATGACGCACGGCTCGCGCCCGCCTCCGTGTCCGGCAAGTCCGATCGTGATGACGCCGCGTCCGGCAGGTCCGATCGAGACGACGCTGCCGCGTCCGGAAAGTCCGATCGCGACGACGCCCGCGCTGTGTCCGGCAAGTCCGATCGTGATGACGCCGCGTCTGGCAGGTCCGATCGAGACGACCTCCGCGCCGCGTCCGGCAGGTCCGATCGTGACAACGCCTCGTCTGGCACGCCCGAGCGCGACGACGCGGTCTCTGCTGCGTCCGGCAGGTCCCTCCGCGGCGACGCCCGCACCGCCTCCGGCAAGTCCCGTCGCGATGACGCCCGCGCTGCGTCCGGCAAGTCCGGCGGTCCCGGTTCGGCTCCGGGCCTCTCCCTGGCCGACGCGATCCGTCGCGCCACCTCGCCGCTGGCCCGCTTGAACGGCCTGCCCGGCGACGAGGCCCCCCAGGCCCGCCGCGCGCCGCCGCTGCGCCCGGGAAAGGACGACGGCGCCGACTCCGACGAGGTGCTGGACGAGGCCGAGGACACCCCGCTGGCCTCCCTGCAGGAGCGCCTGCGCGACGTCCGCGTGGGGCCCGGGCCTGGCGCTCCCGCCGTGGCCGCAGAGGCGAAGAGCCGCTTCGCGAAGCTGGCGAAGGGCGAGGCCGGCGCTGAGCTGACCCTGGCGCAGCAATTGGGCCTCAAGGTGAAGCGGGTGATCGTCGACGCCGGCCACGGCGGGCACGACACCGGCGCCATCGGGACGAAGGGTCCCCGGGAGAAGGACGTCTCGCTGGCCATCGCGAAGAAGCTGGGCGAGAAGTTGGAGGCGCTCGGCCTCGAGGTAGTGCTGACGCGCGACGACGACACCTTCGTCAAGCTGGAGGATCGCACCCGCTTCGCCAACCGCGAGAAGGGCGATCTGTTCATCTCCATCCACTGCAACGCGGCCCCCTCCGCGAAGCTGCGGGGGATCGAGACCTACTCCTTGAACACCTCGTCCAACCGCTACGCGATCCGCCTCGCGGCGCGGGAGAACGCCACCACCGAGCGCGGGGTGGGCGATCTCCAGTACATCCTCGCGGACCTGGCCACCAAGGCGAACACCGGCGAGTCGACCCGCCTGGCCGAGCGCGTGCAGCAGACGCTGGTCCGTAACCTCTCTGGCTCGTACAAGGACGTGAAGAACCTGGGGCACAAGGAAGCGCTCTTCTTCGTCCTCCTCGGCGCGCGCATGCCGGCGGTGCTGGTGGAGACGTCCTTCCTGTCCAACGAGGAAGAAGAGGCGCGCCTGTCCGACGAGGCCTACCAGCAGTCGGTGGCCGACTCGATCGCCGAGGCCGTGCAGGGCTTCCTCGAAGAGCGCAGCCGCCTCGCCCAGGTGGACTGAGCTTCAGCCCTTCAGGACGGGCACCGATCGTGCGTCCGAGGCGCACTGGCGAACGACCCCGTCGAAGGTGATGAGGCGCGCTTCGTTCTGCTCCGCCAGGCGGACGAGCCGGGCGTCGTTGACCTGCTGGTGGCCACCGTCACGGCGGGGGCACGGCGCGCAGCACGCCGCCGCCCCGGGTGCCAATCCAGATCTCGTCCTTCGAGCGCCCGTCGATGCAGGTGGCGGCGCGCTGGGCGCCCAAGTCGACCCGCGACCACTGCGCCCCGTCGAAGCGCAGCGCGAAGCCGAAGGGCGTGGGCTGGCTGGCCAGGCCCACCAGGTACAGGTTGTCCACGCTGGAGCCCCACATGCCGGTGGCCACGTCTATTCGCACCGGGCCGGTGGCCTCGATCAGGTTGAGCAGCGCCGTGTCCCAGTACACCCCGTAGTACGCGTCGCCGAAGGCGTAGGCCTCTCCGCCGCCGGGGCTCCACACCGCCTTCCACGGTCCCTGGGTGATGTCCTCGCTGGTGCGCTGGGTGAAGCCGCCCGTGCCCAGCCGCCCCGCGAGGAAGGCGTCCCCCGCCACCCACACCTCGGTGGGCGACGGGCAGTGCACCGCGGACAGATCCGCCTCGGTGAGCGCGATGAAGACGCGCAACAGGGTGGTGCTGCCCGTGTAGATGGTGCCGGCGGCGCCCGCCCCCCACACCGTGTCCCCGCAGTACTTCAAGTCGAAGATCGGCCCCGCCGCGTTGGACACCGGCACCGCGGTCCAGGTGGCGCCGTCCCAGCGCCAGGCCCCGGACTCGGTGGTGATCAGCACCTCGCTGGCCGACTTCGCCGCCACCGCGAGGATCTGCTGGCCGGCCGCGGGGAAGGCGCCGACCGGCTCCCACAACCCCGAGGCCCCGGGGTGCATCAAGGTGCCGGTGCGCGCCTGGCAGCGCAGGGTGGTGCACTCGTTGACCGCGGCGAACACGTCCCCCTGCACCACCGCCACGTCCGCCACGTCGCCGTAGAAGCCCTTCGACACCTCGGTGAGGCCCTTGGTGGTGGCGTTCCATTCCCACACCGCGCCGTAGTCGCCCACCACGTAGCCGACGGGGGAGGACGAGCCTCCGCCGAACACCCCGCGAGGCACCTGCGGGCCGCGCAGCGAGAAGGCGGACCACTGGGGCACCGCCACGCCGCCGTCGCCGGGATCCGCCTCGCCGCGCACCAGAACCTCGCCCAGCGAGGCTGGGAGGCCCGCGTCGGTCAGCAGCTTGAGCTCGCCCGCCACCACCACTCGATCGTCGAAGGCACCCACCGCGGTCACCCGCTCGAAGCGCACCGGGGGCAGCGTCTCCGGCACCCAGCCGCCGCCGGTGAAGTGCCACAGCTTGTCGCCGCCCACCGCCCAGGCCTCCGCGGTGGAGAACTCCACGAGCTTGCCCGCCTCCAGCTTCACCGCCAGCCGTTGATCGAACAGCGAGTCCCACACCCGGCGCGCCGGATCCCACCGGTAGATGGAACCCAGGTCCCCCACCACCACGAAGCTGCCCGCGCCGTCGCCGATCACCGAGAGGAGCGCCTCGAAGGACGGGTGGTACTCTGTTTCCCAGCGGCCGCTCCGGTAGATGACCAGCTCGTTGCCGCTGCCCACGCCCATGCCGTGGGTGCCGTCGAACCACAGCGCGGACAGATCGCTGATCTGCGTGGGCGGGAAGACCTTCAGCGCCGGCGCCGCCTGGGTGCCCTTGAACTCCAGCAGCACGGCCGAGCCGCCCGTCGCCCCGACCGCCACCGCGTTGTCCGCCGTGGTGCCGCCCACCGCCTTGAGCGTGACGCCGGGCGTCGAGAAGAGGCGCGTCCAGCGATCCATGCCGTCACGCGCCAGCACCGTGCCGTTCGCGCCGACGAAGATCGTCCCCAGCCCGGCCGGGGCCAGCGCGCCCCCGTACAGATCATTCCCGGTGGGGAAGGGGTTCGAGTGGAGGTACGTCCCCGGGCCCACCGTCGAGCCCACCACGAAGGCCTTCGCCTGGGCGAACTGCATGCCGGCCCGCGCGGTGATCGACGCGGTACCCGGGTCGAGCGCGGTGAGCA
The DNA here is from genome assembly GCA_020846875.1 of Myxococcales bacterium. Classification (GTDB taxonomy): domain Bacteria; phylum Myxococcota; class Myxococcia; order Myxococcales; family Myxococcaceae; genus JADLDB01. The sequence continues at coordinate 95,021 of JADLDB010000074.1, read as the reverse complement.
GCCCGTTGGCGTCGATGCGCGCCACCCGCGGCGGCACCACCGCCCACGTCACCGGCACGTCGATCGTCTCTCCGGTGGGCGACACCACCCGCGCCGAGAACTGCGCCGTCTCGCCCACCCGCAGCGTCACCTCCTCGGGGGACAGCTCGAGGCGATCGACGTTTGGATCGGTGGGGCTGGTCAGCCAGAAGAGGCCGAGGCGATCGGTCTGCGCCTCCACCGCCTGGAACGGCTCCAGGGTCGTCTTGGTGCCGGGCAGCTGTGCGTAGGCCTCGGTGTCGAGGTTGCGCCGCATGTCGAAGGTGCCGGGATCGACCGCGACCGGCACCCGGTCCTCGATCCACGGCAGCAAGATCTTGATCGGCGAGGCGAAGCGCAGGCTCTTGGGCGAGAAGCGGTAGCCGTAGCTGATCCGCGTGCGGCCCGGCACCACGGGGATGTTGGTGTCCTCGATGGACACGAAGATGTGCGTCTCTTCGGTGAGCGCGCCCTTCGGAATGTCCACCGCGTAGCCGTTGCGGATGAAGATGCCCCCGTTGGGGCCGGCGACGATCTCGTTGTCCCCGCCGTCCGCGCCCGTGTCGATGGTGGGGCAGGCGACCAGCAGCGGGAGAAGGACTGCACAGAGAGCAAGCCGCTTCATGAGGGCAGGTACGCTTTCTTTCGGCCGACTCGGAGGTGCGCTGACTCTTAGCGCAAAACCCCGCCGGCTCGCACCCGCCTTGAAGCAGGCGAGGCCGCGGCTACCAGCGGCCCATGCTGCCCAGGTTGAAGACCTGCCGGAAGCCGCTGCCCTTGAGCACCGAGCGGGCCAGGGCGCTGCGCGCGCCCGACGCGCAGTACAGCACCACCGGCGTGTCCTTCGCGCCCAGCTTGCCCAGCCGCGCGCCCAGCTCCTGCAGGGGCACGTTCACCGCGCCCGGGAGGTGGCCCTGGCTGAACTCTCCCGGCGTCCGAACGTCGACCAGCCGAGCGCCGCCCTGCACCAGGGCGTGGGCCTCGTCGCCGCTGATCTGCCCCAGCCGACGGAAGACCTGGAAGGCGACCACGACGGCCGCGAAGCCGCCCACGATGATCCACGTCGAGTCCATGTGTCCACCTCTGCGAAGAAGGAGCGTGCACGCTTGGAGCCGCCTGCCCACCCGGACGATTCGGGCGGGGAAATTCGCGCGGCGCTGGATCGGTTCCACGAGGATGGTTAACAGGGAGCTGACATGATCCGCACCAGCCCGAAGCTCGTCCCCGTCCTGCTGGCCCTGGCGCTGCCCACCTTCGCCCAGGGCCCGAAAGATCTGGCCCTCCCCAGCCTCGCGCCGCTGGTCGACTCGGTGAAGGGCGCGGTGGTGAACGTCGAGGTCCAGAAGCGGATGAGCGACGAGCAGCGGGACATGCTCGAGCGCTTCAGCGTGGGCCGCCGCGGCCGCGAGGAGCCGCTCAACCCTGGCTCCGGCTCCGGCTTCGTCATCGATCCGAAGGGCCTGGTGCTCACCAACAACCACGTGGTGGAGGGCGCCGTGGTGATCCGCGTGCGCTTCGACGACGGGCGGGTGCTGGACGGCGAGGTGCTGGGCCGCGATCCCTTGACGGACGTAGCGGTGGTGAAGCTGAAGGGGAAGTTCTCGACGCTGCCCTCGGTGCCGCTGGGCGACTCAGGCTCGATCCGCCCCGGCGACTGGGTGGTGGCCATCGGCAACCCCTTCGGGCTGGCGTCCTCGGTGTCCGCGGGCATCATCTCCGCGCTCGATCGCCAGCTCGGCGCCAGCCGGTACGATCAGTTCCTCCAGACGGACGCGGCGATCAACCCCGGCAACTCCGGCGGCCCGCTCTTCAACCTCAAGGGGCAGGTGGTGGGGATGAACACCGCGATCATCGGCGGCGGCACGGGCATCGGCTTCGCGGTGCCGTCCAACCTGATCAAGGCCGTCCTCCCCCAGCTCCAGGACAAGGGCTACGTCACCCGCGGCTGGCTTGGCGTGTCGATCCAGGACGTCACCCCCGCGCTGGCCAAGGCGCTCGGCGTGCCCACCGGCGACGGCGCGCTGGTGTCCCAGGTCAACGAAGGCAGCCCCGCGGCGAAGGGCGGGGTGAAGGACGAGGACGTGGTGGTGGCCATCGACGGCGAGAAGGTCGGCAGCTCCACCGCCCTCACGCGGGTGGTGGCGCTCAAGCCCCCGGACTCCACCGTGACGCTCACGCTCTACCGCGTGGGCAAGGAGCAGACGCTCAAGGTGAAGCTGGGCACGCGGCCCGACCTCGAGGAGGTCGGCGCCGTCGACAAGCCGGAGGTCAACGAGCGCGAGACGTCCCGCCAGAAGATCGGCCTCGCCTTCCAGGACATCGATCCCCGCCTGGCCCAGACCTCGGGGCTGCCCAGGGCCGGCGCGCTGGTCGTCGACGTCACCCCCGGCTCTCCCGCCGAGAAGGCCGGCCTGCGCCGCGGCGTGGTGGTGGTGGAAGCCAACCGCAAGCCAATCGCCGGCCGCGATGACTTGATGAAGGCCCTCAAGGACGCCAGGAGCGGCTCGGTGATCCTCCTCCGCGTCACCGCCCCCGGCGCCGCGGCCAGATCCCTCCTCGCCATCGAGGTGCCCTGACTACACGGCCCCACGTGGAGTGGCGTCGCCCCCTCAGTTGGCGCACCGACGCGCCAGTTTCGACCGGCGTAAGAGCCCAACTGGCCGGAAGTGCGTCAGCCCGTCGTCACTTCGAGCAGTGGCGCGCCCGTTGCTTTGAAAGAAGTCAGGAAGGACGCCATGAGCACCGACGGTCACGATCACCACGACAAGCCCGCCAGCCCCCCTGTCAGGACGGGAGCCTCCCTGGCGAGCCTCATGCCGGTGACCCGCCTGATCTCGCGGCCTTCCATGGAAGTACGCGACGGGCGCCTGGTGGCGGTGCTTGCCCTCCTCCCGTCCGCCGCCTGACCTCCCTGACATTCCTTGCCACCAGGCTGACGAAAGGCGGCCACCGCGGCGACGTATGGTCAGGTCATGTAGTGTCACGCTTGCTCACCGGTTGGTGTGCGTGGTACCACCCCTCGCTTCCAGGCCGATTTACCGGCCCTTGGCGCGCTTTAGAGGGGTGACGGCGACCGATGCGGATCAAGCGGCTGGACATCACCGGCTTCAAGTCTTTCATGGATCGAACCGTCTTCGGCTTCGACGACGGGATCACCGGCGTGGTGGGCCCCAACGGCTGCGGCAAGTCGAACGTGGTGGACGCGATCCGCTGGGCGATGGGCGAGCAGTCGGCGAAGAACCTCCGCGGGCGCGGCATGGAGGACGTGATCTTCAACGGCTCCGAGACGCACGCGCCCTTGTCCCTTGCCGAGGTGACGATCACCTTCTCGGTAGAGCCCCAGGACACCCTGCCGCAGACGCTGGCGGGGCTGCCCGAGGTGAGCGTGACGCGGCGGCTGTTCCGCTCGGGCGAGTCCGAGTATCAGATCAACAAGACGACCTGCCGGCTGCTGGACATCACCGAACTCTTCCTCGGCACCGGCGTGGGCACCAAGGCGTACTCGATCATCGAGCAGGGCCGGGTGGGGCAGATCGTCTCCGCCCGCCCCGAGGATCGCCGCACCTTCATCGAGGAGGCCGCGGGCGTCACCAAGTACAAGTCGCGCCGCCGCGCCGCCGAGCGGAAGCTGGAGTACACGCAGCAGAACCTCCTGCGCGTCAACGACATCGTCGCCGAGCTGGGCAAGCGCCTCGACTCGCTGGAGCGGCAGGCGAAGAAGGCCGAGAAGTACAAGCGCCTCAAGGCCGAGATGCGGGACATCGAGCTCCACGCGTCCAGCCACCGCTGGCTGGAGCTGCACGCGGCCCGCAAGGTGCTCGACGCGCAGCTCGCGCACCTCACCGGCGACGAGCGGGAGGCGCTGGAGCGGGTGAAGGCGCTGGAGGCCGGCATCGGGACGAAGCGCCTCGCCCTGGAGGCCGACGCGCAGGCGCTGGAGGCCCTGGCCGCCGAGGTGTACGCGCTGGAGAGCCAGGTCCAACTGGACGCGCAGAACGTGAAGCACTGGCAGGAAGACTTGTCCGCCACCACGCAGCGGGTGGAGGCGGCGTCGCACGAGCTCGCCGAAGTCATCGAGCGCAAGGCCACCGCCGAGCGCGAGAAGGCGGAGGGGCTGGCGGAGCTCGAGCGGATGGGCGTGGCCTCGCGGGAGGACGAGGTGACGCTCCAGGTGCGCGAGGAGGAGCTGCGGCGCACCACCGAGCTGCTGGGGGAAGTCACCCGGCGGCTGGAGGCCGAGCGGAAGGAGCTGGTCGACGTGGCCGCCCGCGTGGCGAACCACGAGAGCCGGCTGTCGGCCCTGCAGCAGCGGCGCGCGGAGCTCGAGCAACGGCAGGCCCGGCTCTCAGGCGAGCTGGAGGTCCTGCGGGCTGAAGAAGCCCAGCTCGAGTCCGCGCGTCGTGAGGTGTTGGAGCGCGTCGAGCAGCACCGCCAGGTGACGCTGGAGCTGCTTCAGCGCCGCGGCGAAGAGGAGGCCAGCCTGGAGCGGCTGCGCGAGGCCTTCACCGAGAACGAGGTGATGGTGATCGCCCTGCGCGAGGAGCTGGCCGACAAGCGCAGCCGCCTCACCACCCTGGAGGAGATCCAGCGCAACTACGAGGGCTTCGATCGCGGCGTGCGCGCGGTGATGCTCAAGGCCGGCAGCGAGCCCAGAGCGATGGGCGTGTTCGGCCTGGTGTCCGACGTCGTCACCGCCCCGCCCGACTGCGAGAAGGCGATCGAGGCGGCCCTGGGCGAGCGGCTGCAGCACGTGATCGTCGAGTCGCCCGAGCGCGGCTGGGAGCTGGTGGAGTACTTGAAGGGGCTGGCCGAGGGGCGCAGCACCTTCGTCCCCGTGCCGCGCGATCTCGTCGATGCCCTGCCCGCGCTGGACACGCCGGACGTGCTGGCGATGGCGCTGTCCCAGGTGCAGGTGGCCGACGAGGTGGTGCGGCCGCTGGTGACGCAGCTGCTCTCGGGGGTGGCGCTGGTGGCCGACGCGGAGGCGGCGAGGCGGCTCACCGCGCTGCACCCGGCCTACACCTTCGTCACCCGCGAGGGCGAGGTGGCCCGGCCGTCGGGTGTCGTCACCGGCGGCGTGCTGGAGGGCCCCGCGGTGGGCGCGCTGCAGAAGAAGCGCGAGGTGGCCGAGCTGCAGCAGGAGGTGACGCGGGTGGAGGAGCGCTACAACGAGCTCATCACCCGGCACTACGAGCTGCAGAAGCAGATGGGGCACACCGAGGGCGTGCTCAAGGGCCTGGAGAAGAACCGTCACGCCGAGGAGCTGTCCCTGGCCGGCCACGAGAAGGATCTGCACCAGGCCGGCAGCTCGCTGGTGAAGCTGCGGGAGCGGATCGCCGGGCTGTCGGCCGAGCGCGAGCAGGTGACGGGGAGCCAGGCGTCGCTGGACTTCGAGGTGGAGTCGGCGAAGGGCGAGCTGCTCCACGGGCAGGCCGATCGCGAGCTGCGCGACGATCGCGTGCGGCTGCTCTCGGGGGAGCTCGAGAGCCTCAAGGCCCGCGGCGAGTCGCTGACCGCCGAGGTGACGGCGCTCAAGGTGAAGGTGGCGTCGGTGTCGGAGCGCGGCGAGGCGGCCCGGCAGCGGGTGGACGCGCTGACCGTGGCGGTGGACGAGCTGACCGAGCGGGCGGGCCGGCAGGCGATGGCGAAGGACGAGGGCCAGGCGCACGCGGGGACGCTGGCGGCGCGGATCTCCGAGACGGAGGCCGAGCGGGCGGCCCGGCAGGAGAAGCTGGCGGGACTGCGCGGCGATTTGGACGGGCGGAAGGGCGCCCACGCCGAGGCGCAGGGCCAGGTGCGCGAGGAAGAGAGCGCCCTCAGGGTCCAGAGGGAGAAGCTGGACGAGCTGACCCAGGGCCTGTCCAGCGTGACGCTCGAGGAGCGCGAGCTTTCCCTGGAGCTGGATCACCTGGTGTCGAGCGTCGAGGAGCGCCACCAGGTGGGGATCATGGAGGCGGTGCACCTGTACCACCACGCGCCGCTGCTCACCGACGACGCCCACGCGAAGCTGAAGGAGCTGCGCGGCCAGGTGGAGCGGATGGGCGAGGTGAACGTCACCGCCATCGAGGAGCACCACGAGCTCCAGGAGCGGCACGCCTTCCTGTCGAAGCAGCAGGGGGACCTGGAGAGCTCGCTGGCCCAGTTGAAGGAGGCGATCGCGAAGATCGACGAGACCAGCCGGCTGCGCTTCAAGGAGACGTTCGAGATCGTCAACGAGAAGTTCCAGCAGGTCTTCCCGCGGCTGTTCGGCGGCGGGCGCGCGTCGCTGATGCTGGTGCAGGGCGCTCCGGGAGAAGAGCCGGGGGTAGAGATCCTCGCGCAGCCTCCGGGCAAGAAGCTGCAGAGCGTGTCGCTCTTCTCCGGCGGCGAGAAGGCGCTCACCGCGGTGGCGATGATCTTCGCCATCTTCTTGATCAAGCCCACGCCCTTCTGCCTGCTGGACGAGGTGGACGCGCCGCTCGATGAGGGCAACGTGGGCCGCTACAACGAGCTGGTGCGGGAGATGAGCAAGGCGAGCCAGTTCATCTTGATCACCCACAACAAGCGCACCATGGAGGTCGTCGACACGCTGTACGGCGTCACCATGGAGGAGCCGGGCGTGTCCAAGCTGGTGACGGTGAAGCTGCACCAGGTGGCCGCCAACTCCGATCAGCAGGTGGCCTGACGGGTCAGTCCGCCAGCAGCGGGAAGTGCAGCGTGAAGGTGGTGCCGTCGCCGGGCGCGCTCGCGAGCTCGATGTGCCCCCGGTGCTGCTCCACCAGCGCCCGCACCGAGGACAGGCCCAGGCCGGTCCCCTTGCCGGGTCCCTTGGTGGTGAAGAAGGGCTCGAAGATGCGCTCGCGTGTCCCAGGCGCCATGCCCTCACCCGAGTCCTGGACGACGAGCACCGCCTCGGGGCCCCCCGGCCCTTCCCCGCGGTCGATCGCGATGAGGATCTGCCCCGCGCCCGCGATGGCGTCCCGGGCGTTGGTCACCAGGTTCATCACCATCTGCTCGATGTGGCTGCGCCTGCCCTTGATCAGCACGGGCCCCGCGTGGAGGCGGAAGGTGAGCTGCACCTGAGGGGGCGGCACGACGCGCAGCAACGGGCGCATCGCCGTCACCGCCTCGACGAGATCCACCGGCTCGACGGGCCCGCCGTCGCGACCGAACTGCAGGAGCCGCCGGGTGAGCTGGCCCGCGTGATCCGCCGCGCTCTTGATGCTGTCGCAGTCCTCCCGGGTCGGCAGCTCCCCCCGGTGGACGGCGTCGTCCACCAGGCTCCCCGCGATGGCGATGGTCGCCAGGGAGTTGTTGATGTCGTGGGCCAGGCCCGCGCTCAAGGTGGCGACGGCGTTCATCCGCTCGGTGCGGACCGCCAGGCGCTGCGCCTCCTCCAGGGCCCTTGTCCGCTCGAGGACGCGGGCCTCCAGCTCGGCCGAGAAGACCTTGAGCTCGTGCAGCGCGCGCTGCTGGCGCAGGACCAGGAGCGCGATCAGCGGCGTCGCCAGGACGAGCAGCGCGGGCTCCAGCGCATTCCCCTGGAGCGCGTGCCAGAGGGCGGCCAGCACGGCCAGCACCGCCGGGAGGTACGGGAGGTGATCGCGCACCGTCCCCACGTGCCGAGCGGCGGCGCCTTCCAGCGGGGCCCTGGACCAGGCGGCCTCGACGACGAGCAGGAGCGAGACTGGCTTGAGCAGGTAGGACGCGCTGCGCAGCACCGGGCTGGGCCCCGCGCCGAGCAGGCCCCCCGCCGCCAGCGCGCTGGCCAGGGTCCACAGGCCGAAGGCCGCGCTCAGGTACCCCAGCGGCCCAGCCCACCGGCGCTCGTCACGCGTGCCCATACCCACGCTGAGGCCGAGGAGAGCGCCCAGCAGCGCGAACCGGCCATAGAGGCTCACCACCATCGTGGCGCTGACCTCGGCGCTCCAGGCGTGGAGCCCCAGGGACCAGATGAGGAAGTACGAGGCGTAGCCGAAGAGGAGCCCGTCGATCGCCGCGCCGACGCGGGGCGCTCCAGGCTGGGGCGCGGGCCAGCGCGCGAGGGCCACGAGGAAGAGCGGGACGGGCAGCAGGTGCATCAGCACCGCCGAAGCCCACCTGGGCAGGAGGTCGAGCCCACCGAAGGCCGCCGCGGCGAGGGAGTCGCCCACCAGCAGCAGGGACAGGCCCGCCGCCAGCCACTTCCAGGGAGCGCGGCTCGCCTCCGAAGACGCGCGCCAGCGTCCCATGACGGCCACCACGGCGACGGCCTCCGCGAGCGCCCGGAGCGTCGCCATCGCCACCAACCCCGGCATCCTCGGGAGGAAGAGCGCCGCGAGTGATGCGGTCGGCAACCCCAGCCAGAGGATCCAGCGAAGGCGTTGGCGCGCTGACGGTTCCATGTCGGCTGGCAGCCGGAAGATAGCGGGCCGCCCGGGGGCACCTCAACGACGCGCAAGAGGGCCGTCACCCCCCGGCTTCGGACCGGCCCGGAGCCTCAGCGGCCCCAGCCGCGCGTGAGATCGTCGAGATCCTCCAGGTACCCCAGGCGCTCGGGCTTCAACCCGGTGGCGTGCAGCACCTGCTCCCCGCGCTGGAAGGTGCGGGAGGCGAGCCTGGCGGTGTCTCGCCGCACGACGTCGCCGGGCCACCAGGCGCCGGGCAGGGCGACGAGGCGGCGGGCGAGCACCTCCGGCGGCAGGTGGCGCAGCACTTCGAGCGCGTCCACCACCGTGGCCCTGTCGGCGCCCGGCAACACCTGAGCCACGAGGTCGTCCTCCTGTGCGCGCAGCACGACGAAGACGCCCTGGGGCGTGAAGAGCGCCGTGCCCCGGCCCTCCGTGCTGAGCTCCACGGTCATGACGGCGCTCGGCCCGGGGTGCGGTGACGCGCTGCCCAGGTGGGCCACCATCGAGCGCAGCAGCTGCGCCAGGCCGGTGGGGTTGCGCGTGGGCAGCTCGAGGACGAGCTCGGGCGCGCGCACCTCCACGGACGACGCCCCCGCGCTCACCGAGGTGATGGCTTCGTACTGTACGTCGAGGAGCGGCTGGCGCGGGGCCCTCAGCTGCAGGCGATCGGGAAGCAGACTCCAGCGGGTGCGCGACCGCCGCAGCCAGAGCACGAAGGCCGTGCCCGCCAGGGCGAGCGCGGGGATCGGCCAGGACATCGCCAGCAGCACCAGGAGGAGCTGCAGCCCGAGGAAAGCGGAGGTCAGCCATGGGCGCTCCAGGGTGCCTTCGAAGAGCGTGCGCTCCTTCGGCCCGGGCGGGCGCCCGAGGTAGCGCAGCGCGCTCACCAGCCGGCGCAGGCTCTCCGCGAGGCCGCCGTCGACCGGCTTTCCCAGCGCGGTGAGGGTCGCCTTCGCCTGCTGCCACAGCGCGTCCTTCGCGCGGCGTGCGTCCTGCGCCAGCGCTCCCGCCCCCTCGAGCCGATCCGCTTTCGCCTCGGCCTCGTCGAGGGCCGGCAGCCCGTTCAACACGCCTTTGAGCGCCAAGACGTCGTCGCGCTCGAGTTTCTCGTGGCCCGCCCGCAGGCGCCGGCACACGTCGTCCAGGTCGCGCACGCCGCGCGCCAACACCTCGTCCGCGCCCTCCAGGCGGATGCGTAACTCCTCATCGAGACTGGAGGTTCGCGCGCGCTCCATCGAGACGACGCCAGTCTACAGATCGTTTCGGCTCGTGCCTCGTTTCAAGCCTCCACCGGCGCAACCCGCGCCCTGGCAGTCCCAACCGAAAGGCACCCACATGAAGCGCATCTCTCTGCTCGCCGCGTGCGTCGCGGCGTTGATGGCCGTCCCCTGTCTCGCCGACTCCGACAAGCCCGATCCGAAGGTCCAGATCGCCATCCTGATCGACACCTCGAGCAGCATGGACGGCCTGATCAACCAGACGCGCGAGCAGCTCTGGCGGATCGTCAACACCTTCGCCACCGCCAAGCGGGACGGGAAGCGCGCCAGGCTGGAGTTGGCCCTCTACGAGTACGGCAACGACAACCTGCCGGCGGGCAACGACTACGTGCGCCGCGTGGTGCCGCTCACCACCGATCTCGACAAGGTGTCCGAAGCGCTCTTCAAGCTGCAGACCAACGGCGGAGAGGAGTACTGCGGCGCGGTGATCAAGCACGCGATGAAGGAGCTGGAGTGGTCGAGCCGGGCGGGCGACTTGAAGCTCATCTACATCGCCGGCAACGAGCCGTTCACCCAGGGCCCGGTGCCCTTCCAGGCGTCGGTGAAGGCGGCCATCGAGCGCGGGATCGTGGTGAACACCATCCACGCCGGCACGGAGCAGGAAGGCATCAACGGCCAGTGGATGGCAGCGGCGAAGCTGGCGGACGGGAACTACCTGTTCATCGATCAGAACCGGGCGGTGGCGCGGGTGGACGCCCCGCAGGACGCGCAGCTCGCGGCGCTGTCGGCGAAGATGAACAAGACGTACATCGCGTACGGCGCCGGTGGGAAGGCGGCGGAGGCGCGGCAGGAGGCGCAGGACAAGAATGCGCAGGGGATGAGCGCGGGCGCGGCGTCGACCCGCGCGGCGGCCAAGGCCTCGGCGATGTACGACAACTCCGGGTGGGATCTGGTGGACGCGAAGAAGAAGGGCGAGTCGATCGCGAACATGCCCGCGGCGGCCCTGCCGGCCGAGATGCAGAAGATGGACGCCAAGCAGCGGGAGGCCTTCGTGGCCGAGAAGGCGAAGGAGCGCGCGGAGATCCAGGCGGAGATCGCCAAGCTGTCGAAGGAGCGCGACGAGTTCGTGCAGGGCGAGCTGAAGAAGCGCGCCAAGGACGGCGCCAAGACGATGGACGACGCGCTGCTCGAGTCGGCCCGCAGCCAGGCGGAGAAGGCCAACTACAGCTTCTAAACCCCACCCCCGGGGGTCCTCGGCGGAGGCGGAGCGAAGCTGCTCCCCTCCGCCGAACCTTTTTCCGCGTGCGGTTCCTCCCTGTCGTACTCGAGACGGCGAGGACACACACGTGTGGGACAACTTCTTTCGTGACGGTGGATTTGGGATGTGGCCGACGGTGCTGTTCGGCTTCTTCCTGGTGGCCTCCGGGGGGCTGTTCGCGCTGCGGCCCGAGAAGCGCTTCCTGATGTTGGCAGCGGCGCTGGGGGCGTCCACCTTCGGCTCGGGCCTGCTGGGCGCGTCGGTGGGGATCATCAACACGATGAGGTACGCCCAGTCCGCGCCCGAGGGCGAGCACCTGCGGATCGCCTTCCTCGGCACGGCGGAGTCGATGAACAACATCGTGCTGGCGATGATCCTCTTCGTGTTGTCCTCGCTGCTGGTGGTGGTGGGCGCGGCCCGGGCGGCGCGAACCCCGGCGGCGGCGTAGGCTCAAGGACTCGAGGATGCTCTCCGACGAAGCCCTCTTCGAGGCGTTGCTCAAGGGCGACGAGCGCGCCTTCGACGTGCTGTACGAGCGGTACGAGCGGCCGCTCTTCGGCTTCCTGTTGCGCCACGCAGGCGACGCGCACGAGGCGGAGGACGCCCTGCACGAGGCCTTCCTGGCGGTGCTGAAGGAGGGCAAGGGCGGCCGGCCCAAGGTGTCCTTCCGGGCGTGGCTGTTCCAGGTGGCGCGCAACGCGTGCCTCAACCGGGCGCGCTCGAGGAACCGGGGCGCGTCGGCGCTGGAGCACGTGGCGCAGGCGGCGCCGTCGATGGACGCGGGGCCGGAGCCGGTGCTGGAGGCGAAGCAGGCGGCGGCGGTGCTGCGCGGGGCGTTGGCGCGGCTGCCGGCCACCTTGAGCGAGCTGTACGAATTGCGGGCGTCGGGGTTGTCCTACGACGAGGCGGCCCACGTCCTGGCGGTCCCGGTGGGGACGGTGAAGTCGCGCATGCACGAGCTGGTGCGGCGGCTGCGAGAGGAGATGGCGCGATGACGTGCGAGGAATTGCAGGGCGACCTGGTGGCGTACCATTTCGGGGAGGTGCCCCCGGCGGGGCGGGACGCGGTGGAAGAGCACCTCGTTTCCTGCGCGGCGTGCGTGAAGCGCTTCGTGGCGCTGAAGCGGGAGATCGAGCTCGGCGAATCGGGCCCTCGTCCGTCGGCGACGGCCCGCGCGCGACTCAAGGCGGCGGCGCTGGCGGAGGTGGCGAAGCCGCTGCGGCCGTGGAGGTGGTGGGAGCGCCCGCTGGCCTTCGGCCTGGCGAGCGCGGCGGTGATGGTGGCGCTCGTCTTCGTCCGGGGGCTGTAGCGCGCGCGGAAGTCACATCCCCGAGGCCAGCCTGAGGAGCGGCACCCACCACGGGGCTTCGGCGGGCGCGGTGACTTCTTTCCCGCCCTCGCGCACCACCAGGCCCTTCGGCGACACGACGACGTAGCGCAGGCCCTTGCCCAGCGCGGCGTCCACCGCGTCCATGGTCGTCTCATCCTCATGGGAGAAGGCGTGCGGACCGGCGGGGTGGCTGTGCACTACGGCCTCCAGCTCCTCGCGATGCCGCCAGATCGCCTCCCACCGGGCGCGCGAATCCGCGAGCGCCATCGCGCTGTCGCTGGTGTCGCTCCACAGCACCGCGCCGCCGCGACCGATGAGCAGGCACACCTCCCTCATGGCCACCTCAGGATGACGAGGAAGCCGCCGTCGATGGCCTCCTTGATGACGGAGGGAAGGCTGTCCAGGGTGATCAAGTCGTCTCTCGGCGGGTGCCCCAGGCAGATGCCGGAGTCGATCACCTGCAGCGTGTGCGCGTCGACGATCGAGATGAAGCGCTCGCCCATGAAGCGGAACACCACCTCAAGCTGATTCGCGTTGAGCCGCCGCGCCGTCTCCAGCACCGCGCCGGCCTGGGCCAGCGCTGCCTCGGCCAGCTCGACCGGCCCGCCGCGTCCGCGCCGCTGCCGCAGCACCTGGGCGAGCTCGGCCTCGCGGCGCTCCAGCTCGGTGCGTCGCGCCTCGCGCTCGGCCTCCACCTCTTCGCGCACCAACGCTTCGAGGCGACGCCGCTCCAGCTCGAGCCACTCCCGGCGGGCGACCACGCGCTCCTCTTCGAGCGCCTCGAGCGCCGCCTCGGCGGTCGCCGCGCCGCCCTGCGCCACCTCCGCCACCCTCGGCTTCACCTCCGACGCCACGAAGGGCACGCCCGACTTCTTCGACGCCGCGGTGAGGAGCGCGTAGCCGAAGGCCGCGCGGAGGCCCGCGGCCACCCCCTTCACCTCGGCGAGCCCTCTCCCCAGCGCCAGCGCTTCGCGCACCTGGCCCTCCGCCTCCGACTCGAACTCCAGCGCGTCGAAGAACAGCTCCCCCGAGTACCAGCGCCGGGCGGAGAGGGGCGAGAAGAGCGGCGGCTCCTCGGTGGGCAGCAACGCCATCGGCTCCGCCCGCGCGCCCTCGTGGACCAGCCGCTCGCCCCACAGCCAGCCGCGCACCTTCGGCAGCTTCGACACGTCGGGCGTGTCCGCCGCCTCACCCGGCGTCGCGTCGCGGCCCTTCACCTCGAAGCGGTACCACCCGGGCGCCTTCGGCCGCTTCGTCAGGCGCAGGCGCCGTCCCTCGGCCTCCACGGTGGGGCCGCCCAACCACGGCAGCACCAGCGCCTCCTGCTTCCCGAGGAACTTCTTGTAGTCGACCATGTCAGGCGGGCAGCTGAAGCAGCGGCGTCTTCATCACCCGCTCCACCCAGCCCAGTTGCGGGGCCGCGCCCACCGCCACCGGCGCGTCCAGCAGCGCCTTCAACACGCGCGTCACCTGGTACGGATCGTCGAAGTGCGACACGTTCACCTCGCTGAAGGGCAGCTTCATGAAGCCCGCGCAGGTCCGCACCGAGTTGCCGCGCGCCGCGTTGCCCGCCACCGAGACGAGCATGGCCAGCGCCGACGGCCGGTAGCCGCAGTCGGTGAAGGCGCGGGCGAGCTGATCGCCGGCCTCGCCCGCCTCGTCGCCTACGACGATCACCACCAGGCGCGACGAGTCGGGGAACGTCACCCCCGCGCGGTGGATCGCCCGCACCCCGGCCCCGTGCACCGTGCCGCCGTCGGCCTTGATCCCCTTGAGCATGTGCTGCACCCCGGCCCGGCTGGGCGCCTTGGGCACCAGCACCGTGCCCATGGTGTCGAAGGTGGCGATGTGCAGCCGCTGGGGCGGGAAGCCGGCGAGGATCTTCGAGAGCGCCTCGATGGACTGCTCGATCGCCCCCTGCATCGAGCCGGACTTGTCGATGAGGAACATCACCCGCACGTCCACGTCCCTGGTCGCCTCGGCCACCGCCTTCTGCGCGGCCACGTCGGCGGCCTGCTCCAGCTTCTCGCGGACCTCCTTCGAGCGGACGTTCTTCGCGATGTTGAGCGCCCGCTGATCGGTGGAGGTCTCGATCGCCTTCTCCCAGCGGGCGCGCACCTCGCGATCCGCCATCAGGCCCAGCTCCTCCAGGGTGGGCGTCATGATCCGCAGATCCTTGTCGGACAGGGACGGCAACAACGCGGCCATGATCGCCGGCGTGAGGCCCACGTCCTTCGGCAGGCGGCCCACCACGTCCTTGTAGGTGAGCGACTGCTCGACGATCGCCTCGCAGATCTCCGCCTCGGCCAGCCCGTCGAAGCGCTCCTGCTTCTGCAGCTTGAGCTCGCCCAGGCCCACCGTGCGGTGGCCGCCCTTCGCCTGGCTCTGTTTCCAGCCCAGCGCCTCGAAGAAGGCCTGGCTGTCGGGTTTGTAGCCGCACTTCCGGGCGATGGCCTTGATCGTCTCCTTGAACCCGGCCTTCACCAGGCCCTGCAGCAGGGCCGGGTTCTTCTCGCGCGCGGCGAGCCACTTCTGCGCGGCGCGCTTCCAGCGGCCCAGCGGCGGCTTCTTCGAGGCGGGATCGCCGAAGCCGGCCTTGCGGTTGAGCCGCGCGATCTCCTCGGTCTCCAGCAACTGCGCCACGCGCAGCACCGCCTTGGGCGTCATCATTCTCGCCGACTTCTTTTCGTAGAAGAGCAGCATCGCCTCGCCCAGCGCGCGCAGGTCGTCGTCGTAGAAGGCGACCAGGCCGTCGTCCTCCTTCACCGGCTGTCCGGACTTGTTCTGCACCAGCATCAGCGCGGCGCAGGCCACCTTGAGATCGCGCCAGTCGGTCTCTTTCAGCGCGTAGCTGGCGAAGTGCGCGAAGAGCTCGGTGTTGAGGCGGTAGATCTCCAGCAGGCGCTCGTAGAGGCGCGTCGCGGCGGCGAGGTGGAGGCCGGGCTTCACCTCCCGGGCGTTCTTCGGCAGCGGCTGGCCCTTCTTCGGCTTCGGCTGCCACGTGCCGGCGAGCTCGATGCCGGGGCGGTTGTGCCAGAGGTGCGCGGAGGAGGAGAGGACCAGGTCGAGCAGCTTTTCGGCGGGGCCGAGCTGCGCCTCGGGGAGCAGGGGCTTGGCGGTGGCCATGGCGGGCGAGTCTCTTTCAGGCTGCGGGTGGGAGCCATGACTTTCCAGCCGCGGCCCGCCTGACCGCGCGCCCTCGTGTATTCTCCTTTGCGCCATGAGCGAGACCGACAAGGCCGACGAGGCGAAGGGCAAGCAGTTGCTCACCGCGGTGGAGCGCCTGGTGGCCTCCAGCGACACCATTCGGGAAATGGTGCTGGTGGCCGATGCCAGGGCGAAGGCCCGCGCGCCCGAGGCCACCAAGGCGAAGGACACCCTGCGGGAGGTGACGGCGAAGGAGTTGATCCGCACCTACTCCAACCGGGCGGCGATCGCCGGCGGGGCCACGGCGGTGCCGGCGTTGATCCCCGGCCTGGGCAGCCTGGCGGCGGGCGTGGCGGGCACCTTTGCGGAATTGGCCTACCTGCTCAAGTGCGAGGTCGAGCTCTGCCTGGCGCTCTCGCACCTGTACGGCTTCGACATCGACGAGCCGAAGGAGCGGCAGTTGGCCTTCCTCCTCGCCTCGGTGGGCACCTACGACGCCGGCGGGCGGAACTTCTTCGCCGACATGGTGAAGGCGGAGGGCGTGGCGATCTGGAACTACGGCCCGCGCACGGTGGGGAAGTGGCTGCTCAAGGCGATGACCGCCTTGGCGCTCGTCTACCTCTGGCGTGGCTTCATCAAGATGGTGCCGATCCTCGGTATCGTGATCGGCTCCGGCGTGAACAAGGTGCTGACCAAGCGGGTGGGCGAGCGGGTGATGGCGGATCTGCGCACCCGGCGCGACTTGATGGAGGGGCCGGGCTCCCAGGCCCCGAAGGCGCGCAGGCCACAGAAGAAGAAGACCGGCGGGCGGAAGCCGCCCCGAAAGCCGCGGCTCAAGGTGGTCGCGCCGGGCGCTTGAACCCTCTGCCGGGGCGCGCGGCTCTCCTTCGGCCGGAGGTCGAGAGCCCATGTGCATGCCTGTCGTCTGTCCCCGCTGCCAGAAGCCCGGCTACGTCGGCTGCGGTCGCCACGTCGAGCAGGTCCTCGGCCACGTCCCGAAGGATCAGCGGTGCAGGTGCAACCAGCCACCGCCACCTCCCCCACAGAAGCAGTAGCGCGTTGACCTGAGTCGTCCACTTCGAGCAGGAAGGTGGGCATGCGCGTGCTCGCCTTCCTGTCCTCGCTGGTGCTCGCCGGTTGCGCCTCCACCCAACGAGACGACGAGCTGGTGCTCACCTACTACTACTTGAAGTTCTGACGCGTCTGCGACGCGACGCGGGCCGCCGTGAGCGGCTTCGACAGCGAGTTCCACGGGAAGGTGCGGGTGCGCACGGTGCCGCACCTCGCCCCGGAGGCGAAGCGGGCGGTGGAGAAGTACGACTGGGCCAGCCACGGCCTGGTCATCACCCGTGGTGGGCGCGTGGTGTACACGGCCAGCGATCATCGGGCGAACGCCTACGACGCGAACGTGGCGCTCCGACAGCAGCTCGGTTGGCCGATGCAGTGTGAGTGAGCGCGCCTAAGCTGCTGCGCATGGTGATCTCCTGCCTCGTCGTCCTCCTCTTTGCCGCGCCGCCGCCGAAGGGGGAATTCGCCGCGCTCCCCGGGGGCCTGTCCATGTACTTCGAGGTGCACGGCACCTCGGGGACGCCGGTGCTGCTGCTCCACGGCGGCGCATCCAGCATCGACGGCACCTGGAGCCAGGTGTTGCCGCGGTTGGCGAAGGGCCACGTGGTGCTGGCGCCGGAGCAGCAGGGACACGGCCACACCGCGGATCTCGATCGCCCGCTCACCTACGAGCAGATGGCCGAGGACACCGCGGCCTTCCTGGCGCAGCGCAAGCCGGGGCCGGTGGACGTGCTCGGCTGGAGCGACGGGGGCATCGTGGCGCTCCTTCTCGCGCGCGCGCACCCGGAGCTGGTGCACGCGGTGGTGGTGACCGGGGCCAACTGGCGGGCCGACGGGGTGAAGCCCGAGCTGCTCAAGTGGCTGGCCACCTCGAAGACGTCCGACTGGCCGGCGAAGAAGGGCTACCCGACGCCGGAGCGCTGGCCCGCCTTCGCCGAGAAGCTGCGCCGGCTGTGGACGGACTGGGCGCGCCCGATGGAGGAGCTCACCGACGTAAAGCGCCCGGTGCTGGTGATGGCCGGCGACAAGGACATCGTCACCCTCGAGCACACCCTGGACATGCACCGGCGGCTCAAGGGGAGCGCGTTGGCGATCCTCCCCGCCACCGGGCACGAGACGGTGCGGACGCGGCCGGAGTGGGTGGTGGCCATGGCCGAGGCCTTCTTCGCGAGCGCGCCGCGCTGATCTTCAGGGGCCGACGAGGTCGAGGAGCCGGCCGTCGATCAGGCTGGAGCCGGCGCCCAGCGTTCCCCGGTGAAGGCGGACGACCACCACGCCGGACGTCTGGGGGCTCAGCGAATCGAGGCGGGCGCCTTCGGCCAGAACGCCGACCAACGTGGCGAGGAGCGGCATCGAGGAGCCGGGCCTGCCGAGTGAGGCCGTGTAGATCTCCCCGACGTGATGGATCGAAAGCGACGGCCCCACCCTCCAGGCCTGGTCGCCGTCCTCGAGGGGCCAGGCCTCGAAGCGCTCGGGCGCCAAGAGCGGCAGTCCGCGCGCCGCGAGCTGCTGCCAGCTGAGCAGCGGGCCGCGGGCGGTCAGCAGCGAGTCCGAGAGTCTGCAGAGCGCACCCAGCTCCGAGAGCCGTAACTCCACCTGCTCGGCGGTCGGCATCATGGGGCCTGCTCCAGTCCGAGCGCTTCGAGGTCGGCCAGGCCCTGCTTGCGCGAGGCGAGGCGCTTCATCAGCGCCAGCCCGCCCAACGAGACGATGCCGAGCCTGCGTCCCCGCCACTCGACGGACTGGCGGGACTCCCAGACGGGCTCGAAGACTGGCGTTACGACGAGGAGGTCGAGGCTGACGAGGGACGGGCCGTCCGGCTTCGAGAGGCGCCACACCTCGCGCTCGTTCTTCGTCCCGGCGCCGAAGGAGATTCGGCCGGACCGGAGTTCGAAGCCCAACCCGGCCGCCGTGTCGCGGAGGCGATCGACCGCTTCACGGCGCACGAGGAAGTCGAGGTTCCTCGTGGCGCGGACGTGCCCGTAGATGTTCACGGCGAGCCCACCGCACAGGGCGAAGTCGATCTGCTCGCGCCCCATCGCATCGACGATGCGCTCGAGTTCTGCCAGCAGATCCACGGCGGCAGCGTACGATGTTCCGCGGACGCGATGAACACACCCGAAGGCCATGCCCGGCACGTGCTCGAGCACGCGAAGGCCGCCGCCTCGCTGGAGGAGGCGCTCCTCTTCGTCTGTCGCGCGTGGGCGCTCCTCCCGTCCTCGCAGCTCTCCCGGCTGGCCCAGGCCCTCTCCCAGGCGCTTCCCGCGGAGGCGATCTCTGGCGCCACTCAGCGGCTCCGTGAGGAGCGATGGCACGAGGTGGCGTCGGCCGCGGATCCGCGAGACCTGCCGACGCTGCTCGCCACCCCCTGGACGAAGCGGCCCGCCGACGCCATCGCCCGGCTGGAGAAGCTTGCGCGCTTCGGGCCGGATCCGCGCATCGTCCTCGCGCTGCTGGAGCTGGACACCGGCCAGCGCTTCCTCTCGGGGGCCGGCAACCGCTTCTGGGGCCTGGTCTTCGAGCAGCTCCTTGACTGGGGATCTCCCGAGGCCGCGGCGCGCATCCCCCAGGAGCCACCGCCCCGCGGCGCTCCGCTCCTCTTCGCCGAGGCGCGCTTCGCAAACATCTTCCAGCCGATCCTCGCCGCGTGGTCGGGCCGCTTCCCGGTGGAGCCGGCGCTGGACGCCGAGACGCGGCGGCTCCTCGTGCTGCTGGGGGAGCGGGTCAGCCCCAACGAGGCCATCGCCGAGCGCCTGCTGGAGGCGGTGTGGGCGGATCCGTCGAGCGACGGGCCACGGCTGGTGCTGGCGGACGCGCTGGCTGAGGCCGGCGATCCCCGCGGCGAGTTCATCTCGCTGCAGTTCGCGCACGAGCGGGGCGAGCTGACGCTGGGGAAGTCGGAGCGGATGGGGCGGCTGCTGGCGGCGTCCGGCATGCGCTGGGTGGGCGATCTGGCCGGGCAGGTGGCGCTCCCGGTCGTCTTCCGGCGGGGCTTCGTGTCCGAGGCGCGGCTGGCCACCCGCCAGCCCGATCCGGAGCGCCGCGCCTGGTCCACCCTGGAGGTCCTGGACGCAGGCGGGCTGGCGCTGGGGCTGTCCACCTTCCTCGCCGCGCCTGGGCTCGAGAAGATCCACTCGATCCTCGGCGTCTCGGTGCCGACCTTCATCGAGCTCGCGCGCCGCTGCCCGCTCGAGCGCCTCGCGCTGCTCGAGTTCGCCTCCCTGGCCGGGCCTGACGTCCCTGTGCCGTCCTTCCGGCTCCACTCGCTGCGGCTGCGCGGCGACACCGAGAACGCCGTGAGCTGGTACCTCGGCTCTTCGCTGGTGGGGCGGATCGCCCGGTTGCAACTGGACGTGACGGTGCCCGCGCCGTTCGCCAGCTCTCCTGGCCGGCTCGTCAGTGAGCGGCGGCCCTCACGCCTCCCTCGGGTGGGCGCGCTGGTGGGCGAACTCGACGCGCGCGGGAAGCTGGAGTGCCTGGAGCTGGTGGCCTCCGCCACGGTGTGGCCGGCGCGCTGGGCGGGCACCTTTCGGCTCACCTTCAGCCGCGATGAGCGCGGGAGGTTGGGGCGGCTCGCGCTTTTGCTCGAGGCAGAGGAATGGGAGGGCCTCGAGGTGCTGCTGCGCGCGCTGCCCGACACGCTGGTGACTCACCTCACGCTGCGCTCCGAGCGGAGGTTGTCGCCCGCCGATCGGGAGCTGGTAGCGGAGGTGGTGGACCGCGCGCTCGCTGCCCAGCGTGAGCTGTCCGGGCGGGACGTGGCGCTGGCGCATCCGGTGCCGCGGCCGCGGGAGCCGGTGATCTACGAGGGCGCATGACGAGGCAGCGCCGCCCTGGCTGGCCTCGAGCTCGTCTTCGCGCCTACAGCACCCCGCGCCCCTTGAGATCGAGGTAGGCGCCCACCGTCGCCGCCCCGAAGTCCGCCGCCGACGCCCGCAGCACCCGTGCGCCCGCTTCCCGCAGTCGGGCCACCGTGGCCCGCGCGTCGTCCTCCAGCCGAGAGGCGACGAAGCGCTCATAGGCCGCGAGGCGATCCTCCGGCGCCCGGGTGGCGGTCCGATGCACCGCCTCGTCCCGCAGGGAGGCGATGAGGGGAAGGTGCCGGGGCACCAGGCGCGCGGTGCGCTTCACCAGCGCCGCCGAGGAGTCCGCGTCCAACAGATCCGTCATCACCAGCACCAGCGTTCGCCGCACCCCGCGCGCGAAGGCGAGTTCGAGCGCGCTGCCCAGGT
Organism: Myxococcales bacterium; assembly: GCA_020846875.1. Lineage (GTDB taxonomy): Bacteria > Myxococcota > Myxococcia > Myxococcales > Myxococcaceae > JADLDB01. The sequence continues at coordinate 74,382 of JADLDB010000074.1, read as the reverse complement.
CGCTCTCCTCCAGCGTGGCCTGCACCCGGTACAGCGCGTGGGCGATCGCCCGGAGCTGCTCGCGGCCCTTGCGCGCCGGCAGCCACGCCTGTACCGCCGCGCCGTACGCCAGCACGCCCACCAGGTCGCCGCGATCGAGCGACACCCGCGCCACCCGCAGTGCCGCGTCCACCGCGTGATCCAGCTTGCGCCGGCCGTCCACCTCCCCGGCCATGTGCCGCCCGCAGTCCAGCAGGAGCAGCACCTGCTGGTTACGCTCGGGCTGGTGCACCCGGACGAAGGGCCGCGCCTTCCTGGCCGTCGCCTTCCAGTCGATGGTGCGGCGATCGTCCCCGAGACGGTACTCGCGCAGCGACTCGAACTCCCGGCCTTCAGCGCGCACCCGCATCACCCGCCGCGCCGCGTCCTCGTTGGAGCGCGCCAGCGCCAGCGCGTCCTTCGACAGCGCGGAGAGATCCGGGAACACCTTCACCGCGTGCGTGAGGGGCAGGGTGAGCTGCCGCGCGCACAGCCCCAGCGGGCCCAGGAGCCGCACCGTCAAGGGCCCCAGCAGCAGGTCGCCGCGCGTGCGAGGCGTCACCGAGTACTCCAGGCTGGCTCGCCCCTCGAAGGCGAACGGCTGGCGGTGTCCTTCCACCAGCGGCCCGGGGCCGACGAGATCGCGCAGCTCGCCCACCAGCTCGCCGCGCGCGCCGGGGGCCTGCGAGAGCAACAGCCGCACCCGGTTCGGCACCCCCGAGGAGAGGTTGGGCTCCACCCGCCGCTCCACGCGGAGAGCTTCCTCGCCGGGCGCGCGCAGGAAGTCCGCCGCCACCAGGAGGAGCAACGCGAGATCCACCGCCAGCGCAGCCCACGCGAGCGGCGGCGCGAAGAGCGCCAGGGACGCGGGCAGCAGACCGGCGGCGGCGATCACCAGCGCGCGCTGCGTGGGGACGGGACGGCCGCTCACCGCGGACCTCACCGCGGGATCTCGACGGACTCGAGCAGCGAGGCGATCACGTCGTCGGCCGACACTCCGTCCACCTCGGCCTCGGCCTTCACCACCAGCCGGTGGTTCAACACCGACGGCGCTACTGCCTTCACCTCGTCCGGGGTGACGAAGCCCTGCTGGGCCAGCGCCGCGCGCGCCTTCGCCGCCGCCAACAGCCCCAGGCCCGCCCGCGGCGACGCCCCCAGCTTCAGCTTCGGCGACTCGCGCGTGGCCCGCACCAGGGCCAGCGCGTAGCGGCTGACGCTCTCGTCACAGCGCACCCTGGCCGCCTCGGCCTGCAGGGCGGTGAGCTCCTCCAAGGGCAGCACCCGCGCCACCTGCTCCAGCGCCGCCTGCGCCGTCTGCGGCCGGGTGAGCAGCTCCAGCTCGGCCGCCGCGTCCGGGTAACCCACCCGCACCCGCATCAGGAAGCGATCGAGCTGCGCCTCGGGCAGGGGGTAGGTGCCCTCCAGCTCCAATGGGTTCTGCGTGGCCACCACGAAGAAGTGCGGGGGCAGCGGGTGGGTGACGCCGTCGATGGTGACCTGCCGCTCCTCCATCGCCTCCAGCAGCGCGGCCTGCGTCTTGGGCGGGGTACGGTTCACCTCGTCGGCCACTAGCACCTCGGTGAAGATCGGCCCCTTCACCAGGTGGAAGCCGGCGTCCTGTGGGCGGAACACGCTGGTGCCCACCACGTCCGACGGCATGAGATCCGGGGTGAACTGGATGCGGGTGAAGGCCAGGCCCAGCGCCTTCGCCAGGGTGCGCGCGGTGAGCGTCTTCGCCACGCCCGGCACGCCTTCCAGCAGGACGTGGCCGCGGGCGAGAAAGGAGGTGATCAAGTCGGCCAGCACCGCGCGCTGCCCCAGCACCACGCCGGACAGCGCGGCCTCCAGCCGTTGGAGCGGCGTGGCCTTCACCGGCCCAGATCCTTGAGCCCGCCCACCGTCCCCAGCGTCCCCACCACGCCGGCCATGAAGCCGAAGATCACCCCGAAGGTGGGCTTGGACGCCCACATGTCGAAGTTGCCGATCGGGCTGCGCACCATGGTCGAGTCCCACGACATCTTCACGTAGACCAGGCACCAGACGATGCCGAAGCCCAAGCACCCCAACTGGAGGATCCACGGGAGGAGCGGGTTCACCGAGAACGCCTTCCTCACCCGCAGCACCAGGCTGGCCAGGGCCAGCGCCGAGAGCAGCGACACCACGATCCCGGCGGACAGCAGGCCCAGCACGTCACCGTCCTGAACCGTCTCCTTCCAGGGGAAGAAGGTGGACAGCAGCATGGCCGCGGTGCCGAAGAAGGCCAGCTTGTCGGAGGAGGACAGCACGGCGAAGAAGCCGCGCGCGTCCTTGAGTACGTCGTCGGGATCCAGGCCCTTGTCGGCGACGAACTTCTCCTTGTCCTTCTGCTGCATCTCGTCCCAGTCGGACTGAGACACCTGGGAGCGCCAGTCGGCCGTCTCCTGTTTCGCGGCGCGCGCCGGCGCCTCGGGCATGCGGGACTTCGGCGCCCCGGGCCTGGCCGCCGGGCGCTTGCCGGGAGCGGGCTTCTTCAGCACCTTCTTCACCCCGGGCTTCGAGGCGACGGGCCGGGGGGCAGGGCGGGCGGGGGCCTCGTCCTCGCCGGGTGGGCCGGCGTCGAGCAGCGACGGATCGAGCACCGTGTCGCACTTCGGGCAGACCGCCGCGTCGTCGCGCACCGTGCTGTTGCAGGAAGGGCACTTCATCGGTCGGCCGCAGTGTAGACGGTCGCGGCCGGAATGCACTCGACAAGGCGGCGCGCACTCTCTAGACGCCCCGGTCATGCGTACCCGCCTCGTCGCGCTCGCTGCCCTCTTTGTCTGCACCGCCTGCCCCCGCTGGACCACGCCCGACCAGGGCGCGAAGGGAGCCGGCCAGCGGCCGCCGCAGCAGACGCAGCAGTCCTCCGAGCTCTCCGCGGTCGCCGAGCTGGAGGACCGCCGCTCCTTTGGCGCGGGCCGGCTGCTCGAGGAGGCGCTCACCCACCGCGATCCGCTCCTGCGCAGGCGCGCGATGCTGGCGCTGGGGCGCATTCAGGATCCCGCCGCCGCCGACACGCTGCTCAAGGGCCTGGGCGATCCGGATCCCGGGGTGCGCGGTGAGGCGGCCTTCGCCATCGGCCTGTTGGGCCTGGCCTGGGAGCCGCTCGCGGACGAGGTGAAGGTGAAGCTGGGCGACGCGCTGGTGACGGCGGAGGCCGCGGAGGTGGATCCCACTGTCAAGCTGGCGCTGCTCGAGGCGATGGGCCGGGTGGTGACGCCCGCCACCCAGGACCGGCTGGTGGAGCGGCTGTCCCAGGCGGGCGACGTGCAGGCGCGGGCCGCGCTGTCGCTGGGCGTGGCGGCGAAGAATGGCGGCAAGCTGGAAGCGAAGGCGCTCACCGCGCTGCTCCCGTTGATCCGGAAAGACGTGGCCACCGCCACCCGCTACGGCGCCGCCTACGCGCTCATGCAGTCCAAGGCGCCCACCTCCCGGCCCGCGCTGATGATCTGCGCCACCGACGACGCCTCGGAGATCCGCGCCCTCTGCGCCAAGGGCCTGGGCGAGGTGGGCACGGACACCGACGCGGTGACGCTCAAGGGGCTGATCGACGATCCCGACTACCGGGTGGCGGTGGAAGCCACCCGCTCGCTCGGCAGGCTGGCGGGCAAGTGCAGGTCGGCGGCGTGCCCGGCGCTGGGCGCGCTGGCGGATCTGTCCTTCCGCATCGAGCGGCTGGTGCGCGGCGACACCGCGGGCGGGGGCCAGCCGCTCCTCGCGCTCGCCCAGCAGGGGCTGCCGGCGCAGGGCAAGGCGCTCCTCACCAGCCTCCGGCAACAGCTCAGGGCCGGCACCACCGCGCCCGATCAGCGGGTGAAGAAGGACGCGGCCAACCTGGACTGCCGGCTGGCGGCCGCCCTCGATCGGATCAACGGCTCGATCCAGGAGGTGATGACCTGCGGGGACGGCCTCATCGACGAGCCGCGCCGCCTGGCCCTGGGTCTGCGCGAGCTGGCCCAGGTGCCGGCGAAGGATCCCACCCGGCGGGCCAACGAGGTGGCGTCCTTCGTCTTCCACGCCGATCCGAAGGTGAAGCTGGCGGCGATCGAGCTGCTGGGGGAGACCCCGTCGCCGGCCTCGATGGACAAGGTGCGCAGCCAACTGGTGTCCAGCGATCACGTGCTGGCGGCGGCGGCGGCGGCGGCCTCGGCCAAGCTGGGCGACAAGACGGCCATTCCGCAGATCCGCGCCCTGGCGCAGAAGGCCGTCACCCAGGTGGACGTGGCGCCAGTGATCGCGGACGCGCTCGCCACGCTGGACGCGAAGGAGGCCATCGTCGATCTCGAGCTCTGGCTGGGTTCGAGCAACGCCACCATCCGCAACGCGGCCGCCGAGGCGCTGACGAAGCTGAAAGGTCAGCCGGTGGTGGCCAGCCGGGTGGAGCGGCCGATCGACGCGGTGAAGCCGCCGCCGTTGCCGAAGGATCCGGCGCTGGTCTTCACCACCGAGAAGGGCGAGTTCGAGGTGAAGCTGTTCGCCCAGGACGCGCCGTACACCGCCACCAGCATGTACACGCTGGCGAAGAAGGGCTTCTTCCGGGGCCTCACCTTCCACCGGGTGGTGCCGGACTTCGTGGTGCAGGGCGGCGATCCCCGCGGCGACGGTGAGGGCGGCCCGGGGTACACCATTCGCTGCGAGGTGAACCACCGGCCCTACCGGCGCGGGGTGGTGGGCATGGCCCTGTCCGGCAAGGACACCGGCGGCTCGCAGTTCTTCGTCACCGCCGCGCCCCAGCCGCACCTCGACGGGCGCTACACCGCCTTCGGTGAGGTGGTGAGCGGGCAGGAGGTGGTCGACTCGCTGCTGGAAGGCGACAAGATCGTCGAGGTCCGCACCAAGCCCTGAGGACACCCCGAGGCCGTCAGGGCGCCTCGACGCGCTCCTTGAGGTGCTTGAGCTGCTGCCAGGTCATCAGCTCGTGCGTGGGCAGGCTCCACCCGTGCCGTAGCATGAAGCCCAGCGTCGGCTGGTACGCCGCCCGCACGCGCACCGTCAGCAGCGTGGCGTCGTCCCCCACCGGCTCGAGCACGAAGGCCCAGGTCATCAGGTACGGCGGCTCCTGCCCCGGGGCGGGAGGGCCGGAGGTGCGCAGCGACGGGGATCCCAGCACCAGCGCGTGGTGGCGTTGGAGCTCCAGCACGCCGAAGGCGCCGCTGCCGTCGGGCACCGCGGCGATCAGATCTCCGGAGGCGAGCTGCTGCCAGCGGGGCTCGATGGTGGTGGCGCTGGGGCTGCCGCCGTTGTCCAGCAGATCGATCGCGTACCAGCCGCCGCGCTGGCAGCCCAGTTGCACCAGCCAGGGCCACACCTCCTCGCGCGGGGCCTCGAGGATCGCCTGGTGGGTCCGCTCGTAGCGCACGCCGGAGAGCAGCTCGTCGCCGGGCAGCACCCGCTCTTCCCGCGGCCCGCCCAGCTCCTTTCGGAACTGCGCCAGCGCCGCGCGGCGGATCGCATGGCTGAAGGGGCCGATCAGCCGCCAGTACGGGCGGAAGCGCGCCTGGGAAGGTGCGTCGGTGGTGGTGACCCGCAGATCGACGGTGAGCCAGGAGCCGCCGCCCTCCCTGGGCGCCACCTCGACGCCCCACACCAGCTTGCCGAAGCCGGGGGAGGCGAAGCGCGTGAAGCCGTCTGCGTCCACCTCGCGGAAGTCGATCGACGGCTCCCAGAACTTGCCCACCGCGCCGACGACGAAGCCCCGGCCAAAGGACTCCTCAAGCAGGTGAAAGCCGCTGCCCACGGCGGTGAGATCTTCCACCGTGGCGTGAGGCCCCAGGGGGCTGGGCCGGCCGGACAGCCGTGCGCGGACGAGCTCAGGGAGGATCCGCAGGCTCAAGAGCGGCTTGAAGAAGCCGATGCGGTAGAGATCGAGGCGGCGGATCGCCTCCCAGGCGCGCGGGGGATCGGCGGCCACCGCGACGTGATCGACCTGGTGCAGCCACGGCTCGGGGATGAAGCGGGCGCAGAGCGACATGGAAGGCCTCCTTCCCGCGCGGACCAAGCATCATCCGTACCCTGCCGTGGTCTCGGTGATCTGCTCGAGGCGCCGCCGCAACGCTTGCGCCGGGCGGGCGGAAGGCGACGCGTTACTGCGGGCTCACCGCGGGGAACTGATCGCCGGAGCTGCGCCGCCGGTCGGCCTCTTCCAGCGACTCCACCTCGGCGCGGATCCGCAGCCACTCGCTCTGGGGCACGCTGAGGAAGGCCTCCACCGCCTTCGGATCGAACTGCGTGCCGCCGAGGCGGGAGATCTCGCGGATCGCCACCTCCAGGGGGCTGCCCTTGCGATACGGGCGATCGGAGGTGATCGCGTCCAGGGTGTCCGCGACGCAGAACATCCGCGCGCCCACCACGATGTCCTCGCCTTTGAGCGCCCGGGGGTAGCCTCGGCCGTCCCAGCGCTCCTGGTGCTGGAAGACGATTTCGGCCGCCGCGCGCAGGTACGGAATGTTGGCCAGCATCCTCCAGCCGAGCTCGGGGTGCTTCTTCATCTCTACCCACTCCTCGGGGGTGAGCGGCCCGGGCTTCAAGAGGATCGCGTCGCGCACGCCGATCTTCCCGATGTCGTGCAAGAGCGCGCCCTGCTCGATGGACAAGAGCGTCTCCTGGGAGAAGCCGCCCCAGGCCACGGCGATCCGCCGGGTGAACTTCGCCACCCGCCACGAGTGCCACTGCGTCTCCGTGTCCCGGTAGTCCAGCGCCCGCACCATGCCCTCCAGAAGGCCGTTGGTGCGCTCGATCACCTGCGTCTCCAGCGTCGTGTTGAGCTGCGTGAGCTGCGCGTTGCGGCTGGCCAATTCGCGGGTGAGGCGCTTGTTGTCCTGCAGCACCCGGTAATACGTCACCGACTGCTCGATCGCCGCGCGCAGATCCGCCAGGCCCCAGGGCTTGGCGAGGATCCGGAACACCTGCCCGTCGTTCACCGCCTCCATCGCCACCTTGAAGTCGTTGGCGGCGGTGATCAGCACCCGCACCGCGTCGGGGTTGGCCGCCCCCAGCTGCCGCAGCAGCTCCACGCCCGAGAGGTTCGGCATCATGAAGTCCGTCACCACCAGGTCGAAGCGCTTCTCCTTCACCGCCTCGCGCGGATCGGTGTGCGCCACCACCTCAAAGCCCATGCTGCGGAGGACCTTGGTGAGCACCTCGGTGATGTGCTCGTCGTCATCGACGACCAGAAAACGTTCCACGCGCGCCGCGCTCCTTGTTGGAATTGCCGGGAAGGGGATGCAATGTAGCCGCGACGCCCGCTCGCGGCCACCGATCGCGACGGAGCGAAAGCGCCTGTGATTTCACAAGCTTGCGTGTGGTTTTGGCGGGGCCTCCCTCGGAGGGCCTCAGGCATTTTCTAGGCGGGGCAAAGGGCCGTCGTCTACCATCGCCCTCGCCATGGCGAGCGGCGGCGGGGGGACCAAACCCCGGACACCACAAGCGGAGTCTGCGCCCGAAGGCCCGGTCCCGGTGATCGTCATGGGCCTTGGCTTCATCGGGCAGGAGATCGCGCGCGCGGCGCTGCAGTCGGAGGAGGTGGAGGTGATCGGCGCGGTGGATCGAAGCCCTTCGCTGGCCGGCCGGACGCTGACCGAGGTGTTGGGCTTGCCCGCGGGCACCTTCAAGGTGCAGCCGACGCTGAGCCAGGCGGTGGGCCGGCGCAAGGGCGTGGTGCTCCTGCACGCCACCGGCTCGCGGCTCGAGCAGGTCGCCGATCAGTTGCTGGAGGCGCTGTCGCACGGGATGCACGTGGTCAGCACCTGTGAAGAGCTGGCCTTCCCCTGGTTTCACCACCCGAAGCTGGCGCAGAAGCTGGAGCGCGCGGCGGAGCGATCGGGCACGGCGCTGCTGGGCACGGGCATCAACCCGGGCTTCGTGATGGATCGCCTGGTGGCCACGCTGGGGCAGGTGTGCGGCCCGGTGCGGCACGCGAAGGTGACGCGGATGGTGGACGCGGCGCAGCGGCGCCCGGCCCTGCAGCGGAAGGTGGGCGCGGGCCTCACCGAGGAGGAGTTCTTCCGCCTCGTCGATCAGGAGGGCCTGGGGCACCTGGGGCTGGTGGAGTCGGCGGCCCTGTGCGCGCTGGGGCTGGGCCTGGACTGCGACGACTACGAGGAGGAGCTGACGCCGGTGTTCGCCGAGGAGGACATCACCTCCGGGGCCTGGCCGGTGAAGAAGGGGCGGGTGGCGGGGATCCACCAGGTCGCGGTGGCGCTGGCCGAAGGACAGGAGCGGGTGCGCCTCGAGCTGACGCTCGCGGTGGGTGTGGACGGCGCGGGCGACGAAGTCGAGGTGGACGCGGAGCCGAAGGTGCGGCTGTCGATCCCCGGGGGGCTGCCCGGAGATCGCGCCACCGCCAACCTGGTGGTGCACGCCGCGCCCCGGCTGGCCGCGGCCGACGCAGGACTGTTGACGGTGCTGGAGCTGCCCGCCGGGCGGTGAGGGGAAACGGATCCAGACGAAGAGAAGGCCGCACTCTCGAAGGCCAGCACAGAAGGGACGAACCAAAGATGCTCGATCGCAACGCCGTAGGACGAACGACGCCGCCGACGCTGCACGAGGTCGAGAAGGGCGCCATTCGCCGCTTCGCCGAGGCGCTGGGCGACGTGAACCCGCTGTACTTCGATCACGAGTACGCGAGGGCCTCGGGCTTCTCCACCGTCACCGTGCCGCCGGCCTTCCCGGTCACCTTCACCGCGGGCCTCGAGCTGAAGGATCTGCTGGGGATGCCCACCCGCAACCTGCTGCTGGCCGAGCAGACCATCGACTACGAGCGGCCGATCGTCGCCGGGGACTCGCTGCTGGTGACGTCCCGGGTGAGCGAGATCGCCGAGCGCCCCAGCCCCGCCGGCAAGGTGGAGGTGGCGGTGGTGGACGACGAGGGCCGGGATCAAGAAGGCAAGGTGGTCTACCGCTCGCGCCGCACCTTCGTGGTCCGCGGAGGGAGGGACTGATGCCCCCGAGGAAGCTCTACTTCGAGAACACCCGCGTCGGCGACGAATTGCCGGCCATGGCCAAGGCGCCCATCGATCGCGTGCAGCTTGCGCGCTACGCCGGCGCCACGGGCGACTTCAACCCCGTCTTCGTGGACGAGGTGGCCGCGCGAGCCCTGGGCATGCCGTCGGTGCTGGCGCCCTCCTCGCTGGGCATGGGCTTTCTGGGCCAGCTCGTCACCGACTGGGCCCGGGGCGCGCAGGTCAAGCGCCTCACCGTGAAGTTCATCCGCGTGCTGTGGCCGGGCGACACCCTGGTGTGCAAGGGCCGCGTCAGCGATCGCCACGGGCAGGACGGCAGGTACTTCATCGAGCTCGACGTGTGGGCCGAGAACCAGAAAGGCGAATTGGTGGTGCGCGGCGCGGTGACGCTCAAGGTCTTCTACTCGGTGGAAGACGAGAACCGCTTCCGCACTGGCCAGCAGCCGCTGATCGTCAACGTCCCGCGCGAGTCGATCCTCGCCGCGCCCGCCTCGCCTCCCCCGGCCGCGAAGGGCAAGCCCGCCGCGAAGGCTCCCCCCACGAAGCCCGGAAAGCAGCCGAAGGCCGCGAAGAAGAAGCCGAAGCCGGTGAAGAAGAAGCCGAAGCCGGTGAAGAAGAAGCCGATGCCGGCGAAGAAGAAGCCGAAGCCGGTGAAGAAGAAGGCGAAGCCGGTGAAGAAGAAACCGAAGCCGGCGAAGAAAAAGAAGAAGTAGCCGGGCTTCCAGCGGCCATGGCGCGTTGCGTCGAAGGTCGTTGACTTCAGAATCAAGGCGAGCGCAGGATGCGCCGCGTTACGGGAACGAAACCGTGACGTTAGGCCACCACGTCACCCTGCGCCGGAGTCTTGAGACATGTCCGTCGGAATCAATCGCTACAAGGCTGATCTTCGCGAGCTGTGCTTCGTGTTGTTCGAGCAGTTCGGCTTCTCGGAGTACGCCGGAAAGGGCTGCTACGAGGGCTGGGACGAGGCGACGGCGAAGGCGATCCTCGAGGAGACGTACCGGATCGCGCGCGAGGTGCTGGGGCCGCTCAACAGCGTAGGCGATCGCGAAGGCTGCAAGGTGGTGGACGGGCGGGTGAAGACGCCCAAGGGCTTCGCCGACGCGTGGAAGCAGCTCTTCGAAGCGGGGGTGAAGCAGATCGCCGTGCGCAAGGAGTTCGGCGGCCAGGGTGGGCCCTATTCGCTGTACGCGTTGATCGAGGAGCTGACCAGCGGCGCCAACACCGCCTTCAACATGTACCCGGGCCTGGCCTGGGGCGCGGCGGAGGTGATCGCCGAGTTCGGCACCGAGGCGCAGAAGAAGCTGTTCTGCCAGCGCATGTTCACCGGCCAGTGGGGCGGCACCATGTGCCTCACCGAGCCCAACGCCGGCAGCGACGTGGGCAGCGCGGTGACCAAGGCCGTCAAGCAGGCCGACGGGCGCTACAAGCTGAGCGGCACCAAGATCTTCATCTCCGGCGGCGATCACGATCTGGCGGAGAACATCGTCCACCTGGTGCTGGCGCGCGCGGAAGGCGCTCCGGCGGGCACCAAGGGCCTGTCCCTGTTCATCGTGCCGCGGGTGCGGGTGGACGCGTCCGGCAAGCTGGGCGAGCTCAACGACGTCCAGGTGGCCTCCCTCGAGCACAAGATGGGGATCAACGGCTCGGCCACCTGCGTGATGAACTTCGGGGAGAGCGGCGAGTGCTACGGCGAGCTTGTCGGCGCCGCAGAGAACCAGGGCCTGCCCCAGATGTTCCGGATGATGAACGGCGCGCGGATCGCCGTGGGCATTCAGGGCCTGGCCGTCACCTCCAGCGCCTACCTGAACGCGCTGGAGTACGCGAAGGATCGCAAGCAGGGCGCGCCCTTCAAGCAGTGGAAGGATCCCAGCGTCCCGCGGGTGGCGATCCTCGAGCACCCGGACGTGCGGCGCATGCTGCTGGAGCTCAAGGCGCACGTGGAAGGCATTCGCGCGCTGGTGGTGAAGCTGGCGGTGCACCGCGACCACTACCACGTGCTCGCCGGCCGCGACGACGACCAGGCCGCCTACCACCAGGGCCAGGTCGATCTGCTCACGCCGCTGGTGAAGGCCTACGCGTCGGAGGAGGCGTGGCGGCTGTGCGGCCAGGCGATCCAGATCTTCGGCGGCGCCGGCTTCCTCAAGGACTGGCCGGTGGAGCAGTACGCGCGCGACTCGAAGATCTTCTCCATCTACGAGGGCACCACCCACATCCAGTCCATGGATCTGGTGGGCCGCAAGCTGGGCCAGAGCGGCGGCGCCAACTTCACCGCCTTCATCGGCGACATCAACGGCTTCGTGGAGGCGAACAAGTCCCACCCGGTGTTGGGCAAGGACGTGGAGCGGCTGTCGGGCGCGGCCGAGGCCTTCATGCAGGTGGCGATGGGCCTGATGGGCTGGGCGCAGGGCGGCAAGGTGGAGCTGGTCCCCCTCAACGGCAACCGCGTGCTGACCATGATGTCGCAGCTGTCCGTGGCGTGGCTGCTGCTGGACGCGGGCGTGAAGGCCGAGGCGGCGCTCTCGAAGCTGCCGGCGGGCCACGCGGATCGCGCCTTCTACGAGGGCAAGCGCTACTCGGCGCAGTGGTTCGCGCGGAACGTGCTGCCCAATGTCGAGCATTTGGCGAAGCTGGCGATGATCGAAGATGCCTCGCCGGTCGAGATCAGCGACGCTGCGTTCGCCAGTTGAGGCTCCCTGCGGGGAGGGGACCAAGGAGAGGGGTCGATGCAGTCGTTCTGGTCGTTCATCGAGCCCCTCGTCCTGATCGCGCCGAAGGTGGTGCTCGCCGCCGGGGCGATCGTCTTCCCGCTCCTCTTCGTCATCCCCGCGCCCTACGGCCGCCACACCCGGAAGGGCTGGGGGCCGTCCTTGTCCGCGAAGGTGGCCTGGGGGGTGATGGAGTCCCCGTCCGTCTTCCTCTTCGCCGCCGTCTGGCTGGCCAACCCGCACTTCGGCGAGCCGATGGTGGTGGCGCTGGGCGCGCTGTGGCTGCTCCACTATGGGCAGCGCACCTTCGTCTTCACCTCGCTCATGCCGAAGGAAGGCAAGCCGATGCCCTTCGTCACGGTGGGGATGGCGCTGGTCTTCAACGTGCTGAACGCCTCGGGGAACGCCGGCAGCCTCGCGTCGCGCCCGGTGGATGTCCCCTTCGTCCTGGGCACGCTGCTCTTCCTCTTCGCGATGGGGCTCAACGTGCACTCCGATCACGTGCTGCGCACCCTGCGCGCGCCGGGAGAGACGGGCTACAAGGTGCCGGCGCGGGGCGCCTTCCGCTGGGTGAGCGCCCCCAACTACCTGGGAGAGATCCTCGAGTGGGTCGGCTTCGCGATCGCGGCCCAGTCCCTGGCGGCGTGGGCCTTCGCGGCGTTCACCTTCGCCAACCTCGCGCCCCGGGCCCGGGCCAACCACCGCTGGTACCAGCAGCAGTTCGCCGACTACCCGAAGGCGCGGCGGGCGTTGCTCCCGTTCCTGTGGTGAGGCCGTGCGGAAGATGGTGATCGCCCTGGCGGTGGTGGTGGGCGGGTACCTGGCGCTCTGCGCGCTGCTCTTCTTCGCCCAGCGCAGCCTGCTCTTCCCCGCGCCCAGGGAGCGCGCCCAGCCCACCGGGGAGGCGGCGATCGTCGAGGTGCCGGGCGGCACGCCCATGCTGTGGAGGCCCGCGGAGGGCGCCGGCCCGGTGGTGGTGCACTTCCACGGGAACGGCGAGCAGGTGGCCTGGCTGTCCTTCCTCGCCGAGGCGTACGCGGAGGCCGGCGTGTCCTTCGCGGCGGTGGAGTACCCCGGCTACCCCGGCGCCGCGGGTAGCCCCTCGGAGGAGGCGATCCTCACGGCGGCGGAGCTGGCGGTGAAGCACCTCACCGGCCCGATGGGCGTGGCGAAGGAGCGCCTGGTGCTGCAGGGGCAGTCGCTGGGCAGCGGCGTGGCGGTGTGGCTGGCGGCGCAGGGGTGGGGGACGCGGCTGGTGCTGCTCACCCCGTACACCTCCCTGCCGGACGTGGGGGCGCGCGCCTTTCCGTACTTCCCGGTGCGGCTGTTGATGCGCGATCGCTTCGACTCGGCCTCGCGGGCGCCGTCCATTCACCTGCCGGTGCTGGTGCTGCACGGGCGCGGCGACGAGGTGATCCCCTTCGAGCTCGGCGAGGCGCTGGCCGGGAAGTTCCCCCAGGCGCGCCTCGTGGAGGTGCCGCGGGCGGGGCACAACGACCTCTGGGATCGCGAGCCGACCATGGCGGAGGCGATCTCCTTCGTGCGCGGCCGGTGAGGATCCCGTAAGGGGACTGCCCCCATGCCCGAGGCGAGCGGCGAGCGGCTGACGAGGATCGTCCTGGGGGCCATCTGGCCGGCCTTCTGCCTGGCGCTGGTGCACGGCTTTCCGCCCTGCGTCGACCTCCCCGCGCACGCGGCGCAGCTCCAGTCCATGGTGGAGCTCTTGCGAGGAGACCCGGCCGTCGCCGCGCACTACGAATTGCACTTCCCCATCGGGTACGACCTGCAGGCGTGGCTCGCGCTGCCGGTGGCGTTCCTGTTCAGCGGCGCGGTGGCGGTGCGGCTGGTGCTGTGGGTGACGATGGTGCTCTACCCGTGGTCGCTCCTCGCGCTGGCGCGCGCCTTCGGGCGGCCGGCGTGGGTGGCGCTGCTCGGCCTGCCGCTCGTCTTCAACTTCTCGTACTGGTACGGGCTGCTCCCCGGGCTCCTCGCGCAGCCGCTGTCCTTCTTCGCGCTGGCGGCCTACGTGCGCTGGGTGGAGGGGCGCGCGTGGCGCTGGGCGCTGGCCGTCAACCTGCTCGCGGCCGCGACCTTCCTCACCCACCTGCTGGCCTTCGCCGTGCTGGTGCTGGGCCTCCTGGCGATCACGCTCTCCCGGCTGTGGGGAGCGCCGGTGCCGAGGGGCGCCGTCCTCAAGGACTCGGCCTTCCGCCTCGCCGTCGCGCTGTCGGTGCCGGTGCTGCTGTCCATTCCGCGCGCGCTGACGCTCGCCAACCGCGCGGTCACCGCGGGCGACTGGCCGGCGACCGAGTACGCGCTGGCCGCGCACGTCAACTGGTTCTTCAAGTACACGGCGCCGGAAGGGAAGCTGTCCGTCGTCGCGCCGCTGGTGGTGACGGGGCTCTTCGCGCTCCTCTTCGTGGTGCGCCGCAAGGAGGAGCCGCGCGCCCCGCTGGCCCTCTTCGTCTGCTGGGCCTTGCTGTACGCCGTCACGCCCAAGACGCTGTCGGGGATCTTCCTGGTCTGCACGCGTCTGGCGGTGCTGGTGGCCGGAGCCGCCCTGTTCCTCGCCGATCCGCGGCGGTTCCCCAGGTGGCTTCGGGGCGCGCTGGCGGCGCTCACCGTGCTGACCCTCGCCGAGGCGGCGGCCTTCCACTGGCGCTTCTCTCGCGCCATCGACGGCCTGGAGGCAGTGATCGCCACCCCGCCGAAGGGGCCCCACGGCTACGTCTCCCTGGAGGGTCGGCAGATCCTCGGCAGCGGGCACGTGTACCTCGATCACCTCGGCCAGTGGTGGACGGGCACCTGGGGCGGGGTGGGGCACAACTTCTTCGCCGACGCCGATCACCACGCGGTGCGCTTCAGGCCGGGTGGGGAGCTGCCGGCGGAGCTCTGGGCGCTGACGCCGGAGGTGGTGGCGCCCTTCGACGAGGTGCTGATCTTCGGCGGCGGCGAGCGGCTGCCGGCGTGCTTCGACGGCTGGGACGTCACGGCCTCGGCGGGGAAGTGGCGCAAGGTGACGCGGCGGAAGTGAGGCGCTCGGCCGCGCCCTCCTCGCAGAGCGGCACGCGGAGTTTCCACCGGGTTTTGTAGCTCCTCTTTGCGCAACCCCTCGGCATCCGGACGGCGGGCCGAGGCGACGATCGGCATCTCCTGCGATTGCTCTCCGATGCCCATCCCGCCTCCCCTTCACGCGTTGCGACGAGCCCTTTTGGTGCTCCCCCTGGCCTTCCTCGCGGGGGCGCTGCTCGGCTGCGAGGACGCCGCGGCCCACAGAGCTTCGAGCGCGGCGCTCGCACGGTCGGAGCTGACGAGCACCCGCGCCGAGCCGCCCTCGGTCCCTCGCGCGGAGCCCCCGGCCATCGAGCTGGATCGGCGCCCGGACGGAGCGCTCCTCGCGGGGACGCCACTGCCGACCCGGCCCAACGCCGATCCCGAGCGGGTGCTGGTCCTCCAGGCGACCGGCGCGGAGCCGGGCCTCGCGGGCGCGCGGGTGGTCGACGCGCGCTTTCTCGGCTCGGGCGTCGTCACCCTCGGCGTCGACCATGTCCTCCGGCTGCATCGCCAGGGCGAGGTGACGGTGCTCGACACCGGCGCCTACGAGCCGCTCAGCGTCTCGGGCACGCTGGTCGCCTACGTTCGCGGGGCGCCGCCTTCCCTCGAGGTCGCGCTGGCGGACGGCGCGACGGGCACCCGGACGCAGTTGACCGAACAGTTGGCGCCGTGCTGGTCGCCGACGATCTCGCCCGACGGCGCCGCGATCGTCTTCATCTCCGGCGCGTCGGGATCGCCGCGGCTCTACCGCGTGGAGCCTGGCGGTGCGCCGCGCCTTCTCGCGCAGGTGAAGCGCTTCCCCAGCGCGCCGGTCGAGCCGCGCTTCGAGGACGGGCTCTATGTCTTCGATGACGAGCTGGGGACGGCTTGGGTCGATTCGCACACCGGGCGCGTCGTCCGCGCCACCGAGAGGGCGCGATGAAGAAGGTGGCCTCCCTGTGGCTGCTCGGCGCGACCGTGCTCGCGGCGTCGGAAAGCGCCGGCCAGGTGCTCTACCGGCGTCCCTACGACTCCGCGCACGGGATCACCGCGGGCTACGACACCAACGGCGGCGCGGGCGGCTGCGCCGACTACGCGTGCGGCGGCAACTGCTACGACGGCCACACCGGGACGGACTTCGGCGTCCCGATCGGCACGCCGATCCTCGCCGCCGCGGGCGGGACGGTGGTCACCGTGATGACCGGCTGCCCGGACGTAGGCTACGTCTGCAGCCCGTGCGGCGGCCGCTGCGGCAACCACGTGCGAGTGCGCCACGCCGACGGCTCCGAGACGCTCTATTGCCACATGCAGAGCGGGGGGATGACGGTCTCCAACGGCCAGGCGGTCGGCTGCGGCCAGCAGCTCGGCCGCTCCGCGTCCAGCGGGTGCAGCAGCGGCCCGCACGTGCACTTCGGCTTCTACCCGAGCGGAGGCTGGAGCGCCGACGATCCCTTCCGGGGCGCCTGTGGTGGCCCGGTGAGCCGATGGACTGGGCAGGGCAACTACGGGAGCATCCCCGCCGCAGCGTGCATGTGCTCGCCGTCCCCTGAGGCCTGCAACGGCCGGGACGACGACTGCGACGGCGCGGTGGACGAAGGCGACGTCTGCGAGGTGGCGCTGCTGGTCGAGCAGCCCACGGCGTACGCGCCCCCCGACAGCACCGACGTCAACGGTGACGGGCGCGCCGACGTGTGCGCCCGCGGCTCCGACGGAGTCTTCTGCTGGGCCGCTGCCGACGGGGGCTGGGCGGCGCCCTTCCCGGTGGTCCCGCTCTCGGATGCGCTGGGCTGGGCCGACGCGACGAACTACGCCACCTTGGGCGACGTCGACGGCGACGGCCGCGCCGACGTCTGCGCCCGCTCCGACTCCGCGTTCTCCTGCGCGCTGTCGAACGGCGAGGGCTTCGGTGCCTTCGAGGTCTGGCGCGACGGCCTGTCGGACGTGAACGGGTGGAACCAGCCCCAGTACTACACGACGATCCGCCTGGCCGACGCGAACGGTGACGGGCGGGATGATCTCTGCGCGAGGGACTCCCAGGGCTTCGGCTGCTGGCTCTCGAACGGCACGGCGTTCGACCGACGCATCGAGGGGCCGCGCTGGAGCGACGCCAACGGGTACACCCTGGCGAGGTACTACGGGACGCTCCGGATGGGGGACGTCAACGGCGATCGGCGCGACGACGTGTGCATTCGCAGCTCGGCCGGCGTCGACTGCTACGTGAGCGACGGCGAGGGCTTCCCCGCCTCCACCGGCGGCCCGGCGTGGTCGGATCAGAGCGGCTTCGGCGCTGTTCAGTTCTGGAGCACCCTGCGCCTGGCCGACGTTGACGGCGACCGGCGTGACGATCTCTGTGTGCGGACCTCGACCGATCTGCGCTGCGCGCTCGCGACCGACGCGGGCTTCGGTGAGTCCGTGATCCTCGGCGCGCTCTCGGACGTGAACGGCTGGGGCGACGCGACGAACTACGCGACCCTGCGGGTCGGCGACATCGACGGTGATGGCCGCAAGGAGCTCTGCGCGCGCGCCGACGCGCAGATGGGCTGCTGGAGCTGGAGCGGGACCGAGGGGCTGCAGCGCCCCGGGCCGGCGTGGGGTGACGTGAGCGGGTGGGGTGTCGCGCGACACTACGAGACGATCCGGCTCGCCGACTTCGACGGCGACGGTCGCGACGATCTCTGCGCACGGGCCATCGCCGGCTGGCGATGCCACCCCTCGCGCGGCGACTCGTTCGGCGACGCCGTGGCGCTCGACAGCCTGACCGATGCGTCTGGCTGGAGCGCGCCACAGTACTGGTCGACCATCCTCTCGGCGGGCCGCGCGTGCATCCCCGTGGCGGAGACGTGCAACGGCCGCGATGACGACTGCGACGGCATGGTCGACGAAGGTGAGCCGGAGACGTGCAACGGTCGCGACGACGACTGCGACGGCATGGTCGACGAAGGCGAGACGGAGATCTGCAACGCGGCCGATGACGACTGCGACGGGCTAATCGACGAGGACCTCGCCTGCGGACCGGCGAGCGCCGACGGAGGCCCGGACGGCGAGGGGCAGCCGCTCGACGGCGGCTCCCGGCAGATGCTGGGCGAGACGCTCGGGGGAGGCTGCGCGTGCCGCTCCGATGGCGCGGGGCCTTCTGCGTCAGGCTTCGCGATGACGCTCCTCGTGCTCGGGGCGGTGCTGCTGAGACGCCGGCGCGTCCCATCGCGAACTCGAGTCCCGGCGGAAACGCGCGCTCGATCGTGACGGCGCTCCGGGTGGGGCCGGGACACGCCTGGACGCCTCAGCTCGCCCACGCTGGTGCGCTCTGCTGATCACAGATCGCTCTTCCTGCCTGGCCAGTGTATTTGCATTGGTGCGGCAAAAAAAATATGAGGCGGCGCTCGTCCGGACGAAAGGGGGCTCGGCGGGCGCGCTGCTCTGGGAGAAACGCATGATCGCTCGACGTGGATCCATCGCCCTGTCCGCCGTGTTGCTCGTCGCCTGTGGCTCGCCTACTGCCCCGCCGCCTGGTGCGCCCGAGGTGCCGGCGCAGCCTCCTCCGCGGCAGCCCGCGCCACCGCCGGTCTCGAGCCTCCCGCGCGACGAGGCGACGCTGGTGACGTTCGACTTCCCAGCCACGCTGGACTGCGCCGCCACGGCGAGCGCCCGCGTGGTGATGAGGAACTCCGGCACGACGAGCTGGACGCGGGCCGCCGCCTTCCGCCTCGGCGCAGTCGACGACAGCGATCCGTTGAATCGCGACGGCCGGGTGGAGCTGCCCGCGGACGTCACCGTCGCGCCTGGCGATGAAGTCGAGTTCACCGTCGCGCTGCGGGCCCCTGCCGCCGAAGGCCAGCTCGTCTCCGACTGGCGGATGCTGCAGGAGCACGTGCGCTGGTTCGGCGAGACGGTGCGCGCCACCGTCCAGGTCACCTGTCCCCGGCGCCCGGCGCGCGCCGGCCGGGTGCGCCTGCAGGGCCGCGCGCTGGTGGACGACGACGGCGCGTTCCAGGCGCTGGGCGCGACGCTCTTCTGGGCCGCCTGGGCGTACAAGCACGATCGCCCGAAGCTGGAGGCGGCGCTGGCGCTCCTCCAGCAGAACGGCTTCCACTACCTCCGCGCGCTGGGTGTCGTCGGCGATCCCAACGGCCCCGACTACTGGGATGGCCGCGAGATCGACGCGCACTGGTCGGACTACGACGCCGTCATCGCCGGCCTGACGGACCTCGCGTACGATCAATACGGCCTGCGCGTCCAGTGGACCCTCATCGGCGACGGGCAGTTCGCCGTGCCCACCTCCGCTGATCGCTACGCGCTGGCCGACCGCTTCCTCGCCATGTCCCACGGGCGCGAGCACAAGCTGATGCTCTTCGAGGTCGCCAACGAAGCCTGGCAGAACGGCTTCCCGGGCAGCGGCGGCGTGGCCGAGCTGCGCGCGCTGACCAGGTACCTCAACGATCGCACCGACGTGCTGGTTGCGGCCTCGGCGCCCGACGGGCACGACTGCGCGGCCGTCGAGGCGCTGTACTCGGGCGACGTCGCCGACGTGGCCACCATCCACTTCGATCGCGACGTGTCGAAGACGGAAGGGCCGTGGAGGCCGGTGCGCCAACCGTGGGAGCACCTGTATTGCGCCGCGCCGGTGGGCAGCAACAACGAGCCCATCGGCCCTGGCTCCAGCGTCGCCAGCGAGACCGATCCGGTGCGCCTCAACGCCGCGGCCGTGGCGACGTACGTGGCGAACATTCCTTTCTACGTCTTCCACACCCGCGCCGGCGTCCGTGGAGACGTGCCGCTGTCGGACATGGCCGGCCTGGGCGCCTTCACCGCGCTGGCCAGCTTCGTCCCCGGCGACCTGTCTGCGTGGACGAGGAAGAACGCCCACTGGGCCGACAGCCCGTTCCGCGCCTTCGCCGGAGACGCCTCGGGCACGCTGCACGCCGACGCCATGTGGCCCGACTTCGGCGCCGGGGCGACGAGCGGCGCGGTGCGCGCCTACGGCGACGTGGCGGACGACGGGCGCTTCTTCGTCTTCGCCATGGGCATCAAGGGCAGCGCCTTCTTCGAGCCGCGGCGGCCCATGGACTTCGACGTCATCGAGCCGATGACCGGCGCCGTGCGCGCGCACCTCTCGCTGGGCGCGGACGAACGCTTCGAGCTGACCGGCGGCGAGGCCTTCGTGCTGCGCGGCCAGTACCGGTGACGGCACACGGGCCGAGCGGACCCAGCGGGCGCCGCGGGTCTGCTGGGCGCGAGGGGCTTGCCGGCGACGCTCCGCGCTGCTCTCAGCGCTCCTGTCCCCGCCCCCGCTTCCCCAGGGCCAGCCGGGCCGCGCTCACCACCGCGGCCACCGCCTCGTCCTGCACCGTGCGCTCGAGGCTGAGCGCGTAGTAGCTCTCGACGACACCGGAGATGGGCCCCACCGGCTGGGCTCGGAGCAGATCCGTCACCTCCGCCTGCAGCGCGTCGCGCACGGGGAACACGCCCACCGCGTTGGCTCCCAGCACGCGCAGCATCGCGGAGTCGTCCGCCTCCGCCGCTACGCGGAAGCGCCGCACGTGCTGCACCAGCCAGCGATCGAGCGCCCGGCGCAGCGTAGAAGACGCGGGCAGGACGAACGCCGCGCCCGCCAGGCTTTCGGGAAACCGCCCGTGAAGCGCCGCCCGGGCCTTCGCGGTGGAAAACCACTGGAACCCCGACGCGCCGAGGAGGTGCGAGTGTACGCCCGGCTGAACGATGGGCTCGTCGGTCAGGCCGAGGTGCACGCGGCCGCTCACCAGGTCTCCCAGCAGTGCGCTCGGGCTGCGCTCGCGGATCTCCACCGGGCCCCAGCGCCTGCCGGCCAGCACCGGCTGCAGCAGGCGGTACACGATGCTCTTCGGCAGCGACGCCACCGCCGCCACGCGGAAGGGCCGGCGGTGATCCGGCGCCCCCACCCCCGCCGCGAAGTCGAGCAACTGCGTGCCCATGCGGTGGATCGCCTCCGCGTAGGACAACACCTGCTCGCCGAAGGAGGTGAGCACCAGCCTCCGCCCCTTTCGATCGAAGAGGGGCGCGCGCAGCACCTCCTCCAACTGCCTGAGCTGCGAGGACAGCGTGGAGTGGGTGATGCCCATGCGCCGCGCCGCCGCGCTCACGCCGCCCTCGTGTGCAATGAGGCGGAAGTACTGCAGGTGGTGGTGGTTGAGCCAGGTCGCCATGTGGCCCCAAGGCTAGCTGCCCGTTGACGGAATTGCCCACCGGGACTGACGGTTTTTCAGCCGGACAGATGCCGTCGGTCACCTTGACGTTCAAGGACCCCGGTGTGAAATGAAGAGTGCGAGTGGCGAAGACAGCCACCACCGTGCTGGGCCGGCCGCCGGCGCGCTCGGAACAGGACCATGCCGTTTACCCCAACGAGGAATGTGGAGCTCGACCCGCACGTCGTCAGAAGGCTGACGTGGCTGGCGTGCACCGCGGGGATCCTGGCCGCGATCCTCGGGCTGCTCGCCGCCGGCGCCTGGCTGTTTGGCGGAGGGCTGCACCCAGGGGGCCTGGCCCGCGCGATGAAGCTGAACACGGCGGTGGCCTTCGTCCTCGCCGGTGCGGGGGTCGCCTTCGCCAGCTCGCCGAACCGCTGGAAGCGGACCACCGCCGCGCTGGGCGCGTGCGTCACCGCGCTGGGGTTGATCACCCTGCTCGAGGAGTGGACCGGGCTGGAGCTGGGGATCGACGAGCTCTTCACCCTCGACGCCACGCCGGTGCAGGGACGGATGCCGATGGTGGTGGCCTTCGCGCTGGTGGTGGTCGGCGCGGGGCTGCTCGCGAGCGCCGGGCCGCCGAGGGTGAGGAGGTGGGTGCCGCTCATCGGCTTTGGGTCCACCGTGCTGGCCCTGCTGCCGGTGGTCGGGTACGTCTTCGAGGCGCCGCCCTTGTACGTGGTCGAGTCCCGCGCGGCGATCGCGCCGGACACGGCGGTGGCCTTGATGCTGGTGTCGTTGGGGTTGGTGACCGGCCGGCCCACGCTGCAGGTGCTGGGGGCCGTCGCGAGCGCCACCACCACCGCAGCGCTGGCGCGGCTGATCATCCCCGCCGCCGCCCTGGTGCCGCTCGCGCTGGGCGCGATCCTCCTGCGCGGGACGTCCCTCGACGGTGCGGTGGCGGTGTCCGTCTTCGGGGTGGCCAACGCGGCGATCATCACCGGCATCACCTGGTGGGCGATGGCGGGAGGCGTGCGCGCGGAGCTCGAGCGGCGCGCCCACCTCGACGCCTTGAGGCGCGGCCAGCATTGGCTGGCGGCCACGGTGGCCAGCCTGGGTGACGCGGTGGTGACGATGGACGCGCGCGGGCGGGTCAGCGCGCTCAACCCGGCGGCCGAGGCGCTGCTGGGGGTGCCCGAGGCCGAGGCGAAGGGCCGGGCGCTCGACGACGTGGCGCGGCTGGAGGACGAGCAGGTGCGCAAGGATTTGGCGCAGCGGGTCCTCAGGGAGCGAGTCGTGGCCCGGCGGCACCACCGGCTGTGCGATCCGCAGGGGGACCACCTGGTCACCTTCACCGGCGGACCCATTCGCGACGGGGGCGAGGTGGAGGGCGCGGTGGTGGTGTTTCACGACGCCACCGAGCGCGTCCGGGCCCAGGAGTCGTTGATCGCCTCGGGCAGCCTCTCGGCACTGGGCACGCTGGCCGCCGGGCTGGCGCACGAGATCAACAACCCGCTGGCCGCGGCGGGGCTGAGCCTCGAGGCGGCGCGCGTCGGCCTGCGCCGGCGCGACGGGCTGAGCGACGAGTTCGCCGAGTCGCTGCAGGGCGTGGCGGCCTCGCTCGAGCGGATCCGCGTGGTGGTGCGCGACATGAAGCTCTTCGCCCGCGGGGGCTCGGAGCCCTTCGGGCCGGTCGACGTCCCCAGCGTGGTGCGCTCCGTGGTGGGCATCGTGTCCAACGAGGTCCGCCACCGCGCGAGGCTCAGCGTCGACCTGCAGCCAGTGCCGCAGGTGTGGGGCAGCGCGTCGCAGATCGGCCAGGTCCTGGTGAACCTGGTGACCAACGCCGCGCACGCGATCGAGGAGGGCCACGCGGACCGGAACCAGATCACGCTGAGCACGCGGCCTGCCCCTGGTGGCAAGGTGGCGCTCTCGGTGAAGGACACCGGGGCGGGCATGACCCGGCAGACGCTGGGTCGCATCTTCACGCCGTTCTTCACCACCAAGCCGATCGGCGAAGGCACGGGCCTGGGCCTGTCGATCAGCCGCGGCCTGGTGGAGGCGATGGACGGTACCATCGAGGTCGAGAGCGAGCCGGGTCGCGGCTCCACCTTCCGGGTGCTGCTCCGCGAGAGCGCCGCGGGGCCGGCCGTGGAGGTGCCCCAGGCCCGGGACACGCCGCCGGTGAAGCCGCTCAAGGTGTTGGTGGTGGACGACGAGGAGGCGGTGGGTCGCGCCCTGGCCACGGTGCTCGGCAGCCGTCACGAGGTGGCGGTCGCGACCTCGGGCCGGGCGGCGCTCGCCCGCCTGGAGCTCGACGCGCGCTTCGACGCGATCGTCTGCGACGTGATGATGCCGGTGATGACCGGCGCGGAGTTCCACCGCGAGGTGTGCGCGCGCTGGCCGCAGCTTGCCTCGCGCTTCATCTTCATCACCGGCGGCACCTTCACGCCCACCGCGCAGGACTTCCTCGACCGCGTCCACCGGCCGTGCCTCACCAAGCCGTTTGCCTTCGCTGATCTCGAGGCGCTGCTGGTCGTCACCGCGGGCCAGGCGCAGGCGCCTGGCTCGTCGCACGGGCGCGAGGGCCAGGCCGGGGAAGGGCCGCCGAGCTGACGAGGCGTAGTCGTCACCCGATACCCTGGAATGGGAGCGCCGGCCGCGCGAGTGGTGTCCCTGGTGCAAGGTCACTTCCCCGGGCTGGGGCCTTCGCGCACGCCGATCGCGAGCTGTCCGAGGCCGGCGCCCTTGGCGAGCTCCATCACCTCCACGACGCGGCCGTGGGGCACGCCTTCGTCCGCCTGGACGATCACCAGGGTGTCGGGGCTCTTCGCCTTCGCGTCCTCGAAGGCCTTCTTGAGCTCGTCCGCCGTCACCACGTCGCCGCCCAGCACCAGCCGGCCGTCCTGGAGGATGGCGACAGAGAGATCGCTGGCCTGCGCGGCGACGTCGGCGCTGCCTCCCTGCGGCAGGTTCACCTTGAGGCCGGCCTTGGCCCCCGCGCCCGCGTTGACGATCACCGAGCTGGTCACCATGAAGATGATGAGGAGCACCAGGAAGATGTCGGTGAGCGGCGTGATGTTGATGTCCGCGAAGACGGCGTCGTCGCCGCCCAGCTCATCGTCCACGCCTGGCACCTTGCCCATCGCCATGTCACGGGCTCCCGGGGGCAGGGGAGGGATCGGACGCCGGCACACCCTCGGTGGAAGGTCCGCTGTTGGAAGGCAGCCGGCCACCGGGGGCGGCCTCGCGGAGCAGCTCGACGAACTCCTCGGCGATCAGCTTGAGCTCGACGTTGAGCCGCGAGAGGCGAGACTGGAAGTAGTTGAACAGCACCACAGCCTCCACCGCGACGATGATGCCCACCGCGGTGGCGATCAACGCCTCCGAGATGCCGCTCATCACCGCCGCCGAGCCGCCCGTGCCCCCCGAGCCCACGTCGAGGCCGAGGTCGCGGAAGCTGCGCATGATGCCCCACACCGTGCCGAAGAGGCCGACGAAGGGCGCGGTGGCGCCGATGGTGCCGAGGATCCACAGCCCGCGCTTCAGCTTGAGCGCCACCTGCACCCGCTCACGATCTACCGCGGCGTCCAGGTTGGGGCCGGTCGTCTTGGCCGCTCGCTCGAAGCCCGCGCGGAAGAGATCCGCCGCCACCAGGGTGGAGCGGTCGGCCGCCGAGCGCGCCGCGGCCACGTCACCGCGGAGCAGGTGCCGGGCGATCTGCTGCCCCAGCTCCAGCGTCTTGCCGCCGATGCCCCACAGCGCGATGAGCCGCTCGATCGCCAGCCCCACGGATAGCACCGAGGCGAAGAGGATGACGGCGATGGTGACGCCGCCCAGGCGCAGGTAGTGGATCAGCTCGTCGAAGGTCATTTGAGAACGACGCTATTAGCGATATCGAAGGCCTGACGCCATGTTCCCACAACGTCGCGCCGAGGCGCTCGTCCCCCTGCTCGCGGCGCTCGCCCTGGCCGGCTGCCCCCGCCCCCAGGTGAACTTCGGAAGGGACGGAGAGGCCAAGAGCCCCGAGGAGCTCTTGAAGCGGATCGGCCAGGCGGAGGCCACGGTGGTGGCGATCAAGGGCGACGGCGCGCTCTACGTCGACTCTCCGCAAGGGAAGGGCTCGGTGAACCTCTTCGTGGCGGTGGCGCACCCCGCGCTCATCCACATCGAGCAGCTCGACTTCTTCAACCGGCCGCAGGGCGTGCTGGTGACCGACGGCACCAGCGTGGGCCTCTACGACGCGAAGGACGGCAAGTACTACCGGGGCCCGGCCTCGCCCGCGAACCTGGGCCGCTTCCTCCCGGTGGTGCTGCCACCGGCCGAGCTGGCTGCGCTGATGCTGGGCCGCGCGCCGCGCCTGCCCTCCGCGTCCATGGACATGTCCTTCGACGACAAGCTGGGCGTGTACGTGCTCACCCTCGCGCGCGACGGCGTGACGCAGACGCTCCACGTGCAGCCGCCGTCCTACCGGGTGGTGAAGAGCACCGTCACCGGCCGCGCCGTCTACGACGTGGAGTTCTCCGACATCGCCGACTACGGGGCGGTGACGTTGCCGAAGAAGGTGAAGCTGTCCGCGCCGGCCGCGAAGACCACCGTCGAGCTGACCTGGAAGGACGTCACCATCAACGAGCCGCCGGATCTCACGCTCTTCGATCTCACTCCGCCCGAAGACGTCCCGGTGGTGGACGTAGACGAGGCCGGAGCCCCGCGCGCTCAACCCTGAGGCGCCCCCTCAGTGGCGCACCGGGTTCACCAGCTCATCGATCTGCAGCACGCGATCGACGTTCAACGTCCCGGTGTTCTGCTCGCGCTGCGGGCGATCGTCCTGCCCCTGCTCGCGCATGGGCCCGCTGCCTGACGACTGCTGGGTGTCGGCGCGCCCGTCGTCGCCGTCGCCGTGGCCGCCCTTCTTGCCCTTCCTCTGCAGCGCTACGTCCTGCCGGGTGATCGGCCGCGCCTCGCCGCCGTCGTCGCCTTCCGGGTTGGGCTGCTTCGTCTTCTCCTGCTGGGCCTTGAGCTTGTCCACCTCGGCCTTGAGCTGCTCCAGTTGGCTGCGCAGGCTGTCCAGCTCCCGCCCCATGCCCTGGTGCGTGCGCACGATGGTCGACTTGTCATTCTCCGCGTCGACCCGGAAGGTGGTGGACACCTCGTCGTTCCGCGAGCCCTTCAACTCGCCGCCCTGGTGCTTCCGGTTGATCCGATCGGCCCCGAAGCTGTCGCCGCGCACCACGTTCTTCCCGTCCACCAGCGGCTTCTTCCCCGGCCGGCGGCCCCCGTCCAGCCAGGTAGAGTCCTGCGGGCCGCGCCCAGGGGCGCCACCGGGGCCGAAGAAGTGATCCTCCCCGTGCTGGCCGATGGACTTCGTGCCCGCGGGTTGGGCGGGCTTGGCGACGGGCAACGACTTCGCGTCGACTCGGGCGCGCTGCGCGAGGGACTTCACCTGCGGACGGGCGACGCGGGACATGGCGTTTCTCCTGGGGGGAAGAGCTGCGTTCACCCCAGTACGCGCAGCCCCCGGAGAAACAGGCTCACAGTCCGTTTCGGGCAGCGAGATCGCGCAGCTCCAGGTCCAGCGCGCCCGAGGAGCGCAGGGCTTCGACGATGGCGCGGGCCTCGTCGAGGCGGCCGAGTTCGATCAGCACCTGCGCCAGCCGGCCCCGGAGCTTTACAGGGGCATCCGGCGCCTGGCCCACTTCCTGGAAGACGGTCAGCGCCACGGAGAACGACGCCTGGGGATTATCGCCGCCGTCCCGCTGCACGCGCCCCAGCTCGAGCCGGCTGATCGCCACGTCCACCCTGAAGCTCGGATCCTTCTCCGCCAGGCCGTCGCGCAGGCCCAGCGCGCGCACGTGTGCCCGACGGGCCTCTTTGAGGTGGCCCAGCTTGCGCTCGCAGCGGCCCACGTTGGTGAGCCCATCCGCGAGCGCAGCCTGCACCAGCGCGTTGTCCGGCTCCCTTTCGAGCAACCGGTCCGACAGCTTCACGTCCGCGTGGAACTCGAAGAGCGCTTCCTCCAGCTTGCCCAGCTCTTCCCGCGCGCGGCCGAGGAAGGAGTGGCTGGCCGCCAGACCGTCGATGCGCACCGCGTTCTCCGGATCCCGCGCCAGCGCGCGCTCGCTGAACTGCACCGCCTCGACGGCCAACGGCTCGGCTTCGGCTGGCCTGCCCTGGAGCCGCAGCACGCGCCCGAGATCGTTCAGCGCGATCGCCACGTTGTCGTCCAGCTCGATGTCCTGGGGGAATTGGGCGTGGAGCGCGCGGGCCAGCTCGAGGTTCTTCCGGAAGGACGCTTCGGCGTCCATCAGCCGGCCCAGCGCCTCGAGGGCCCGGCCCACGTTCATCCGCGTCTTGGCCCGCGCGAAGTCGGGATCGCGTCCGGTCTCCTTCGCGCCGGCGAGGAACTTCGCGGCCGATTGGTGCGACGCGAGCGCCTCGTCGTAGCGGCCGAGGAAGTAGAGGATGCGCCCCCGGTCGTTCCACGCGTCGGCGGCCAGCGTCACGAGACGGGCCTCCTGCGCGGGCACCCCTTCGAGCAGCGAGAGGACCTGGTCGAACTCCTGGAGCGACGCGTCGAGCTCGCCCCGCGCCTCGTGGACCTGGCCCATCAGGTTGGCCGCCGCCGCGCGCAGCAGCTCGGCCGCCGGCGTGCGGGGGGCCTTGTCGAGGGCCTGCCGGGACGCGGTCGCCAGCGCCGCCGCCTCGTCCGTCTTCGACTGCGCCAGCTTCACGCTCGCCAGTTGCTGGAAGGTGCGCGCGCGCCGCTCGGGGCTCGTCTCCGCCTCGGGGAGCGCCGCGATGTAGGCCTGCACCGCCTTCGACACGTCCTCCAGCACGTCCAGCCGGCTGGTGGGCTCGAGCTTCTTGCGCAGGTCGCCCAGCATGAAGTCCACCAGCTCCTCGGCGCGGGCTCTGGAGGCCTCCGCCCGCTCGCGCGCCAGCCGGGCCTCGCGCGCCTGGACCAGGGTGGCGATCGCCCCTCCCGTCAGCGACAGCCCCACCAGCGCCGCCGCGCCCACCGCCAGCCGGTTCCGCTGGACGAACTTCCCCAGGCGATAGCCGAACGTGGCCGGCCGCGCGCGCAGGGGCAGCCCGCTGGCCAGCCGATCGAGATCGTCCGCCAGGGCCTCCACCGAGGGGTAGCGCGACGCCGGCTCCTTGCGCAGCGCGGTGAAGAGGATCGCGTCCAGCTCCACGCCCAGCTTCGGCGGCGGCAGCTCCTGCTCGAGGATCGCGCGGGCCAGCGTCTGGCCGGATCCTGAGAAGGGGCGCTGTCCCGTCAGCAGCTCGTAGAGGATCACCCCCAGCGCCCACACGTCGGCGGCGGTGGTGACGCGCTCGCCCTTGAGCTGCTCCGGGCTGGCGTAGGCGGGTGTCAGCACCTGCTCGCCCGTCTTCGTCCGCTGCTCGGTGGCGTGGGGATCGATCACCTTGGCGATCCCGAAGTCGAGCAGCTTCACCAGGCCAGCCTTCGTCACCAGCACGTTCCCCGGCTTGAGATCGCGGTGCACCACCAGGTTGCGGTGCGCGTACTGCACGGCCGCGGTGAGCTGGCGGAACAGCCCGAGCCGCGCAGGGCGATCGAGCGCGCGCTGGGACGCGTAGTCGAGCAGCGTCGTCCCCTCGACGTACTCCATCGCCAGCCAGGGGCGCCCGTCGGCCGTCGCCCCGCCGTCCAAGAGCCGCGCGATGTGGGGGTGCTCCAGCGAGGCGAGGATCTGCCGCTCGTCCCTGAAGCGCGCCAGCAGATCGTCGGTGTCCAGGCCGCGCCGCAACACCTTGAGCGCCGCCTGCATGGTGAAGGCCCCGTCGGCACGCTCCGCCAGGTAGACGGTGCCCATGCCGCCCCGGCCCAGCTCGCGGACGATCCGCCACGGACCGACCTCCGTGGGCGCGGTGTCCTCCACGGCCCCGGCTGGCGTGGCGAGGAAGGAGTCGGCCTTCGCGTCGGCCTCCAGCAGCGACTTCACCTCGGCGAGCAGCGCCGCGTCCTGGCCGCACGTCTCTTCGAGGTACTTCGTGCGGGCGTCGCCCTCGAGCTCCAGCGCGCGGTGGAACACCTCGTTGACCCTGGCCCAGCGGTTGGCGTCCATGGCGGCACAATGTATGCCGTCCCCACCATGGCCGACGACACCGCTGACGTCACCGCGCTGCTCCAGCAGTGGCGCGAGGGGGGCTCTTCCGAGGCGCTCTTCAGCGTGGTCTTCGACAACCTGCGCCGGATCGCCGCCGCCCAGTTCCGCAGCGAGCGCAGCGATCACACCCTGCAGCCCACCGCGGTGGTGAACGAGGCCTGGATGAAGCTGGTGGGCCAGCGCGCCGACTTCAAGGACCGCGCCCACTTCTTCGCCATCGCCGCGCAGGCGATGCGGCGGATCCTCGTCGATCACGCCCGCCAGAAGCGCGCCCAGAAACGCGCCGCCCCGGAGTTGATCGAAGAGCCGTTCGTCGAGGGCAAGGGCGTCGACGTGATCGCCCTCGACACCGCGCTCGAGAAGCTGGCCCAGCTCGACCAGAGCCAGGCGCGCGTGGTGGAGCTCAAGTACTTCGCCGGGCTCACCAACGAGGAGATCGCCGAGGTGACCGGCACCTCGCTGGCCACCGTGAAGCGGGCCTGGCAGGCCGCGCGCGCGTTCTTGTTCCGGGAACTCGACGGACAAAGTCCATGATTTTGCGGCGAAGTGGGCGAGGAGCGCGCGGCGATCACCGAGGGGGATTGGGAGCTGGCGGGCGTGGCGGGTCGCTTCGGCGTGATCGTCGGGGTGGGCGTGGTGGCCGGCGTCGACGTGGACGAGGGGCAGGTGCGCGTCTCCGGGACGTCGGCGCGGCGCTGGGGAGGGGCGCGCAGGTGGGCGGCGAGGTCACCCTGGGCGGGTCGCCGCGCGAGTAGGCGTTTCTCTCCTTCCGGCAGACACGGCGTGCGGGGGCAACCGCGCCCGCGGCGCAGGAAGAGCGCGCCGTGCCCTAGCTGCGCAACGAGGTGCTGTGCAGGCCGCGGCCTGCGAAGTGGATGTGCGGGGCGTTCCGAGCGAGGCTCGCCTACGCCCCATGCGCGTCCTCCTCACCGGCCTCCTCGCGTCCGGCCTCCTCGGGGCCTGCACCTGCCAGAAGAAGCCGGCGGAGCTCGACGCGGGCGCGCCCGTTCCCGCCCCCTCGGCGGAGTGGATGCAGGGGAAGCTGCCCGCTCCGAAGCCCGGCGAGGCCCCGAAGAAGGGCGGCACCTTCACCCTGCGCGTCAACCTCGAGCCGACCGGCCTCACCCGCCTGCACGATCAAATGGCCGAGGGCACCATGACCCGGCTCACCGTGGGGCCGATCTACGAGACGCTGGGCCGCGTCGATCCGAAGGCTCCGGAAGGGCCGCTCTTGCCGCTGCTCGCCGAGGCCTGGGAGGAGAGCGACGATCACCTCACCCTCACCGTGCGCCTGCGCGGGGGCGTGCGCTTCCACGACGGCTCACCGCTCACCGCGAAGGACTTCAAGGCGGTGGTGGACGTCATCCTGAACCCGAAGAACGCCACCGCGGCGATCCGCAACTACCTCGCCGATCTCGACGCGGTGACGGCGCCCGACGAACGCACCCTGGTGGTGAAGTGGAAGCGGCCCTACTTCCTCGCCAACCGCACCTTCCTCGGCACCATCCCCGCGATGCCCGCGAAGGCGCTCGACGGAGACTTCGACGCGCTGCCCATCCACCGCGCGCCCATCGGCACCGGCCCGTTCCGCTTCGAGAAGTGGGAAGCGGGAAGCTCGATGTCCTACGCGCGTCACGACGGGTACTGGGGCCAGAAGGCCTGGGTGGATCGGGTGGTGATCCGCTTCGTGAAGGACGAGACCGTCGCCGCCCAACTGTGGGAGCGCGGTGAGTTCGATCTCATGACGCGCATCCCTCCCACCGTCTGGCGCGCGGTGGAGGCGCCCGTCGAGGCGAACCGCTGGGCGATCACCGGCTACCAGCGCTCGGCCTTCGTGGAGAACACCTACACCTGGATCGGCTGGAACGAGCGCCGCCCCTTCTTCGGCGACGCCCGCGTGCGCAGGGCCCTGGCGCTGCTCTACCCGCGCGAGCAGGTGGCCCGCCTGGTCGATCTGGGCCTCGAGCCGCCCACCACCTGCCCGTACTACGCGTCGAAGGAGAGCTGCGATCCGGCCATCACGCCGCTCCCCGCGGACCCAGGCGGCGCACGCAGGTTGCTCGACGAGGCCGGCTGGAAGGACTCAGACGGCGACGGTGTGCGCGACAAGGACGGCGTGCCCTTGCGCTTCACCTTCCTGGCCACCACCTACTCGGTGAAGCTGGGCAAGCTGTTGCCGCTCTTCCAGGAGGCGCTGCGGCAGGGCGGGGTGGAGGGCGACATCGAGCGCATCGATCCCGGCGCCTACTCCAGCCGCGTGCGCGCCCGCGACTTCGACGTGATCGCCATGTCCTGGTCCAGCACCGACGCCGTGCAGGACGTGTTTCAGATCTTCCACTCCTCCCAGGCGAAGGAGGGCAGCAACTCGGTGGGCTACGCCAACCCCGAGGTGGACGCGCTGCTGGAGCAGATCCGCACCGAGTTCGATCCGAAAGCGCGCGCGGCGTTGGAGCGGCAGGTGCACCGGAAGCTCTTCGACGACCAGGTGTACCTCTTCCTCTCCCTGCGGCCCCAGTTGGACGCGGTGAAGAACCGGGTGCGGGGGCTCGTGCCCGGCATCGCCTGGTACCGGCTGCAGGACGTGTGGCTCTCGGAGTGACTCGGTGAAGCGCTACCTCCTGCGCCGACTGCTGCTGATGGTGCCGACCTTCCTCGGGATCACCGTCCTCACCTTCGCGGTGGCCCACCTCGCGCCCGGAGATCCGCTGCAGCTCGACCAGGAGACGGTGGGCGCCGCCCAGGCCGACGTCGCGAAGCAGCGCGCCGAGAAGGGCCTCGACGCGCCGTTGCCCGTCCAATACGGCCGCTGGTTGTCGCGGGTGGTGCGCTTCGACTTCGGGCGCTCGTACATCGATCAACGTCCGGTGAGCGAGAAGCTGGCCGAGGCGCTGCCGCGTACCGCCCTCGTCTCGGGCCTCGCCGTCCTCTTCGCCTTTGGGCTCGCCGTCCCTCTGGGCGTCTTCCTCGCCACGCGCAAGACGCTCCTGTCCCGCGCCGTCTCCGCGGGCCTCACCGTGGTGTGGGGCGTGCCCACCTTCTGGGTGGCGGTGCTGCTGTTGCTCGTCTTCTCCAACCCCCGCGCGCTGGACGTGTTGCCGATGCAGGGCCTGGGGGAGGGCGGCCTCGTCGATCTCGCCTGGCACCTGGTGCTGCCGGTGGCGTGTCTCACCTACCCGACGCTGGCCATCGCCACCCGCCAGGTGCGCGCGGCGATGCAGGAGGCGCTCACCCAGGACTACGTGAAGGCGGCGCGGGCCCGGGGTATCCCCGAGCGGCGGGTGGTGTGGCGCCACGCCCTGCGCAACTCGCTCTTGCCGGTGGTGACGCTGCTGGGCTTCAGCCTGCCCCACGTGCTCGGCGGCAGCGTGGTGATCGAGCGCGTCTTCGGCATCCCCGGCATGGGGCTCCTGGCCTTCGACTCGGTGGGCACGCGCGACTACCCGACGGTGATGGGCGTGGCGACGGTGATGGCGGTGGCGACCCTGCTGTCGATGCTCGCGGTGGACGTGGCCTACGGCTTCATCGATCCCCGCATCCGCGTGGAGGAGTCGTCGTGAAGGGCCTGCGCGCGCTGTGGGCCGATCGCGCCGCTCGCCCCGCGGTGGTGGCCCTGGGGATCCTGGTGGGCGCAGCGGTGTTCGCCGACTTCCTCGCGTCCGATCTCCCGCTGGCGGTCCGCGTGGACGGGCAGACGCACCTCTTCCCCTGCGTGACCAGGCCCGCGGCCCTGCGCGGACGCAGCCAGGCCACGCTGACCGGGACGGAGTGGATGATCCGAACGCCCATCCCCTACGGCCCCGCGCAGACGATCGCCGCCACCGGGGAGGTGCGGGACGGCCCTCCACCCTGGGGACCGGACGGCGCGCATTGGCTGGGCACCGACGAGGTGGGGCGCGACGTGCTGGCCCGGCTCATCCACGGCGCTCGCGTGTCGCTCTTCATCGCCGTCTTCACCGTCCTCATCGCAGTGGGCGTGGGCATGCTGATCGGCGGCGTGTCCGGCTACCTGGGCGGCGCCACTGACGCGGTGCTGTCCCGCCTGCTGGAGGTGATGACCACCTTCCCCCTCGTCTTCTTCCTGATCGCGCTCCTGTCCGTCCTGCGCACCCAGTCTCTCTGGCCGCTGGTGCTGGCGCTCGGCCTCACCCGGTGGACCGACGTCGCCCGGCTGGTGCGCGCCGAGGTCCTCAAGCTGAAGACGCTCGACTTCGTGCTGGCCGCCCGCGCGATGGGCGCCAGCCCGCTGAGGATCGTCACCCGCCACCTCCTGCCCAACGCGCTCGGGCCCGTCCTCGTCACCGCCACCTTCGGCGTCGCCGCGGCGGTGCTGCTGGAGACGGCGCTGTCCTTCCTCGGACTGGGCGTGGCGCCGCCCACCGCCAGTTGGGGAGAGCTGCTCACCCAGGCCCACCGCACCCTCGTGCACCCCGGCGCCTGGTGGTTGGCCGTGTTTCCGGGCGTCTGCATCGCCCTCACCGTTCTCTCGGTGAACGCGCTGGGCGAAGCGGTGCGGCGAAAGGTCGACGGCGGCGTCTAAGTCGCTAGAATCACGAGTGGTCATGCCTTCCATCCGCCTCGGCGATCTGCTGGTCAAAGCGAGAGTCATCACCGAGAGCCAGTTGAAGGCCGCGCTCCACGAGCAGCAGCGGTGGGGCGGGAAGCTGGGCGAGATCCTGGTGCGGATGAACATCCTCACCGAGGAGATGCTGGTGAAGGCGCTGTCCAAGCAGCTCAACGTGCCTGCGGTGAACCTGGAGACGGTGCAGGGGATCGCCCCGCACGTGCGCTCGAGGGTGCCGGCGGACGTGGCGCGCGATCTGGTGGCGCTGCCGCTGCAACTGCGGGACGAAGGCAAGACGCTGGTGGTGGCGATGGCCGAGCCGCAGAACATCAAGCACCTCGACACGCTGCGCTCGGTGTCGCGCTGCAAGATCATCCCGCAGTTCGCGGGGCGGCAGGCGATCGCCCGGGCCTTCTCGCGCTTCTACGAGGGCGAGGCGGAAGTGGAAGGCGACGTCGAGAGCAGCTTCAAGCTGGTCGACGCGCAGGGCAACACCGTCATCAAGTCCGCCGAGGACCTCGCGAAGAAGCGCGAGGCCGAGCGCAAGGCCAGCGGCGCCAACCTGCCGGCGGCGCCTCCGCCGCAGCGCGTGCCGCCGGTGCCCGAGCCGTCGGCGCTCACCGGGCGCTCACCTTCCGAGATGCTCCGCGCCATCGAGGACGCGCAGCGAAAGGAAGTGGCCGCGCTCAAGGGCATGGTGGAGCTGCTCATCGAGAAGGGCGTCTTCACGCGTGAGGAGTACCTGGCGAAGGTGCGGCGGTAGCCAGGCGAGGTGGCGATGCGGCGAAAGCTGGGCGAGATCCTCCTGTCCTCGGGCGCCGTCTCTCCCGCGGACATCGCCGGCGCGCTCAGCGATCAGAGCGCCGGCGAGCCCAGCCGCCTGGGCGATCTGCTGGTCGCCCAGGGGAAGTTGACCCCCACCCAGCTCGCCCAGGCGCTCGCCGAGCAATACGGCGTGCCGTACACGACGCTGCCCCCGCTGGCGACCGCGGTGCTGGAGGCCGTGCCGCTCGAGTTCCAGCGCCGCCACCGCCTGGTGCCGATCCGCGTCGAGGGGACCGCGCTGTCCATCGCCATGGCCGATCTCGCCAACAGCGACGCGCTGGCCTGGCTCCAGAAGAACTGGCCGCAGGTGAAGGTGTTCGCCGCGGCCGGAGACGAGATCGACGCCCTGCACAGCGCGCTGTCCGGGGAGCTGCCCCTGGCCCGGCCCTCTCCGTTCGAAGGGGGGGCCAACGCGGAAGAGCTCTTCGGCGCGCTGGATCTCGAGGTGACGGAGGACGCCGCCGCCGCGCCGGAGGCCACCGAGAGCGCGCTCTTTGGCGATCTCAACCTCGACGGAGCCGAAGCGCCCCCCGCGGCCAGCCCCTCGGGCATGTTCGAGCTCAAGGTGGAGGAGCCGGCGGAGGGTGAGGTGCTGGACCTCACCACCGAGGCCGAGCTGCCGCCTGACGGCGCGGGCGCCTCGCCGGCCGCCACCACCGCCGACGACGGCGAGGACGAGCTCTTCTTCGAGGCGAAGGTCGCCGCCCCGAGCCCCGAGCCGATCGCGCCCCCGCCGGTGGTCGCGCCATTGTCGACCAGCTCTCCTGTGCCCGCGCCGGCTCCGGCGGCTGCCAGCGGAAGGCACGCGGCGGTGGCGGTCCCGACTGTCGCCGCCGGCGCGTCGGGGAACCTCCCGCCCGTCGACTCCGCTGCCAAAGGGGCCGCCGGCAAGCAGCCGGCGGTCTCGCCTGGCTCCTCCGGCGCGACGGGCAAGCACCCGGCCGCGCCCGCCGCCAGAGGCGCGACGGGCAAGCACCCGCCGGTCGGCGCGCCCGCCAGCGGGGCGACCGGAAAACCCGCTCCGGTCCAGGCCACCGGCGCCACCGGCAAGCACCCGCCCGCGTCCACCGGCGCGACGGGGAAGCACGCACCGGTCGCGGCCGACGCCAGCGCGGCGCCCCTCGCGGTCGCGGGGCCCGGCATCGACGAGCTGATCGCCGCGCTGCCTCAGGGGGAGCCCGTGCCACCCCTGCGCGACGACACCTACGCGCCCCGCGGGCAGTCCGTGCTGGAGCAGTTGTTCGTCGAGCCCGAGCACCCGGCGCGAGAAGCGAAGCCGGCGGACAAGCCTCTACCGAAGGCTGCCGAGAAGAAGGTGGGCGGGCTCGAGCTTCCGGACTGGCTGCAGGGTGACGCGGCACCCGCGCAGACGCTCACCGAGGAGACGGCGGTCGATCCCTGGACCGGCGAGCTGGAGACCCTTGCGCCGTCCAAGCTGATCACCGGCGTGGCGCGCGCGCTGATCCGCAAGGGCATCCTCACCGAAGAGGACGTGCTCGAGGCGCTCGAGCGCAAGAAGCCATGAGCGCCGTCGAGGTGCGCGGCCTGGGCGTGGAGTTGGACGGCGCGAAGCTGCTCGACGGGCTGTCCTTGTCCATCGAGGCCGGTGCGCTGCACGCGCTGGTGGGCGAGTCCGGGAGCGGGAAGACGACCGCCGCCAACGCCCTGCTGCGGCTGCTCCCCGAAGGCGCGAAGGTGCGAGGCAGCGCGCTGGTGGGGACCGTCGATCTGATCGCCCTGGGCGCCGCGGCCCTGGAGCGCGCGCGCGGGCGCACGGTGGCGATGATGCTGCAGGAGCCGCTGGCCGCCTTGAACCCCGTGCTCACCGTGGGCGCGCACCTGACCGAGACGCTGGAGGTGCACCGCGCCGTCACGAAGGGCGAGCTCCGCAGCCGCGCGGTGGCGCTCCTGGAGGAGGTGGGGCTGCCCGAGCCGGCCTCCCGCTTCCACGCCTACCCGCACCAGCTCTCCGGTGGGCAGCGGCAGCGGGTGCTGTTGGCCGCGGCCCTGGCGTGCGAGCCGGCGCTGCTCATCGCCGACGAGCCCACCACCGCGCTGGACGCGTCGATGAAGGGCGTGGTGCTGGCGCTGATCCGCGGCCTCGCCGAGCGGCGGAAGCTGGCCGTGCTGCTCATCTCCCACGATCTCTGGGCGGTGAGGGAGGTGTGCCGCGACGTGTCAGTGCTCTACGCGGGCCGGCTGGTGGAGCAGGGGCCGGTGGCGCAGGTGTTCGCCCGGCCGCGGCACCCCTACACCCACGCGCTCCTGGCGGCCCGTCCGGCTCCAGAGCACCGCGGCGGCGCGCTGGAGGCGATCGGCGGCGTCGTCCCCGGCCCCAACGACGTGGTGCCCGGCTGCCGCTTTCACCCGCGCTGCCCCCGGGCCGAAGCCCGCTGCCGCATCGAGGTGCCCGCGCTGGTGGACGGCTGCGCCTGTCACTTCCCCCTCGGGGGAGAAGGGCGGCGCTGACATGCTCCTCGGCGTCGAAGGCGCCCACGTCCACTACCGCGCTCGCGGCACGACGGTGGAGGCGGTGCGCGGCGTGAGCCTCACGGTGAACAAGGGCGAGCGGCTGGGCCTGGTGGGCGAGTCGGGCTGCGGGAAGTCCTCGCTGGCGCGCGCGATGCTGGGCCTCGAGCCGCTCGCCGCGGGCGCCATCCACTTCGACGGCCAGCCGGTCCACGGCGCCAAGGCGACGCTCCGCCGGCGCTTGCAGCCCGTCTTCCAGGACGCGGGCAGCGCGCTCGACCCGCGGATGACGGTGGCCGCGTCGCTGCGCGAGCCGCTCGAGCTCCACCGCGTCGGCACGGCGGCCTCCCGGGAGGCGCACCTCGACGAGCTGCTCGACCTGGTGCAACTCCCCCGCGAGGTGAAGGGCCGCCTCCCCAGGACGCTGTCCGCCGGCCAGCGTCAGCGCGTCAACCTCGCCCGGGCTCTGGCGCTCGAGCCGGAGCTGCTCATCCTCGACGAGCCGGTGTCCGCGCTGGACGTCTCGGTGCAGGCGCAGGTGCTCAACCTGCTGGAGTCGATCGCCCGCACCCGCGCGCTCACGCTCGTCTTCATCTCCCACGATCTCGACGTGGTGGCACACCTCTGCGACTCGGTGGCGGTGATGTACGCGGGCCTCGTCGTGGAGCGCGGGCCGGCCTCGCGCGTGCTGGGCTCACCGCTTCACCCCTACACCCGGGCCCTGTGCGCGGCGCGGGTGAAGGCGCTCGAAGGCACTCCCGGCGAGCCGCCCTCTCCCGCGCACTGGCCCCCGGGCTGTGCCTTCCACCCCCGCTGTCCAGTCGTCGTCGAGCGCTGCCGGAAGGATCGCCCCGCGCTGCCCGAAGGCGAGCACCGCGCCGCCTGCTTCGTCACGGATCCGTGAGGCGCGCGTGTTCTGGCTGAGCCACCACCACCCGGACGAGCTCCATCGCTGCTACCGCGTGGGCGGCGTCCACCTCTGCGCGCGCTGCCTGGGCACCTACCCGATCCTCTTCGCCGTCCTCGCGCTGGAGCTCGCGCTCGACGCGCCGCTCTCGCACCCGTGGGATCTCCCGGTGGGCCTCGCGTTGATCGCCCCCGCCACGCTGGACTGGGCCTTCGGCCGCTTCCACCCCCACCGCTTCCCCAACCCCTGGCGCACCTTCACCGGCGCGCTGCTGGGACTGGGGCTTGGGCGCAGCTTGTTCATTCACCTCCACAAGCCGTTTCCGGTGCTGCTGCTCGCCCAGCTTCTCGGGGTGACAGCGGTAGCCGTGCCTGTCATTCTCGCGACTTACAGACGGCACGGGCGGAGGTAGATCAGCCGCGCAGCTCGCACGTTCAACGCCGTACGACACGAAGAGGAAACGTTGGGACCTGGGACGACCGACGAGCAGCTGATGCTCGCGTTCAAGTCGGGTGACGCCCGAGCGTTCAGCACGCTCGTCACGCGCCACCGCCAGGGCGTCTACAACTTCATCCTCCGGTATGTCGGACATCGGCAACGGGCCGAGGACGTGTTGCAGGAGACGTGGCTCAAAGTGGTGCGAAGCAGCGGCGAGTACCAGCCCCGGGCGAAGTTCACGACCTGGGTCTTCACGATCGCGAGGAACCTCTGCGTGGACAGCGCGCGAAAGGAGAGCTACCGGAAAGCCGACTCGCTCGACGCGCCCACGTCGGAGGACGGGGAAGGGCGAGCGCTGGGCGAAGTGGTGCCGGACGAGGACGGCGCCTCCCCTGATCGGGCGGCCCACAACGTGCGGCTGCGGCCGCTCTTGATGAAGGCGATCGACGGCCTGCCCCCGGAGCAGCGCGAGGTCTTCCTGTTGCGCGAGTACCAGGGCATCGGCTTCAAGGAGATCGCCGAGGTCACCGGGGTGAACGAGAACACGGTGAAGAGCCGCATGAGGTACGCGCTGGAAGGGCTGAGAAAGAAGCTGGCGGAGCTGGGTGTGGATGGTGAGCTTGTCGGAGAAGGAAGGACGGTTGCGTAGGTCGCCATGAAGACCGCGGTGCACCAATACGAGGACAAGCTCCTCGAGTTCGCGTACGGCGAGCTGCCGGCCCCCGAGGCCGCAGCGGTCGACGCGCACGTGCGCGGCTGCGCGCGGTGCACCGAGGCGCTCTCGCAGATCACCATCGTCCGCAGCACCATGAGCGCGCTGCCGCTCGCGCCCGCGCCCGACGCCGGCCTCGAGTCGCTGCTGGCCTACGCGGAGCAGACGGCGAAGCGCAACGCCGACGCGAAGAAGCAGTCCGTCTGGTGGCGGCGGTACCTGATGCCGCTCGCCTCGGCCTCGGCCCTGTTGCTGGTGGG
The DNA here is from genome assembly GCA_020846875.1 of Myxococcales bacterium. Lineage (GTDB taxonomy): Bacteria > Myxococcota > Myxococcia > Myxococcales > Myxococcaceae > JADLDB01. Next base: position 35,180 of record JADLDB010000074.1, on the reverse strand, counting down.
CGTGGTGGCCTGGCGCGCGTCGCAGGAGTTCAACCCCGATCCGGGAATGGTCGCCCTCGAGATGCAGAAGGAGAAGGAAGCCACGGCGGCGAAGGCGGCCGACGGCGTGGCGGCCGCACCGGCCTCGGTGGCCCAGGCGCCCGCGGAGCAGGCCGAAGGGCAGGGCACCCTCGAGGCCAAGCAGCAGGTCGAGAAGAAGGCCGGTGAACGCCGCGAGGACAAGGCGAAGGGGGAAGCGACGGCGGATGGGGAAGGGGCCCTCGCCGCCGCCGAGCCGGCCGGGCAAGGCGGACTGGGCGCCCGCGACGAGGAGACGCGCAAGGCCACCGAGCGGCTGGAAGACGCCAACAAGCAGGCCGACGCGCCGATGCGCTCCAAGCTGGGCGCGCGGACCAACGAGGGCTGGGAGGCCTCCGGCGGGGATCAAGCCGGTGGCAAGGCGCCCGCGCCGGCCAAGCCGAAGCCCGCATCGAAGGCCTCCAGGTCCCAGCGCGAGGCGAAGCCGGCCGATGAGCCGATGCCCGAAGAGAAGACAGCCAGGGCCGATGCGCAGCTCGACGACTTCAGCAACGCCGCTCAGCGCGGGGCGCAGGTCCCCGCCGCGCCGGCTCCTGCGAAGGACCGGGGCGCCATGAAGCCGCCGCCGAAGGAGGCGCCCGCCGCGCAGCCCGCGCCCGAGCCCGACTCCTCCCCGGTGGACCTCTCCAAGAACCAGAAGATGCCGGGGACGCAGAGCGTGTGGGGCTCGAGGTCCACGCCGCCCGGCTTCGGCTTGGGCACCGGCTCCACGGGCAGCGCCTCTGCTCCCCAGCCCCCGACGGGCGCGGTCGTGGGGGGCGCCGGATCCGCGGAGCTGAAGGAGAGCGCCAAGAAGGAGTCGGCCAGCGAGAGGAAGAAGAGCAAGGCGCCCGCCCGCGAGGAACAGGCCCCGCAGCAGGTCGCCCAGGCCGCGCAGCCTCCTCCGTCCCCTGCGCCGGCCCCTGTCGCCTCCGGCGCGCCGCAGACCAAGGGCAGCCTGGGCCTGCCCAAGGGGCAGTCTTCCAGCGCCTCGACGCGCTCTTCGCAGGGCGAAGAAGACGACGCGCTGATGGGCTCCACCGACAAGCTGGCGGTGGACAGCGACGCGAAGTTCGCCGAGCGTACCCAGGCCGAGCTGCGCCAGAAGAACCTGGAGTCGGCGCGCTCCGCCGGCAACCGCAACGATCGGATGAGCGAGGTGAAGTTCGCCCTCGCGGTGCTGGGCGCCGGCGCCCGCGGCTCCGAGCGGCTCGAGGCCTTGAAGCGGGTGTGCGACGGCTACGAGGCGATGGGCGAGTACGATCGCGCCGAGGGCTACTGCGAGACCCTGGTGAAAGAGTTCCCCAACACCTCCGCCGCGCAGCAGGTGGCCCAGCGCCGGAACCGGATGCAGAAGGCCCCCGCGCCGGCCAAGGCCCGCGCCACCGAGCGCAGCTACGACTACGAGGAATCCGCGCCTGCCGAAGCGAAGGAGCCGCCCAAGCCCTCCAGCGCCCCGTCCTACTGAAAGCCCCTGACGCCGGAAGGTGACGCGGCCGCCCGTCCGATGGGCGTTCTTCCTGAAGCGGTGGCAGACTCTCTTCCGATGCGACGCGCCCGACGAGCTCCCCGCGGCCAGGCCATGGTGGAGTACTCCATCCTCAACTGGGTGCTGGTGGTGGCACTGGTCCTCTCCGCCACCGTGCGCATCATCCCCGGGCCGCGCGTGTCCACGTCCTCACACCGCCCGCCCATGAGCCTGGTGGAGATGTTCCTCTACGCCTACCAGGTCCACTACGACACGTACCTCTACTCCCTGAGCCTGCCGTTTCCCTGACCGCCAGGGCGCAGCAACGCCAGGTGGGCGCGTGTGCGCCTGCCGGTGGCGATCTGCTTTGACACCGTTGATTTCCCGTCTGCTAGCATCTTCGCGTCATTCCACGCGAAAACCCTGTTCGCGGTCCATTTGACGGAGACCTTCATGCTCAAGGGCAAGACCCCTCTCATTGTCGCTGCGGTGCTTGGCATCGTCGCCTTCCTCGTCTCGTGGTCGGCGATCAAGAAGCGCGAGGCCGACGTGCGCAAGGGCTGGAACCTGGTGCCGGTGGTGGTGGCGGCCGTCGACATCTCCGAGGGTACGGTGGTGACGATGGAGATGATCAGCCAGCGCTCCATCCCCGAGCAGTTCATCACCTCGTCGGTGGTCAAGCCCGACTCCGCCAGCTACATCGTCAACCAGAAGGTGCTGGTGCCGCTGCAGGCGGGCGATCCGCTGCTGTGGAGCCAGTTCGAGACCACCAAGGCCGCCGAGCGCCTCTCCTCCAAGGTGCAGAAGAAGGCCCGGGCGATCACCATCGAGTCCAAGTCCACCACCGCCGTCGGCGGCTGGGTGCGCCCCAACGATCACGTCGACATCATCGGCACCTTCAAGGATCCGCAGACGGGCGAGCAGGTGGCGGTGACGCTGCTGCAGAACGTGATCGTCCTGGCCACCGGGAAGATCACCGGCACCACCAACATCAACCTCGTGCCGGAAGGGCAGCGTGACTACAACAACGTGTCGCTGCTGGTGATCCCCGAGGAGGCCGAGATCCTTGTCCTCTCTCAGGAGCTCGGCGCGCTCACCATGAGCCTGCGCAACGAGGAGGACATCGACGTGCTCGAGGAGCGCGGCCGCGCCACCATCAACACGCTGCTCTCCGGCGAGCGCACCAAGGTGCTCCAGCAGAAGCGCTTCAACACCATCCAGGTCATCCGGGGCGCCGCGGCCAGCGACTCCACGGCCCCAGCCGCGCCGTAACGTCCACGCGAAGGAGGCGTCACACCCATGTTCGCCGCGATCGCCGGCCTCCTCTTCGCCGGCTGCTTCTTCTTCCTGATGCTGGTGGTGCTCGGGGTGCTGTCCAAGGCCTACGAGCAGTACCAGGAGCGCTACATCGTCAAGTCGATGAACGACTTGAGCGACATGTTTCTGTTCATCGACCCCCGGCAGATGCTGGTGCTGAACATCGCGTCGATGCTCCTGCTGGGCGTGGGCAGCTACCTGCTCATCAACCCGCTGGTGGCGATCGGCGCCACCGTCTTCGGCTTCTTCCTGCCGATGATGATGGTGAAGCACTACCGCAAGCGCCGGATCAAGAAGTTCAACGCCCAGCTGGTCGACGCGCTGCAGGCCATGGCCAACGCCTTCAAGGCCGGCCTCACCTTCCAGCAGTCCATCGAGCAGGTGTCCAAGGACAGCTACCCGCCGCTGCAGCAGGAATTCGGCCTCTTCGTGAAGGAAGCCAAGCTGGGCGTGCCGCTGGAAGAGGCGCTCAACAACATGGCGCGGCGGGTGGGTAGCGACGACCTCGATCTGGTCGCCACCGCCACCAACATCTCCCGGCAGCTCGGCGGCAACATGGCCGAGATGTACGAAACCCTGTCCACCACCATCCGCGAGCGCTTCCGCCTCGAAGGGAAGATCGACGCGCTCACCGCCCAGGGCAAGCTGCAGGGCTGGGTGGTGGCCGCCATGCCGCTCGTGCTGGGCGTGGTGCTCAACTACATGCGGCCCGACCTGATGCAGCCGATGCTCGACCACATCTTCGGCTACATCCTCGTGGCCGCGATCATGGTGATGGAGATCCTGGGGATCCTCATCATCCGGCGCATTACCAATATCGACATCTAGGCCCGAACGGAGAGCTCAAGCCATGGCCGAAATGTGGACCACCATCCTCATCGCTGCGGCGGCGATCTTCACCGCCGGCGCCGCGGCGATGTTCGGGCTGGGCCTCTCCAACTTCGTCCAGCCGTTCCTGGTCGAGGTGAAGGACGAGTCGGCCGGCGGCATGTCCGGCGCGGGCAGCGTCGTCATCCGCAAGTTGGGGGTGATGAATCGGCGCTTCATGTGGCCCGGCTACGAAGACAGGATGCGCCGCACGCTGATCAAGGCCGGCGAGCCCCAGGGCTACAAGCCCGAGGACATCATGGCCCTGCAGGAAATCGGCCTGGTGGTGGGGCTGCTCTTCGGCCTGGTGGTGGTCAACGCGATCGGCTTCAACCCGGCGTGGTCGCTGCTCGGCGCGGCGATCGGCCTCTTCTACCCGCTCATCTGGGCCAACGACAAAGTCAACAAGCGGCACCTGGCGATCAGCCGCGCGCTGCCCTTCAACCTGGACCTCCTCACCCTGTCCGTCGAAGCCGGCCTCGACTTCACCGCCGCGCTCGCCAAGGTGGTGGAGAAGGGCAAGGGCGGCCCGCTGCGCGATGAGCTGGCCCTGGTCTTGAAGCAACTGAAGATGGGCAAGACGCGTGAGGAGGCGCTCAAGTCGATGATCGCCCGCGTCGACCTGCCCGCCCTGTCGCAGTTCGTCACCGCGCTGATCCAGGCCGACAAGATGGGGACCAGCCTCGGCAAGGTGCTGCGCATTCAGTCCACGCAGCTGCGCATCGAGCGCACCCAGCGCGCGGAGAAGCTGGCCAACGAGGCGCCGGTGAAGATGCTCTTCCCCCTGATCGCCTGCATCTTCCCCACGGTCTTCATGGTGCTGTTCGGTCCCATCGTCTTCGCCTTCATGTTCGGAAACGTCGGCGGGTAGCCGCCTGCTTCGAGAAAGCCGGTACGAGATGCCGCCTCCGCCCAACCAGCCGCCCCGCCGCCGTCCCACCAGCGGGGCCTCCAGCGCCGCGGCGCGCCCCTCGGGGGCCCCCCGCCGGACCACGGGCGCGGTGTCGGCGGCGAGAGCAGCGGCGAAGCGGGCTCCCCAGGCGAAGCTCGTCTGCGAGGCCGGTCCCTCGTCGGGGCAGGAATTCGTGCTCGAGGGCGACGAGGTGGTGATCGGCCGTGCCGCCGACAACCCGGTCTCCATCCCCGACACCTCCGTGTCGCGCAAGCACGCGCTGGTGCGCAAGACGGAGGACGGCTGGGCGGTGAGCGATCTCGGCTCGGGCAACGGGACCTTGCTCAACGGCGACGCGGTGGCCGACGAGACGCCCCTGTCCAACGGCGACGTGATCCGCCTCGGCGACAGCGAGCTGCGCTTCGACGCGGGCGGCGCCTCGGCCGGGGCAGGGGCTCCGGACGACACCGGCGACGACGGGGCCCAGGACACCGGCGCTCCGGCCCGCAGGCCTCCGGTGAGGACGGCTCGCACCGGGGGAGGCAGCATCGAGCGCTCCACCGGGCGGGGCCGGCCGGTGCGGACCTCCCGCATGCAGGAGGATCCGGAGGCCTCCCGCCAGAAGAAACGGAAGCTGTTCATCGCCGTGGGCGGCGGCCTGGTGGTGATCCTCGCGCTCCTCGTCGGCTGGAAGGCGATCGACAACAAGCGCAAGGCTGCGCAGGCGGTCGCCGCCAAGCAGCAGCGCGAGCACGAGGCCGAGATGGCCGGCCTGTTCAAGGAGGCCAAGGACCTGGTGCGCCAGGGCAACTGGGCCGACGCCAAGGCGAAGCTGGTGGAGATGACCGAGTTCGATCCCGAGTACGAGGCCAAGCAGGTGGCCAACTACCTGGAGATCGCCGACCGCGAGATCCCCGCCCAGAAGGCCCTGGAGACGGCCCGGGAGGCGCTCAAGGCGGGGGAGGTGGGCAAGGCCTTCACGGCGCTGACGGCGGTGAAGACTACCACCCAGGAGAACGCGGTCCGCACGTTGAAGAATCAACTGGACGAGAAGATCGCCGAGAAGCTCACCGAGGCCCGCGGGCTGCTCCCCTTCGCCAGCGAGCTGGAGAAGATGGAGAAGCTCAAGGCGCTGAGCGAGGACATCCTGGTGGCGCGGCCCGAGGATCGCGACGCCAAGGAGCTGCAGAAGCAGGCCGACACCGCCATCTACCGAATCAAGAACCCCACCATCGCGCCGCCGCCCCCCGATCGTCCCTGGGTCGAGGTGCAGCAGCGCTTCAAGAGCGGCGACGCCACCGGGGCCCTGTCCCTCGCCCAGGCCTGCGCCAACAAGCATGCGCCCTGCCGTCAGTTGGAGTCGCAGATCAAGGAGTTCGAGGCCAAGTCCAAGAAGCTGGAGAGCCTCAACGAGAACGAGCTGATCGGCCTGTACGCTCTGGACAAGAAGATCGCCGGCGGCGAGTCCAGCGATCTGTCCCGGCAGATCCGCACCCAGCTGGTGTCGAAGCTCTTCGTCAAGGCCTCGCAGTACAAGACGACCGGCAACTGGAGCAAGGCCATCGAGCTGGCGCGCAAGGTGTTGGAGGCCGACCCGGGGCATGTGGGCGCGCAGTCGCTGGTGAACGAGGCGCGCTCTCAGGCCAAGGACGTGTACCTGCGCGGCTACCAGCTCAAGGAGACCAGCCCCGACGAGGCCATCAAGCTCTTCAAGGACGTGATGACCATGACGCCGCCCGATGACGAGTACCACCAGAAGGCGAAGGCGCGCGTCACGGAGCTGCAGAAGCAGTGAAGCAGCAGGATCTCTTCGGACCCCAAGCGCCCTCTGCCCCTGGGGAGAGGGAAGCCGAGACGGCGCCTCCCCAACCACCACCGCCCGGGCCGCTCCCGCCCGCGCGCGTCCCCGCCTGGCGCCAGCCGCGTCCGGAGCCGCGCGTCCTCTCGGTGAGCGAGCTGACCTTCCAGCTCAAGGAGCTGATCGAGCCGCGCTTCGCCCGCGTGCTGGTGCGCGGCGAGGTGACGGGCTTTCGCGGACCCAACGCGCGAGGACACCTGTACTTCGCGATCAAGGACGAGCGAGCCTCCATCGACGTGCGTGTCTGGCAGAGCACGGCGCGCACCCTGAAGTTCAAGCTGAAGGACGGGCTGTCGGTGATCCTCGAAGGGTCGCTGGACGTGTACGAGGTGCAGGGGCGGTACAGCGTGATCGCCCAGCGCATCGAGCCAGAAGGTGTGGGCGCCCGGGCGCTGGCCTTCGAGCAGCTCAAGGCGAAGCTGGCGGCGGAAGGGCTGCTGGGGGAGAAGCGGACCAGGCCGAGGCGGACGCTCCCGCTCTTGCCGCGCAAGGTGGGCGTGGTCACCTCCGTCTCCGGCGCGGCCCTGCGCGACTTCTTGAAGGTGCTGCACCGCCGTCACCCGCGGCTGCCGGTGGTGGTGGCCGACGCGCGCGTGCAAGGGGACATGGCCGCGTGGGAGATCCGCCGGGCGATCCGCGCCCTGTGCCGCACCGACGTGGACGTGATCGTCGTGACGCGCGGCGGCGGCAGCGTGGACGATCTGTGGACCTTCAACGAGGAGCCGGTGGCGCGGGCCATCTTCGAGGCCACGGTGCCCGTCGTCTCGGCGGTGGGGCACGAGATCGACACCACCCTCGCCGATCTGGTGGCCGACGTGCGCGCGCCCACGCCCAGCGCCGCCGCGGAGGCCGTGGCCCCGGTGCTGGCCGAGCTGGAGCTGGGCCTCAAGCACGCCCGCGCCCGGATGACGCGCGCCGCGGAGAAGGCGCTGCTCGCTTCTCGCAACCAGCTCAAGGCCCTGGAGGGGCAGTTGGGCGATCCCCGGCGCGCGCTGTCCGGCCAGCGGCTGTGGCTGGCCGACGCCGCCGAGCGGATGGCCCGCGCCCTGCGCCGGGCGGTGCGCGATCGGGAGACTTCCCTGGAGGGACTGCTGGTCCGGCTGCAGGCGGCCCGCCCCCAGGCGCGGCTCGAGGCCCGGCGCGCGGAATTCGACGCCCTGGAGCGGCGGCTGGTGGTGGTGGGCTCCCGGCTGGTGCGCGAGCAGCGAACGGCGCTGGCCCGCCTGTCGCTCGAATTGGAGCGCGCCTCTCCACGCCCGGCCCTGGTGCGCGCGCGGCAGGCCCTGGCCCACGACGCGGGGCGGCTCTCCGGCCTCGCCCGGCTGCGGCTCAAGTCCGAGCGGCAGCGCCTCATCGCCCTCGCCCAGCGACTTGACGCGCTCAGCCCGTTGAAGGTGCTGGGCCGCGGCTATGCGATCGCCTCGCGCGAGGCGGACGGGAAGGTGGTGCGGCGCGCCTCGGACGTGAAGGTGGGCGATCGGCTGCGCCTCACGCTGGCCCAGGACCAGCTGGAGGCCAACGTGACCGGCTTAAAGCCGGCCAAGAAGTAGGGTAGAGGCCTCCCGTGGCCAGAGAGAAGCCAGCCGGAGCCGGTCAGTACGGACACGTGGTGGAGCGCCTCCAGCAGATCGTCGAGGCGCTGGAGGGCGGCGAGCTGTCGCTCGAGGAGTCTCTGGAGCGCTTCGCCGAGGGCATCGCGCTGGTGAAGCAGGGCGAGAAGCTGCTCGCCGACGCCGAGAAGCGGATCGAGCAGTTGGTGTCCGAGGACGGCCGGGCCACGCCGCTGAAGGTGTCCGAGGCCTCTGAGGCGCCGGCCGCGCCCGCCCCGCCGCGTGGCACCGCCGCGAAGCGCCCGGTGTTGCCACCCGCCGAAGATGACGACGTGCCCTTCTGAAGGACGAAACCTGGTGACGCCTGGAGTGACGTGATGTCGACCTTCTCCCTCGAGTCCTGGTTGCCCATGCAGCAGCGGCGGGTGGAGGCGCTGCTGGCGAGCCGGCTGGAGGCGATCGCCCGGCGCAGCCCCGCGAAGCTGGCGGAGGCGATGCGCTACTCGCTGCTGGACGGCGGGAAGCGGCTGCGGCCTGTGCTGTGCCTGGCCTTCGCCGACGCGACCGCGCGCGCCTCCAACGGGGGCGGGGAGCCGGCCAACGACGCCGCCTGCGCGGTGGAGTGCATTCACACCTACTCCTTGGTGCACGACGATCTGCCGGCGATGGACGACGACGAGCTGCGGCGCGGCCGCCCCACCAACCACAAGGTGTACGGCGAGGCGATGGCGATCCTCGCGGGCGACGCGCTGCTCACCGACGCGCTGGCGCTGCTGGCCACGGGCCCTTCGGCCGAGCAGGCGGTGCGGGGGCGGCTGGTGTCGGAGCTGGCGCTGGCGGCGGGCGCGGGCGGCATGGTGGGCGGGCAGGTGCTGGACATCGCCGAGGATCGCCCGGCGCAGTTGGATTACCTGGTGCGCCTGCACCGGATGAAGACCGGGGCGCTGATCAAGGCCGCGTGCCGGATGGGGGCGATCGCCGGGCGCGGGGACGAGGCGGCGGTGAACGCGGCGGAGCTCTACGGTGACGCGATCGGCCTCGCCTTCCAGATCGCCGACGACCTGTTGGACGTGACGGCCTCGGCCGAGGTGATGGGCAAGCCCACCGGGGCGGACGCGGCGGCCGGGCGGCACACCTTCCCCGCGGTGGTGGGGCTCGAGGCCTCGAAGAAGATGGCGCAGGATCACGTGGCCCGCGCGGTGGACGCGGTGAAGCTGCTCGAGCCCGAGCCCGGTCCCCTGGCGGCGCTGGCCCGCTACTCCATCGAGCGCAGCAACTGACCTCCCTCTTCCCCACCGGGGGGAGAGGGCCGAGGAGAGGAGCAGACCGCGACCTCCATGTCCCTCCTCAATCGCATCGACTCCCCGAAGGCGCTGCGCGCGCTCCCTGAGGCCGAGCTCCCGCTCCTGTGCGAAGAGCTCCGCGCAGAGATCGTCACCCTCTGCGGCCGGGTGGGCGGCCACCTCGGCGCCTCTCTGGGCGCGGTGGAGCTGATCGTCGCGCTGCACCGGGTCTTCAAGTCGCCGGTCGATCGCCTGGTCTTCGACGTGGGACACCAGGCGTACGCGCACAAGCTGCTCACCGGGCGGCGTGGGCGCATGGAGACGCTGCGGCAGACGGGGGGGATCGCTCCGTTCCTCGATCCGCGCGAGTCGGAGCACGACGCCCTCGCCGCGGGGCACGCCTGCACGGCGGTGTCGGTGGCGCTGGGGATCCTCCAGGGAAAGCGGCGGCAGGGACAGTCCGGGGACGTGGTGGCGATCGTCGGCGACGGCGCGCTCACCGGCGGGCTGACCTTCGAGGGGCTCAACAACGTCGGCTACGGGCCTGTCCCGCTCAAGCTGGTGCTCAACGACAACGGGATGAGCATCTCCCCCAACGTCGGCGCGGTGGAGCGGCTGCTGCGCGACGGGAGCGCGCGCGGCTTCTTCGAGGCGTTGGGCTTCGTGTACCTGGGGCCGGTGGACGGGCACGATCTGTCCGCGCTCACCCGCGCGCTGGGGCAGGCGCGGCGGTGCCAGAAGCCGGTGGTGGTGCACGCCTTGACGCAGAAGGGGCGTGGCTTCGGGCCGGCGGAGGCGGATCCACGCACGCGCGGCCACGCGATGGGGCCGTACGAGTGGCGCGACGGCAAGCTGGTGCGCAGCCGGCAGGGGCAGGCCACCTTCTCGGACGGCTTCGCGCAGGCGCTCGAGGCGCGGATGGCGGCGGATCCGAAGGTGGTGGCGATCACCCCGGCGATGATCGAGGGCAGCGCGCTCCAGGCGCTCCAGGCGCGGTTCCCCTCGCGCGTCTTCGACGTGGGCATCGCCGAGCAGCACGCGGTGTCCTTCGCGGCCGGCCTCGCGCACGCGGGGCTTCTGCCGGTGGTGTGCATCTACTCGACGTTCCTCCAGCGCGCGTACGACCAGGTGGTGCACGACGTGGCGCTGCCGAGGCTCCCGGTGGTGTTGGCCGTCGATCGCGCGGGGCTGGTGGGGGCGGACGGCGCCACGCACCAGGGGGCGTACGACGTGTCCTTCCTGCGGGCGCTCCCGCACGTCTCGGTGCTGGCGGCGGTGTGCGGGGAGGATCTGCCGGCGATGCTGGACGAAGCGCTGGCGCGGCGCGGCCCCACGGCGATCCGCTTTCCGCGGGGCACGCTGCCCGAAGGCGTGGCAGTGCCCGCGAGTCGGCCCGGGAGCGCGCGATGGCTGAAGCGTCCCGAGGCAGCGGAGCTCACCTTCCTCACCCTCGGGCCCGCGGGCCTCTCCGCGCTGGAGGCGGCGCAGGCCGATCCGCGCTGGGCGGTGCTGGACGCGCGCCAACTGCCGCTGGACGAAGCGGCCACCCTCGAGGCGGCGAAGGGCGCGCTGGTGACGGTGGAGGAGGGGACGTCGCGCGGCGGCCTCGGCGCGGCGGTGCTGGAGCTGCTCGCGGGCCGGGGCGTGAGGGCACCGGTGAAGCTGGTGGCGCTCCCCGGGGAACGCTTCATCCCCCACGGTGAGGCGCGGGCGCAGCGCGCCGAGCTGGGCCTGGACGCGGCGGGCCTGGTCCGCTCAGCGCGCGAGGTGCTGGGCCGGTGAAGAAGGAGCGCCTCGACGTGCTGGTGGTGGAGCGCGGGCTGGCCGAGACGCGCACGAAGGCGCAGGCGTTGATCCTCGCCGGGCAGGTGGTGGTGGGCGGGCAGCGCGTCGACAAGCCAGGCACGCGGGTGCCGGTGGACGCCGAGCTGCGCAAGAAGGGCGAGGTGCTGCCCTACGTGTCGCGCGGCGGCCTCAAGCTCAAGGGCGCGCTGGACGCCTTCCACCTCGACGTGCGCGGCCAGGTGTGCGCGGACATCGGCGCCAGCACCGGCGGCTTCACCGACTGCCTGCTGCAGGAAGGCGCGGCGAAGGTGCACGCCATTGACGTGGGGCGCGGGCAGTTGCACGAGAAGCTGCGCGTCGATCCGCGGGTGGTGAGCCACGAGCGCGTCAACGCCCGGCACCTCACCGACGACGATCTCCCCGCACCGGTGGGGGTGGTGGTGATCGACGTGTCCTTCATCTCGCTCAAGCTGGTGCTGCCGGCGGTGCTGCCGAAGCTGCTCCCGAAGGGCCTCTTGGTGGCGCTGGTGAAGCCGCAGTTCGAGGTGGGCCCGGATCGGATCGACAAGGGTGGGGTGGTGCGGGACGCGGCGGCGCGGCAGGAGGCGATCGACTCGATCCGCGCCTTCGTGGGCGCCGCGGGCCTCGAGGTGATCGGCCTCATCGACTCGCCGGTGCCAGGGCCAGCGGGCAACGTGGAGGCGCTGCTGGTCGCCCGCCGCGCCTGACTCTACGGGATGGGCGTCGGCCCGCGCACGAAGCGGTACTCGCCGTTGGTGAGCGGCTTCACCTGGTCTGGCCCCACGCGCAGCCACGCCTGGCCGCTGTCGTCGACGGACATGTACATGGCGGCGACCGGTGACTCGCCGCTGCCCTGCTCGAAGCGCCACAGCTCGCCGTCCTCCGGCTTGTCGGTGGCGACGATCTCCACCGGGTAGGTGGTGGTCGTCTCGCTGGCCGGCCCGTTGAGCAGGTAGAACTCGGCGTCCACTCCCGGCTGCACGCCGAGGATCTGCAGGCTGCCGGACGGACGCAGGGGTTGCTCGCCCAGGTTCTTGACCGCGCCGCCCTGGGCAGAGAGGAACCACGCCTGGTAGGGGCCCACCGCCGCGAAGTAGTTCCCCGCGCTGAAGGGCAGCACCAGGTTCACCACGCCGTCGAAGGTGCGCGACGTCCACCGGCGATCCATCCCCGTGCACTGGCTGCCCACCGGGCTGGTCGAGCACGCGAGGATGGTGGTGCGCACCGTGCCGGACACGTCCACCGAGAGCAGCGGGAGGATGATCAAGGTGCCGTCGGCGTTGAAGGCCGCGTACGGGGTGATCGGCTGGTTCAGCATGGGGAACTGCTGGCTGAAGACGATCGGCGGCCCCATGCCGGGCCCCACGCCGTTGGTCAGCGCCCCGGTGAGGAAGTTGTACTTGAAGACGACGATGTTCCCGACCGCGGTGCCCACGTTGTACTGCCACGTGGACAGGGTGACGGTGTTGTCCCCCACGCTCACCACCGGCGTGGAATTGACGGTGCCGCCCGCGGGGCTGGTCCACACCACCGGGCTGCCGCCGCCCATTGGGTTCAGCTTCATCGCCACCGGGGTGGGGGCCGCCTCCATCCAGAAGATGCCGCTGCCGTCCCGCGCCACGCCCATCCGCCTCAGGTTGCCCATGAACTGCGCGGTGACGTTCAAGCTGCCGTCGATGGCGTAGGCGCCCTGGCCGGGCTGCAGCACCCAGCGCGTGCCGGTGACCGGGCTGCGCTCGCTGATCTCCGTGTCGTAGCCGCAGGCGAAGGGCAGCGACTCGTTGTAGGTGGGCACGTTACCCATGGTGTCGGCCTTGCCCAGCGCGGTGCCGATGGCGGTGCCCACGCAGCCGATGAAGCCCACCGGCGTCCCGCCCAGGCCCCCTTCCGCGACGAAGGCGTCGGGCATCACCTGCGTGCCGCCCAGCGAGAACTTCGAGGCCACCGGGAAGAACTTCACCCCCACCGGCTGCGAGGTGTTCTCCCGCCCGTCCGCGCACACCACCTTGGCGGTCAGCGTGAGGTTCGCGGCGATCCCCAGCCGCGAGTAGAGGCTGGAGAAGAGGGACGCCGGCAGGGTGATCTCCGTCGGGCTCTTGGTGAACATCGCGTCCGCCAGGAAGGCGCCGCCCTGAAGGATCTGCACCTGCGTCACGTTGGTGCAGCCGCTGACGCTGACCCGCCCGGTGATCTTGTCACCCACCACCGTCGCCTGGGAGATGGTGAGGAACACCTGCGGAGGAGGCGGCGGCGGAGGAGGAGGCGGCGGCTCGCCCCCGCATCCCCCGAGGAGCACCGCGAGCACCACCAGGACGGGCCTGCGCATGAGCTACTTCTCCAGCACGATGAACTCCACGCGGCGATTCAGCTCTCGGCCCCGCGCGGTGAGGTTGGGTGCGATCGGCTTGGAGTCACCATAGCCCACCGACTCGATCCGTGCGGCCTCGATCCCCTGTGCGATGAGGTAGTCGGCCACCGCACGCGCGCGATCCTCGGACAGCTTCTGGTTGGCTTCCTTCTTCCCGCGGTTGTCGGTGTGGCCTTCCACGCGCACGCGCTTGACGCCGTTCTTCACGATCGAGTCCACCACCTGCTGCAGCAGGCTGTTGGAGTCGGCCATGATCACCGCCTTGCCCGTCTGGAAGTGGACCTGCTGGAGGATCTCGATCTTGTCGCCCTTGAAGACGACCAGCGGCTTCTTCGGGGCGGCCTCCAGCTCGAAGGCCACGTTCATGGTGGCGCCGGCGCTGATCTGCACCTCGCGCGTCTTGGCCAGGAAGCCCTCGGCGATCACGTTGATCACGTACTTGCCTGCCGGCAGCTCGGCCGCCGTCGGGGCGTCGCCCGACTCCACCTGCGCCGAGCCGGTGCCCTCCCCGTCGCCCTTCAAGGACACCTGCGCCTTGACCGGCTTCTTTGCCGCCGTGACGGTGATCGAGAACGTCGCCTTCTTCACCTCCGGCTCCAGCACCAGGGTCAGCTTCGGCAAGGGCTTGGTCGGATCCGCCGGCAGATCGAGCGCCTGCTCCAGCGCCTTGTAGCCGTCGCGGGTCACCTTGAGCGTCACCCTGGCGGCCTTCACCTCGTGGGTGGTGAACGCGCCCTGCTCGTCGGAGGCCACCTTCGGGCTGGTCCCGATGGCGACGATCGCCCCGGCCACCGGCTTGCCCGTCTCCTTGTCGGTGATGGTGCCTTCCATGCGCGGCGGGGGCTTGATGGTCTCCACCTTCTTCATCCGCACCGTGTCGATGAACTTCGTCTCCCCGCGCTGGAAGGGATCGATGGCGAAGGACGCGGCGACGTAGAAGTTCCAGGGGGTCGTGGCCGGCACGCCCAGGCCGACCGAGCGCGTCAGGCCGATGTTCACGCCCGAGGTGATGGTGAGATCCTTGATCGCGGTGATCTTCGCGCCCAGGTTCAGGTTCTGCGGCATCGCGTCGGTGACCGCGACGGGCCGGTTGTCGGGGCCGGTGAGGCTGCCGCCCGGCACGCCCAGGGGGCCTGCCAGGTAGTACTCGAGGAAGGGCGTGGCGATGGGCAGCGGGACCTCGATCGCCAGGCCGAAGTTGATCCGGTGGTACTCATTGATGCCCAGGGCGAACTCCTCCGAGGCGTTGAGCGTCTGGTTGGTGACCAGGCCACCGGTGGAGTCGAAGGTGAAGCCCAGCGACACCGTGGAGACGATGGGCAGGCTCTTCGACAGCGCGCGCCAGTCATAGGTGGCGATCAGCGTGGGCTCGAAGCCGACGGCGAACTTGTCCACCCCCTGGTTGCCCACGCCCGCGAAGGTGAGCAGCCGCAGGTCGGCCGCCGCGTGGAAGCCGTCGAAGAACTGGTAGCTGCCCTTCACGCCGAAGGTCAGATCGCCCAGCGCCTGCAAGAGGTTGGGCGACGTCTTGTTGTTGGTGTTGGCCGAGGCGCCATAGGCCAGGAAGACCTCCAGCCAGGTGATGGGCACGAAGCTGGCCGCGAAGGTGATCGCCGAGCGGATGTTCTGCGCCCCCTTCACCGGGAAGTCCGTCTGGTTGAAGTACTCACCGAGGAAGGACACCCGCACCACGCCCCTGGGGCCCAGGCGGGCGGACGGCACGAAGACGGTGCCAATCCCGTACTGCCCCGACGTGACGCGCGAGTTCTCCTTCGCGTTCCAGGCGTTCCCCCACGTCGAGGGGCTGTGCGGCTCGGTGCCCGGCAGGTAGCGCTCCTTCTGCGAGACGATGGGGAGCTCGGCGAACTCGTCCACACCTCCGTCCGCGGCCGGCTGCGGTGCGGCCGTCGTCGCCGAAGGACTCGACTTCGGAGGCGCCGCAGAAGTCGCCCGGGCAGGCGCAGCCGGTGCGGTGGCCGGGGGCTTCGCCGGGGCCGCCTTCGGTGGAGGCTTGGCAGGCGCGGGCTGCGTGGGGGCCGGCTGGGCGGGCGGAAAGGTGCTCCACTCATCCGAGGTCTGCGCGGCTGCGACGGCGGAGAAGGCGACGAGGAACGCGAGCGATGTGCGGTGCATGGGACCTGTGTGGGCGCTGGTCGGCCGGTGGCACCATAGCCCCCGTCCTCGCCCATCGGAATTTCAGAATGCAGGCCGAATTTCCCCACATCCCCCCTCGACTTGGCGGGCCTCAAGCCTCGGTTACGCTAGAATCGCGTCGTGTCGTCCTCCTCTGGCCGCGTGTTGATCGTCGGTGGCCGGGCGGGCCCGCTCGCCCAGCGCCTCCAGGCGCGCGGGTACCGGTGTGAGACGGTGGCGCGGGTGACGCAGCTGCAGCGTGTCGCTGCGGCGGACGCGGTGGTGCTGGCCACGTCCAGCCGGGCGGCGCGGGCGGCGCTCCAGGCGGTGCGGCGCGTCCCACAGCTCAAGCGGCTGCCGGTGCTGTTGGACGGCGCGCAGGTGCCGGCGGCGGTGGCGCGGGCGCTGGACGTCGACGCCGTCTTCGACTCTGGCGAGGTGCTGGAGAAGCTGCTCGCCGCCAGCCTCAAGGCGCGGCGCCTCACCCAGCGGGACGAATTGGTGCGGGCGCGGCTGGAATTGCTCCTCGAGCTCACCCGCGAGCGCCGCGCCTCGCTGGACGACGTGGCCCGCCGCGTGACGGCTCGCCTGCGCGAGGTGCTGGCCTGCGAGCAGGTGCAGGCCCTCGCGCTGGAAGGGCAGGGCCCGCGACGGGCCTTTCTCCTCGACGCGGGGGCGAGGCTGCCGGTGGATCTGGCGGTGACGCCCGGGCTGCGCAGGGCGCTGGAAGGCCGCGAGCCGGTGGAGTCCGACGCGGGCTGGGTGGTGCCGTTGCCCTGCGACGGCGAGGGCGTGGCGGCGTTGATCCTCAAGCGGAAGGAGCCCCTCGAGCGCGAGGAGCGGGACTTCCTCGAGGCGCTCGCGGTGACGCTGAAGGACGCGGCGGAGCGCGAGCTGTCCCGCGATCTCGAGGCCCGCACCCGCGCCTCTCTGGAAGCCGCCTACGTCGACCGCTACCGCGAGCTGATCGAGGCCAACAACCGGCTCAAGGCGCTCGATCGCAAGAAGAACGAGCTGCTGGCGGTGCTGACCCACGATCTGCGCGCGCCCCTCAACGTGCTGATCGGCCACGCCCACCTGCTGCTCACCGACAAGGCGTTGTCCGCGCCCCAGCGCACCTCCACCGAGGTGATCCAGAGGACCAGCAAGAAGGTGCTCGAGTTGGTGGAGAACCTGCTGGAGAAGAGCCGAGGGGAAGACGGGCGGATCGTCCTCTTCACCCGCACCATGGACGTCGCCGAGACGTGCCAGGAGACGGTGCGCGATCTGCAGATCCTCACCCGGGAGAAGGGCGTCAGCTTGCGCGCGGAGGCCCCCTTGAGCCTGCCGGTGCTGGGCGACGAGCAGAAGATCCGCCAGGTGCTTCAGAACCTGATCACCAACTCCCTCACCCACGCCAGGGAGCTCAAGGAGCTCACCGTGCGCGCCCGCCTCAAGACGCGGCCCGACGGCGACGTGGCCCTGGTGGAGGTGAAGGACGACGGCGTGGTGAAGGATCCCAACGAGCTGCTGCTCGCCTTCGAGCGCTCCCGCGGGCTGGGGCTGTCCATCTGCCGCGACTACGTGGAGCGGCACGGCGGGGAGATCTGGGCCGAGGCGCCCGAGGGTGGCGGCGCGCTGTTCGCCTTCACCCTCCCCATCAAGGTGGAGGCCGAGCGGAAGGCTGCCGACGCGCGCACCGACGTCCCGCTGGTGCTGTTGGCCGAGGACGATCCGGTGCTGCTGCGCGTGGCGTCGATGGGGCTGTCTGGCCACTACCGGGTGGAGACGGCGCGCGACGGCGACGAGGTGATCCTCCGCGCTCAGGCCCTGCACCCCGACGTGATCGTCATGGACGCCTTCATGCCCAACAAGGACGGCCTGGAGGCGCTGCGCGAGCTCAAGGCCAGCGCGGGCACCCGCGACATCCCCGTGGTGCTGATCGCCGGCAGCCCGGAGATCGGCGAGAAGCTGCGCGCCCTCGAGCTCGGCGCGGTGGACTCCATCACCAAGCCCTTCGCGCTCTCCGGCCTGCTCAACCGCGTCGGCACCGCCATCCAGCGCAGCGGCGCCCGCCCCACGGTCCGCCCTGGCCCGGGCAATGATCCCGAGACGGGCCTCTTCGATCACCTGGGCATCGTCAACCGGCTCACCCAGGAGCTGTCCCGCAGCGTGCGCTACGCGCGCCCCTTGACCCTGGCGGTGCTCAGGCCGTCCATGCCGCCCGGCCCCAAGCTGCAGGCCTGCGTGGCCCTGGTGCGCCGCGAGCTGCGCGCGCCCGACGTGGTGGGCCACCTGGGCGAGGGCGTGTTTGCGCTCCTGTTGCCCGAGACGGCGGTGGACTCGGCGCGCCCCCTGGTGGGCCGGCTGTGCGCGCGGCTCGAGGCCGAGCACGTCACCTACCGCTCGCGCATGGCGGACGTGCGCGACGCCCCGGGCGACGGAGAGGCCGTGCTGGAGCAGTTGCTGTCGTGACGAAAAGGAACGTGTCGAAGTGAACCTCAAGGAGCACCTGTCCCGCGGCGCGCGCCGCTTCGGGCGCCGGTGGTACAAGCTGCTCGCCCTGGCTCTGTGGGCCGCGCCCTTGAGCGCCGGCGAGCCGCGCAGGCCGGCGGTGGACGTCTCGGCGATGCGCGAGGCCATGGGCTCGCGGGACGATCAAGACGTCTACCCGTCGGCCGCCTCCTACGCGCACTTCCTCAAGGCCCGGCTCGCCCACCACGACGGCGTGCACCGGATCGCCCTGGACGAACTGCGGCTGGCGCTCGCCTCCGACGACGCCAACCCCTACCTGATGACCGAGCTGGCCGAAGAGTTCGCTCGCCTCTCGGAGCTCGACCGCGCCGAGCAGCAGCTCAAGAAGGTGGTGGAGAAGTACCCCGACTACGCGCCCGCGCAGCTGCTCATGGGCCGGGTGCTGTACGAGGCGAACAAGACGACGCGCGCCCGCGCCCACCTGGCCCGGGCGATCAAGCTCAGGCCCACCCACCCCGACGCCTACCTGGTGCTGACGCAGGTGTGGCTCGACCAAGGCAAGGTGGACGACGCGGTGCGGGTGGTGGAGAACCTGGGCGCCGCGATCCCCGGCGAGCCGATCGGCTACCGGCGCCTGGGGCTCGCGCTGGCCGAGCGCGGCGATCCCCGCGCCGAGAGGCTGCTGGTGCGCGCCCTGGACCGCGATCCCGGCGACGTGGAGTCGTGGGTGGCGCTGGGCAAGCACTACGAGGCCACGGGAAGAGCCCCCAAAGCCCTCGAGGCGCTGGAGAAGGCGCTCGAGCAGGAGCCGGACAACCAGGAGGTGCTGCTGGCCGCCGGCCGCCTCGCGCTGAGGATGGAGAGGCCTCAGGAGGCGCGCGCCTGGTTCGAGCAGCTCCTCTCCCTGGGCAGCGATCCCGAGCTCGCGGTGAAGGTGGCCTTCAGCTACCTGTCCATGCGGCAGCTCGAGGCCGCAGCCGAGGTGCTGGACAAGGCCCGCGCCCAGGGCGTCGAGCCGCGCCTGCACTTCTACGCCGGCCTGGTGCACGAGCGCCGCCGCGCCTTCCAGAAGGCCCTGGACGCCTTCGACGCGGTGCCCCCGGCGGTGGGCGAGCTGTACTTCGAGGCGCGCCTGCACCGCGCCATGTCGCTGTCCTCGCTGGGCCGCCACAAGAGCGCGCTGGACGCCTTCAAGAAGTTGTCCGAGGAGCGGCCGCAGTTGTCAGGGCTGACCGCCGCCTGGTCGCGCGGGTACGAGCGCGCCGGCCAGCCGAAGGACGCAGAGGCGATGTTGGTGAAGCTCTTCGCCGACACGCCCGGCGCCGACGCCTTCGAGGCCGTCTCCGGCTTCTACGAGCGGCAGGGCCGGCTGGGCGACGCGGTGGCGCTCTTCCAGGGGGCCTTGAAGGGCCGGCCGGACGATCACACCCTGCGCTTCTCCCTGGCGGTGACGCTGGAGCGCCACGGCGACTGGACCCAGGCCGTCAAGGAGATGCGCGCGGTGCTGACCGGCGACCCACAGAACGCGGCGGCGCTCAACTTCGTGGCCTACACCCTGGCCGAGCGCGGCGGCGATCTCGCGGAGGCGGAGCAGTTGATGAAGGAAGCCCTCGCGGTGCGGCCAGAGAGCCCCGCCTTCCTCGACTCGATGGGCTGGGTCCTCCACAAGAAGGGCGACACCGCCGGAGCGCTCGACTACCTGGAGCGGGCGGTCAGCGGCTCCCCCGACGAGCCCACGCTGCTCGAGCACCTCGGCGAGGCCTCGATGAAGGCAGGCAAGAAGGCGCGCGCGCTGGACGCCTTCCGGCGCGCCGTGCAGCTCCTCAAGGACAACCCCGACTCGGCCGAGCGGCCCACGCAGCGCGCCGATCTGGAGCGCAAGCTGAAGATGCTCACGCCCTGAAGGGCCTTCTCGTAAGCTGCCCGGCCTCATGGCTCGGCGCGACGAAGGCTTCTTCTCCTCGAAGGACGGCACCCGGCTCTTTTGGCGCAGCGTCGGGCCCGACGGCCCCGCCACCGCGATGGTGGGGGTGGTGCACGGCTACGGCGATCACTCCGGCCGCTACGTCCACACCCTGGACGCGCTGGCGGACCGCGGCTTTTCCACCCTGGCGCTCGACTACCGCGGCCACGGGAAGGCGGACGGCAAGCGCGCCGACGTCATCAAGTGGGACGACTACCTCGACGACATGAACGTCTTCTGGGGCCGCGTGCGCGAGGCGGCGGGCGCCGCGCCCTGCTTCGCGCTGGGCCACTCGCACGGGGCCCTCATCGTCACCCACTGGCTCGCGCGCCGCCCGGAAGGCCTCAAGGGCGCGGTGCTGACCAGCCCGTATTACAAGCTGGCCTTCGAGCCGCCGGCGCTGAAGCTCTTTGGCGCGAAGCTGATCAAGGGGCTGCTGCCCGGCCTGGAGATCGGCAACGAGCTCAAGCCCGAGCAGCTCTCACGCGATCCCGCCTGGCAGAAGTCCACCGCCGAGGATCCGCTCTACCTCCACGTCACCACCCCGCGCTGGTTCTTCGAGCACACCGCCGCGCAGGATCGCCTCGCCGGCCTCGGCGCCTCCATCACCCAGCCGCTGCTGATGCTGCACGGCACCTCCGATCCGATCGCGTCCAGGCCCGCCGCGCGCGCCTTCTTCGACACCGTGGCGTCCGCCGACAAGACGTGGAAGGAATATGTGGACTTTCGTCACGAGCTGCTCAACGAGACCGGCAAAGAGGAGGTCGTCGGCGACATCTCGCAATGGATTTCCGCGCATCGCTAGCCTACCGTCCCTCACCCCATGGCAACGAACGATCAGATCAACATCATCGGCAAGGGCATCACCATTCGGGGCAGCCTGACCGGCGCCGGTGACCTGGTGGTCGAGGGGCGCGTCGAGGGCCAGGTGAACCTGAAGAACCACCTCACCATCGAGTCCTCGGGCATCGTCGAGGCCGACATTCGCGCCGACGATCTGACCATCAACGGCACGGCCAGCGGGAACATCGACGCGATCACCAAGGTGTCGATCAACCAGTCGGCCAAGGTGAACGGCGACATCAAGGCCACGCGCGTGGTGATCGAGGACGGCGCGGTCTTCAACGGCTCCATCGAGATGGACGTCAAGCTGCCCGACGACATCTGAAAAGCAGCGCTGCGGACTGTCACTCGAAGCACGGGTAAGGAAGGCACATGGCGAACACGATCATCGGCTCGAGCATCGTCATCGACGGGGAGATCTCCGGCGACGAGGATCTCGTCATCCAGGGAACGGTGAAGGGGAAGATCTCGCTCAAGGAGTCCCTCTTCGTCGAGGCGTCGGGCGTGGTGGAGGCCGACATCGAGGTGCAGAACGTGGAGATCGGCGGCCGGGTCACCGGGAACATCGCCGCCACGGACAAGGTGGAGCTCAAGGCCGACTGCCGCGTGGTGGGCGACGTGCGCGCCCCGCGGATCCTGATCGCCGACGGCGCCAGCTTCAAGGGCAACGTCGACATGGACGTGAAGGAGCGCTGAGCCACCATGGCCGCCACCAAGGAGTTCGGTTCGTCGGAGTCGACGATCATCGGACCGTCGATCCTCATCAGCGGGAAGCTCTCGGGTGACGAGGACCTCACGGTCCGCGGGCGCGTCGAGGGCGAGCTGTCCCTGACGCGCACGTTGATCGTCGAGCCTTCGGGCATCGTGAAGGCCAACGTGGCGGTGAAGAACGCGATCGTCTCGGGCGTGGTGGTGGGCAACATCACCGCCACCGAGTCGGTCGAGCTCACCAAGGAAGGCCGCATGGTGGGCGACATCCGCTCGCCGCGGGTGATCATCGTCGACGGCGCCAGCTTCCGCGGCCGGGTGGACATGGGCAACGCCGAGCCCCGGCCCGCGTCCGAGCGGCCCGCCACCCGCCCCGCGTACCGGCCCGCCACCGCCTCCGCCCGCCCGGCCACCGTGATCGCCCGCCCCGCTGCGGTGCCCGTCAGGGCTGGCAAGCCGGCGCCGCCGCCTCCTCCCGGCAAGGGCGACAAGAGTGACAAAGGTGAGGCCAAGCCGGCCCCGCCGCCGCCTCCGGCCCCGGTGCTGGTGGGCGAGGGTGGCAAGAAGAAGGTGCTCCTGAAGAAGAAGAAGTGAGCGCATGGAAGACGTGGTGAACAACGACGGGTCCCCGGTGGGCGAGGCTTCCAACGGCTCCGCCTCAGAGGCCGCTGCTTCGCTCGGCGCACCGCCGCCGCCGCCCCAGTCCGTCACGGCTTCCCCCGGCGCCTCGTCAACTCACGACGCCGAGGGCGCCGCCGCCGAGGAGGAGCTGCCCGAGCCGCGGCCTTCACCCGACGTGCGCCCGCTGGTGCACAAGCACTTCGTCGCCCCGGCGATGATCCCACTGGACCGGGTGGACGCCGACGACGCCTTCCGGCTGCGCGCCGACGCGCCCGACGAGGACGACGTGTCGGCGCTGGCCACCGACATCGCCCGGCTGGGGCAGCTCTTCCCCATCGACGTGCGCCTCAAGGCGCCGGATCGCTTCCAGGTGATCACCGGCTTCCGCCGGGTGGCCGCCCTGACGATGCTGCAGCGCGAGAAGGTGCTGGCCCGGCTGCACACCGATCTCACCGACGCCGACGCGCTGCTGATGGCGCTGGCCTCGGCGATCCACGGCGAGGAAGTGAGCCGCGAAGAGCTGGCCGCCGCGCAGGAGCGCCTGTCCTCCGAAGGGCGCCTCGCCCCCGCCGCGCGCGACATGCTGACCCGCGCCCTGTCCGACGAGGACGGCCTGGCGCCCGAGGAGGTGGAGGAGGAGGTCGACGCCGACGAATTGGCGTCCGACGTCACCCTGCGACTGGGCCAGTGCAACCAGGATCTCTCGCTCCTGGCCGACGTCTTCGAGGAGCTGGAGGAGGCGCGGCGCGCCGAGCTGCTCACCCAGCTGCGCTACTCCGCCGAGCTGGTGGCCTACCTCGAGGGGAAGGGCCCGCGGTGAGCGCTGCGCTGGACTTCGGTGCCGCCGCCCTGAAGAGCGATCGCCAGCGGCTCCTCACGCTCCTCACCGAGAAGAGCTACGCGAAGAAGAAGGTGGTGCTGTCCTCGGGCCGGGAGTCGGACTTCTACATCGACTGCAAGAAGACGGCGCTGCTGGCCGAGGGGCACTGGCTGGTGGGCCGGCTGCTCTTCTCGGAGATCCGCGCGCAGAGCCCCGAAGCGGTGGCGGTGGGGGGCCTCACCATGGGCGCCGATCCGCTGGCCAGCGCGGTCAGCCTGGTGAGCCACCTGGGCGGCGCGCCTCTGCACGCCTTCCTGGTGCGCAAGGAGCCCAAGGGGCACGGCACCGGCCAGTGGATCGAGGGGCTGTCGGCCATTGCGGAAGGAGCGAAGGTGGCGGTGGTGGAGGACGTGATCACCACTGGCGCGTCAACCATCAAGGCCGTCGAGCGGGCACGGGCCGAGGGGCTCGAGCCGGTGGCCGCCTTCGCGCTGGTCGATCGCCAGGAGGGCGGGCGCGAGGCGATCGAGGCGCTGGGAGTGAAGGTGCACTCCCTGTTCACCCGCGAGGACTTCCCGAAGTGATCCGCCCGGGAAGAGCAACGGCGCTCCTCGTCATCCTCTCGCTCGGCGGGTGCGCCAACGCCCGCATCCCGCGCGTGGGCGGCGATCCACCGCCCAGCGAGAGCGATCCGAAGCTGGAGGCGGAGTACCAGACGGTGCTCGAGCGCTTCACCCGCAGCCAGGCCGTCTATGACAACCTGGACACCAACGTCTTCTTCCACGCCACCTGGCAGTCGCCGGCCTTCGTGGAGGCGCGCCTGGCCCGCGACGCCCGCTTCCGCGCCATTCCGGCGGGCGAGGCGGCGAAGAACCTGGCCGCGGAGCAGAAGCGCCTCTCGGACGCGGTGGAGTTCCACCTGGCGGTGCACGCCAACGACTACAAGTTCGAAGACTTCAACCGCGCCGACTCCATGTGGCGGCTGGCCCTGGTGGTGGACGGCAAGGAAGTGACGCCCACCGAGGTGAGCCGCCTGGGCCGCACCACCGCTCCGATGCGCTCCATCTACTCGTACATGGAGCCCTTCTGGGTGGGCTACCGGGTGCGCTTCCCGAAGGTGGAGATCGCCCCCGGGAGCACCTTCACCTTCCGCCTCGCGTCCGCGCTGGGCAAGGCCGACCTGGCCTACACGGCGGACTGATCCGAAGGCCTTCCCATGGCGCGCTCGTGGGTGTCGAGGTTGTGGCCCGCGGCCCTCTTCCAGTTCTGCTTCATCGGCGCGGTGTCGATGATGAAGCCCGGCGCCACGGCGCTGATGCTGGCGCGGTTCCAGGAGAGCGCGCTGCCCTGGCTGTACATGGCCGCGGCGGTGGTGACGGGCGCGCTGGCGCTGTTGCGCCTGGGCCGCAAGTCGGATCCAGGCTTCGTGTCCTTCGCGGCGGGCATCTTCGCCCTGACGCTGGCGGTGGGGCTGTGGTTCAACGTGCCCTTCTTCCGGCTGGGCGCGTACCTCTTCGCCGAAGCCTTCGCCACGCTGGTGTCCCTGGCCTTCTGGAATTCGCTCACCGACGCCTTCGACGCGCGCGAGGCGCGGCGGGCCTTCACCTGGGTCAACGGGATCGGCATGTCCGGCGCCATCGTCGGGGGCTTCTCGGCGCAGGTGCTTTCGCGCTCGGTGGGCGCGCTGGGGCCGCTGGTGGCGGGGGGCGCGCTCTTGGTGGTGGGGGCCTTCGCCTGGCGCTTCCACCGCAGCGACGTGGAGCCGCCTTCCGAGAAGCAGGACGCGCCGCGCACGCCGCTCAAGGACGTGGTGCTGGGCCGGTACACCCGCCTGATCGCCGGCCTCGTCCTGGGCTTCGCGGTGCTGCAGCAGTTCACCGACTTCGCCTTCAACGCCCGCGCCGTGGCGAAGCTGTCGGAGGCGCAGATGGCGGATCTCTTCGCCGCGCACCAACTGTGGACGGGCGTGGCCTGCGCGCTCTTCCAGTTCTTCCTGGCCGAGGCGCTGCTGCGCCGGATGGGGGTGGTGCGCTACGCGGGGATCGCCCCGGTAGGCCTGGCGCTGCTGACGGGAGTGGCCTGGGTGGTGCCCTCGGTGTGGAGCGCCTGGGCGCTGAAGGTCTTCGAGGGCGCGGTGAGCTGGGCGTTGATGCCGGTGGCGGTGCAGCTGCTCTACGCGCCGCTGCCCGACGCCTCCCGCGACGGCGCGCGCCGCACCATCGACGGCCTCCTCAAGAAGGGCGGCATGGGGATCGCCGGCGTGCTGCTGCTGGGCATCGCCAAGGCGGTGGGGGTGCAGGGAGTGTTCGCCCTGTTGATCCTCGGCTGCGCCGGGCTGGTGGTGATGTTGGTGCGCCTCAGGCCCCGCTACGTCGACGCGGTGCACGAGCGGGTGGCGGGCGTCGAGCCCGGTGCGGTGAAGGACGCAGAGGAGCGGCTGTTGGTGGAGGCGATCAAGTCGCCGTCTCCCGAGCGGGCGCTGCGGGCGGCCGAGCTGCTGGAGCTGGCGGGGCTGGTGCGGGAGGCCCACGTGCGGCTGATGCTGGCGCACCCCGGGGAGCGGCTGCAGGAGAAGGGCGTGACGCTGGCGCTGCGGCTGGAGCTCAAGGGCCTGTCGAGGGCGCTGGAGGCGCTGGTGACGGACGCCGCGCGGCGGCCGAGGGACGCGGCGATCTGGGCGCTGGCGAAGCTGAACCCCGAGCGGGCGCGCGCGGTGCTGGGGCCGCTCTTGTACGCGGCCGATCCCGGGGTGCTGGCGGCGGCGGTGGGCGGGGTGCTGTCCCTGCCGGGGGAGGCGGATCCGGCGGCGCGCGCGGCGCTGGCCCGGCTGCTGGAGCATGGTGCGACGGCGCCGGTGGCGGAGCGGCGCGAGGTGGCGCGCCTGCTGGGCCGGCTGCAGGGCGCGGAGCACGCCCAGGCCCTGCAGCGTTACCTGGACGACGGCGACGCGACGGTGCGGCGGGTGGCGCTCACCTCGGTGGGCGCGGGGAGGCACGTGGAGCTCGCGCCGAAGCTGTTGCGCTTCCTCACCTGGCGGGACGATCGCCGCGGCGCGCGCGAGGCGCTGGCGGCGCTGGGCGACGCGGTGGTGCCGCTGCTCGCCTCCACGCTGGACGATCGCACCCGCACCCTGTCCTTGAGGCTGCAGCTCCCGCGCGTGCTGCGGCTCACCGGCACCCAGGCGGCGCTGGACGCGCTGCTCTTCTCCAACGCGCAGGACGATCCCGCGCTGCACTACCGGATCGGCGTCGCCCTGGCGCAGCTCAAGGAGGAGCACCCCGGGCTGCGGGTGGACGCCGAGCGGCGGCTGGCGGCGCTGGGGCGGCGGCACGAGGTGTACGAGCGGCTGGTGACGCCCTTCCGGGACGCGCGGGCGGCCTTCGGCGACGACGCGCTGCTCACTCGCGTGCTGGGGGATCGGCTCGATCAAGCGCTGGAGCTGGCCTTCTGGCTGTTGGGGCTCACCCAGGACGAGCGCACGCTGCGCCGGGCCCACTTCCACCTGGTGGGGAATGACTCGCGCCGCCGCGCCTGGGCGATGGAGTACGTCGAGAACGTGCTGTCGGACGAGGAGCGCGCGCTGGTGTCGGTGCAGCTCGAGGCGCACCATCGGAGCCTGCCGCCTGGCGCCGCGGCCCGCTTCCCGGAGCACCTCGGGCCGCTGTGCCAGAGTGACGACCTGGTGCTGCGCGCGTGCGCGCGGGTGGTGGCGCGGCGGATCGGCTCGTGGACACCGGCCAGGCAAGGAGACGACATGAACGACGGCACCCTGAAGAAGCTGTTCGCGCTGGAGGGGGTGGAGGTGTTCGCCCAGTCGGACGTGGACGACCTGGCCGCGGTGGCCGCCCTGGCGAAGGAAGCCAGCTTCAAGGCCGGCGAGCGGATCTTCTCCGAGGGCGATCCAGGCGACGCGCTGTACGTGATCGTCGAGGGCGCGGTGTCGGCGGTGCGCGAGGGCGAGGTGGTGTTGACCTTCCGGGCGCGCGAGTCCTTCGGAGAGACGTCGCTGATGGACGGCACGCCGCGGATCAACGACGCCGTCGCCACCGTGGACACGAAGGTGCTGGTGATCGACCGCCGCGACTTCCTCGATCTGCTGGCCGATCGCCCCGAGCTGCTCACCGGCATGTTCCGCATGGTGTCGCGGCAGCTCAAGGCGGTGGTGGCCGCGGGGGTGCGGCGGACCACGGGCGAGTTCCAGTTGGGGCCTCCGGTGCCCAGTCCCCCGGTGCCGTCGAGGGGTCGCTGAAGGCGCCTTCAGGGCTTCGGCGCGCGCAAGAGCTTCGCTTCCGGGTACAGCCGGGCGGCCTGGATGGACAGGGTGGCCAGGCGCGGATCGACCTTCGCGCCGTCCTTCGGCTGGTGGAGCCACGTCTTCGCGGGCGGGGCCAGCACCTCTCCGCCGTCGCAGAAGAGCCAGTGGCGCGTGCCGAACTCATCTTCCCAGGCGAAGAAGACGGAAGGTTCGCCCGGCTTCGTTCCCTTGCAGGCCGCGCG
Source organism: Myxococcales bacterium (assembly GCA_020846875.1). Classification (GTDB taxonomy): domain Bacteria; phylum Myxococcota; class Myxococcia; order Myxococcales; family Myxococcaceae; genus JADLDB01. The sequence goes on along the minus strand of JADLDB010000074.1, from coordinate 7,675 downwards.
CGCGGGCTCGAGCGTCTCGAGCCGTTGCTTCTCCCACTTGTCCATCGCCACCCGGTGCTTCACGAAGCGGATCAGCTCGGGTACGCGGGCCACCTCCTCCCGTGCGTCCCTCACCAGGGGCACGCCGCGGGCGATCAGCTCGGGGAAGCGGCCCTGGGAGCCGAGCGGACAGCGGGAGAGGGCGTCCAGGGTGGCGCCGACGGCCTCCAGCAAAGGCGGCAGCACCTTCGCGGCCTGCTCGAGGAGCGGCAGGTGGGCCTGCGTCCATGCGCCTGCGCGTGTGGCGAGGAAGCCGTGCAGGAGGGCGTTGACCGACTGGAGCTCCTCCGCGAGCCAGGGGGCCTCGGCGTCGCACACCGCGGCGGGGGAGGGAAACGTGGAGTAGCTGGCGCGCCAGTCGCCGAGGCGGACCTCCACCGTCTTCTGGGCGAAGGCGGGGAGGGCGGCGAGCGTCAGGGCGAGCAGGACGGCTCTCACGAAGGCGCATCACACGCGAGGTGGGCGGGGAAGGGAAGGGCGGCGGGCGAACCGGTGCAAGCGCGCACGAGCGGTGAGATGCTGCGGGCCGCCCATGAAGACCATCGCCATCGTGGCCCGGCCGAAGAAGGACGAGGCCACGCAGCTCGCGAAAGCGATCCTCGAGCGCTACCCGGACCGGGAGTTCCTCCTCCAGCCGCACGTAGCCGAGCCGTTGGGCAGGCCCGCGGTGAGCGACGAGGAGCTGTCCCGCCGCGCGGAGTTGGTGGTGGTGTTGGGAGGCGACGGCACGTTGATCTACGGCGCGCGGATGCTGAAGGGCCGGCCGGTGCCGATCATCGGCGTCAACCTTGGATCGCTGGGCTTCATGACCGAGACGCCGGTGGCGGACGCCTTCGCCACGCTGGACGCGGTGCTGACCGGGCGGGGGCAGGTCGACTCGCGCATGAAGCTGTCCTGCCGGCTGTTTCGCGGCGACGCGTTGATCCTCGACGACGAGGTGCTCAACGACGTGGTGATCAACAAGTCCGCGCTGGCGCGGGTGACGGACTACGAGACGTGGCTGGACGGCGCGTACGTGGCCAACTACCGGGCCGACGGCGTGATCTTCTCCACGCCCACCGGCTCGACGGCCTACTCGCTGTCCGCGGGAGGGCCGATCATCCACCCGTCGATCGACTGCGTGGTGGTGACGCCGATCTGCCCGCACGCGCTCACCCAGCGGCCGATCGTGGTGCCCGGCGATCAGTTGGTGCGCGTGAAGCTGACCAGCGACGTGCGCGACGTCTTCCTCACCATCGACGGGCAGGCGGGCCAGGCGCTGCAGCAGGGCGATCGGATCGAGGTGCAGCGCTCGCTCAACCGGGTGATGTTGGTGCGCAACCCGCAGCTCGATTACTTCGCGATCCTCCGCCAGAAGCTGCGCTGGGGTGAGCGCGGCCCGGGGGCGTGACGGGTGGGCAGAACGCTCTGAGGACGTCACTCAGGGCAGCCACTTCGCCTGGTCGAACCACCGCCTACAGGACGGGTAGCGCTGCTCGTCCCAGCCCGCGCTGGTGGTGATTCCTCCGTCGAGGCCGACGACGAAGGTGCGGTGGGAGGGCGCGTTGCAGTCGCCTTCCTTCACCACGTAGACGAATCGGCTCTTCTCGATGGCGAGGCAGATGTCCGGCAGGCAGCGGTGGCCGGCGGCGCGGGCGTAGCCTCCGAAGAAGGTGGGCGTGTTCCAGAAGTACAGGTTCCAAACGAGGTCGACGTTCAGTCGCGGCGCGAAGTACAGGCGCACGCCCGAGCTCGAGTGGAGCAGGTAGAACTCGTTCACCCGAAGCGAGGTGAACAGGCAGTTGAACGCGGCGTGGGCGCCGTCAGCGACCTGCTCGAAGTCGTCGGGGTGAAAGTAGATTCCGAGGGGGAAGATGTAGTACCGGAAGTGCCAGCGGTCCTCGAGGGTGGCGTCGAAGGCGCGCAGCAGCGCCAGGTCGCGAACGACGCGCGCGTAGGTGACGTCGTCGGCCACCAACTGGTTGACGGCCTCGAAGGCGAGGTACTCCGCCTCCCAGTTGGGCCGTGGCGAGCGGCAGATGGACTCGAGCTGTTTGGGTGTGAGGAGTCCGCACGCCAGACCGGCGTCGAGGTCCAGGCAATCCACCTGTGAGGCGTCGAAGGGCCGGGTGTCACCGAGCCATGGGCTGTCGTCCGGGTCAGCACCGGAGTCGGATGTGGCGCCTCCATCGAGCGCCGTCGCAGGCGGTGAAGGGAAGGCGACCTCCCACGGATTCCCAGACGGTTCGCCCTGTCGCCCGCCGTCTCTGTGCTCTTCCTCATCCAGCCCGGAGCGTCCGCAGCCGATCGCCAGGAATGTCAAGCCAACCACTCCGCACAGTCGACGCATGCGGGCAGACTCTACCGCACGGGACCGGAAGGCAAGGCGGCGGAATGTCTGGGGTGGCTGATTCTGGTTGCCTCACCGTCGACTGGGTGCTTGGGTGTTTCGCATGAATCGACTTGCGCAGTCCGTCGGGGTGGGCTTGGCGAGCGCGGCGGTGGGGGTGGTGGTGGGGTTTGCTTCGGTCGGTCATGCGGGCCCGACGTGCAACAAGGGAGAAGTGCGGGCCTGTCCACTCGAGAACGGGTGCGGCGGTGTCCAGGAGTGCGTTGACGAGAAGTGGGTGGACTGCCACTGCGGCGGCCTCCCCTTCGCCCTCGGGGGCAGCGAGTGCTGGTCCGACTGCGAGGGCGAGGTCGGCACCACCGTGTGCGACCCGAAGTGCAAGACCGTCATCGGTTGCGGGACTGCGAGCTGCACCGCGTGTGGAGAGTTCAACGTCCCGGGCATCCTCTTCTGCCCCAAGGGCTCGGGCGACCCCGCCCTCTGCGTCGCGGGCGAGGACTGCAACGGCTGCGACGACGACCAAGACGGGAGGGTGGACAACATCCCCGGGACGGCTGACCCGCTCGTGGCGGCGTGCAACCCCAACCAGTGCACCGTCGGCGGCAGCCACACGTGCGTCAACGGCGCCTGGGACACCTGTACGGGCTGCGCCGGCCAGGGCGTGTGCACGGTGTGCGGCGGCCAGGCCGACTTCGACTGCAGCAAGGGCGTCTGCGAGGGCACCTGCCAGCGGGACGAAGAATGCAACCAGTGCGACGACAACGCCAACGGGAAGCTGGACGACGGGCTGCACTGCCCGGCGTGTCCACTCTGACGGCGAGGGACTGAATTCAACGAGCGGGGAGGACGCTTCAGATGGAACGTGTGTGGCTGGTGACGTGCAGCGTGCTGGCGCTGGTGGCGTGTAGCCGGGGTCCGGCGGAGTCCGAGGCGCCTGCTGGGCCGTCGGTCCTCAACGACTCGAACATCGATGCGCTCTTCGCCGACGGCGGCGCTGCGCTCGCTCAGACGAACCGCGCCCTGGGTGAGGACTGTGGCGCATCGGGCCGGGCGGCCTGCCGGAGCGGCGTCTGTCTGAAGGCGGCCATCGAGCGCGGCCGGGGCTTCTACTGTTCGCGGGAGTGCTCCGACGAGCGCGACTGCCCGCTGAATTGGAACTGCCGGCAGGTGATGCCCGGCCCGCATGGCGTGCTGTGCATTCCGCCGGACAACTGGACGGCCCGCGCGGTGGGGGTGCGGCCATGAGGCGCGTCGTCGTCTGGGCGGTGCTGCTGCTGGGCGCGTTCGCCTTCGCTGAGGGTGAGGCCGAGGAGCGCGACCCGCAAGACTCCTCTGGCCTCCGGTACGAGGCAGGGGGGCCCGCGACGGTGGGAGACCCCATCCGCGTCTCCAACCTCTCGGTAGCGCACGAGGAAACCGACCTCGTGGTGAGGACGGGGCTTGGGGAGTTCGCCTTCACCCGCAAGTACTCCTCGCGTGACATTTGGCACGACGCGTGGCCGAAGCCGCTCTGGTTCGACTACACGATGAACTCCAACCAGACCGCCACCACCGGCTGGTGGTCCTCGGTGTCCAGTTACGCGACCGTCATCTTCCAGCCTCGCGGCCCCGACGATGACTACATCCCCGACGTCACCGTCCAGGTGCGGGAGGTGTCGGGCGACCTCCTGTCTGCCAACGAGCTCGCAGACCGGCTGGAGGCGGGGCACTTCGACAGCTTCGATATCGGCGGCGCCGCGCGCGTGGTGCTGTATGGGCCGCACCACCCGAACGGCAACCTGCGCCTCGATAGAATCACCGGCGTGACGCTGATTCGCACTGGAGTGGCCCGCTACGTCTACACCTTCGTCGGCCCCGAGGACTCGTGGCCGCAGCCACCGTTCAACGACAAGACGCGCCGTCGATTCCGGCTGGCCGCGGTGTACCCGGACCTGAAGGGAACGCCGCCCATCTGTACCTTCTCTACGTCGGACACTTACGGGAGCGCGAGCTGCTTCGGTGGGCTGCTGGTGGCGTGGTCGAGGGACGCGAACAATCACAGCCGGGTGTTCAACCTGTCGCTGAACGGTGTGCCGCAGGTGCAGTACGGCTACGAGGCCGGGAAGCTGGCCTCGGTGCTGCGCGTCGCGACGGGCGACCGGACGACGTACGCCTACTCGGGCGGCTTCTCGGTTTCGTCCGGGCTCGGCTCTGAATTGCGCAGCGTCTTCCAGAAGACGCAGGCCGGGAGCATTCGTTCCTGCCGCCCGTCCTACGAGGACCCCATCTGGGTGTCGGACATGCCGGCCATGAGCAGCGAGGCGACGGCCAGCGGTGGCTTCACCTACGGGCCCACCTACCCCAGCACGCCCGACGGCGGCGTGCAGACGTGCGTCGACCCCTCCGACGTGCTGCGCACGACAGCGAGCCAGACGAGCCTCGGCGGGGACGTCATCCGGCAGACCTTCGCCACTCAAGGCGGCTCGACGTCTGAGGTGAACCTTGAGTGCAGCGGCAGCTGCACCACGGTCTCCAGCGCGGTGTCCGAGTGGAACACCAACCACTTCGCGGACCCGGTGGACAGGTTCCGCCGGGACTACCGCGGCGCCTGGTCGCAGTTCGACTTGGAGTTCATCGAGACGTCCAAGTACTACCCGGACAGCGGTGTCAACGTCGTCAAGGACACCGAGGTGAGGAAAGCTCGCCTGGGCGCGACGGACAGCAGCGGCGCGAACGCGCTCCTCACGCGAGACTACACCTGGCAGTACGCGGACCCGGACGGGCTGCACGAGCGGCTTCCGGCCACAGACTCGGCGGCGTCGGTGCTGCAGAGCGGTGGCGCCACCACGACGCAGTGGCGGTTCGACCTGGCCACCAAGCGGCTCAAGGCCGTCATCAAGACGGGCTGGACGCGCACCGTCGCTGGGGCCGTCGTCGAGAAGAAGGTGGGCACCTTCTACTTCGACCGCCACGTATGCACCTCGGGCTCCACGGCGGATCCCTACGGGCGGACGCTGGAGATTCACGGGCCGTGCTTCGTGCAGGGCGTCAACTCGGGGGACTGCGACGGCGAAGGCGGCGGCGCGGTACCGGTGACGCAGTTGGAGTACTACGACGCCAGCGCGCCGTGGCCGAAGCAGCACCGGCTCAAGGCGAAGCGCACGCTGGTGGGCTCGGGAGGGACTTCGTTGTGCGGCCCGACGGTGCTGCAGACCACCTATGACAGCTACAACGACCTCGGCCACGTGCTGCAGGAGACGGACCCCAACGGCACGGTGACGACGCGCACCTTCGTCGGTGAGCGGCTGCTCACGGAGACCGTGGCGGGCGACGGCATGAGCGCCGCGACGGCGTACTTCTACCACTCCAGCCAGGGCGGCCGGCTGTCGGCCAAGCGCATGCCCTCGGGGCAGTGGGAGGTGTACTGCTGGCGCCTCAATGCCGATGCGAATTGCCGCGGCTCCTCGGGGACGCTGGCGGACCAGATGCAGTGGAAGGCGCGCATCCAATACAGCGGGACGACGGAGCCGACTTCCTTCACCTTCCTCGAGAAGACCGTCTTCACCTACACGCCGCGGCCGGGGGCACTGCCCAACGCCGGCGGTGGACTGCTGACACGCGAGGCCGCGTACGGCGTTGGCGACTTCTCGCCGCGCCGCCTGAAAGGGCTGGCCTACGATCCGCTCGGGCGGGTGCTGGCGACCCAGGCTCTCGACCAGTCGCTGGCGACGCTGTACGAATCCGCGAGCCTCTTCGATGAGGTCGGGAACACCATCGGTGAAGGCGGCCCCTTCAACACACCGCCCGCGGGATGTGGAGGGCAGGTACCAGATAGCCTCACGCCCTATAAGGTCCCTGCTTCGGCGGACTGCACGCACTTCCGTTACGATCGGCTCTCGCGAATCGCCTCGGTTCAGACCCATCGGGCCCCGACTCTCATTTCCCGGACCTACTTCGCCTACGACTCCCAGGGAAACGTGGAGCGCGTCAGCGCTGAACACGAGGACCTGGGGTCAGAGCAGACCGTGGTGACCTATCAGCACGACGACTTCGGCAATGTCGTCGGCATCACCGGGCAGTGGATGGCCTCGGGCACCAGCATCCGCCAGGCGTTCGATGCGCGAGGCAACCTCTTGGAGAAGCGCACGCCCGCGATGGGTGACCTGTCCGTGATGTACGCCTACGACACGATGAGTCGCCCGCTGAAGTCGTGGGTGTCAAATGATCCGAACACGCTGCTGTGGCTCTACACCTACGACGGCACCTGGGGCGACGGCACCAACTGTCCGCCGGTGGCCACTTCCAACCTGAAGGGCCGCGTGCAGTGGAAGTACGACTCCTTCGGGTACACCTGGTACCAGTACGACGGCCTGGGAAATGTGCTGGCGCTTCGGCGGGTGCGGCCCTACTGGAACCGGTGCAGCGGCTCCGGCGAAGAGTCGTGGGACCACACGCCCGACACGAAGTACACCTACACCGCTGACGGGCGCTTGCTGACCATGAAGTACCCGCACGGGCTGCGGCTGCGCTACGCGTGGAGCGCCACCGTCCCCGACCGCATGACGGGCATCGACTTCGGCTACGACGACAGCACCTGGACGCCGCTGGTCCGCGACATTCGCTACGACGTCGATGGGGCCATCGAGGCCTACGAGCTCGCCACCACGCCGACCGCGACCGCCGTCGAGTGGCTTCGCAGAGGCTCGTCGGTGCTGTCTTCCGGATGCACCCAGACGCGGCCCGCCGCCGACGGCACCGGGCGGCTCTGGGCCCTCTGGGTCTCGAGAGCGCCCTTGAGCGCCGGCGAAGGCTCGCGAACGGGGAACGTCTTCAAGCGGTACTTCCAGTGGACGACGGACCAACTCACCGGGCAAGCGACGTGCCTGATTGGAGAAGCGAGCCCTCGCCACGAGTACTTCGGCTACGACGGCACGCTCCAGGTGACGAGCGCCACGCGGCCGGCGGGCGAGTTCAACGCGAAGGGCGGGCCGTGGGGGAAGCGGGAGTTCTTGTACACCAAGGGCAGCGACCGCGACTGGGCCACCGAGGACTGCGCGGGCTGGCAGTCGACGTACGACCCGGCGACGAGGCGCCTCCTGGAGGTGCACCCGCGCGCGAACGGCTGCACCGGCACCTGCACGACGGACCGCTCGTGGGCGATGAAGCGGTACCAGTACGATGCCGATGGCAGGATGACGCGCCTGGAGGACACCATCACCACGTCCACCGCCCGGAACATCGTGCTGACTCCGGACAATGGCTACGGCGCCGTCTACAAGGCCGTGCAGTACAATGGCTCCACCTACCAGTACCTCTACGACGCGCAGG
>JADLDB010000073.1 GCA_020846875.1 Myxococcales bacterium | reverse complement strand
TGGGTGACGGCACCACCTGCGTGCCGCTGTTCTGAATGCTGAACTGGTTGATGTCGAGGTCCACCAGCGGGCCGATGCCGAAGTCGCAGCACGAGTAGGTGAGGCGAGTCCCCCCGTCGATGGTGAACAGCCCGTTGGGGTTGCAGGGCATGCCCGCGTCGGGGCAGCCCTCGTCGGCCACGCCGTTGCACGTCTCGTCCAGCCCGTTGGCGCAGATCTCACTGCCCTGGGGCAGCGTCTGGCCCGCGCACGTCCCCGACCAAGCGCCGGCGGAGCACGCCTCCGTGCCGCCGCGGCAGTTGCCCACGTTCAAGGTGCCCCCCGGCCCCGTGTAGCAGGTGCGGGTGACGCCGTTGTCGATGAGGCCGTCGCAGTTCTCGTCCACGTTGTTGCAGGTCTCCGCGACGGGCGTCACCTGGCCCACGCAGGTGCCCGGCCACACGCCGCTGGTGCAGGTCTCCAGCCCGCCGCGGCACGCGCCGATGCCCATCGTCCCCGCCACCCCGGTGTAGCAACTGCGATCCACGCCGTCGTCGATGGTGCCGTCGCAGTCGTCGTCCATGTTGTTGCACGTCTCGGGCATGGACATGCCCATGCCGCTGCACATGGCCCACACGCCGTTGACGCAGTTCTGCGTGCCGGGGACGCACACGCCCGCGTCGCTGCCGCAGGGCCGCATCGCGCCGTTGATGCACACCGTCGGGTGGTACTCGTCGTCGTCGTCCGGATCCTGGCAGCCGGGATCGTTGGGGAAGTCGGCCACGCCGTCCATGTCGTCGTCGATGCCGTTGCTGCACTTGGCGGGCGGATCCGGGATGAGGCGCAGCCAGGCGGTGCCGGCGTCCTCGGCGTCGGACAGCACCTCCATGCGGCCCTCGGCGTCGCGGGCGCTGCGGGAGTACTCCACCCGCACGTTGAGGCTCTCTCCGGGCAGCAGGCGCGCGGGGGTGGTGGGCGGCATCACCGAGAAGTCTGGGTTGCCGTTCCCCGCCACGCCGATGGCGCGCACGTTGAGCGCCGAGGTGCCCACCGACTTCACCCGCGCCGTCTTCGTCTCGAAGAGCATGGTGGACGGGTTGAAGTCGACCGGATCGGGCTCGAACTCGATGGCCGGGGCGATGGGTCCGCCGTGCAGGCGCAGGGTGAGCGGCAGCGTGTCGGGCTGCGCGGACTGCACCTCCACGAAGCCCTCGTCCTCTCCGGGGCCCACGGGCGTGAAGGTGACGGCCACCTCGATGAAGCCCAGCGCGTCCACCGTGGGAGTCACCGGTCCAAGCTCGAATTCACCCGACGAGCCTTCCTTGAGGGCGGCCGAAACGCCCACCGAGGAGCGGCCGGTGTTCTCGATGGTGAACTTCGCCTGCTTGGAGGTGCCTTCGACGACGGGCCCGAAGTCCAGCACCTCCTGCGGCAGCGACAAGGACGACTCCGTCTTCATCAGCGCGGGCCCCCGGCCGCAGCCACAACCAGAAGCGGTGAAGCTGAGCGCGGCGACGCCGAGGAGGGGCAGGACACGAGAGCGAGGCATGCGAGCGTCCATTGTGGCACAAAGCGCCCGGCCGGCAGCTTTCCTGAAGCCACGTCTGGCAAGCCTGCCACGAGGAGCGCCTGAAATGCCTGCCGCCGTCCACCTCTCCGTCGAGGGCCACGTGGCCCGCCTCACCCTGGACGACGCCGCGCGGAAAAATGCGATGAGCCCGGAACTGGGTGACGCCCTGGGGGCGCGGGTGCGCGAAGTGCAGTCAAGGTCGGACATCCGCGCCGTGGTGCTGACGGGGGCGGGAGGCGCCTTCTCCGCGGGCGGGGACCTGGGGATGTTGGAGCGGCAGCGCCAGGCGTCCTTCGAGGACGCGCGGCAGTTCATGCTGTCCTTCTACGGGCGGTACCTCTCCCTCCTCGACGTCGGCGTGCCCACCATCGCCGCGGTGGAGGGGCCGGCCATCGGCGCGGGGCTGTGCGTGGCGCTGGCCTGCGACCTGGTCATCGTCGGCGAGGACTCGAAGCTGGCGCTCAACTTCGTGCAGTTGGGCCTCCACCCGGGCATGGGGGCGACGTACCTGTTGCCGCGGAAGGTGGGCGCGCAGCGGGCGGCGGAATTGCTCCTCACCGGACGGCGCTTCGACGGGAAGGAGGCGGCGGCGATGGGGCTCGCCCTGGAGGCCGTGCCCCGGGAGCAGGCGCTGTCCCGCGCCACCGCGCTCGCCTCGGCCATCGCCGCGAATGCCCCGCTGGCGGTGAAGGCGCTGACGCGGGCGTTGGGGGTGGACCGGGAAGCGCTGGGCCGGGCGCTCGACTTCGAAGCGCGCGCGCAGGCCGAGAGTTATGGGAGCGCGGACCTCGGCGAGGGGCTGGCCGCGGCGGCGCAGAAGCGTTCACCGAGGTTCCAAGGACACTGAGGGGGAGTCGCGAGATGAGAGTCGTGCGGACGAGTGAGCTGGCGTGGGCGGATTCCTTGAAGCAGGGCGCGTACCTGCAGCGCCGCAAGGAATTGGGCGGCGAGCACCTGGCGTGCGGGCTGTGGGAGCTGGCGCCCGGGAAGAAGTCGTTTCCCCTTCACAAGCACCACCTCACCGAGGAGGCGATGTTCGTGGTGAGCGGCAAGGGCCAGGTGCGGACCGACGCGGGCCTGACGCCCATCGGCCCGGGGGACTTCGTGTCGTTCCCGGCCGGCGGCTCGGCGCACCAGTTGCTCAACGACGGCAGCGAGCCGCTGGTGTACCTCGGCATCTCCGCGCCCAAGGGCGTGGACATCGTCGAGTACCCGGACTCGGGGAAGGTGGCCTCGTCGGTGGGTACCGGGCCCAACCGCAAGCGCTTCATCTTCCGCGCGAAGGACCAGGTGGAGTACTTCACCGACGACGAGGACGCGGGCTGAAACTCCCGCGCGCGCTCCTCCGCGACGTAGAAACTGCGGAACGTCGCGGGCGAGGGCCTTGATCCACCAAAGGACACCCGCCGGGCGGCGCGCTGCGCGCGGCCAGCTCGCGCACTGCACCTTCGGCACCGTCAACCATCCCCGCTACACCGAGTGGCCTGCGGCGTCGACCAGACGATCCTCTCGTCTTCAACCGCCGACCTCCTCGTGCCAACCACCCTTGTGGCCAACACAGGGGGTACTGAATGAAACAGGCTCCTCAACCCTCAAGCGGCGTGCCTTCCCCCTCTCCCACGTGCGCCGGGCGATGAGGCGCTTGAGGCGCAGGTGCTCGTGCTCCTCGCGCTCGCGCTCCTCCAGCGTGCGGCGAATGGTGGCCAGGTCCTTCGCCATCTTCACCGACACCCGCTGCTCCAGCGTGTTGACCAGCCGGGTGGTGCGGGCGAGCGCCTGGCCGAGCCGCCGCATCATGTGCTCCTGGGGTGCGGCGTCCAGCAGCGCCTCCACCAGCACCTCGAAGTCGTGCGCCGCCACCTGCGCCGGCGCCGCGCCCCGTCGCTGCCCGGCAACACGCCCCGCGCGGCAATGCTGCGCACCACCTGCGGCTTCTTCGCGCGCGCCACCGCCTTGAGGACAGCTCGAAGGGCTCCAGCTCCACCGTCACCTGCCGCGTCGGCCAGCCCAGCGGAGTCAGCGCGTCGGCCCCGTGCACCGCAGTAGTGGGTGATGTCCGCCAGCACCACCAGCACCTGGACGTTCGGTCAGCTCGGCTGCACGAGGCGCGGGAAACGCGCAGATGCTGCGCGATCGGAGAGGCCTAGCGATCGTGCCGGGCGCGGGGATCGAGCGTCCACTTGTAGCGGATGGTGGTGTCGGCGCCGCCCGCGGGGGGTTGAAAGCGCCAGGTGCGGATCGCCCGGGTGATGCACTTCTGCAGCTCCATGTCGTCGAGGTCGGTCTCGTCGATGCGGGCGTCCTTCACCGCGCCCTGGTCATCCACCACGAAGGCCACCCGCACCATGCCCTTGAGGCCGGGGGCGCGCTCGAGGGCCTTCTCGTAGCAGCCGAACACCTCGCGCTGGTGCTGCTTCACCAGCCTCGTCACGGTGGCGCTGTCCAGGCCCTCGCTGGCCACCGAGACGAAGCGGGTGAGCGGCTCCCCGGCGCCGGCGTCGGGCGCGCGGTGGCCGAAGATGAACTGGAATGTGGACTCGCGGACCGTCCCGGGCGCTCCGGCGGCAACGCGCCAGGCGGCGGCGTGCAAGAGCACACACTTCTCCAGGTGGGCCGCCAGCGTGGCGCTGCGGGACACCACGCGCGCGTCGAGGGGAAAGCCGCTGGCGCCGAAGGCCACCGCCACGGAGATCTTCCCTTCCGCCGAAGACTCCCCGCAGGTGGCCAGCGCGGCGGCGGCGGCATCGAGGCCGGCTTCCGCCTCGGCCGGGCTCAGGCCCGCGTCGCGGGAGAGCTCCGGTGTGAGGGTGGGCCACGTCCACCGGACGAAGGTGCCGGCGTCGGCGGACGGGAAGCGCCAGGACTGCACGGCCTTGCGTATGCACTTCGAGGTGGCGGCCCCAGCGCCGTGAGGCCGCGCGCTGCCGCTGTGAGACAGTCCACCCTGGGCGGCCACCGAGAAGTCCACCTGCACCTCGCCGTGCACGCCGCCGTCGAAGCAGGCGCGCGCCTGGGCGCCGTGCAGGGCCAGCACCTCTTCCACCACCGCGCGGGGAAGGCCTCCGTCCACCGAGTGGATGGGCGCAGCGGGCTTCGCGGCGACGAGCGCGAGAAGGAAGGCAGCCCAGGCCATGGCGGGACTCGTCAGGGGACGGCCATGGCCTGCTGGGCCGCGGCGACGTCGCGATCGAGCTCGGCCTTCCGGGCGGCCTTCTGCACGTCGCTCTGGAAGGGGATCGCGTCGAGGTCCTTCCGCGCGGCGGCGATGACGCGCCCCAGGCCGTCCTGGTTGATGAGGCCCAGCTTGAAGGCCTCGGTGGCCGCGCCCACGTAGGTGTCGGTGAGGTACACGCCTTGCGCCTTCAGCTCGGCGCGCTTCGCGGGCGGGGTGTCGATGACGTCGTTGATGAAGACGCCCTTCACCAGGGCGGGCGAGTCTTTCAGCATCTTCAGGCCGAAGAGGACGTCGCCCTGGCCGCTGTCGCCGAGGAAGCTGAAGCCGTACTCCGGGTACACTTGCCGGTACTGCTGGAAGTTCTCCAGCTTCTTCTCGGCGATCTTCTCGTGCGACAGGTTGGACAACAGGTCCCCGGAGAGCACGGTGGCCTCGACGCCCTTGTCCTTGAGCATCTTCTCGGTCATCGCCTCCACCGCGCCGAGGCGATCGTTGGGGCGCGCGGTGACGAAGGCCAGGTCCCCCTTGCGGCCGGCCTCGGCCTGCGGGCCGCGATCGAGCTCGGCGTAGAAGGCGCGAACGCCCGGGTACACCGTCTTGCCCGGGTACCGCTTGTCCTTGAGGTTCACGTAGAAGGTGTCGTCGATGTCGGACAGCACCTTGGACTCGCCGGTGGGCACCGCCTGGGCCTTGATGTGCTCGAGGATGGACTTCTGCACCCCCGCGTCGTCGAGGTCGCGGAACACCAGTTGCTGCAGATCGTGGTAGTCGCCGGCGTCGATGCCGTTCTTGAGGGCGGTGAGCTCGCTGCCCTTCGTGGCGAGGAAGACGTCGCGAATGGCGTGCTCTTCCTGCCGGTCGGTCTTCCCGTTCTGCAGGGCGCCGATGAGCGCCACGCGGGCGGGTATGGAGAGGTCGCCCACGCGCTCCTTCGTGAGGAGCTGGAAGAAGGCGGTGCGGTTGTCGGGGCCGGCGAGGCGGTCGTCCATGGCCTCGGCCAGCTCGTGCAGGTCCAGCTTGGTCGCCAGGTAGTTGAGCTCCCTGGGCGACGCGCTCTTCAGGATGTCGAGGATGCGCCCTTCCTCCGCCCGGTCGACGTGGCGGGAGGAGACGAGGCGGGAGATCGCGTCCAGCTTGGCCTGGGCGCTCACCGCGTCGGCGCCGGTGAGGCGATCCGCGGACGACGCGACGGTCCCAGTGAAGGCCGTGCCGGACGCAGCGGACACCTCCGCGGGCCGCGACGTGGGGGTGCTGGGCGTGGCGGGCCGGGTGGTGGGGATGGGCCGAGGAACCTGCGGGTTGATGCGCGATGTCATGGTGCCTCCCGAGGCGCGCCACCCTAGCAGGGGCGCTGCGGCGGCGACACGAGCTACTCGCTCTCGAAGTCGGCCCCGGACAGCCGCGTGGTGTCCGCCCGCCACAGCGTGGGCGCGCCGGTGGACTTGTGCCGCGCGAGGTAGATGAGGTCCGCCACCCGCCGGAACTCCACCACGCTCACCCCCGAGGAGGAGAGCGCCCGGGCAAACTCGTCCACCTCGCGCGGCAACAGCCCGCCCTCGTAGACGGCGCAGGTCTGGAAGACGACCTCCAGGGCCCGCTCGATGGCGCCGTACGTCACGCCCAGGTCCTGCTCCGCGGTCCGCCCGGGCACCAGGCCCGCGTCGGCCGGCTTCTTCGACAGCCGCGCGGCCAGCTTCGCGTCGACGCGGCCCAGCGCGTACTTGAGCAGCGCCCGCACCTCCCGCTTGTGCAGGCTGCCGATGGGCGCGAGGTCGCTGCCCGAGCCCTTGGTGTAGTAGCCGACGAAGCCCTCATCGAGGTCGCCCGCCCCCACCGCCAGCGCGTCGCGCGCCGCCGCCTCGTGGAAGAGCGCCAGGGTGCGCAGGCGCGTCTTCAGGTTGCCGTCCGCGGTGGCGTGGCCCGGCGTGGGTGAGAGCAGGCCCTTGAGCGCCCGGTACGCCGGCTCGAGGTCGAGGCGCTCCACGGGAATGCGCAGCGCCCGGCACAGCGCGCGCGCGTCGGCCTCGTCGCGGGGATTCGAGCCGCACGGCAGCACGAAGGCCGTCACGCCCCCGGGCGCTGCCTCCTTCAGCACGCAGGCGGTCAGCGAGCTGTCCACCCCGCCGCTCACGCCCACCACCACCCGCTTCTTCTTTGCGTACGCGAGCCGCGCCTTCGTCCAGCGCGCGATGAGGTGAAAGGCTTCTGGGGTGTCGTAGCGGGGCAGCGCCGCGAAGTCGGCCGCCGCGGCCCGGACCGCCGCGAGCCCTCTGGTGCGCGCGTGCAGCGTGGCCTTGAGTTCGAGGGCCAGCGCCAACTGGGGCGAGACCGACACGCGGGAGGGGCGACGGAGGGGAGCCGGCATGGGCGCTTTCGGTGAGGGTGGGCGGCAGGAGTCTGATCGGCCTCCGCGCCGCCGTCACCGGAAAGTCGCCCCGTCAGGAAAAGCGCGCCAGCACCGCGTCGAACAACGCCAGCTCCAGCCGCTCCGCGTCGGCTTCGTTCAGCGCCTCGATGGCGAAGGACACGCGCGAGTTCCCCTGCTGCCGCACCACCGACACCACCCGGGCCTGGCCCACCAGGGGCTCGGCGCCGCGCGCGAGCGTCAGCTTGAAGTCCACCCGGTCGCTGTCCTTCAACGTCCCGGTGATCAGCGCCGAGAAGCCGGACCGCGACAGCTCCTTCGTCACCGTGTTGTAGAGGTTGCCCACCTCCAGGGAGTAGAGCTGCGCCACCCGGAAGTAGCGGCGCGCCTGCTGGCCTTCGGGCACGGTGAGGCCCTGCGCCGCCACCAGCGAGCGGGCGAACTCCTCCCGCATGGCCAGGTACTTCGCGCGCTCTTCGGGCTTCAACTTGCCTTCCTTCGCGCGCTGGTGCGTCACGCGAAAGCCGGCCAACCACTCGGAGGGATCCACTGGGGCAACTCCTGTCTCAAGACGACTCGCCCCCCGTCCGAGGCGTTTCTAGCCCGCCTCCACCCGCTGCTGCCACCTTCTCGCAGCCAGAAGCGTGCGCCTTCACCGCTGCCCGGCGCCCAACGTCGGCCGCAGTAGGCTCTGCACCCACCAGGAGGAGCGGACAAACGATGCGCACCATCCTCGCGGCGCTGGTGCTGAGCGCTCTGGGTGCCGAGGCCGGGCAGGCCCTGGAAGTGTGGACGCGGCGCGCCGGCGAGCACGTGGGCTTCTCCCGCGGGCGGGACGCGCTGAGTGACCTGAGCCAGCAGCCCCAGGAGGAGCGCGCGCTGTTCGACGGGCAGGTAGGCGGCAAGCGGACTTTCACCCGCGACCGGACCGCCGCTGCGCAAGGAGGGCGCCGAGGACCGTGACGCGAAGCTCAAGGTGGCCGTCGACACCGAGCCGCGACCGTACGAGCCATAGCCGCGCCTCACCCCGCGGCCTGCTGCTACGCTCCCGCGCCGGTGACCCACCCGGGCGACGACAGACTGGCTGCCTTCGTCCACGGCGCCCTCGAGACCGCGCCGCTGGCGGAGCTGTCCCACCACCTCGAGGACTGCGAGAGCTGCCGGCACCGGCTGACCGCGCTGAAGGCGTCCTTGAGCAGCGGCCCGCCCACCGTCACCGTCAGCGGCCAGGTCGTCCGCCGGGTCGACGACGCCCCCCCTCCCCTGCCGAAGGGCGCGCGGGTGGGCCGCTACGAGGTGGACGCGGAGATCGGCCGCGGGGGCATGGGGCGCGTCTATTCCGCCTTCGATCCGCAGCTCTCGCGCAAGGTGGCGCTCAAGCTGCTGCTGGCGGGCGGCGGCCTCGCCTCGGACTCCGCCGGCGCGCGGGCCCGGCTCCTGCGGGAAGCGCAGGCGCTGGCGCAGCTGTCCCACCCCAACGTGGTGGCCGTCCACGACGTGGGCCCGCACGAAGACGGCGTCTTCCTCGCCATGGAGCTGGTGGAAGGCCAGACGCTGCGCGCGTGGATGGCCGCGAAGCCCCGCGCCTGGAAGGAAGCGCTCGAGGTGCTGCGCGCCGCCGGAGAAGGCCTGGCCGCCGCCCACGCCAAGGGGCTGGTGCACCGCGACTTCAAGCCCGAGAACGTGCTGGTGGGGAACGACGGGCGGGTGCGCGTGCTGGACTTCGGGCTGGCGCGCGCCCAGACGGTGCTGGCCCAGGCCGGCCCGTCCGCGCCGGGCAGCCCGTCGCAGGCCCTCACCGGCAGCACCCTGGACTCGCCGGTGACGGTGGAAGGGGTGGTGGCCGGCACCGCGGGCTACGTGGCCCCCGAGCTCTTCGACGGGAAGGCCGCCGACGCGCGCAGCGATCAGTTCGCCTTCGCGGTGGTGCTGTACGAAGCGCTCTTCCACCAGCGCCCCTTCGAGGGACGCACCATGGCCGAGTTCTACCGGGCGCTCCGCGAACGTCCGGCCCAGGCGCCGCGCGGCCACCAGGTGCCGGCGTGGCTCACCGAGCAGGTGCTCAAGGCCCTGGCCGTGGAGCCCACCGCCCGTCACCCGTCGATGCGGGCGCTGCTCGACGCCATCACGCCTCCGCTCGAAGCGCGCGTGCGGCGCGGTCCGCTGGCGGCGGTGGCGGCGCTGGCGCTCGTGGGCGTGGTGGCCGCCGTGCTCGTCAGCCGCCGGCAGACCCACCCCAACTGCGCCGAAGACGATCCCCTCGCGCAGCTCTGGAGCGCGGAGCAGCGCGCGAAGGTGGAGGCGGCGTTGAAGGGGGCCGGCAAGGCCGACGCCGACGACGTGGCCCGCCGCGTCCTGTCCCTGCTGGACGGCCGCGCCAGCGCCTGGCGCACCGCCAACACCCAGGCCTGCCAGGCCCTCGCGGCCGCCAGCACCGAGGCGCAGGCCGAGAGCCTGCTGCGGCTGGCCTGCCTCGAGCGCCTCAAGAGCGAGTTCAAGGCGATGACCGCGCTGCTCCAGCAGGCCGACGCGAAGATGAGCAACCACGCGGTGGGCGCCACCCAGTCGCTCGAGGTGCCGTCCCGCTGCGCCGATCCGCGCGCGTTGATGGGCGTGAGCGCGCCGGTCGTCGACCCCGCGCTGCGCCTCAAGAATGAAGAGCTGCGCGGCCGGCTGGACGCGGCCAAGGCCCTGGCCAGCGCGGGGCAGACGGGGCCGGCGCTCGACGCGCTCGACGCGCTTGCGGCGCAGGCGAGGCGCGAGAAGCTGCCGGCGTTGGAGGCCGACGCGCTCATCCTCTCGGGGCGGCTGCGCGCGCGCACCCAGGCCTTCAACGACGCCCGGCGCGACCTGGGAGAAGCCCTGGCGATCGCCAACACCCACGGGCTGGACCTGGAGATCTTCCTCGCCTCGGCGCGGCTGGCCTTCGTCGCCGGGCTGGATCGCAAGCCGCGGGAAGCCGAGCCGATGCTCAAGCTGGCCGCCTCGGCCCGCGAGCGGCTGGGGAAGGACGCGCTGCTGGAAGCCGAGTTCCTGGAGGCGCGGTCCACGGTGGCGCTGTCGCAGGGCGATCAGGCGAGCTCGCTGGAGGATCGCCGGCAGGTGCTGGCCCTGCGCCGCGCCGCGCTGGGGGAAGATCACCTGGAGACGATCGCCGCGCTCAACAACATGGCGGTGGGCTTCGAGCGCATGGGCCGCCTGCCCGACGCCGCCGAGACGCTCAACCGCGCGCGGCTGACCTGCGATCGCGCGCTGCCCGCCGGCCACCCCGGGTGCATCCTCATCGCCAGCAACGAGGGGTGGACGCTGATCGGCACCGGCCGGTACGAGGAGGCGATCTCCATCCTCGAGCCTACGGTGGCCCGGGCGGAGAAGTACCTGGGCGCGGAGTCACCGCCGGTGGCGATCGTCTTGAGCAACCTCACCGCCGCGCTGGCCAGGGCGAAGCGGGGCGAAGCGGCGCTGGCCGCCGGGAACCGCGCCGTCGCGCTCCTCGAGAAGGCGGAAGACGACACCAGCCTGGCCGACACCTTGACGGCGCGCGGCGAGGCCTGGCTGGCGCTCTCGAGGCCCGCGGCGGCGCGAGAGGACTGCGACCGCGCGCTGACCCTGGGCAAGCGCGTGCTGGAGAAGGACGCGCTGGAGCTGGGTGAGTACACGCTGTGCCTGGGGCGCGCGCAGCTGGCGCTGGGGCAGGCGGCCGAGGCGGTGGCCACGCTCGAGCGCTCGGTGCAGATCCGCGAGCAGAGCGCGTGGCCTCCGGCGCAGGGCCTGGCGCGCTTCGAGCTGGCGAAGGCGGTCGCCGCGACCGGCAAGGACGGCGCCCGGGCGAAGGAGCTGGGGCAGCGGGCG
>JADLDB010000072.1 GCA_020846875.1 Myxococcales bacterium | reverse complement strand
TTCGAGCAGCTCCCCGCCGGCGAGGCCGCCAGGGGCGTCGACGTGGTGCTGCTCGGCCTCCCGCACACCGTCGCCGCCGCCAAGATCCCCGAGATCGCCGCCGTCCCCGACGTGAAGGTCGTCGATATGTCCGGCGACTTCCGCTTGAAGGACGTCGCCGCCTACGAGCGCTGGTACAAACACAAACACCCCTGCCCCGAACGCCTCGCCGACTTCGTCTACGGCCTCCCTGAGCTCAACCGCGCGGCCATCAGGAAGGCCCGCTTCGTCGCCTCCCCCGGCTGCTTCGCCACCACCATCGAGCTCGCCCTCCTCCCACTCGCGAAGGCCGGCCTCCTCGACGGCCAGGTCGTCCACGTGCAGGGCATCACCGGCTCCTCCGGCTCCGGCGTCGCCCCGTCCGCCGGCACCCACCACCCCGTCCGCGCCGGTAACCTCCGCACCTACAAGCCCCTCGAGCACCAACACGTCCCAGAGATTGTCCAGACCCTCGAGACCGCCGGCGCCAAGGCCGTCCAGCTCCGCTTCGTCCCCATCTCCGCCCCGCTCGTCCGCGGCATCTTCGCCACCGCCTTCGTCGAACTCCCCGACGCGTGGACCCAGGAACGGCTGGAAGGCCTCCTGCGCGATCGCTACGCCGGCGAACCCTTCGTCCGCGTGCCCAAGAAGCGCCTGCCCGAGGTCGCCGCCGTCTCGGGCTCCAACTACGCCGAGGTCGGCTGCACGGTGGGGCCCGCGCACGGCGGCAAGCGCACCGCCACGCTCTTCTCGGTGACCGACAACTTGATCAAGGGCGGCGCCGGCCAGGCGATCGAGAACATGAACCTCGTGCTGGGCCTCGACGAGAAGGCCTCCCTCGCCGATCCGGGGCCGTGGCCGCCTTGAAGACCGTCGTCCTCAAGCTGGGCGGCGAGCTGGTTCACTCGCCCGAACTCGACCTCCTCGCCGACGATCTGCGCTCGCTGGCCGGCGGCTCCAACCGCGTCGCCCTGGTGCACGGCGGCGGCCCCCAGGCCTCCGCGCTCCAGAAGACCCTGGGCCTCGAGACGAAGATGATCGCCGGGCGCCGCTTCACCGACGCCGCCACCCTCGACGTCATGAAGTACGTCGTGGGCGGACAGCTCAACTTCGACTTGTGCGCCCGGCTGCTCTCGCACGGCGTGCGCGCCGTCGGGTTGCACGGCGCCAGCGGTCACGTGATCCACGCGACGAAGCGCCCGCCCAAGGTGATGCAGGGCGCGGGACCGGATCCGGTAGACCTCGGCCTCGTCGGCGATGTCCGCTCCTTCAACCTCTCGCTCCTCGAGGACCTCTTCCGCCTCGGCTACGTCCCCGTGCTGGCCTGCCTGGGCTGCGACGAGAAGGGCCAGGCGCTCAACATCAACGGCGACACCGTGGCCAGCCAGCTCGCGGGCGCGCTGAGGGCCGACGCCCTGGTGCTCGTCACCTCCACCCCCGGCGTGCTGCGCGACGTGAAGGACCCGTCCTCCCGCATCCCCCGCATCTGCCGGCCCGAGTTCGACCGCCTCTGCGCCGACGGCACCATCTCCGGAGGCATGATCCCCAAGCTCCAGGAGTCCTTCGACGTCCTCTCCCACGGCGCGAAGTCTGTCGTCATCGTCGGCAAGCTGGCAGCGGGCGAACTCACGCGCGCAGTACTGGAGCCGGGCAGCGCGGGGACTGTGTTGGTGCCGTGAGCGCCGCCGACGCCCAGCGCTGGCTCGAAGGACAGTTGCCGGCCATGGAAGCCGCGCTCGAGGAGTTGGTGCAGATCAACTCCTTCTCGGACAACGCCGAAGGCGGCCGCGAGGTGGGCCGAAGGCTGGCGACCCACCTCGCCCTCCCCGGCCTGACGCACGAGGTGGTGCCCAGCGCGCGCTTCGGCGATCACCACGTCTTCCGCTCGACGGGCAACAGCGCGCCGCCGGTGGCGTTGCTGGGCCACCTCGACACCGTGTTTCCACCGGGCCACTTCGAGGGCTACCGCGTCGACGGCGACAAGCGGCGCGGCCCGGGCGTGCTGGACATGAAAGGCGGCCTCGTCACCATCGCCTGGGCGCTCAAGGCGGTGGCGCAGACCGCAGGCCTCGACGCCATCGCACCGCTGCGCGTCGTGGTGGTGGCCGACGAGGAGGTGGGCTCTCCCGAGGGCGCGCCGTTGATCCGCCGCGTCATCTCGGGCGCCGGCGCGTGCCTCGTCTTCGAGTCGGGCCGCAGCAACGACGCCATCATCACCGAGCGCAAGGGCACGGGGAACGTGGTGTGCCGCGCGCACGGGAAGGCGGCGCACGCGGGCAACCAGTACTGGGAAGGCGCCAACGCCATCTGGTCCCTGGCCCGCTTCATCGATCGCGCGCAGCAACTGTCCGACAAAGGGGCGGGGGTGACGGTGAACGCGGGCACCTTCCACGGAGGCACCGCGCGGAACACCGTGCCGGCCGAGGCGGTCTGCGAGCTCGACTTGCGCTTCCCCACCGCGGTGGCGCGCGCGGCCTTGCTCGACTCGCTCAAGAGCGCGGCGGAGGACGCCGCGAAGCCGGGGACGCGGCTGGAGCTCGAGGTGCGCGGCGGCCGCCTGCCGATGGAGCGGCTGCCGAGCACCACGGCGCTGGTGGAGCGGTACGGCGCCTGCGCGAAGGCGGTGGGCTTGAGCGCCGCCGAGGCTCCCCGCGCGGGCGGCGGCAGCGACGGCAACACCGCCGCGGCCATGGGCATCCCCACCATCGACGCCCTGGGGCCCCGCGGGCAGCACTTCCACACGCCCGACGAGTACCTCGAGGTGGGCACGCTGGTGCCCAGGGCCGCGGCGCTCGCCCGCTTCCTGCTCGAGGGGTAGCCGGCGCCTCAGAAGGCCGCGCGCATCCACACCGCGCGGGCCAGCGGCAGCGTCCTTTCCCCCACAGTCTGGGTGCCCGCCATCACCGCCACCGCCTCGATGCGCGTGCCGTTGCCGAAGTCGCCGCCCCAGGCGCGCCTGGGCGGAATGAAGAGGTACAGCTGCCGCTCACCCACCTGGATGACTCCGATGTTGGACGTCATGCCTTCCGCGACGATGCCCTCGAGGAGGACCGCCTGGCCGTCGAGCGCCTCGGGCGTGTCAAGCCGGCCGAGGTCCGTCGAGCCGTTCGCGAACTTGAGCTTCGGCGCGTACGCAGACACCGCCTCCTCGAAGCTGGCGACGTTGCTGCCGGGCGCGAAGGCCCCGGGCGAGCCCGTCTCCCGCCGGCGCGAGAGCTCGACGTCCACCGCGCGGATCGGCTCGGCCATCGCCTCCCCGCGCACCACCCGGCACTGGCGCAGCCGCTCGGCGCGCGCGAGCAGCTCACCCTCGCCCATCATCTCCAGCTTCTTCGGCGCGTCCCGCTCGAGCTGCACGCAGGCGCCAAAACCCCACAGCCGCTGCTGCCCCTCCTCGTCGACGGCCAGCTCGACCTCGCCCAGCGCGATGCCCTCCGGCGCTCCCGTGAGCTCCGCCGCCTGGAAGTCCACCGCGCCGTCCACCGCCGCCTTCACGGCCACCGCCCCCTTCGGGCCCACCAACGTCACCGGGCCCGCCGCGGGGCGATCGTTGCAGCGCGCGTCCTTCTGGCTCACCACCTGCTCGACCTTGGCCGTCTCCACGTCCACGCCTGAGCGCAGGTAGCCGATGGCGCCGACGGCCAGCGCGGGCAGGCCGATCAGCAGCGTTATCAGCGCGGAGCTCTGGACGTACTGCTGCGTGGAGGGCCCGTAGTGGCCCGCCTCATTGATGTACGAGACGTTGGGCACGCTGGAGACGGCGAAGGACACGCCGTACAGCACTCCCGCGGCCAGCACGTTGGCGATGCCGGTGGCCAGGGCCGGGCCCGCCGCCCGTGAGGTGCGCTCGGTGATGCGCTCCTCCGCGTACTCCTCCACCGTCTCGGCGCGACAGGTGTCGAAGCCCACCAGCGTCAGCTTCAGCGTGGGCCAGTCGGCCCGCACCTCCACCTGGGCGCCGCCAGCCACCACCTGCGGCCGGCTGTACGTGCGCAGCAAGGGCCCGCGCTCGGTGCGGGTGGTGACGTCGATGGGCGCGCACCCCGCGGTCGCCACGGCCAGGCCCAGCGCCAGCGCGCGCTGCACGCCCGCCGGCGGCGCGCGCAGCGTCAGCACCAGCGTCGTCACGGCTTCACCCCGTTCAAGAAGGCCGTCATGTCCGGGCAGGTGGCGAACAGCTCGTCCACGTCGGGGCACGGCGCCTTCACGTAGGTGGACGCCGAGACGCGGATGAGCGGCTTGCGGCACTGCAGCACGCGCGGGCGCTCCGGGGTGGTGAAGGCGAACTCCTCGCTGCCGCAGCCGGTGCGGGCCAGCAGCTCCGTCTCGCAGCCGTCCTCAGGCACGTTCAGCGCGGCCTGCGTGCTGGTGCACACCGGGCCGATGCAGAGGCGGGTGATGATGTCGCGGCAGATCGCCACGTCCGGCGCGGGCGGGCCGTAGCAGCCGGCGGCGACGAGGCCGCAGGCGAGGCCAGTCAGGACCGCGAGGAGAAGGCGCCGGGGCACGGCGCGCGACTATACGCCAGCGGTCCGGCTGGCAATGGCCGGCTGGGGCGTGTCAGCACCGCCAGGATGAGCAGCTCGGGCACGCGCCGGTGGAGCTGCGGACGCACTGAGCGCTGGCGCGCGGCCGGCCGGCCTCTACACTGCTTCGCCGTGGCCGCTTCCCTCCCGCTCCGCCGGCACGGGCGTCGCTTCGTGCGTCACACCTGGTGGCTGCTCTTGTCCCTGTCCGGGCTGTCGGTGTGTCGGGCCTTCCTGCCGCGCGAGGTGCTGCAGGGCAGCAACGACGCGGGTGGGAACTTCCTGCAGACGTTCGGCGGCATCTACGGCGTCATCATGGCCTTCACCATCTTCGTGGTGTGGCAGCAGCACAACGACACCCAGGTGGCGGTGGAGCGGGAAGCGGTAGCCCTGGGCGAGCTCTTCGTGGTCCTGTGCTGGTTCTCCGATTGGCCGCACCGCGAGGAGGTGCTCGGCCGGCTGCGGGAGTACGCCAGGCTGGTTCCTTCCCTCAATGGGCGCCTCCCCACGCGCTCTGAGGAGGACGAGAAGCCCCACCTCGACGCGGCGCTCGACGCCTTCCTCGCCTTGCGGCCGTCGGCGACGGACGAGCGGCTGTGGAGCCCCGCGCTGGACCTCTTCAAGGTGCTCAACGACGCGCGTGAGCACCGCATCACCGTGTCGCGGCTGCGGCTACCCGAGGGCCTCAAGTGGTTCGTCTTCATCGGCGGCGCGGTAGCGGTGTGCACCCTGTGGCTGCTCTGGGTCGAGAGCGCCGTGGTGCACGCACTCCTCACGGCGGGCATGACGTGGGTCATCGTGGCGGCCTCGTCGCTCGTCCTCGACCTCGACGACCCGTACCATGGGGACTTCGTCATCGACTGGGGGCGCTTCAACGCCACCGCCGCGCGCATGGAGTCCTCCGCCAGGCCGATGGCCGCGTCCAGCGTCGCGCCCTGACGCGCGCGATCACCAGTGGTAGCCAAACGAGACGATGGGGAGCCCCACGGCGTTGGCCAGGTAGAAGGTGGACACCGCCTCGCTGGTGGTGCTGCCGCCGTTGATGGCGGCACCGAAGACGGGGACCTTGAGGCCGAAGGTGAAGCCGCTCCAGTGCAGCAGGCGGAAGCCGAGACCCACGCCGAGGCCCACGAAGGGGCGCGCAGAGGAATCCATGGAGAACTGGTCCCACCTCGTCTGCCAGCCGGGGTTCACCACCGCGAACAAATCCAACAGCCACATCGAGTCCCCGGGAGGCGACAGGGGCAGGCTGTACCCCGAGCCCACCGCGAAGGCGCCCAGCTCGCCGTTGGTCACCATCGGCACGCCCAGGTTTCCGGCGATGAAGCTGTACCAGCGCTTCACGTGGAGATCGGCGCTGAGCAGCCCGATGTTCAGCGCCGCGTGCAGCCCCACGTGCACCTCGTTCGCGACGTTGGGCGAAGGAAACAGCGGCGTCTTCTCCACGGGGTTCGCCACGGGCTCCGGAGTCGTCGCCGGCGGAGGTGCGGGCGTCGCCGGATCCACCGGCGGCGCGTCGGGGATCGGCTGCTGCGGCGTGGGCGGCACGTCTGGGGCGGGCGAACCGGGCGCCGAAGGGGCCACCTGCGCGAGCGCGCAGCTCCCTCCCAACGCCAGGACGATCGCCGCCCAACGACTGGCTCGCTTCATGAGTGGTCTCCTCCTTCTGCGTCGGCCCTGGGCCGCGA
The DNA here is from genome assembly GCA_020846875.1 of Myxococcales bacterium. GTDB lineage: Bacteria > Myxococcota > Myxococcia > Myxococcales > Myxococcaceae > JADLDB01. The sequence continues at coordinate 61,412 of JADLDB010000072.1, read as the reverse complement.
GGGTAGCCGAGCGCCCTCAGGGAGTCTCTGGCGGCCGTTCCTCCCACCCGCGCGCTGCGCTATGCGCCCCGCATGGCCTGGGTGTCCCTCACCATCGACGTCAAGGAGCCCGACAGCGAGCTCGTGCAGTCCACCCTCTACGACTTCGGCGCCGCCGGCCTGGAGATCCGCGACTCGCAGAACCCCGTCATGCCTCAGGTGCGTAAGCCCGCCGCGGGCGACGCCATCGTCATCGGCTACTTCGAGTCGAAGGGCGACGCGGAAGAGGCGAAGGCCGAGGTGCTGGAGCGCTTCTTGGGCGCGCGCGCCACGCTGGAGGACGTGGTGGAGCGCGACTGGTCCGTCGCCTGGAGAGATCAGATCAAGTCCGTCACCGTCGGCCGCCTGTGGATCGGCCCGCCCTGGGAGAGGGCTACCGCGCCCAAGGGCAAGGTGTGCCTCTTCATCGAGCCCAAGATGGCCTTCGGCACCGGCGATCACCCCACCACCTCCCTCTGCCTCGCCGCGGTCGACGACTTCATGACAGGCCACCCGGGCGCCACCGTCCTGGACGTGGGCACCGGCACCGGCGTGCTGGCCTTCGCGGCGAAGAAGCTGGGCGCCGGCCGCACCGTCGCGGTGGACAACGACGCGGTGGCAGTGGCGCTGGCGAAGGAGTGCGCGCAGGAGAACGGCATCGAAGGAGTCGAGCTGTCCACGAAGGCGCTCCCCTCCCTCGACGGCGTCTTCGACCTGGTGCTGGCCAACATCCTCGCCAACACGCTCGTCGAGCTGGCCCCCCTCCTCGCGCCGAAGGTGAAAGGGCGGCTGGTGCTGGCCGGGGTGCTGGTGCCCCAGGCCGAGGAGGTGAAGGCCGCCTTCGTGAAGCAGGGCCTCACCCACGCGCAGGACGTGGTGCAGGGCGAGTGGATCCGCCTCGACTTCACGAGGAAGCCGTGAAGCGGCTCTTGGTCCCCGGCGCGAAGGAAGGCGGCCTCACCGTCGACGGGCCGCGCTTTCATTACCTGGTGCGGGTGCTGCGCCTGGGCGAAGGGGACTCGTTGGAGCTCTTCGACGGGCGCGGCTGGGCCTTCGACGCCCGCCTCACCTCCCTGTCCGAGACGAGCGCGGTGTTGACGCTGGGCGCTGCCCGTGAGGCGCCTCGCCCCCGCGCGCTCACCGTGGTGCAGGGCCTGCCCAAGGGCGACAAGCTGGAGTGGGTGCTGCAGAAGGGCACCGAGCTGGGCGTGTCCGGCTTCGTGCCCGCCGCCTGCGCCCGCAGCGTGGTGAAGCTGGGCGAGAAGTCCGCCGCCTCCCGCCTCGACCGGTGGACGCGCATCGTGGAGGAAGCCGCCCGCCAGTGCGGCCGCGCCGACGTGCCGACCGTCGCTCCGCCCGCGCCGCTGCTCGAGGCCGTGGCCGCGCTCGAAGGCGCGCCGGCCGTCTTCGTCCTCGACGAGGCGGAGCGCGCCGTCTCCCTCTCTCAGGCCTTCGCGCCGCTGGCCGACTCCCGCACCCCCGTCGCGCTCGTCATCGGCCCCGAAGGTGGCCTCGAGCGCACGGAGGTGGACGCCCTGGTCGCGCGCGGCGCCACGCCCGTCACCTTGGGCCGCCTCGTCTTGCGCACCGAGACCGCCGCCCTCGCCGCCGTCAGCGTGCTGCGACACCTCGACGGCGACCTCGGCTGAATGTCCGCGCAGGTGGGCCAAGGTGGGTTTTCTTGATCCCCGGCGAGACTCGTCGTCTCATGGCTGCCGTGAGTCAGGATCCGAAGAAGCCGTTCGACGCGCCGCCCGGACAGACGCCGGAGTTGCTCCAGAAGGAAATCCCGCTCGATCGCCGCAGTCGCCGCGTCCCCACCTTCGAGGAGCTTCAGGCGCAGGCGCCGACCGATCCGCTGCGGCCCGCCATCGCGCGGCCCGCAGCGCCGCAGCCCATCCCCAACTCCACGGTGCCCGCCTCACCGCGGGCCATCGACAACGGGCCCACGCTGCCGCTCTCCATCCCCCGCGCCGCCGCCGTGCCGGCCCGCCCGCCCGTGCCCGCCAGGCCTGCGCCTGCGCCAGCGGGAGGCGATCACACCGGCGTGCTGCCGCCGCGCCCTGCCCCGCCGCCCACCACCGATCCGGCGCGCACCATCCCTCCGTCGCCGGCCGAGTGGGCGCGCCTGCGGGGACAGACGCCGAGTCCCCTGCCCCAGGTGACGCCCCTCGTGCCCAGCCAGGGCGCCAGCATTCCACCCGGCCAGCAAGCGCCCACCCGCGCGCAGGCGCCGCACCAGCCGCACTTCCACGAGCCGCCGCCTCCCACCAAACCGCACGTGATGCCGAACCCGGCGGCTCGCGAGCCCAGCACCCAACCGTCAGATCGCGCGCCCGTCGCCGCGCCGGCGCCGCACCGGCCCGCCAGCCCGTCCTTCCGCAGCCTGCCCAGCGTGCTGCCGCCGGAGATGCTGGTGACTCAGCCGGGCATGCCGGGCCCCTTCGCCGACAAGAAGCGGGTGGCGTACCAGCCCCGCGCCACGCCGGCCCGCCCAGACGACCTCGAGCGCGAGGTCGCGCCCGCCCCACAAGCGCCTCCCGCGCCCCACCGCCCTTCGTCCCTCGCCGAGTTCGCCGCCCTGGCGAACCCCGTCGCGCGCACCCGCCCGGGAGACGTGCTGGCCTCGCCTGCGCCGGTGTGGCGGAGGATCGCCGCGTGGGTGGTGGACGTCTCGCTGGTGGGAGGCGCCGTCACCGGACTCATCACCCTGGCCGCGCAGGTGATCGCCGGCGGCCTCACCACCGAGAAGCTGCCCGTCATCGTCCTGCCCGCGGCGCTGCTCGCCGGCCTGTTGGCCTTCGTCTACGCCACCCTCTTCGCCTTCGTGTGGAAAGGCCGCACGCCCGGCCGGCGGCTCTTGGGCCTGCACCTGGTGGACGACTCGGGCCGCGCGCCGTCGCCCACCCGCGCGCTCATCCGCGGGGTGCTGTCGCTGGTCAGCTTCGCGCTCTTCCTGGCGGGCTACTGGGTGGCCCTCTTCGATCGCCGCGGCCAGACGCTGCACGACAAGCTGTCCAGCACCTTCGTCGTGCGGCTCCACGAAGCATGAGCTGACAAACCTCGCGCGCGGCGGGCCGCGAGGTAGGCTCGCGCCCAGGCCGCCTCACTTGAAGCTGAGCTTTGCAGGGGGAACAGGGCCGGGAGCCCTCGTCGATGCCGCAGCGCCTCGCACAACACCTCATCGCCCGCGGACTGTTGCCGGCGCGCGTCGTCGACGAGGCCTTGAGGCGCCTCGCGAAGGACGGCGGCACGCTGGACACGGTGCTGCTGGAGATGGGCGCCATCTCCGAGGCCGGGGTGCTGCAGGCGATCTCCGACGTCTCCGGCCAGCGCCTGGTGAACCTGGCCGACTTCGAGCCCAACGCCGAGGCCTCGCCCCTGATGCCCGTCAAGATGGCGCGCCAGCTCAACTGCGTGCCCCTGTCCCTGGACGGCAACGCGCTGCACGTGGCCTGCGCCTACCCCCTGCCCACCGCGCAACTCAAGGACGTGGGCTTTCTGCTGGGGCGCAAGCTGGAGCTGTGGGTAGCGCTGGAGCCTCGAGTTCGCGACTGGCAGGCGGTGCTGTACGGAGGCCCGCTGGACTTCCGCTACGCGAAGCTGCTGTCCACGGTCGACCCCTCGCGGCCGAAGCCGAAGCCTCCCACCCAGCCCGGCGCGGACACCGACTCGATGGACGCGGAGGTGATGGAGCGGATCGCCCGCGGCATCGTCGAGGAGCCGGTGCTGCTGTCGCAGCCCAAGCGGCCTGCGGCGAAGAAGAAGAAGAAGGCCGTCATCATCGAGCCGGTGGCGGAGCTGGAGGCCGTCTTGGAGCCCCTGCCGGAGGAACTCGGCAACGTGCTGCTCCTCGGCGAGGAGGACGAGGAGCCCAGGACCAGCGTGCTCGAGCCCACCGCCTACGCGCGCTACGCCAAGTCGGGTGAGGAGGACTCGCAGGCGGGCAAGGCGCTGACCGAAGCCGAGTCCACCCGGGTGCTGGACATCAGCGGGTACTCCAACTTCGCGCGCGAGGTGACACGGCACGACAGCTCCGGCAGCCCGCCCACGCCGTCCGCGCCGCCGCCGCCGCCCCCGCGCGTCTCCTTCCCCGGGGGCGTGCTGCCGCCCAGGAAGCCGGCCCCCGGGGCCCCCACGCCGAAGGGCCGCGAGCCCGAGTGGCTGCAGCCGGCCTCCGCGCCCAGGCCCGCGCCCGCCCGCGCCTCGCCCGGGCCCGCGCCGAAGCCTGGCCCGCCGGTGCCTGCGCCCGAGGCCGCGGCCCAAAAGACGCTCTCTGACGAAGCGGACTTCTCCGACGTCAGCGCCGACGTGCAGCGCGCGCCCGCGCCGCCCGCCCGCCCGTCCGCGCCGGTGCCCTCGGCCACGCCGGTGGTGCCCACCCGGGTGACGAAGGAGGCGCGAGCGCCCGCGCCTATCATCACCGTCCCGACGCCGGCCCCTCTGGCGAGGCCAGCCGAGGCGTCCGCCGCGGCCGTCACCCAGCCCGCCACCTCCTCCGTCTCCCCTGCGGGCCCCAGGCCGCCGGCACCGAAGCTGGAGACGCCGGGCTGGCCCGCGCGCGAGGGCCCGCCTCCCACGCCGGGAGTGGTGGTGGTGCCTCCCAGCGCGCCCCACCTGCTGCCCGAGTCCCCGCTCCTGCCCGAGCCGTCCGCGCCTCCGCCCCCCGCGCCACCTCCTGCCCGGCCGCCCGTGCCCCAGAGCGCACCGCTGCGGCTGCCTGTCGAAGCGCCCCTGCCCGCGCCGGTGGTGCAGGATCCCGCCGCCACGCTGCTGCCCCAGCCTCCGGGGCTGCACGCCTCCGGCGCGACCGAGTGGTCCCTCGCCCAGGCCCGCGCCTCGCTCAAGGTGTCCACGCAGGATCGCGAGGCCCTGGTCAACGTCATCCTCGAGTACGGGCGCCGCACCTTCGAGTACGTCTCGGCCTTCGCGGTGATGCGGGGCGCGGCGGTGGGCTGGGACGCGCGCGGCGACGCCGACGTCTCGGCCATCTACCAGTTGGCCATTCCGCTGGACGCAGCCAGCGTGTTCCGCACCGTGGCGCTCACCCGCGGCAGCTACGTGGGCCCGCTGCCTCCCGACGCGCTCAGCCAGCACTACCTGGCGCTGCTGGGCCGCGCGCCGCGCACCGTCTTCCTCTGGCCGGTGGAGGTGCAGTCGCGGCTGGTGGCGATCCTCTACGGCGACTGCGGCGCCCGCCCGGTGTCGCAGCGGCGCCTGTCCGACTTCATCCTCTTCTGCCAGGACCTGCCCAACGCCTTCCACGAGCTGATCGTCTTCCGCAAGCAGAACCCCCGCGCGGCGCAGACGCTCGCCCAGCCGGTCAATGAGCTGCCGGAGAGCGCGGCGCCCGCGGAGCCAACAGGCGAGGTACCGGCGGACCTCGACTGGTTCTCGGGGCTGTTGTCGCTGCTCACCGGGCCGGATCCTTCCGAGCGCTCGATGGCCATGCTGGAGCTGATGAAGACACCCGACGCCTCGGCCCTGGCGCTGGCCCAGGACTTCCCCGGCCCCACGGGGTGGAGCCGCCTGCCGGTGGTGGAGCTGCCGGAGTGCGACGAGCTGGGCCCCATCCCCGGCGCCCTGGCGCGGCTCGGCCAGTCGGGCGCGGCGGCCCTGGCCCCGCTGCTGGACTCGCCGGACTCCGACGCGCGCTACCTGGCGCTGCTCACCGCCGGCAGCCTGCGCTACCCCGACGTGGTGGACGGGGTGCTGCGCGGGCTGTTCGACTACGAGCCCGACATCAGCTCGGCGGCGCGGGCCGCGGCGGCGGCGCTGCGCTTCCTCCCCTACTTCCAGGATCGCCTGCCCGACCTCCGCCAGGAGCTGGCCGCGGCCGATCCGCTGCGGCGCAGCCTCGCCGCGCGCGCGCTGGGCGTGCTGCACGACCGGGCCAGCGTGGACGCGCTCATCAACTTGACCGGCAGCGAGGACGGGCTGTGTGCCCAGTCTGCCTCCGACGCGCTGCGAGAGATCACCCGCGCCAACTTCGGCATCGACACCCAGGCCTGGACGGGCTGGTGGGCCCGCACGCGCCAGAAGCGGCGCATCGAGTGGCTGGTGGAGGCGCTCACCGCCGAGGACTTCGAGCTGCGCCTGTCGGCCATCGAGGAGCTGTCCCGCACCTTCGGCGACAACTTCGGCTTCTTCGCCGACGGGCCGCCGGGCGAGCGCGCCGGGGCGGTGAGCCGCTGGCAGGCGGTGGTGCAGTCGCGCCCCGAGCTGGAGATTTGATCCTCACCTCTCACGCATCCCACTGGGCCAGCAGGCGCTGCATGGCCGACACCTGCGCCTGCACCTGCGCCCGCCGCGTCGTCACCACCACCATCACCGCCACCACCACCAGGCCCAGCGCCGAGAGGAAGAGGGCGCCCAGCCGCGGCTCCTGCACGCCGTAGCGCACCAGCGTGGCCACCACCGTCGTCACCAGGAAGACGGTGCCCAGCAGCACGTAGCTGCGGATGCGAAAGAGTACCCCCGCCCCCACGCCCAAAACGCAGGTGACGGCGCACAGCACCAGGCCCCAGGTGGTGGGGAAGGCCAGCGGCCGCAGCGCCGTCGCCCCGTAGATGACGGCCATGGCCACCGCGCGCAGGCGGACCCGCGTCGCCTCCGTCAGCTCGCCCTCGAAGACGTGGAGGAGCGCCAGGACAGACAGCCCGGCGGGCAGGGCCAGCAGCTCCACGCCAGGCGCGCCCGTGCCGAGGAAGGCCACCGCCACCGCGGCGTTGAAGGCCACCGCCGCCAGCACCGGGCCCAGCCGGCGGGCGCCGCAGCGGGACAGCCAGGCGAAGTGCACCGCCTGCGCGGTGAGGAGCGGGGCCAGCGCGCGCCAGTCGTCCCACGGCGCCGCCAAGAGGCCCAGCAGAGGCCACAGCACCGCGCCCCCGCGCAGCAGGCCCGCCGCCCTCGTCCGGCCCTCGCGCGCGAGGAAGCGCGCCGCGCCGGCCAGCGCCGCGCCCAGCACCACCGCCGCCCACGCCTCCGTCGCGCCGGGGAAGAGGCCCAGGCCCAGGCGCCTCGCCGACAAGACGGCGGTGGCCAGCAGCACCGGCCCCAGCGCCGCGCCCGCCTCGTCATCCTTGAGCGCCGCCGCGCGCAAGAGGGTGCCGCCCAGCACCAGCGACGCCAGCACCGCCACCACCGCCTCGCGCGGGTGCGCGCCCGGAACGAGCGCCAGCGCGGCGAGCAGCTCCAGCACCGCGAGGCAGGCGAGCGCGCCGTTCAGCTTCGTCCGGCGCCAGGCCAGCGACGCCAGGGCCGCGGAGGCCAGCGCAAACCAGGGGAGGATGAGCTGCGTCGGCGCGCCGGTGGCCAGCGTGAGGCCGAGGAAGGCCAGCACCGCGTGGGCGGCCAGCGCCGTCACCGCCCAGCCCACCCAGCGCCGCGCCGGCGCGCGCGCCACCGCCCAGGCCGTCACCGCCGCCAGGCCCCAGGCCACGGCGAAGGACCCGCTGCGCGCGTCCGCGCCCACCAGGCCCAGCCCCAGCAGACCGAGGGTCCACCCGGTGTGGTGCCAGGCCTTCGCCACGCGCCGCCCGGCGGAGTCCAGCGCGCCCGCCCAGCCCAGGGCCGCGCCCGTCGCCGCCAGCGCCACCGCGGCTCCGTGCGGAGGCAGAAACCGCAGCAGCGCGCCCGTCACCAGGGTAACCGCCAGCACCGCCTCCACGCGCGTAGAGGTGACGAAGAGGAGCGCCGCCACGACGAAGGCCACCGGGTTCCCCGTCCAGCCCAGGCCCGCGCCCAGGGCGAGGCCGGCCCACCACAAGGCCTCCTCGGGGAAGTCGTGCTGGCCCCCCAGCGCGCGCCAGGCCCGCGTCAACAGATCGCCTAGGGCCGTGCGCCGCGCCGCGAGGGCCACGGCCGCCAGCGCCGCCGCCACCCCTGGAGCCGCGCCGGACACCACCAGCGCCTCCCTCTCGAAGAGGGCGGGGAGCTCGAAGCCCGGCAGCACCGCGGAGAGCGCCAGCAGCGCGGGCACCTCCAGCAGCAGCGCGGCGCCGGCCAACGCCAGGGCCAACATCGCCTGCGCGCCCGGCGCGCCCCACGCGAAGGCAGCCCCCGCCACTGCCACGGCCCACAGCGCCGCCCCGTTGGGGAGGAAGGCCGCGCTGGAGGTGCCGAGCAGCTTCACTGCGGCAGCCGGGCGGTGCCGCGCGAGGAAGGCCAGGGCCAGCAGCGCCGCCGAGGCCAGCAGGTGCCCCCCGGGCCACACCACCGCCAGCAGCGCTGCGGCGCAGAGGCGCGCGACGCCGTACCTGTCCCGCAGCAGCACCAGGGCGAGGCTCCACGCCACCAGCACCGGCAGGCGCCACGGGCCCTCCAGCCACGCCGCGCTCGCCGCCGCCGCGCCCACCGCCGCCGCCAGCACCACCAGGCTGCCCACCCCGCCCGGGACGTGCCGGAAGAAGGCGCGCGCCGGACGCCACGCCGGCAGCACGCGGCTCCACAGCACGGCGAGGAGCGGCGCCACCAGCGCCGCGAGGCCCGGTTGACGCAGGCCCAGGAAGGCTGTCAGCCCCACCGACGCCGCGGCCCAGCCCGCCTTCCGGGTGGCGCGCGCCCAGAGGGCCGGCAGCACCAGCGCCGCCGCCAGCACCGGGACGCCCTCGCTCCTCCACGCCGCCGCGCCGGCCAGCACCGCCGCGGCCACCGCCACGGAGGCCCAGGCCACCCCCGCCCGGTTGAGGAGCGCCCGCCACGCCCTGTCCGACTCCTCCAGGAGCGCCACCAGCGACGCGGCCGCCGCCAGCACCAGGAGGTGCTCCGGCGCGCGCACCAGGGCGAGGCCCAGGCAGACGGCGGCCAGCGGCACCGTCACCGAGGGGAGGAGCACGGCCGTGGCGAGGAGCGCCACCGCGCCCGGCCCCGCGAGCGCCACCACGTCGCCCTCGCCAAGCAGCGCCTGGCTCGCCGCCCAGAAGGCGACGGCGAGGGCCCCCGAGGCCAGGAGGATGGTGCGCCAGCCTCTGCCCTCACGCGCCGCGTACACCGAGGCGCCCAGGGCCACGGCTGCTGCGCCCAGCATGGACAGAAGAGGAGTGAGGAAGGGGAAGGCCCGCGCGGCGCCCGGCCCCGGCACCAGGGCGAAGAGGCCAGCGAGGATGGCCACGGCCTCCAGCGCCGGCCCGCTGCTTGTCGGGAGAGCCCGCCGCGCCACCAGCGCCAGCGCGCCGGCCGACAGCAGCCACACCCCCCCCAGCCACGGCGCTCCGCCGTCCAGCAGCGTCCACAGCGGGGCCAGCGCCGCCGCCACCACCACCGCCAGGGCAGCCGCGTGCCGGCGGGAGGCGACGCCCCGCGCGGGCAGCCACAGCGCGACGGCCAGCGCTGCGGCCGCGAGGAGCAAGGCGGAGCCCAGGTGCAGCAGCAGCAGCACCGGCCCCAGGGCGGTGAGGCCGAGCAGCTCCGTCGAGTCCAGGTTGCGGGCCACCAGCAGCGCGGCGCCCGAGGCGAGCGCGAGGGCGATCAGCGTGGCGGGGCCTGCGGGCACGACGAAGGCTGTCACCGCCGCCAGGCCCGAGAGGGCGAGCGCCGCGGCTGACGTGGGCAGCCGGTGGCCGCGCGAGGCAGGCAGCGAGCGCAGCGCCAGCGCCAGGGCCAGGGCTGCCGCGGGCAGCGCGGCGAGCCAACCGACGGCGAAGGCCAGCCCCGCCGCGACGGCCACCACGCTGCCCGCCACCGTCAACTCGCGGCGATCGAGCCACGCCCCCAGGGACAGCCCCAGCGCCGCCAGCAGCGGGCAGGCCCCCAGCGCCGGCCGGGCGTCGGCGCCCACCGAGAGGAGCGCCAGCAGGCCGAAGAAGCCGCTGCCCACCGCGGTGGCCCAGAGGAGCGCCGAGGCCTCCGCGCGCGGCGCCCCCTGCGCCCGGCGGTACCGAAGCGCGGCGAAGACGCCCACCGCCACCACGAAGAGGGCCGCGTACACCGAGGCATACGACGCCGGCAGCGGCGCCGCGGCGTAGCCCAGCGCTGCCTTGAGGGCCTGGAAGGCGCGCACCACCACCTCGGGGACGAGTTGATCGACGTGCTGGAAGGCCACGTACCCGAAGGCGTACGCCGGGAAGACCCAGCGCGCCGCGGCCGCCGACGCGCGCTCCCTCGCCAGCGCCCCGCACGTCACCACCGCCACCAGGGCCGCCACCACGAAGGTAGGGGCCGGCGCCAGGAAGGCGGGCACCAACAGCGCCCCCTGCGCCGCCACCACGCCCACCGAGAGGATGTCTGCCGCGCGGCGACCCTCCACCGCGCGCAGCGACAGGGCGCCCAGGCCCAGCACCGCCAGCGTCACCGCGTGCACCCCCGGCGCGGCGACCTCCCCCAGCGCCACCTGCAGGCGCGCCACCACCAGCAGCACCGGCCAGGCCATGGAGAGCAGCGCGAAGGCCGTCTCCACCCCCCTTGGCCCCTTCCGCCACGACAGCAGGGCCAGCGCCGCCGGCAGCACCGCCAGCCAGGTGACGGCGGGCCCACCGGCCGTCAGCCAGGGAGCCGCGCCCAGCACCACCGTCGCCGTCGCGGTGGACAGCCCCAGCAGCGCCGCGCCCCGGGCGTCGGACTTGCGGCCCACGTGCGCGCCGAGGACGCCCGCCACCAGGGACCAGCCGAGCAAGAGCGGCAGGGTCAGCAGCGGGACGTCGGCCGCCGCGCCCAGGGCCACCGAGGCCAGCGGCGCCACGACGAAGGCGATCCGCCACAGCGCGCGCGCCGCAGGTTCCGTCACCGGGCGACGCCCGAGGAAGCGCGCCCAGGCGGCGAACACCAGGGTCCACCCCGCGGCGAAGCCGAAGACGGTGAAGGCCTTGAGCACCGACGACATGCCCGCCCAGGCGTCCGCCACGAAGTAGAGGGTGCCGCTCAGGATGAGGAAGGCGCCGATGAACCAGCCGACGCTCTCTCCAAGGAAGGGCCTCACGTGGCGCTGCCACACGGTGGGGCGCGGAGGGCCGTGCACCGGACCTTCCTCCGGTTGGGGCGGCGGCCGGGCCGCCTCGGGAGCAGAAGGCCGGGGCTGATCGCCGGATTGCCCTGTCGATTCGGGCTGGGGCCGCGGTGTCTGGTGCGGCCGCACCGCCTTCGCGACGGCCTGGGGCAGCGGCGCCGCTGCCCCACCCTGAGTCACCCCTGACTTCGCGCCCACCAGCGAGGCTTCGCGCTCCTCGTAGTGCGCGCGAAGCGCGTGGCGGCTGGCGTCGCTGATCGCCTCGGCAGGCCACCGGTACGTTTCCCGAAGGACCCACCGGACTTTGCCGAGCTCGTCGCCGCGCAGCTGCTCGGTGCGCTCCACCAGGCGATCCCCGCAGCCCACGCAGAAGTGAGTGCCTGTAGGTGCTGAGCGGAGACAGGTCGGGCAGATCATGCCCGGCGAGCACTTCCATCGGCGTGCCGCGGGCAAGGCTGCATCATCACAGGGCGCGTGGCCCGCATTGCGCGAGGGGCTGCGCAGGGAAATACTGGCGGCGTCCTGGCGAGCGACGGCTCGGCCTGCTCCTTGCTGAGCGAGTGGCGCACATGGCAGTTCCAGCCCAACAATTGGCGCCGCGTCCGCGGGTGCTCCTGGCCGACGACGAGCGGGTGACGCGGCGGCTGCTCGAGGGCCACATCACGCGCTTCGGCTACGACGTGGTCAGCGTCGACGACGGGCTGAGCGCGTGGAACGTGCTGAAGACGGAGGACGCGCCGTCGCTGGTGGTGATGGACTGGGCCATGCCGGGGCTCGACGGTCCCGAGGTGTGCCGGAGAATCCGCGCCAGCCCCGGAGAGGCGTACACGTACATTCTGCTGCTCACCGCGCGCGCGACGAAGTCGGACGTGGTGGAAGGGCTGTCGGCTGGCGCCGACGACTTCGTGTCCAAGCCGATCGACCCGGAGGAGCTGCAGGCGCGGCTGCGCACGGGCGAGCGGATCGTCCAGCTCGAGCGGACCCTGGCCAGCCGCCTCAAGGAGCTCGCGGCCACCATCGAGCACGTGCACGAGCTGCAGGACATCCTGCCCATCTGCATCCACTGCAAGCGGATCAGAAACCAGGAGCAGCTCTGGGAGAAGGTGGAGTCGTACTTCGAGCGGCGCGCGGGGGCGAAGTTCAGCCACGCGCTGTGCGCCGAGTGCCTCGAGCTGCACTACCCGGACGGCAAGTGAGCCTCAGCTCCGCCGGGCCGAGGCGCTGCGCGAGCGGACCATCAAGGCCAGGAAGAGCGGGCCACCCAGCAGCGCGGTGATCACCCCCACCGGCGGCTCCGTCTGAAAGACGCGGAAGAGCACCCGCGCGGCGAGATCGGCCAGCATCAGGAAGGCGGCGCCCAAAAGCGCGCTGGCGGGCAGAGAGAGCCGCTGGTCGGCGCCGAACACCAGGCGCGCGAGGTGCGGCACCAACAAGCCGACGAAGCCCACCAGGCCGGACAGGCTGACGACCGCGGCCACGCCCAGGGACGTCACCACCAGCAGCCACACCCGGGCCCGCCGCGCGTCCAGGCCCAGGCTCTGCGCGTCCTCGTCGCCCAGGGTGAGCAGGTTGAGGCGCGGGGCGAAGGCCACCAGGGCCCCCACGCAGCCCAGCACCACGGCGGCGGTGGCGGACAGGGTGCCCCAGGTCTCGTGGCCCAGCGCGCCGGCCAGCCAGAAGAGGATTTCCCCCAGGCGATCCGGCGCCACCAGCGCCTTGATGAAGGTGATGGCGGCGAGCGCGAAGGCGTTGAAGATGACGCCGGCCAGCAGCGTGGTGTGGGGCGTCGAGCCGCCGGCCACCCGGCCCACCAGCAGCACCAGCAGCGTGGCGGAGAGCGCGCCGGCCAGCGCGAAGACACTGGTGGCGGACACCTGGGCCACGCCGGCGGTCGTCACCCCGAGGGCGAGCGCGATGGTGGCCCCCAGGGCCGCGCCGCCCGACACGCCGAGGACGAAGGGATCCGCCAGGGGGTTGCGCAGCACCGACTGCAGCGCCGCGCCCGAGGAGGCCAGCGCCATACCCACCAGCGCCGCCAGCACCACCCGCGGCAGGCGCAGGGAGAAGAAGATGGTCGCCTCCGGACTGCCTGGCGTGCGCAGCCCTTCCCACGAGAGCGGCTCTTCCCCGAAGGCGATGGCGAGCGCGAAGCAGGCCGCGGCCACGGCGGCGCAGCCGAGCGTCACTCCCAGGAGCCTGGGCACACTGAAGCGGCCCGCCATGCGCCCGGACGCAGTTACACGCGCGCGCGCGGACGCGCCAGCGTCGCGATCACCAGTCGGTCTGCGTCACCACCGGCAACTGCAGCGCCCGCTCGCGGTCGAGGTCCAGGTTTCCGACGTGCAGCGAGATGGGCGACTGCACCCACTTGTAGATGCTCTGGGTGAAGAGGCGGACGAACTTCCGCACGTGGGCCTCCATCGAGGGGGCGGGCACCTCGGGGAAGAGGGCCTTCATCGCGAGCAGCACCTCGGCGGGCCCCAGCTTCTCGCCGGCGAAGAGGTGGAAGCACGCGTCGAGGATGGAGAAGGGCATCAGCTCGTCTTCGCCCACCTGGTCGTGCGCCAGCTCCGGCCCGGCGGGGCGCGCGGTGACGGCGGCGATGCCCTGGTAGCCGTGCTTCTCTCTGACGTAGTCCAGCAGGTACATCACCACCGTCTTGGGCAGGTTGGCGATGACGGCCAGGGCGCCCATCAGGTCGCCGCCGATGGTGGTGTAGCCCACCGCCTTCTCGGACATGTTCCCTGTCTGGAGGAAGAGGCCGCCGGAGCTGTTGGCCCAGTTCCACATGCGCTGGGCGCGCAGCCGCGCCTGAATGTTCTGCAGGGTGACGGGGGTGAGCTGCTTGCCCGGCCCCAGCATGGCGTGGGTCGCCTCGACCTCGCGCTCGAAGGCCTCGTCGATGGACAGCACGGTGAACTTCACCCCCAGCTCCCTGGCGATCAGCTCGGCGGCGGCGCGCGTGCCGTCCGAGGAGAAGCGGGTGGGCATGTAGAAGGTCTCGATCGGCACCTGGGCGGCCGACGCATAGCGGTGGGCGATGAGCAGGGTGAGCAGCGAGTCGCGGCCGCCGGACAGGGCGATGCCCAGGCAGCGGAAGGCCTTCGTCTTCTCGAAGTAGTCGCCGATCCCCAGGGCGAGCGCGTCGAGCAGATCCTCGCAGTACTGCTCCTTCGGGGTGCGTGAAGGCCCACCGCCCGGGAGGAAGAAGCTGCGCTGCGGCGGCGCGGGGTACGACAAGCGCGCGCGCTGGGTCTTCGCGTCCACCGCGCGCACCGGCACCGGCGTCTCCTTCGCGGCGAAGGCCTTGTGATCGTCCCGCCAGGTGGTGTTCTCGGTGCGCAGGCGCAGGGTGCGATCCAGGTCCACCACCGCCGCGGCCCAGGCCTGCCGGAAGCGGGGCAGCTCCAGCACCATGCGGCCGTTCTGATTCAAGAAGCCGCCGCCGTCGAAGATGAGCCCGTCCTGCGCGCCCACCTGGTTGACGTAGGCCACGGTGCACTGGTGATCGCCGGCGCGGGTAGAGACGAGCTCCTTGCGGGTGCCTTCCACCCCCACCCGGAAGGGAGACGCGGACACGTTGCAGACCAGCTCGGCGCCCGAGTACGCGCGGCGGCGCATCGGCCCGTCCGCGCTCCAGATGTCCTCGCACACCTCAACGCCCAGCAGCCCGAAGTCGAACTCGAAGATCTGATCGCCCAGAGGCACGCCGCGGTGCACCTCGTTCATGCCGGCGTAGCCGCGGCTGAAGGTCCGCCCCTCGTAGAAGATGTTGTAGGTGGGCAGCTTCTCCTTGGGCACCAGGCCGTGCACCCTCCCGCCCGCCACCAGCGCGGCGCAGTTGTAGCGCAGGCCCTGGTGGGCGACGGACACGCCCAGCACCGACACCAGCGGCAGGCCGGCCGTCTCCTTCGCGTAGCGCCCAAGCTCGGCCCACTGGCGCTCGACGAAGGCCCGCCACTGCACCAGGTCCTCCTGCGGGTAGCCGCCCACCAACTGCTCGGGGAAGACGGCCACGGTGACGTCGGCCGCGGCCATCTCCTGCGCGAGCCCCAGGGCGCGCGACACGTTGGCGCCGAAGGCCCCCACCGTGGTGTTGATCGCCGCGAGCCCCACCTTGACCAGTCGCATGACCAGGCCGCACTCTAGCCCGAGGCCCGGGTCCAAAGCCTGCGCCGCGTGGACGCCTCAGGCCCGTCCCGAAGAACTTCGTGAAGGGCGAAGCCCCGCCATGCGGATGCACGCCTGCATTTCAACTCAGCAGTGGCTGGCACAAGTCCGTTGATGGGCGTCAAGGACGCCGTCGCCGCGGCGGCGCCGACGCCAGCAGCTCGCTCAGCTCTTCCACCCGGAAGGGCTTGGCGAGGAAGTGGAAGTCGGGCTCGAGCGCGCCGCTTTGCCCGCCGGTGTAGCCGCTGGCGATGATCACGAAGAGCTCCGGTCGTACCACCTTGAGCTGTCGCGCCAACTGCACCCCCGAGAGCGCCCCTGGCATCACCACGTCGGTGAGCAGCACGTCCACCCAGTCGGGGGCCGCCTTCCACTGCGCGAGGGCGTCGGCGGCGCTGCAGGCCTCTTGCACCTCGCAGCCCAGCCCCTCCAGCACCCGGCGAAGCGAGCGCCGCACGTCCTCGCTGTCCTCCACCAACAGCACGCGCCGTCGCTCCGAGTCGAGCTGGGGGCTCAGCACCACCACCGCGGGGCGATCCTCGCTGGGGGGCGGCGCCGCGGGCAGCTTGATGCGGAAGGTGGCACCCCGGCCGGGCGCGCTGTCCACCTCGATGAGGCCGCCGTGCTGCACCACCAGCCCGTACACGGTGGCGAGCCCCAGGCCGGTGCCGCGGCCGCCCTGACGGGTGGTGAAGAAGGGCTCGAAGATGTGAGCGAGCACCTCGGGGGGAATGCCGTGGCCGGTGTCGGTGACGGACAAGGTGATGGAGCGGCCGTTGTCAGTGGCCTGGACGGCGATGGTGCAGGTCCCCCCGCTGGGCATCGCGTCGCGCGCGTTCACCACCAGGTTCATCACCGTCTGCTCGGCCGCGCCCACGTCGACGCTCACCCAGGTGGGATCGGCCGCCGGCAGGTGGAGCAGGCTGATGTTCTCGGGCATCACCCGGTGCAAGAGCTTCATCACCTCGCCCACCAGGCCGTCGAGCGACACCACCTGCTTCTCGAGGCGCTGGCGCCGCCCGAAGGCGAGCAACTGCCGGGTGACGTCGGCGGCGACCTGGGCGCTCTGCTCCAGCTCGTGCACCAACTCGCGCGCGGCTTCGGGCAGGTCCTCGCGGCGCAGCAACAGGCTCACGTTCATCTGCTGCACCGCCAGCAGGTTGTTGAAGTCGTGGGCCACGCCGCCGGCCAACTGGCCGATCGCCTCGAGGCGCTGAGCGCGGCGCAGCTCGTCTTCCAGGCGGTGGCGCTCGGTGACGTCTTCCTTCTCGGCGACGTAGTGGCTGAGCTGCCCGGCGGCGTCCCTCAAAGGAGAGATGACCAGCGCTTCCCGGTACAGCTCGCCGCTCTTCTTGCGGTTCACCACTTCGCCCTGCCACACGCGCCCGGCCGCGATGGTGGCCCAGAGGTGGGCGAACACGTCCCCCGCCGTCTCCCCCGACTTGAGCAGGCGCGGGTTCTTCCCCAGCACCTCGTCCCGGGCGTAGCCGGTGAGCGCGGTGAAGGCGCCGTTGACCCAGGTGGTGGCCCCGGAGAGATCCGTCACCATGATCGCGGTCGGGCTCTGCTCGATGATTTGCGAGAGCCGGCGGACCTCCTGCTCGCTCGCCTTCCGCGCGGAGACGTCGCGAAACACCCCCAGGAGCACCTGGGTGCCGTCCCCCAGGGTGAGGCGCGAGCCGGCGATCTCCACCGGGACCTGGGTGTGATCGGGCCGCTCGACGGTGTACTCGACGAGGGTCAGCGCTCCCACCGCGGTGGAGGTGGCGCGGGCCTCGAAGCGCTGCCGGGCCCGCGGTCGGTCCTCCTCCCGGAAGAGCTCGGCGTGGCTCATCCCCAGCAGGCTCAGGCGATCGCGGCCGAAGAGCGCCTCGGCGCGCGGGTTCACGTCGATGATCCGCCCGTCCAGCGAGGCCACGACGACGCCGTCGAGGATGCCGTCGAACAGGGCCCGCTGGTAGACCTGCGCGCTGCGCAGCGCCCGCTCGGCCTCCACGCGATCGGTGACGTCGTGGAGGATGGAGAAGAGCAGCGTGCGGCCGGCCATCGTCACCGGGCTCGAGCTGATCGCCATGTCGCGCACCCGCCCGTCGGCGAGGCGGTGGCGGAACTCGAAGGAGTCGGCGGCGCGGGAAGCAGCGCGGGCCAGGCTGGCGGCGATCTGCTCCGCTGGCGCGACGTTGATCTGCGAGATGCGCATCGCCAGCAGCGCCTCGCGCGCGTAGCCGTAGAAGGCCACCGCCGCCGGGTTGGCGTCGACGATGCGGCCGTCGGCTGGATCGATGAGCAGCTTGAGGCCGGCGTGCGAGTGGAAGAGCGCCTCGAGGAGCCCCGCGCCTTCGCTCTTGGCCTCCCCCGGCATGCGGGAGCCGTCTTAGCAGCGATCGAGGGAGAACGAACGATCGGCCCGCGCCCAGTCGACGACGGGCACCACCTGCTCGGAGAGCCGGTATTCCACGGAGGATCGCAGGCCCACCACGTCGCCGCCCACCTCCACGGGCACCTCGCGATCGAAGTCCATGCGGCAGCGGGTGAGGAGGAAGTCGTGGCTGTCCGGCAGCGGGTGGAAGCCGCGCCACAGCTTCGGCAGGTGCAGCGTGGCCTGGGCCGCGGTGGCCGCGTAGACGCGCACGTGCATCCGCCCGGGCAGGGTGCGCGCCAGGTGCAGGCCCTTGAAGCCGAAGCCGAGGTCGGTGGTGGTGCCCGCGCCCGCCACGCCGTACGGCCCTTCGTACAGCACCGCCCCCGGCTCGCCGCCCGGCACCGGCGCGACGTGGCCTTCCGCGTCCACCCGCAGCGCCGGCGCGCCCAGGTTGACCAGGCGCACCTGCGGCCTGTCCTTGCGCCTCAGGTTCCGCGGAATGGTGCGGCCGAAGATGCTGGCCATGTAGCCGGTGAAGCCTTCGGCCAGCCAGGCCAGGCGCTTGGGGAAGGCCGCGCGCTGCAGCTTGTAGTCGTGCAGCAGCTCCGCGTCCCACCCGGTGCCGGCGAAGGGCGTCAGCCGTCCTTCCACCTCCACCAGCCAGTAGTCGCTGGTGGGCGGGTGCGCGAGGCCCTGCTCCACCATGGAGGCCACCTGCTCCAGCGCGGCGCGCGGCCTCGGCGCCTTCGTGGAGATGGCCCAGCCGTTTCCGGTGCCCAGCGGCAGCAGGCCAAAGGCGGGGAAGGCGACCTCCCTCGCGCGCAGGGCGTCGAGCAGCGCGATGGCCGTCCCGTCGCCGCCGCCGGACAGCACCAGCTTCGGAGGCGCGCCGCGAGCCGTCTCCTCGACGAAGCGGTGCAGCTCATCGAGCGACGAGGTGGCCACCACCCGTGAGCGGGGCAGCGTCTTGCGGGCACGCGCGGCAAAAGCGTGGGAGCCCTTGCGCGCGCTCAAGTTCACGACGACGGCGATGTCCATGCGAAGCAACAGAACAACGCTCTCGTCACCGGACTGTCAGCGCCCCGCCGAGGGACCTGCCCCACGCCGGGGCTCAGGCGCCGTCTTCGCCGCGGACTTCTCCAGCGGGGGCAAGGGTGAGGCGCAGCGCCTCGGCGTGCTCGCGATCACCTTCGGCGAAGAGCGTGTCCTCGCACTTGAGCAGCAGCTCCCCCAGCCCTCCCCTGCTCTTCGCGCTCAAGGCTACGCCGCCGCGCGCGCGCACCAGGGCCAGCGCCTCCTCGGACGGCAAGAGGTCGGCCTTGTTCCACACCAGCAGCCGCGGCCGCCCGGAGAGCTCCAACTGCCCCAGGATCTTCTCCACCGCCTCCACCTGCGCGTCGCGCGCCGGATCCGCCGCGTCGATGACGTGCAGCAGCAGCGAGGCGTCCTCCAGCTCCTCCAGGGTGGCGCGGAAGGCGGCCACCAGGTCCTTCGGCAGATCGCGGATGAAGCCCACCGTGTCGGTGATGATCACCTCGTGCTCGCGCGGGAAGCGCAGGCGCCGGCTGGTCGGATCCAGCGTGGCGAACAGCTTGTCCTCCGCCAGCACGTCCGACTTCGTCAGCGCATTGAGCAGGGTGGACTTGCCGGCGTTGGTGTAGCCGACGATGGAGATGACCGGCAGCTCCCGGCGGGTGCGCTGGCGGCGGCGCACGCGGCGCTCGGTGGACAGGCGCCCCAGCTTCTTCTCCAGCAGCGCGACGCGATCGCGCACCCGCCGGCGGTCGAGCTCCAGCTTCGTCTCGCCCGGCCCGCGCCCCCCCACCCCGCCACCGCCGGAGAGGCGGGACAGCGACGAGTCGGCCTGCACCAGCCGCGGCATGAGGTACTTGAGCTGCGCCAGCTCCACCTGCAGCTTGCCTTCGCCCGACTGGGCGCGCTGGGCGAAGATGTCGAGGATGAGCTGGGTGCGATCGAGCACCTTCAGGCTGGTGGCCTCGCCGAGGTGCCGCGCCTGGCTGGGGGACAGCTCCTGGTCGAAGATCAGCACCTCGGCGAGCTGCTGCATGGCGCGCAGGTTGAGCTCGTCCAGCTTGCCGCGGCCGATGAGGTACTTCGGATCCGCCGAGCGGCGCACCTGGAGCAGCGCGTCCACCACCTCCACCCCGGCGGTGCGGGCCAGCTCCTTCATCTCGGTGAGGGACGCCTCGCTGTCCGCCCGGCGGCCGTCGAGGCACACGGCGATCAGCACCGCGCGCTCCTTCCCCGACACCCGCCGCGCCTGGGACTGCTGGGCCAGCTCGTCCTCCAGCGCCTCCACCGTGGCCGAAAAGTCCGGCTGCTCGCGCACGTCATCGACGGTCTCGGTCCGCCACAGCTCGCCGCCCGCGTTCTGGGGCAGCAGGTGCGCCCAGTGCAGCACGCCGGGCAGCCCGTCGTCCCGCACCCCCACCGCCGCCACCAGGTCGAGGCGCAGCAGCGCCAGGTCGGTCAGGTCGTCGCGGGTGAGGGGCTCGCTCTTGAGGTGCGTGTGCACCAGCCGCAGGCCACGCAGGCGGACCTGCCCGGCGCGCGCGCGGCCGATGTCGGGCAGCTCCAACTGGTGCGCGTTGCCGACGACGACGTACTCCACCTCGCCCTTGCGCGAGAGCAGCACGCCCACCTGCCGGTTCGTCTCGCGGGAGAACTGCGTCAGATGCCGGGCCAGCTCGGCGCTGACGATCTCCTGCGGGGAGACGCGGCGGCGGAAGGTGTTGCGCAGGTGCTTGAGCTCGGACGGCTTGAGGCCGAGCGTGTTGCCGGAAGGCTCGTTCATGAGGACTCTTTCTCATAGCACCGCCGCCGCTTCCGGGGCGCTGGCGTCCGGGTGGGGATCTGAGAGAGTCCCGGACATGCTCCGACTGCTCCTCTGCCTTGGGCTGCTCCTCGCCTCGCCCTCCTTCGCGCAGACGTGGAACTCGAACGCAGGTGGGTACACCACCGGCTACGGCACCGTGTACGGCTCCTTCGGCCTCGCCCAGGCGACGCAGAACATCTACACGACGATGCAGCTGAACATCTCCCGGGCCACCATGCGCCAGGCGATGATCAACAAGTGGGGGCTGGCCGCGGTCGAGAAGGCCGAGCGCGAGGCCGCCGCGGGCAAGAAGCCCAGCCAGGCCGGGCTCGAGGTGCAGGCGCCGCGCGTCGTCCGCAACTGGGGCACCTTCAAGCCGGACAAGAAGGTGAACACCGGCAAGGCGCTGGCCGACGGCCTCGGCGACACGCCCGAAGAGAAGCAGCTCGTCGCCGCCGTCTTCCAGGCCACCAAGCAGGCCTTCGAGGCGCAGCCCGAGACGAAGGCGTGGCGGAACAACGTCGCCGGCGCGCTGGCCTTCTTCATCATCGGCAACGTCAGCGTCTACCAGGGCGTCGAGGAGCCGAGCGACCAGGCCTCGCAGGCGCTCTTCCAGGCCATCAACCAGACCCTCGACGAGGTGCCCGAGTTCGGGAAGCTGGCGAACAAGGACAAGCAGGCCCTGTACGACACGTTGATCGGCTTCACGGGCATGCCGCTGGCGCTCGCCACCGAGGCGAACGAGCGCAAGGACGCCGAGGGCGCCGCCGCGGCCCGCGCGATGGCCGGAGAGCTGCTCAAGCTGGTGCTGAAGGTGGACCCCGCGAAGATCCAGGTAGAGAACGGCGCCTTCGTCTTCGGGAAATGAACGGAGGCCCATGCGCACGCCGCTTCCTGCTCTCGCAGTCGTCTGCCTGCTCGCCCTCGCCGGCTGCCCGGAGGACGCGCCCGTGCCGTTGGCCGCCCCTCCCGGCCCGAAGCCCCCTGCCCCCAAGGCGGACGCGGGCGCGTTGGACGGTGGCGCCGCCGCCACGCTGCCGGACAGCGGGCTGGTCGACGGAGGGCATGTGGACGGTGGCCCGGCCGCGGACGGCGGACCGACGGACGGCGGTCTGGGCGCGGAGGACGGCGGCGAGGCCCCGCGCGACGCCTTCGCCGACGTGTCCACCCGGCCGCCCGGCGCCGACATCACCCTGGATGGCCAGAGCGCCGGCACCACCCCCGCGAAGGTGCCGGTAGCGTCCGGAAGGAAGCAGCTCCTCGGAGTGTCGAAGGCCGGCTTCTTCCCCGAGAAGAAGGAGCTCGAGCCCGCGCCCGGCGAGACGGTGGCCGCGGCCTTCACCCTGCGCCTCGCGGTGACCATTCACGTCACGTCCGATCCACCCGACGCCTCCGTCACGGTGAATGGGGAGCCGGCGCTGGCCGCCACGCCCGGCGACGTGCTGGCCGCTCCCGGCACCGTGGAGCTCGCCGTCTCATTCCCGCAGCACGACACCTTCACCAGGAAGCTCAAGGTGAAGAAGGGCGCGCAGAAGCTGGACGCGAAGCTCCTCCCCTCGGTGAGGGTCTCCATCACCTCGAAGCCCACCGCCGCCGAGGTGACGCTGGACGGCAAGCCCGCGGGTGTCACCCCGGTCGACCTCTGGCTCTCCTCGAAGGGCAAGTACACCGTCGCCGTCACGAAGGAAGGCTGGTCGACGGAGAAGAAGGTGCTCGTCAAGCCCAAGCCCAGCGAGGAGCCGGTGGAGCTCGTCTTGACCGACCTGGAGCTGGCGCGCCTGGAGGCAGCCGTCGCGAAGGCGCTCAAGGCGTACGACACCGCCGACGAGGCGCTCGAGCGGGCCCAGGCGAGCAGCGCCGACTCTCCCCAGCGGCTCGAGGCCGCCGAGGCCGCCATGAAGAAGGCGACTGAGGAACTCGAGGCGACCCAGGAGCAGCTCGCCGCCGCCCGCGAGAAGCGCGGCCTCAAGCCGAAGCCGTAACCACGCGGCGCGGCTCGGCTTTTGAGTTTCGACGCGGCCTTCAAAATTCGACCACGGGCGCTCCATTCACGCGGGTGAACGGCCGGCACGTCGCCGTCCACCCACAGGAGAAAGCCCATGCGTCACCTCGCCGCCGTCGCCGTCCTCGTCGCCGCCACGCTGTCCACCGGCTGCGCTGCCCTCAAGCCGCGGCCCACCAGCTACACCGCCTTCGGCGAGGCCGATCCCGCGCGCGACAAGTCCGTGCTGGAAGGCTTCGACAAGCTGAAAGAGGAGCCGCAGGCGTCGCGGCCCGAGGTGAAGGTGCTGGTGGACACGCTGCCCGTCGGCGTGGACATGAAGGACGGCACCATCAGCGTGGAGGACGGCGCGCCGTACGAGCTGGTGGGCAAGTTCTCCATCGGGACGAAGGGCGGCTTGTTCCCCGACTACAAGGACGGCTGGCGCAAGGGCCTGTGCTACCCGCAGGCGCCGCTGGTGGCGGTGACCCTGCTGGCGTGGGCGGTAGTGCCCACCTACTGGCCGTGCTTCACCTCCGGCATGATGAGCCGCACCGACGCCATCGACGCGGCGAAGACGCTGGCCTGGTCCGCGGGCGCTAACCTGGTGCTGCTCAGCTACGCCGGCTCCGGGGAAGAGGTGGGCGGCGGCGTGGGCTTCCTGCTCAAGACGGACCTGTCCGCCTTCGATCCGAAGCAGGTCCGCCCGAAGGACGCGAAGTCGTCTCCGGGAGAGGCGGCGGTGACGCGCCCGGCGACGCTGACACCTGAGATCTGATCGCCAACGAAAGGGGAGACTGCCATGTCCACCGTCCGCACCTACGTTCCGTCGGGCCGCTTCTCCGGCCACGCGCTCGTCACCGTCCCGCTGCTGGGGATTCTGCTGGGAGCCTTGCTCGCCACCGCCTACGCGTACATCACCCTGTACCTGCCCATCGTCGGCGCCGTCACCTTCCTCCTCACCGGCGGGATGGGGCTCTTGCTGGGGCTGGGCCTCTCGGCGCTCCTCCACCGGGGGAAGGTGCGCAACCGCATGGTGGCGCTTGCGCTCGGGCTGTTCGTCGCGCTGGTCACCTTCTACGTGCAGTGGGCGGTGTGGAGCTACGCGCTGCTGCGCCGCGACGACGTGGACGTGAGCTTCCTGGCGCTGCTGCTGCAGCCCTGGGCGCTGTGGGACGTGATCAACGTGGTGAACCAGCACGGCGCCTGGAGCCTCAAGGGCGCGACTCCCACCGGCGGCGTCCTCTGGGCGTTGTGGGCGGTGGAGGGCCTCCTCCTGGTGGGGCTGCCCACCTTCCTGGCGCTGGCGGCGGTGGACACGCCGTACTGCGAGGCCTGTGAGAGCTGGTGCGGCCAGGCGAAGGGCGTGCGGGTGACGGACGTTCCCGCCGACGGCGAGGCGACGGTCCTCGCCCTGGCCGAGCGGGACGACGTGGCGGCGCTGTCCGCCCTGGGGGAGCCCCACGCAGGCACTCCCTTCGTCCGGTGGGATCTCCACGCCTGCGGCTGCGGCGAGACGTCCACCCTCTGCGCGACGAGGGTGACGCCCACCGTCGACAAGCAAGGCAAGCCGGGGGAGGAGACGACGGTGTGGTTGTCCCACTGGCTGCTCCAGCGGTCGCAGGCCTCCAGCTTGCGCGCCGGGCTGCCGCGCGCCGCCTCGGACGAAGTCGTCTTGAGCCACGGCTGACGCGCAGGGGAGAAGGTGTTCGCTTCGACTCGCCCCGAGGCGGGCAGCCTGGGCCGGTGGCCGCCCCTCGCGGCGCGCTGGCCAGACGGCGGCTTCTCGTGTGAGAAACCGCGCATGCCCGAGGCGGCGACGCCTTCAGATTCGGCCGGCCCGCCCACCTTCGCGGCGGTGTACGAGGCGCACGCGTCGCTGGTGTGGCGCTCGCTCAAGCGACTGGGCGTGCGCGAGGCCGACGTGCCCGACGTGGCCCAGGAGGTCTTCGTCGTCATCCACCGGCGCCTCGCCACCGCCACGGCCGGGGCGCTGAAGTCGTGGGTGTACGGCATCTGCCTCAAGGTGGCGGCGGACTACCGGAAGCGGGCCCACGTGCGGCGCGAGAGCCTGGTGGACGAGAGCCCCGAGCGCGCCAACAGCGGTGAGACGGCGGTGCGGGAGGTGGCGCAGCGCCAGGCGCGCACGCTGCTCGACCGAATGCTCGATCAACTCGACGAGGACAAGCGGACCGTCTTCGTGCTGTTCGAATTGGAGCAGGCGTCGATGCACGAGGTGGCGGCGGCGGCCGGTGTCCCACTGCAGACGGCGTACGCGCGGCTCTACGCGGCGCGCAAGCAGATGGAGACGTTGATCGCCCAGCACCGGAAGGAGGTGCTCGCGTGAGCGACACCCTTCGTCCATGGCTGGCAGAGGGCGGCCCCGAGGGCTGGCGCCTCTTCGCCGAGAGCGCGGTGCTGGACGAGCCCTCGGCCCCGCAGCTCCTCGCCCTTCAAGGCGCGCTGGGGCCGCTCTTCTGGACGCCTCCTGGTGGGGGAGGCTCCGGCGGGCCCGGCGATGGCGGACCTCCGGGAGACGGTGGACCTCCCGGTGACGGCGGGCCTCCGGGAGATGGCGGCTTCCCCGGAGACGGCGGCACCTCGGCGGGCGGCTCGGCGGCAGGAGGCTCCGCAGCAGGAGGAACGGCGGCTGGCGCCTCTGCGGCCGCGGGCGGCGCCGTCGCTGCGGGCGCCACGAAGCTGGTCGTCGTCGCGGCGGTGTCCACGCTGGTGGCGGGCGCGGTGGCCTTCCAGGGCGGGCGCAGCTTCGAGCGGCAACAGGCGAAGCAGAGCGGCCCCCTCGCCGCGGCGCCAGCTCCTCCTCCTTCTCCAGCACCCACGCTGGTGACACCAAAGCTGCCTCCGCCTCCGCCGTCCGCGCCGGCCGCCGTCCAGCCGCCGGCGACGCCCAGGCCCAGGCCCTCCGCCCCCGCGCCGCCGCCGCCCGCTCCACCGGCCACGACGCCGGCGGACGAGGTAGGCCTCCTCACCAGCGCGATGGAGGAGGTGCGCGCCGGGCGCTCCGCCGCCGCCCTGGGGCAGCTCGAGCAGCACGAGAAGTCCTTCCCGGATAGCTCGCTGGCGCAGGAGCGCGACGTGCTGCGCATCGAGGCGCTGGTGAAGCTGGGCCGGCGCGACGAGGCGGCGGCGCGCGTGGACGCCTTCAAGAAGAAGTGGCCCACGTCGACGCACCTCGTGCGCCTCGAAGCGCTGCTCCGGCAGTAGCTTTCAGTTGTCGGAGCTGCTCGCCGCGACACTTCCTACCAGGTGCTCGGCCCTCGTCGTCGAGGACAGCGGCTCGCGGTGGCACGGCACAGGGCGGTCGTCGTGGATTGCTTGTCCTGACCGGCAAAGCCCAACCAGTTCGCGTCTCCACGCACCGCCGGGCTGCGGCCCCCGAGCCGCAGGAGACCGCCGCGCGCCCGCTGGGTTGCTCGCGAGAGGACGCAGGTGGCGCGGCGCTGGTCAGCACGCGTCGTCTCGTGTGAGAAGACACCCCATGTCCGAGACGGGGACGCCGTCACCCACGTCCAGTCGGCTGCGCGCCGGCCTCCTCGTCGCGTGCGCCGTCCTCTCGGCCTGCACCTCGGCCCACACCGTGAAGGCGCGGCAGGCCGAGCGCGACGGGCGCCTGGAGGCGGCGTGGCAGAGCTGGGCCCAGCGCCTCGCGGAGGCGCCGGGCGATTCCGAGGCGACGGCCGGCTCCCGACGCACCGCCGAGGCGCTGGTGCAGCGGGAAGTGGCCTCCGTCGGCGCTGACGTCCGCGCGGGGCGACTCTTCGACGCGCTCGCCGCCTACGCCCGCGCCCGGCGCTTCCTGGACCCACCGGCCCCCGCGCCCCCTCAGGGGACGACCGCCGGCGGCGCTCCCGGCGCAGGGTGGTCCGAGTGGCCCGCGTCCTCTGCAGACGGCGGCGCAGCCCCGCGCCCCCCGGATTCGCCCGCGCTGGTGGACGCGCGCCGGGTGCTGGTCGCCGCCATCGGGGAGCGCCTCGACTTCTTCCTCTCCGTCGGCCAGCCGCTCAGCGCCGGAAAGCTGCTCACCTCGCTCACGCCCGCCCTCCAGCAGGCCGGCCTCGGCGACGTGGTGCAGGCGCGCTCGAAGGAGGTCCGCGCCGCCGGCGCCCGCCGCTGTCTGGCGCTGGCCCAGGTGGCCCACTCGCCGTGGCTCGCCCGCGTCGCCGAGCGCGCCTGTGCCGCCCTGGGCGCCCCCACGCCGCGCGTGCCCTTCGCCCCCGAGACGAGGAAGGACGTGCGCCTCGACTTGTCCGCCGTGCACGGTGCCGGCCCGAGTGCCGCGGACAAGCTGCGCGACGCCGCCCGCGCCGCTTTCGCCCGCAGCGGCTGGCACGACCCCCGTTCCGCCGGAGAAGTGACCGGCCGGGTGACGGCCACCCTGGACAGCCGCTTCACCGCCACGCCCATGGACCTCACCGTGAGCTGGACCGAGACGGAGACGTACAGCGCGACCGAATACCAGACGGAGACGTACCAGGAGCCGTACACCACCACGGAGTCGTACACCTACGGCTGCTACTCCGGCTCGAAGTACACCACCTGCACCGGCACCCGGACCGTCACCCACTACCGCAGCGCCACCCGCAGCGTGCCGAAGACGGTGACGAAGACGCGCAGCGTGGGGCGGTCCACCACCATCCCCGCGCAGAAGGAGCAAGCCGCCCACCGCGCGCGCGTCTCCTGCACCCTCGCGCTGCCGGCGACCGCGCGGGCGCTCGAGCTGTCCTGGGAAGACTCGTCCGAGAAGGACGGCGTGTCCCACGAGGTGACCGATCCCCGCGCCGCCCTCACGCCCCAGAAGAGCGGCGTGCCCACCGCGGACGACTGGGAGGATCGTCAGGCCCGCCGCCTCTTCGACGAATTGTCCGCGCGCCTCCCCCGCTGGTGGGCGGACAGCTTCTGCACGCCGGGCGTCCAACCGCCGGAGGCCGCCGCGCGCTGCCTGTTGGGCGGAGGCGATCCCCGCGCGTACCCCGAGGCGCGCCTGGCGCTGGCCCGCTTCCTCGGGGAGCCGCCCGCGCTGGTGGACGAATTGCTCCAGCCGGTCGTCCCCACGACGCCGGAAACCGCCGCCCCCCGGGGCGACTTGAGCCAGACTCACGCGCTGTGACCAGCCTGTCGCTCCTCCTGCTCCTGGCCGCCGGTCCCACCACCTGGGGCCTGCGCTGGGCCGCCCCTCCCGAGTGCCGCCAGGCGGCCGACGTCTCGCGCGCGGTGGAGGACAAGCTGCACCGCCCGGTGTTCGGCGCCGAGCCCGCCGTGCTGGTGGACGGCGTGGTGGAGCGCTTCGAGGAGCAGTGGCGTGCGCGCCTCTCGCTGGTGGACGCCCAGGGCACGGTGCTGGGCACCCGCGAGGTGACGAGCGGCGAGAGCGCCTGCGCGTCGCTGGACGACAAGGTGACGCTGGTGGTGGCGCTGCTCATCGACCCCTCCGCCGCGCTGGGGCCTGCGCCGGTGGTGCCGCCCGCGCCGGCGCCCGCGCTGCCTCCGGCGCCGCCCACCTCGCCCGCCGGCCTGTTCCCCACCGAGCGCCGGGCGCGCCTGCTGGTGGAGTCGGACGCGCCCCCGCTGGAGGTCCGCCGCGTCGTCCTCCAGGGCACGGCGGCGGGCGGCAGCCACGCCAGCCACCTCACCGGAGTCACGACCGTCTGCACCGAGCCGTGCGACGTGCCGGTGAAACCGGGTGAGGGCTACTTCGTGGTGGGGGCCGGCGTTCTCGCCTCGCCGCAGTTCACCGTCCCCGACGCGACGTCTGTCCAGCTCCAGGTGAAGACGGCGAGCGTCTCACGCGTTGCCTGGTCCGCCACGGCCATGACGCTGGGCGTCCTCACCGCCTTGAGCTGCGGGATCGCCGCCCTCCTCGTACGCAACAACCCCACCACCACCGCCGTCCTCCTCGGGCTGACCGGGGTGGGGGCCGTCTCGCTCACCGTGGGCCTCATCTTCGGGCTGGGGGCGCGCACCGAGGTGGAGGTAGTGCCCGGCGGCGTCCCTGGAGCCGGGGTGCCGGCTCCTTGAGGTTGGCCGGCGCACGCTAGGCTGGCGGCACATGCGCCCCGCGCTCCTCAGCGTCGTCCTGTGCGTGGCCGCCCTGGGCTGCCGAGAGGAGGCGCCCGTGGTGCCGGTGGTGGTGGACGCGGGCCTGCCTCCTCCACCGCCCCCAGCGGAGCTGGAGCTCGACTCCGGTGCGCCTGCGCCGCCGAAGCAGCCCGAGTGGTTCGAGGTGGCGCCCATTCCCCAGCGTCTGGAGCGCGTCGCGACCGAGCTGGTCACCCACGCCGACGACGCCGAGTTCGAGCCGCAGATCTTCCCCGACGACTACGCGCTGGTGGACGGGGTGCTGACCTTCCGCGGCGGACCGGCCCGCACCGGCGGCGCGTGGGGCACCATCCCGAAGAATCCCTCGAAGCTGGAGATCGCCTGGCAGCTCAAGACGGGCCGCAGCAAGGCGCCCTGGTTCGGCGGCGTCGGGTGGACGGGGCAGCCGGCGATCGTCCGCTGGCCGGCGGTGATCCGCCACTCCATGCCGAAGCTGGGCCGCTTCCGCCGCGACGAGGGCCTGGTGGAGGTGATCCAGGGCAGCCTGGACGGCCACGTCTACTTCCTCGACCTCTTCACCGGGCAGCGCACCCGCAAGCCCATCAACACCGGCAACCCGATCAAGGGCAGCGTGTCGGTGGATCCACGGGGCTACCCGCTGCTCTTCGTGGGCCAGGGGATCCCCGAGAAGCCCAACCTCGGGCTGCACGTGTACGAGCTGATCGAGCACACCGAGGTCTTCCTCTTGCCGGGTCGGGACAAGGACGCGCCGCGCCCGTGGGGGGCGTTCGACTCCAGCGGGCTGCTCAACCGCAAGACGGACACCTACTTCGCGCCGGGAGAGAACGGGCTGTTCTACTTCCTGAAGCTCAACACCGTGTTCGATCCGGTGGCGCTGACGCTGGACGTGAAGCCCCAGGTGACGCGCTACCGCTACTCACAGCTCAAGCAGCGGGAGTTCGGCATCGAGAACTCCATCTCCATCGCGCGGAACCTGGCCTTCTTCGCGGACAACGGCGGCAACATTCAGGCGATGGATCTGCGCACCTTCCAGCCGGTGTGGAGCTTCGACGCCGGAGACGACACCGACGCCAGCCTCACGCTGGAGCTCGAGGACGGCGCGCCGGTCCTCTACACCGGCTGCGAGGTGGACAAGACGGGCCCGAAGGGGAAGACGCACCTGCGCAAGCTGAACGGCCTCGACGGCACGCAGCGCTGGGAAGTGACGTACCCCTGCCTGGGCGCGCGCAGCCCCAAGAAGATCGACGCGGGCATGTTCGCCACCAACGCGGTGGGCACCGGCGACGTGGCCCACCTGGTCTTCTTCACCCTGTCCCGCTGCCCCGGCCCCGAGGACGGGAAGCTGCTGGCCCTGGACAAGGCCACGGGGAAGGAGGTGTGGCGGATCGACCTGCCCCACTACGCCTGGTCCTCGCCCACGCTGCTCAAAGATCCCGACGGGCACACCTTCCTCCTCCAGGGCGACATCAAGGGCACGGTGCACCTGTACGACGCGCGCGACGGGCGCGAGGTGGCCAGCCTGGCGCTCCCGGGAGAGATAGAGGCCTCGCCCGCGGCCTTCGGCGATCGCCTGGTGCTGGGCGCGCGCAACGACACCATCTACGGCCTGCGCATCGTCGGCGGTCCCGTGGAGCCGGCGCCGGAGAAGAGCGTCAAGGGCCAACGAGTACGCAGTACCCGCTAGGCACGTCGCAGACGGTGTTCTGCCAGCAGGTGAAGCCCGGGCTGCTGCAGCGCGGAATGCAGATGCCGGGACCCGGCGCCATCACGTTCGCCTCGCAGATGTAGCCGCTGCGGCACGTCGACTGGCCCTGGCGCGGCGCCGGGCAAGTCTGGATGCACAGGGGCTGGCCGGAGCTGTCGAAGTTGATGCAGGTGGAGTTCGACGGGCACTGGTTGGAGCTACCCCCGCAGGTGCGCGTGCAGGCTCCGCCAGGCCAGCCGGTGGGCTGCCCGAAGACGGACTCGGGGATGCAGAAGCCGTTGTTGGGCGGCCGGCAGTCCAGGTCAGCCGCGCAGGCCTGGCCGACCTGCGGCGCCGGGCCGGCGTCCACCACCCCAGCGCAGACGCCCATGGTGCACTGGGTGCCGGTGACGCAGGAAGAGCACTGCTGGCCGAAGGAGCCGCAGAAGAGGTTGGTCTGGCTGGCGAAGGGCACGCAGATGTTCCCCGAGCAGCAGCCGCGGCACGTCCCCGGGCCACAGGCCATGGTCCCGCCGCCGCCGCCGTAGCTTCCGCCCGCGCCGCCGCCGAGGGGGCCGCCACCGCCGCCATAGCCGCCGCCCGCGCCGCCTCCGAAGCCGCCGACGCACCTGAAGTTGAGGCACTGCTCGCCGAACGCCACGTCGCATGCATCACAGAAGGCCCCGGCGGGGCCGCAGAAGGAGTTGGTGTTGTTGTTGGGCGGCTGAATGCAGACGCCGTTGGGAGTGAAACAGCCGTTGCACGCGGAGCCACCCCCGCCGCCGTAGCCGCCGCCGACACCGCCGCCATAGCCTCCGCCGACACCGCCGACGCACGTGAAGTTGAGACACACCTCGCCCTGCACTACGTCACACACGTCGCAGAGGGTGCCGCCCGTACCGCAGGTCGAGCTGGTGCCGTTGTAGGGCGGCTGAACGCAGAGGCCGGTGACGGTGTAGCAGCCGTTGTTGCAGTTGGTGCCACCGCCGCCGCCGTAGCCGCCGCCGTAGCCGCCGCCGTAGCCGCCACCGTAGCCGCCGCCGTAGCCGCCGCCGTAGCCGCCTCCGTAGCCGCCGCCGTAGCCGCCTCCCGCGCCGCCGCCGTAGGCCGTGACGCACCAGCCCCCCAGGCACTTCTCGCCGCGTCCTGGATCGCAGGTGACGCACATGCTTCCCGGAGGGCCACAGAAGGGGTCCGTCTCGTTGGTCGGCGGCAACATGCACACCCCCGTCGTCGTCATGCAGCCGGCGCAACCTCCACCGCCGCCGAAGCCTCCGCCGTAGCCGCCGCCTGTACCTCCGCCCGGCCCGCCGCCGAAGAAGCCGCCACCAGCACCGCCACCCGGCCCACCACCGAAGAAGCCGCCGCCAGCACCGCCGCCCGGCCCACCACCGAAGAAGCCGCCGCCGCCCCCGAAGCCGCCCCCGACGCCCCCCCCGAAGCCGCCCTGGCAGCGGAAGTTCACGCAGCGCTCACCCGCCGACACGTTGCATTGATCGCACACCACGCCGCCCGCGCCGCAGAGGGCCTCGCTGCCGTTATCGGGAGGACTCACACAGAGGCCGGCGATGAAGCAGCCCGCGCAGCCGGAGCCGCCACCCGCTCCGCCGCCGAAGGCGCCACCACCCGCGCCTCCCCCCGCCCCGCCGCCGAACGCCCCACCGCCCGCACCCCCACCGCTTGCACCTCCGCCACCGCCGGACGCGCCGCCTCCCGCTCCGCCGTCTTCAACCTCCACCACCGGCGTGAAGCAGGCGCCTGAGAGCATCAACGAGACGGCGGCGACGACGAGACGAGGCGTGAAGGAGGAGCGCACCATGCCGCGCAGCATAGCGAAGCCACCCGGCCCCGTCGGCCTCCCGGTCTCATTCTGAAGCCGTGAGTCCCTCAGTTTTCTGAGGGGCTATGGCCCACCAGGCACGGCGGCTGATCATGGTAGCGGAGCTCGTACGGCACGTAGACCATGCACGAGTCGCCGTCGCAGACCTCTTCGCACAGCGCGTAGTTGTCCAGGTGCTTTCTCAACACCGTCTCGCCGGTCTGCGTGTTCAGCACGCGGTTGGCGGCGGTGGGGTACTTGCCTTCCTTGTCCTCGTCGCGCGAGTGGAGCGCGGTGAGGATGGTGTCGGGCACGCCCTTCGCCCACATGCCGCGCCGGGCCTTCTGCGCCTGGTGCATCGCGTCCAGCACCAGCCGCGGAGGCCGCCCGCGCACCGCGTACGCCAGCCCCACGCCGGCCAGCGCCATCTCTCGCGCCAGCTTCGGGCAGTCCACCAGCAGCCGGCCGTAGGCGTCGGGCTCCCCCTGGGTGGTGCACTCCCACTCCTGCGAGGCGGCCAGCGTGGAGCCGGACTTCGCGATCTCGTACAGCTCCTCGCGCGTCCAGCCGCCCCAGCGGTGCACCGGGCCGTACGCCTCCAGGGTGTTGAAGCCCACCAGCCGGGTGCCCTGCCCCTCATAGCGGCCGGACTTGAAGTCGAAGCTGTCGCCGTCGGACCAGGTGACGCGCGTGCGCTCGCCGTTGAGCACGATTGCGCCGTCCACGTCGTGCTTCTCTGACTCGGGCGCCCTGCGCGGCCCGGGCCGGACCACGATGGTGGTGCACGCGGACGTGAGGAAGAGCGCCGCCAGCAGCGAGGCCCGCACGTCACTTCCCCAGCAGCGTGCTGAGCAGGTTGGTGTCGTCGCCGGTGATCTCCGCAGTGCCGCCCATGCCCGGCTCGAACTCACCCTTGGTGTTGTCGAACTCGGCCACCGCCTTGCCGTCCTTCGCGTCGTCGTCGAAGAGCAGCTTCTTGTGGCCTCCGCCCTCCAGCACCAGCTCGAGCGCCATGCCCTTCTTCAGCTTCTGGGTGGCGGGCTCCTCCACCACGGCCTTCAGCTTCGCGGCGCCCTCCACCTTCGCCACCACCGCGTCCTTCTCCAGCACGGTGCCCTTCACCACCCGCAGGCCGGCCACCACGCCCGACGCCGGCGCCTTGAGGGTGCAGCCGTCCAGCTCGGCCTTCGCGGCGGCCACGGCCTTCTCCTGCTCGGCCACCTGGGCCTTCAAGTCCGCCTCGGACAGCCTGGCCTTCGACTTCGCCCTCTCCAGCGCCGCCGACGCGGCCTTCTGCTTCTTCTCGGCCTTCGCCACGGCCGGGGCGGGCTTGCCCTTCGCTTTGGCGCGGGCGGCCTCCAGGGCCTTGTCGGCGGCCTTGAGCGCGGCCTCGGACTTCCTCACCTCCTGCGCGGACCTCGCGGCGTCCTTCGCCGGGGCGGGCTTCTGCTTGTTGAGCGCGTCCAGCTTCGACTGGGCCTCGGTGAGCGCCTTCTCCGCGTCGGCGGCCTCCAGCTTGAGCAGCGGGTCGCCGGCGTTGACGGACTTGCCGCTGGCGGAGACGACCTCGGCCACCTTCCCGGCGCGCACGGCCTTCACGTCCGTGGAGGTGGCGCCCACCAGCGTGAAGGTGCTCTTCACCGTGCGGGGAAAGGGCACGAAGAGGACGACCGCCGCGATGATCGCCACCACCACGAAGGCCAGGACGAAGGGCTTCTTCGAGCGCGACCGCTGAATCTCCCCGGTGAACATCCGAGAGGCCTCCCCGCGTTTCAGTGAGGTGGCGAAGAAGGCACGCCGGTCCGCGAGCGTCAAGGAGAGGCCGTGCTTCGCCGCGCGCCATTGCGGCGACGCGCGTCTTCGAGGTGGCCTTCACGCCCGACGCCACCGTGACGGCGCCGACTGTGCGTGCCTTCCTCCGCGTCTCCCGGCGGCTTCCGCGTGACCTCTGCCAGGGCTGCACCGCGCCGGCCGCCTGGAGGTGCCGGCGACCGTCCGCCTCACCCTGGGCGCGAAGTGACGCGCAGCCCTTCCAGCCGGCCCTCGCGCGCGGTCACCCCTGGAGGGGGTGCGGCGCCCCTGGCGTCGAGCCTGAAGTAGATGGTGGCGCCGTGGCCAGGTTCGGCCTCGGCGAACAGGTGGCCCCCGTGCCGCTCCACCGCCCGCCAGACGGTGGCGAGCCCAATGCCCGTGCCGGGGAACTCCTCCTGGCGATGAAGCCGCTCGAACGGACGGAAGAGCCGGGCCGAGTGCGCCATGTCGAAGCCGGCGCCGTTGTCCTTGACGAAGCAGTAGCGCTCGCCGTCCTTCAGGGTGGAGCCGAGCTCGATGCGCGGCTCGCGGCTCCCGCGCGAGAACTTGTGCGCGTTGCCGAGCAGGTTCTCCATGATCGTCGCGACCAGGCTGGGGTCGGCGTGGACGACGAGCGCGTCCGGCATGACGAAGTCGGTGGGCGTGCCGCCGGCCACCTCCAGCGTGCGAGCGATGTTCCGCGCCAGGGGAACCAGGTCCACCTCATCGCGCTGGACCTGCGCCCGCGCCACGCGCGACAGCCGCAACAGGCCGTCGATGAGCACCGACATGCGCCGGGCGCTGCCGAGCACCACCGAGAGCGTCTCGCGACCTTCCGCGCCGAGCTTCTCGCCGTGGTCCTCCTCGAGGATGGTGGCGAAGCCTTCGATGGCGCGCAGCGGGGCGCGCAGGTCGTGAGACACGGTGTACGAGAACGACTCGAGCTCCCGCACCGTCTGGGCGAGTTCCTCGGTGCGCTCCTGCACCCGGCGCTCGAGCTCCTGGGCTTGCGTGAGCAGCGCCGCGCGCCGGTCGCGTTCGAGGCGGGTGCGGTGGGTGACCGAGAGCGCGCCGAGCGCCCCGCCGAGGCCGACGATCAGCAGCGAGCCCGAGACCTCGCCGACCGTCAGCCGGTGCGGCGTGGGCACCACGGTGGTGAGCCAGACGGCCAGGACCGAGCCCACGGTGATGCCGATGATCGCGCGCGCGCTCAGCAGCAACGTGCCCAGCAGCACCGCGAGCACCGGCAAGGACGTGGTCACCGTCGGCGCGCCTGAGATGCCGAGGACGACCAGCAGGAAGGCGACCGTGGGGATGGTGCCTACCGTGAGCCAGGCCGCGGCGGAGAAGTAGCCCGCCCGGACGAGCCCGTAGCCGGTGGCGAGCAGCAGGTAACCGCCCCAGGGTGGCGTGTAGCCCGGGTGGGCCGTGGCCATGTAGCTGTCGTAGCAGCCGAAGAAGATGAGCAGCGCCAGCAGGCACCCCGCGAGGAGGCGGGCCGTGGCGCGGTTGTTTGGAGCCGACGGCCGCGCGCGCGGCTCGAGGAGCACGTCCAGCACGCGCGAGGCGTCAGCGGACGGGCGGGGCATTCGTGTTCACCCAGAAGGAGCCGAGCTCAGAAACCGCGTGAGTGAAGGCGTCGAGCGCCGACGGCTTGACGACGAAGGCGTTGGCTCCGGCCGCGTACGCGCGGCGGATGTCGGACGGCTCCGACGACGACGTCAGGAGGACCACCGGCACGGCGCCGTGCCCGGAGCGGCGAATCCAGGCGAGCACCTCGAGGCCGTCGAGGCGCGGCATCTTCAGGTCGAGGACGACGACGACGGGCCACTCGCGCCCGGGCGTCTTCGCGAGCCCCTCCAGGAAGTCCACGGCCTCCTGCCCGTCGGTCACGAAGTCCACGCGGTCGGCGAGCGCCGCCCTGGCGAGCGCCCGGCGGATCAGCACCCGATCGTTCGGATCATCTTCGGCGACGAGGAGGCGCCGGGTGATCATGGGCTCGACCTCGACCGCTCTGGAGCAGACAGAATCATGAGGTCCTCCTTGGCGCCGCCCAGCGCTCGACGAGCGCGCCCATGGCGTCAAACGTGGTGGGCTTCTCTTCGGCGCCGTCGAAGCCGTCGGGCGGCGGGTCGCCGGCGAGCACGCTGCCCGAGATGCAGACCCACTGCGGCTTCCCGAGCGCCAGGCGGCGGAGGTCCCTGACCAGCTCAGAGCCCTTCGCGTGCCCGAGGTGCTCATCGATGAGCACCATGGCGAAGGCTTCGCGGGCGACCGCGCCGCGAGCTTCCTCGTCGGTGGCGACGACCACGTGCGCGAGGCCCAGCCTGGTGAGCGCGCGCACGAACAGGCGGCGGATCATCGGATCGTCGTCGACGATCAGCACCCGCGCCCCGCTCGGCACCTCTTCGCGCATACCGCCCCCCTGCCCTCACGAACTGTAGCCGAAGTGCAGGACAGACAAAGCGCCCCCCCTCACGCGTTCGGCGCTACAACCGGCGCGCCATGGACTTCACCTTCTCCGAGCTCCTCCCGCTGCAGCACGACGACACCCCGTACCGGCTCCTCACGAAGGACCTCGTGTCCACCTTCACCGCGCAGGGGCACACCTTCCTTCAGGTGGAGAAGGAGGCGCTCACCCTGCTGGCGAAGGAGGCGATGCGCGACATCGCGCACCTCCTGCGGCCCTCGCACCTCGCGCAGCTCGAGCGGATCCTCGAGGACCCCGAGGCGTCCAACAACGACAAGTTCGTCGCGCTGGACCTCTTGAAGAACGCCAGCATCTCCGCCGGCGGCGTGCTGCCGATGTGCCAGGACACCGGCACCGCCATCGTGAAGGGGAAGAAAGGGCAATTCGTCTTCACCGGCGGCGGTGACGAGGAGGCGCTCGCCCGCGGCGTCTTCAAGACGTACACCGAGACCAACCTCCGCTACTCGCAGCTCGCCCCGCTGAGCACCTTCGAGGAGAAGAACACCGGCTGCAACCTGCCCGCGGAGATTAAGATCAGCGCGGTCGACGGCGACGCGTACAAGTTCCTCTTCATGGCCAAGGGCGGCGGCTCGGCGAACAAGAGCTACCTGTTCCAGGAGACCAAGGCGCTGCTCAACGAGAAGTCACTGATGAGCTGGCTCAACGAGAAGCTGCGCGCGCTGGGCACCGCGGCGTGTCCTCCGTACCACCTGGCCGTCGTCATCGGCGGCACCAGCGCGGAGGCGGCCCTGGAGACGGCCAAGCTGGCGTCGGCGCGCTACCTGGACACGCTGCCCACGAAGGGGACGCTGGCGGGCCACGGCCTTCGCGACGTGGAGCTGGAGGGCAAGGTGCACCAGCTCACCCAGCGGCTGGGGATCGGCGCGCAGTTCGGCGGGAAGTACTTCTGCCACGACGTGCGCGTGGTGCGGCTGCCGCGGCACGGCGCGAGCTGCCCGGTGGCCATCGCGGTCTCCTGCTCGGCGGATCGCCAGGCCCTGGGGAAGATCACGAAGGACGGCGTCTTCCTCGAGGAGCTGGAGCGCGATCCGGCGAAGTTCCTCCCGGAGGTGGACGAGAAGGTGCTGGGCGGCGAGGTGGTGAAGGTGGACCTGACGCGCCCGATGAGCGACGTGCGCGCGCTGCTCTCGCGCTACCCGGTGAAGACGCGGCTGTCGCTGTCCGGCCCGATGGTGGTGGCGCGCGACATCGCCCACGCGAAGCTGAAGGAGCGGCTCGACGCGGGCCAGGGGCTGCCGCAGTACCTGAAGGACCAGTGCGTGTACTACGCGGGGCCGGCCAAGACGCCCCAGGGCATGGCGTCGGGCAGCTTCGGGCCCACCACCGCGGGGCGCATGGACAGCTACGTCGACCTCTTCCAGCAGCACGGCGGCAGCTTCGTCATGCTGGCCAAGGGCAACCGCTCGAAGGCGGTGACGGACGCGTGCAAGAAGTACGGCGGCTTCTACCTGGGCAGCATCGGCGGGCCGGCGGCGCGGCTGGCGCAGGACTGCATCAAGAAGGTGGAGGTGCTGGAGTACCCCGAGCTCGGCATGGAGGCGGTGTGGAAGATCGAGGTGGTCGACTTCCCCGCCTTCATCGTGGTGGATGACAAGGGCAACGACTTCTTCGCGGAGCTGCTCCCGGCCGGGACGAAGGCCTAGAGTCCACCCTATGGACGCCACGGACTACGCGAAGCAGGTCGGAGTGGAGGTGCAGCGGCCGCTGGTGCGCGAGGCACAGACGTCGCTGTGGGAGGTGCTGGAGGAGGCGAAGAAGCGCTCACTGCCCGCCACGCCGACGGCGCTCAACCAGCTCTACCTGGTGAAGGTGCCGAAGCTGTCCCAGGACGGGAGCTGCTCGCTGCAAGGCGAATTGGATCCGACGCCGTACGACCTGGGCGCGGCGCTGGGCGGGCGCGCGACGCGGACCAGCATGTGCCTGCTGGTGCTGGACGAGCTGCTCGAGCACGTGGCCAACCGGACCGGCCTCGAGTGGGTGGGCGTGTACCAGGCGCGCGTGGTGGGCAGCGGGCGGGCGCTGGTGAAGGTGGGCTACTCGGGCAAGCCCAGCCGCGCGGAGTTCCCCCTCACCGAGGCGTTCGCGAAGCTGTCCAACAACGTGGCGGTGGCGCTGTCAGGCAAGGCCCGCGTCATCCAGGACGTGAAGGCGCAGGTGGGTGCGGGCGGCGCGTACTACGAGTGCGACCAGGACATTCAGAGCGAGGCGTGCCTGCCGCTGCTCGACGCGAAGGGCGCGGTGGTGGGGATCCTCGACGCTAAGAGCGCGCAGAAGAACGGCTTCACCGGGGAGCGCCTGGCGATGCTGGTGGTGCTGGCGACGGAGGTCGCCTCGCACTTGCCTTGAAGGCGGCCGCCTCAAGACGCCAGCAGCGCCGCGGCCATTGCCAGCCCGCGGGTGCAGCCCAGGTCGCGCTTTCAGAACTTCACGAGGGCGTTCTGACCGTAGCAGGCCACCCACATCCGCTCGCCGTCGAACGCCAGCCCGTAGGGCTGGGCCGGGCCATTGAGGGTGACGGTCTGGACCACCGTGCCGTCCACCGGGCGGATCGCGCTCAGGCTGTTGCCGACGCCGTTCGCTACCCAGACGAGCGACCCATCGAAGGCGATTCCGTCGGGGAAGGCGCCCACGGGGGTCGTGCCCTGCACCAGCCCGTCGGACGCGCGCACCTTCGTCACCGTGTTGGCGCTGCCGTTCGCCACCCAGAGGTAGGTGCCGTCGAAGGCCACGCCGCCCGCGTTGCCGCCCACGTTGACGGTGACCTGCCCAACTGCATCGGACAGGCGCAGGCTCGTCAGCGTGGCCGCTACGGGGTTCGTCACCCAGACCGAGGTGCCGTCGAAGGCCAGGCCTCGCATGAAGCCTCCCGAGGGCGGCGTGTACGTGGCCAGCACCGTGCCGTCGCTGACGCGCAGCTTCATCACGCTGCCGCTGTTGGTGTTGGTGACCCACATGTCCGTCCCGTCAAAGGCGAACGACGAAGGCGAGTTGCCCACCGGGTACGTCCCCTGGAGCGTCCCGTCGCTCGCGCGCAGCTTCGTCACCGTGCCGGCGCTACCGTTCGCTACCCAGATGCTCGTGCCGTCGAAGCCCAGCGCGGCCGGGGACGCGCCCGTCGTGAAGGTACCGAGGAGGGCGCCGTCGGTGGCGCGCAGCTTCGTCACCGTGTTGCTGCCGCGATTCGCCACCCAGACGTTCGCGCCGTCGAACGCGACGCCAGAAGGCTGGACCCCGGTTGGGAACGACCCCGTCGCCTTCGGGAGCTGATCCCAGCGCTTCGTCGCCACGGCCAGAGGGTCGCGATAGCCGCGCCCCGGCACTCCCGCCGGCCCCTGCGGTCCCGCGTCACCGGGTGGGCCCTGGATTCCCTGCGTGCCTTGAGGTCCCGCGACGCCCTGGGGACCTTGCATGCCCGGAGCTCCCTCGACGCCGGCGTCGCCCGCGGGCCCCGGCGCACCCATCGGCCCCTGAGGTCCGGTCGGTCCCTGAGGCCCAGCTCCTCCGGAAGTTCCGGCCGGGCCCGCTGGCCCCGCGGGGCCGGTCGTGCCTGCGGGTCCAGTACAGCCAACAATCACTGCGGCGGTGACCACGAGGATCGTTCGCATCCTGTTACCAGACACCAGAACCGAGTCGCCTCCAATGGAAAGCTGCGAGGTCTTCAGGCCGGTGGAGGTAGGCTCCGCCGCGCATGTTCCTGCCCGCCCTCGCCGCGCTGATCGCCGCCGCTCCTGCCCCGCCCCTGCCGTTCGAGGAGGTGCTGGCCGAGACGACCAGGTCCGGCACGCCCATCGTCCTCGACGTCTTCACCACCTGGTGCAAGCCCTGCCGGATGATGGACGCGAAGGTGTTCCCCCACCCCCGCGTGGTCAAGGCGCTCGCGGGCCTCAAGCTGGTGAAGTACGACGCCGAGCGCGGGCCGGGCGTGGCGGTGGCGCGGCGCTTCGACATCAACACCTACCCCACGGTGCTGGTCCTGACGCCCGACGGCCACGTCGCCTGGAAGATCCACAGCCAGGACGTCGACGGCTTCATCGAGGAGCTCGAGAAGGGGTTGCCGCTGGCGCGCGTCCGCGTGCGCGCCGAGCCGCCCGCCGACGCCCCGGCCGCCGAGTGGCTGCTGGCCGGCCGGGCGCTCAAGCACACCGAGCCCCTGCGCGCGCTGGAGCTCTTCGCCCGCGCCCAACGCGCCGATCCAAAGAATGAGGCCCGCATCGGGGGACGCGCCGCCGCCGAAGCCGCCCTCGTCCAGGCCGCGCTGGCTGCCACCCGGGAGCGGGGGCGCGCGTTCTCTGCTTTCCTCGAGGCCTGGCCGATGGCCGTCGAGGCCCCGGCCTTCCTGCACGCGCTCGCGGAGCTGACCGCGAAGGCCGGCCTGCCGCGGGCAGACCTCGAGCGCGCCCGGGCGGCCGTCACCAACGCGTGGACGTCGGCCGACGACACCGAGGGGCTCAACGACCTGGTCTACCTGCTGCTGGAGCTCGGCGACCTGGGTGGCGCCGCGCGCGTGGCGGCCCGGCTCGAGGCGCTGGCGCCCGACAACGCCGCGTGCCTCGACACGGTGGCCGAGGTGGCCTTCCAGGCTGGAGACCGCGACCGCGCGACGGCCCTGTCGCGCCGGGCCGTGCAGTTGGCGAAGGGGGACCAGCAGCTCGAAGAGAACCTCCGCCGCTTCGAGAAGGACTCCCCCGAGCTGCCCGGGCTCTCTGCGGCGCCGGAGCTGGACCAGGAGGACGTGCTGACCGAGCGCCGGCACCTCGACGCGCACGCGCTGCAGGCGCAACTGAAGAGCGCCTGCGCCGAGCAGCGGTCCGCCGAGGTGTGGGTGCGCCTGTACCCTGCGCGAGGGAAGGTGGCCCGAGCGGCGGCCTTCGATCCGCTGGCCCCGCCGGCGCTGCTGCGCTGCCTCGAAAAGGCAGCCGTCGGGCTGGACTACTCGCCGCAGCTCGAGGCGACCTTCACCGACGTCGCCGTCGCCTACGGAAAGCGCGCGAAGCACTGAAGCCGTGGGGCCGGCCTGCGCGCGCGGTGCGGGCGCTCAGCGCGCCGCGTCCATCAGCACCCGCTGCCGCTTGCGTCCCCACGCCCCCGGCCTGTCCTCGAAGTGCCCGGCCACCGCCGCGCCGCAGTCGGGACACGTACCCTTCGGCGTCACCCGGTACTCCAGCAGCTCGTACCAGTCGCGCACGATGAGCCGCGCGTCGCACTTCGCGCACGAGGTGGTGTCGCCTTCCGGGTCGTGCACGTTGCCGGTGTAGACGTGCTTGAGGCCCGCCTGCAGGGCCTGCCGGCGCGCGCGCGCGAGCGTCTGCGGCGGCGTGCGCGGAACGTCCATCATCTT
This sequence comes from Myxococcales bacterium, assembly GCA_020846875.1. Lineage (GTDB taxonomy): Bacteria > Myxococcota > Myxococcia > Myxococcales > Myxococcaceae > JADLDB01. The sequence continues at coordinate 19,902 of JADLDB010000072.1, read as the reverse complement.
GAAGTCGGGGTGGAAGGCGGAGAAGTGCAGCGGCACGGAAGGGCCCAGCTTCGCCACCACCCACTCGGACAACTGCGCCACTTCCTTCTCGCTGTCGTTGTGGCCGGGGATGAGCAGCGTGGTGAGCTCCGTCCACACCTTCGTCTCGTGGACCAGGTACTCCAGCGTGTCCAGCACCGGCTGCAGGTGGGCGAAGCTGATGCGGTGGTAGAAGTCCTCGGTGAAGGCCTTCAGGTCGACGTTGGCCGCGTCCAGCACCCGGGCGAACTCCTTCAGCGGCTCTTGGTGGAGGTAGCCCGCCGTCACCGCCACCGTCTTCACCCCGCGCGCCTGGCACGCCTTGGCCACGTCCATCGCGTACTCGAGGAAGATGGTCGGATCGTTGTACGTGAAGGCCACCGACCTGCAGCCCAGCGCCTGCGCGCGCTCGGCGATCGCCTCCGCAGAGGCCTGGTCGGCCAGCGCGTCCCACTCGGTCGCCTTGCTGATGTCCCAGTTCTGACAGAAGCGGCAGCCCAGGTTGCAGCCCGCGGTGCCGAAGGAGAGCACCGAGGAGCCCGGGTAGAAGTGGTTGAGCGGCTTCTTCTCGATGGGGTCGACGCAGAAGCCCGAGCTGCGCCCGTACGTGGTGAGGACCAGCTGATCGCCCTCGCGCGCGCGCACGAAGCAGAAGCCCCGCTGGCCGTCCTTCAACCTGCAGTCCCGCGGGCAGACGTCGCACTGCAGCCGGCCGTCCTCCAGCCGGTGCCACCAGCGCGCGGGGTGCTTCGACCTCGAGACCTTCATGACTTCGTTACTCCGCCCAGACTTCGGCCGTGAAGCGCTCCACGCGCGTCCCCGGTTGCCAGGCCTGGGGCAGCCCGGCCTTTCGTTTCAGGTGGAAGAGGAACTCGTTCGGATCCGGCAGTTGCTTCCACATCTCGGGGATGAAGACGCCACTGCGCGCGCCGTGCGTCAACACCACCCCGTCCACCCCCGGACGAATCGCCTGGAGCGCCTCCGCTTCGGTGGCCGCCTCCAGCGGCTCCAGCGCCGAGAGCACCGAGATCTCGAGGTGCACCTGCGGAAGCTCGGTCTCGCGCAGCGGAGGGAAGCGCCCGTCGTGGAAGGCCGCCGCCTTCGCCGCGCTCCGCACCGCCTCGCAGAGGGGCAGGCGTGCCGCCAACTGGCCCACGCACCCACGCAGGTCGCCGTCCTTGTGCAGGGTGACGAACACCGCCTTCTTCTCGTAGAGCCAGGCGTCTTCCGGGACGACCACCTTCGGGCCGCCGAAGGACTCGCGCAGGGTGCCGCGCGCCAGCTCCAGCAGGACTTCGCCGCGCATCGCCTCTTGGCCTCCTTCTTCTCAAGCGAAGGCGAAGGCCGCGTAGCCCACCACCCGGTCCTTGTCGCCCGCGGTGTCGCCTGAGTTTCGCAAGTCCAGCAGCGTCGGCGTGAGCCCCTGGCGCCGCGCGGTGAGGAGCAGCCCCGACAGCGGGAAGGCGCCGCACGCCCGCTCGCCCTCCATCGCTTCCACCTGGAGCTCGAGGATGGACTCCACCGTCTCCTGGTCGACGCGCCTCGCCTCGTCGTATGGCAGGTAGTGCGAGAGATCGCTGCTGATGACGATGAGCGTCTCCGGCCCGCCCCACACGGCCTCGAGGAGATCGGCCACGTCGTCGGCGCTCACGTGCCCCACGCACAGGGGCAGCACGGCGAAGTCGCCCAGCGCGCGCTGCAGGAAGGGCAGGTGCACTTCCAACGAGTGCTCGCGCTCGTGGGCCTTCGCCTCGTCCAGCACGAAGGGGAACTGCAGCGCCTTGAACTCCAGCTCTCCATCCACCGGCACCAGGCCCAGCGGCGTCCGCAACGCGTCCACCGCCGGCAGCGCGACGCCGGGAAAGCCCATGGAGTGCGCCGGCCCCAGCAGCACCACGCGCGTCGGCTTCGGCTTCAGGTTCTGCAGCAGCTTGTAGGCGCTGGCCGCGATGGGGCCCGAGTAGACGTAGCCGGCGTGGGGCGCGACCAGCACCTTGGGCCGCAGCGCCTGGGCGTGGGCCTCGGCGAGCAGGCCGTCCACCTGCGCCCGCAGCTCCTGAGGATCCGCCGGGTAGAAGGCCCCGGCCACCGCCGGCGGTCGCACCGTCTTCATCACTCGCATCGGGCCCCCGAGAGGTCGCTTCGAGCTCACCTGCCTTGGCTAGCGCAGAAGCGCCCCGGCACAAGCGCGCCGCACCCCTTCGGGCAGGGCGCCTTGACCTGGCCCGGCAGCCTACGCCGCGCGGTCTTCCTTGAGCGCGCTCTTCACCTCGCCCACGCCCACCGCGCTGCCCGCCAGCGCCGAACCCAAGAGCCGCGTCACCGCCCTGCGCACCGTGGGGTTGTTGTACGCGTCCGCCACGTGGTCGAGCAGCGTGGAGTCCACCACCGCCCGCAGCGCGTGCCCCGCGAGGAAGGCGCCGGTGAAGCGCTTGCGGTGCTGGTTCGTGTACCAGCTCCAGGCCTTCTTCTCGCTCTGCCCTTCCTTGAGCACCCGCGCGCAGGCCTCCGCCGCGAAGACGCCCGACTCCATCGCCTGGCTGATGCCTTCGCCCGTCGCGTTGTGCGTCAGGCGCGCCGCCTCGCCCAGGAAGAGCGAGCCCGGCTGCGTCAGGTGGCCGATCCACGTGGTGTAGACGATGGGGTGCCCTCTCAGCTTCCCCACCTGCTTGGCCGTCTTGAGCTGCGTGGCGTAGTGATCCTGGAGGAACTGCTGGAAGAGGGCCTTCAGGTTCTTCGTCGTCTTCTCGCCCGACTCGTCCTGCCCGTCGATGCAGATGCCGATGTTCACGCGCCGGCCGCCCTCGGGGAACAGCCACCCGTAGAGGGGCGCCACCGACCTGTCGAAGATCATGTCCAGGCGGTTGGGCTCGAAGTCGAAGTCGTCCCACCAGCCCATCAGCGTGGCGATGCTGCGCTTCGGCCGGGGATCCTTCGAGAAGATGGAGTTGGCCCCGTCGGCGCAGAGCACCACCTTCGCGCGCAGCTCCTCGCCGTCGAAGCCCCGCACCCCCACCACCCGATCGCCGTCCTTGAGCAGCTCGTCCGCGCGGAACGGCGTCTTCAGCGTCACGCCCAACGCCTGCGCCCGCTGTACCAGCAGGTGATCGAACACCTCGCGCAGGCAGACGATCGCCGCGGCGTCCGACTTGATCACCATCTCCCGCCGGCCCGGCGTGACGATCCGCACCGCGTTGATGTGGTAGCCCTTCGTCTTCACCTCCGACAGGAGGTTCAGCTTCTCGAGCACCTTGAGCGCGTTCGGCGACAGCCCCGAGCCGCACGTCTTGTGTCGCGGAAAGCCCTCGCGATCGAACAGCACCACGTTGGTGATGCCGAGTTGCCCCAGGGCCACCGCCGCCGCCGCTCCCCCAGGTCCCGCTCCGATGATCGCCACGTCGTACATGGGCGCGCCCCGTACACCCGCTGCAGACGCCGTTTCAATGCCACAGCCCTTTGAAACCACTGACATTTGTCAGCTTCATCACGAGGTGACGCGACGCGGCAAGCAATCGGGCTCGCTTCCACAGTACACGCGCGCGTTCCGCGACCATCCGGCCGCGATTCTCACCGGAGTTCCCTGATGTCCCAGGCTTCCCGCGTCCTCGTCGCCGCTGCGGCGGCAGTGCTGTTGTCTTCGTGCGCGAGGGAGGGCGGCGGGGGCCCGACGGTGAACCCCAAGCGCTGCGTCGTCGACCTCGCTGCGACGGGCCTCTTCTCCCAGTCCGGCACCGGCGCGAGCGCGCGCGCCATTGACGCAGCCGGCCAGCTCATCGGCGGACAGACGGCGACCGCCACCCCGGGCGACGTGCTGCTGCAGAACGACCAGGTGCGGGTGGTGGTGGAGAAGCCCGGCCGCACCGTGGGCCCCACCCTGTACGGCGGCGGCATCATCGACGCGGATCTGGTGCGCGCCGCGGGCGAAGGCGGGCGTGATCAGTTCGGCCGCATGGCGCTGGCCTACGCGCTGGGCCGGGTGACGCGCGTCACCGACGTCGAAATCCTCTCGGACGGCTCCACGGGCGGCCCGGCGGTGGTGGCGGCGTCGGGCGACGACGTGCCGCACGACCTGCTCAACTTGAAGGCCATCGTCCAGGCGGAGCTGGGCAACGTCAGCTTCGTGGTGGACCCGGACGTGCCGCTGCCGGTGCGCGTCACCACCTACTACGTGCTGTCCCCCGGCGAGTCGCGGGTGCGCATGCTGACGGCCTTCTGCAACGACGGGACGAGCCCGGTGTCGGCGCCGCTCATCGACTTGACCGACTTCCGCGGCTCGATGGAGTTCTTCAACCCCGGCGGCTGCGCCAACGGCTTCGGCACCGCCGGCTGCCTGCTCGACCCCTCGCCCTGGGTGGCCGCGCAGGGCGACGGCGTGTCCTACGGCCTGCGCAGCTACCAACTGGCGGATCCTTCGAAGCCCGTCGTGGCCAACGCCACCATGGGCTACGGCGGCGTGGTGGGCAGCGTGGTGGAGGGCGAGAGCTTGAGCGGCGTGCTGACCTGGACCGATCCCGACGCGCGAACCCGTCCCGGCACCTTCCTCATCCGCGCCGGCCAGTCCCGCAGCTACCTGCGCGATCTGGTCATCGCGCGCGATCTCGCCGGCGTGTCCTCGGCGTGGCTCGCGCTCGACGGCGCGCCCTCGGGCGTGGTGAACGTGACGGCCACCCTGGCCGGCACCCCGGTGGACGCCGCGCGCGTGTCCGTGGTGGACGTGGCCAAGGAGCGCCTGGTGACGGTGCTGGAGACCGAGGCGAGCGGAAAGGGCAGCGTGCGCCTGGCGCCCGGCACCTACCGGCTGGCGGCGGCGAAGGAAGGGCACCTGGTCGGCCCTGCGGCGATGGTGACGGTCACCGAGGGAGGCGCTCACGACACGACGGTGACGCTGGAGCCCTCGCGCACGCTGACGGTGAAGGTGGCCAGCCCCGCCGGCGCGCCCATGCCCGCCAAGGTGACGGTGCGGTGCCTGGGCCCGTGCCCCTTCAGCCAGGACACCTGGAAGAGCCACTACCTGCTGGAGAAGCTGCCCGGCAGCCCCGCGGCCATCGCCTTCGTGCCCCCGTCGGGCCGGGTGGACGTGCAGGTGCCGCCCGGCCGCTATGAGGTGCTGGTGAGCCGTGGCCCCGAATTCAACCTCTGGCCGGACACCTACCCGCTGGGCCGGCAGGTCGACCTCACCACCGACGCCGACGTGGTGCTGGAGGCTTCCCTGGAGCGCGTCGTCGACTCCGCCGGCTGGCAGTCCGGTGACTTCCACGTGCACGCCATCAACAGCACCGACTCGCTGGTGCCCAACGAGGTGCGCGTCGCCAACTTCCTCGCCGAGGGCGTCGACGTGATGATCAGCACGGATCACGAGGTGATCTTCGACTACGCCCCCGTCATCCGAGACCTCGGCGCCGAGGACTTCATCGCCTCGCTCATCGGCGAGGAGGTCACCACCTTCACCTACGGCCACTTCAACGCCTTGAACCTCACCCGCGACCCGTCGAAGCCCAACGGCGGCGCCTTCGACCACGCCGGCGGCGAGGGCCCCACCCTGCGCCTGAGTGAGCTGTTCCCCGGTCTCAAGGCGGCCTTCCCCGGCGCCTTCGTGCAGCTCAACCACCCGCGCGGCGGCGGCGGCTCGCTCAGCCAGCTCAAGGTGGACACCGCTACCCTGGCCACGCACGCCGACCCCACCGCCTTCCGCATGGCACCCGCGCCCGACGCCACCGCCAGCAACACGAAGCTCCTGGGCGACGCCTTCGACGGGGTGGAGGTCGCCAACGGCAGCAGCCCACAGCTCGAGGTGGTGAACGACTGGATGACGTTCCTCTCGCGCGGGACGGTGCGCACCGCCACCGGCGTGTCCGACACCCACAAGGCCTTCGCCGACGAGGGAGGTTACTCCCGCACCTGGGTGCAGACCGGCACCGACGCGACCAGGGACTTCTCTGCTTCCGCCTTCGCCGAGGCCGCGCGGGCCCACAAGGTCTTCGTCGGCAACGGGCCGTTCCTGTCCGTCAAGGCGCGCCGCCTCACCGCCGGCGGACAGCCCGTGGGGCCGGAGGCGTCCCTCGGCGACACGGTGCCCGTCGACGTGGCCGCCGGCGAGAAGCTGGAGCTGGTCGCCGACGTGCAAGCCCCCGAGTGGGTGCAGTTCGACCGCGTCGAGCTGTACACGCACGCCACCGGCCGCGAGGCCGTCAACGGCGAGCCGAACGGAAGCTGGCCCGAGAGCCGCGTCCTCCAGAAGCAGGAGCTGGACCCGGCCAACCTCACCGTGGAGGCGGTGCCGGGGACCAACGCCCGGCGCGTGCACGTGACCGCCCGCTTCGAGGTCACCCCCACCGCGGACACCTGGTACGTGGTGATGGTCCGCGCGGTGGGCTCGAGCCGCACCATGTCCCCGCTCGATGACTCGCGGCCGTGGGCGCTGTCGAACGCGATCCTCGTCGACGCGGATGGCAGCGGCGCGTACGACGACTTCCCCCTCAAGGGGCAGGCGCTGTCCGTGGCGCCGAAGCCGGCTCCGGAAGCGCTGGGGCCGCGCAGGGTGCCTGGAGCCGCGGAGTTCGCCGGGGCGCTCGAGCGCGTGCTGGGCTGCAGTCACGGAAGGCACTGAAGAGCGCTCCAGGGACGCGGTCGGCGAAGGGGCGGGCGAGCTGCGCTTCCCCACCAGCCCCTCTTCCCGCGGGCCCGTGACTCACTCGCGCTTGTGGTGCGTTTTCGTTCGCCCAGCGGTCGTATTCGCACCACAAGGGCGGCCGGGCTCCCTCACGGCGGAGGGCGGCTCGCTTCGTGGCCCGTCGAGACGATGGCGGTCGGCCAGAAGGTGACTCCGCGCGCGGAGTCCGACGCGAAGAGCAGCTTCGCCGACGGCAGCTCGTACAGCCGCGGGTGCGTGCCCACGTCCGCCGAGGTCACCAGCAGGAAGGACGCGCTCGAGCGCAGGGACACCAGGTCGCCGTCGGTGAAGCCCAGCTTCGCCAGCACCTTCGGCGGACTCCCGGCGGCGACGAGGCCGGTGGTGTACGCGAGCTCGCCCGTCACCTCCCACGCGTAGACGCGCGCGCTCCCCACACCGAGGAAGATCCAATGGCCGTCGTCCGGGCTCGCCGCCTTCTTCGGCGCCAGCGGCTTGAGCGCCGCCAGCGCGCCGCCTTCCAACACGTCTCCCTGGGCGTGCGCCGAGGAGAGCTCGACGCTCCGCGCGCCCACCTTCCGGAAGACGTCGAGCGCCTGCACCCCCAACGCGTAGTCCCAGCCGGTGGTGGTCGCCTTCGTCTCTGCCCGCGTCCACTTCCCCGCCTGGAAGCGGTACGCGTGCGCCAACTCCGGCAGTCCTTCCGTGAACTGCGTCAGGTCGAACGTCTCGGCGCCGAGAGTGACGGTGCCCCTCTCGCGCACCTCGTCGGACAGCCCTTCCTCCAGGAAGGCCAGCACCGCGCCGTCCGCCGTCACCCCCACGTCGGTCAGCTTCTGGCCGGCCAGCGCGGGCAGGGGCAGCGGCTCCACCTTCCCGTCCTTCGTCGACACGATGAAGGCCCGCGGCCTGGCCTGCTCGTCGGCCTTCTCCTCCGGGTAGCCGGGCGCCGAGGCCGTCTGCGCGAAGTACCCGGGCCGCTGCACGTGCCAGGGGTCGAACCACACCACCGCCTTCGACGCGTCGGGGCCAAAGGAGACGCGCGCGCCCACGCAACTGCCCGGCAGCGACGCAATGACGCGGGTGACGCCCGCCACCGGCTCCACCGCGCGCCACTCGCACGCCTTCTCCACCGGCGCGAAGACGGACAGCGTGGACGGCGCGACTGGAAACGCGACGACGGGCTTCGCCGGCCCGGACGCCTTCGCCGCGCCAACCGCATCCGGCCCGGGCACCTCCGCCGAAGGCTTCTTGCAGCCGACCACGACGAAGCAGAGCCCCACGAGCCCGAGCGCGCGCATGGCCCCGCTTGTAGCCCGTCCGCCCCCAGAAGGATGCGGAGCCCAGCTGGGCGCTGAGGTGGGCGCTGAGGAACGTGCGCGTGTCCCTCAGCCCGCGCACCGATGCCTCGGGCACCTTCCAGGTGGAGTGGGACGAGTGGCGGCCTTCTCCTGCGAGGCCGGCCAACGGGTGAGCGTCTTCGCTGCCAGGGTGATGGCGTCGCCCACGAGAGGGCTGAAGAGGTAGCGGCGCTCCGACACGCCGAAGCTCAAGCCCACCAACTCCGCGGTGGTGAGGACGCCGGCGACGCGCGCCTCCTCGTGGAAGAGCCGCGCGGGCCCCAGCATGAAGCCGGTGGCCGAAGGCGAGACGCCGAAGACGAGCGGCCCCGAGTCCACGTCGCCGCCGCTGTCGTCGCCCGAGGGCCGCTCGCGAATCCCGTGGAGGAGGCCGAAGAGGGCGCGATCGCCGAAGGTGTGCCAGGTGCGCGCCGCCTGGTCCGCCGCGAAGGCTTCGTCGACGAAGGGCAGGTAGAAGGCGTTCCACGCCGCCCCGGAGCCGCGCGCGCGCTGGCCGGGCGCGAAGACCAACAGGCCGTTGGCTGGGTCGGTCCAGCGCTCCTGCGCGAGGCTCCGCCAGCGGGTGATGGTCGCCGCGTGCGCGGGCCGGCCGGTACAGCGGTCGAAGAGCGCGATGCCCGCAAGCACCACCACGTTGTCCGGCACGTACGTCTCGCCGGGGTAGGTCTCGATGAGCCCCGTGGGGGAGGCGTCCAGCCGCCGGGCCAACGCGTCGACGAGGCGGGCGTGCAGCGCCTCGTCGCGCGGCGCCTCCAGCAGGCAGGCGGCCCCCAGCGCCACCGCCGCGTGGCCCAGGTAGCCGGCGTGGCCGTCCGCACGGGAGAGCTCCAGCGGATCGCTCCGCCACTGCGTCACGTCGTAGGCGCGCACGTCGTCGTCGAGGAGGCGCTTGGTCCACGCGGAGACCTGCGCCGCGCGCGCGCCCCGCGAGTCCGGGTACTCCACCGCGAGGTTCGTCGCCGCCACCACCGCCATCGACAGCGAGACGAGCTGCCACTCGCCGTCGAAGGGGTGCCCGGGCGCAACCCCGGGCAGCGTCTTCGCGTCGATGCGCTGGGCGAGGTAGGCCAGGCGCGCCTCCGCGTCGCCGCGGGAGGTGGTGGTGCACGCCCCGACCCGCAAGGCTGTCAGCAGCAGCAACCCCAGCAACGTCACGCCAAGCCGCTTCGCGCGTCTCATGCCGGGAGTAACGCGCCTCGGGAGAGTCGAGCGCAGCTCCCTGCAGTGAACGGTCGGGACGGCTGCGCGAGTGGTCGACTTCCCCTCTGCCTGGCCTCTGCCCCGATGGGGAGAGGGGACATTCACTTCAGGCGCCGCCGTCCGTGGTGAAGGCCTCGTCGCGCAGGGGGTACTTCGCCGCGTCGGGTAGGTCGTAGTGCCACCACTCCATCGGGTTCTTCTTGAAGCCCGCCGCCTCCATCGCCTCGCGCAAGGTCTTCCGGTTTTCCTTCGCCTCGGCGCTCGCGCCCTCAAAGCCGTGGTGCGCCGCCTTCCCGAAGAAGTCGTAGGGCGAAGGCATCTCCACCGCGCCGCCGTCCAGCGTCACCAACGTCAAGTCGACGGCGCCGCCCCGGTTGTGGTTGCTGCCCTTCTTTGGATCCGCCACGTACCCGGGCACCGGCAACACCTTCCACAGCTCGTACTGCACCGAGTGCGGCCGGTAGCAGTCGTACACCTTCAGGCGAAACCCCTTCCTCCGCAGCGCGTCCGCGGCCTTCGCCAGCATGGTGGCCGAGCGTTCAAGCAGCAGGCAGCGCGCGCCGGACGGGTACACCTGCTTCTTCATGAAGTTGTCTGGCGTGGCGTAGCGCAGGTCCACCACTGCGTCGGGGATGCGCGCGGGCACCTCCACCAGCGGCTCGGGGGCGCCGGCCAGGAAGAGCAGCAGCAGCGCCCTCACTTCACGTACCTCGTCGGATCCACCACCCCGGCCTCCTCGAAGCCCTTCCTCCGCAGAAGACAACTGTCGCACCGCCCGCACGCCCGCCCGTCCGGCGCTGGGTCGTAACAACTGTGGGTGGGCGCGTAGTCCACGCCTGCCTTCAGCCCCGCGCGGATGATGTCGGCCTTGCTCATCCCCGAGAGCGGCGCGTGAATGGTGAGGCGCTCGCCTTCCACTCCAGCCTTCGTGGCCAGCGCGGCCAGGTGCTCGAAGGCGCGGATGAACTCCGGCCGGCAGTCCGGGTACCCCGAGTAGTCCACCGCGTTGACTCCGATGAAGACGTCGCGCGCCCCCACCACCTCCGCCAGCCCCAGCCCCAGGCCGAGGAAGATGGTGTTGCGCGCGGGCACGTACGTCACCGGGATGTCCGCGCCCACCTGCGACACGTCGTCGTGCTTGGGCACAGCCACCTCGCCCGTGAGCGCCGAGCCGCCGATGGCCCGCAGGTCCACCGTCACCACGCGGTGGTCCACCACGCCGGCGGCCTTCACCACCGCCTTCGCCTGCTCGACTTCCACCGCGTGCCGCTGCCCGTAGGCCACCGTGAGGCACACCGGCTCGAAGCCCGCCGCCTTCGCCAGCGCCAGGCAGGTCGCCGAGTCCAGGCCGCCCGAGAGCAGCACCACCGCCCTCTTCATCGCCGCTCTCCGCGCAGCTCGTACCTCGTCCGGCACCCGGCGCAGACGGCCGGACAGGGCCCGCCGTCGAGGAGCCCCTGGTCCACCACCACGGTGGTGCGCAGCTCCCCGCACGCCAGCAGCGCGTCGAAGCCCATCTCCCGCGCGCCGGGTGGCGAGATGCCCGCGTCGTCCGGCGCCGGCACGCCGCCGTCCAGTGGGTGGGGGGGGCAGGTGTTGCCCACCGCGGCCGCCTGCGAGGCGCTGAGCAGCGCGAGATCGATGTCCTCCACCACGCGCGTCACGCACTCGCTGCACTGCTCGAAGTACCGCCGGGCGCTCTGGGGAGAGCGCACCACCTGGCCGTCCCAGGTGGCCAGGCGCGAGTAGCCCTCCTCCATCGTCATGAAGGTCTCGCCCGCGTCGGGGTTGGCCGAGAGCGTCACCTCGAAGGAGAAGTCCGCCTCGAAGACGTCCTCCAGCTGGCACTCGTCCACCGCCGCCGGCGTGGCCTGGAGCGCGTAGAGGCCCATCGACAGCTGGCCCGGCGGAGGGGAGACAGTTTGAAAGGGGCAGGCGGTGGACCCCGCGCAGGACAGGGCAGACCAGGTGCCAAGTACCACCGCGACGAGGCGCCGTACCCTACTCGAGCTGGTCGAGCGCACGCAGGGCCACCGCGCGGAAGGCCGCGCTCTGTCGAAGGACGGCTGGCTCATCTACCGCCCGAGGATCGCCGCCGCGCACCGAGGCGTCCAGCCTGGCCAGCACCCGCCCCACCGCCAGCGACGCCGGGTAGGCGGTGAAGGCCGCCGCCGCCGCCTCCTCGAAGCCGTCCACCTCGCCCGGCCGGCAGAGCTGCTCGCCCGCCTCGGACAGGGAGAGGGCGAGGGCCAGCAGGTAGGGCAGCTCGGCCTGGCCGAAGACGGCCAGCGCGCCGGCGCCCAGCACCACGGTGTCGCCGGTGAGGTAGGCCTCCACGCCGCCCGCGGGGTTGAGCGCCACCTTGAGGCCGGCGGCGCCGAAGCCCGCCAGCGCGTCGGACACCACCGCGGAGAGCCGCGGCATCGTCTCCTCCGTCACCTGGGCCGCGCCCGGCGGCACCTCCGCCCAGTCGGCCGCCTTGAGCTCGAGGCGCTGCTGCGGGGCCATCGGAGAGGGGCCCTTCGTCGCCGTCAGCACCGCCCCGAAGCCGTCCGCCAGGGTGGCCGCCGCGTCGCGGCCCAGGTGCCGCAGCGCCTCGGCGAACAACGTCCACCCGTCGGCGTCGGCCACGTTCTGCCGCAGCAGGCCCGGCCACACCTTCGCCGCCAGCGCCGCGCCCTGCTGCGTGGGCGCCAGCCGCTCCGCGAGCAGTCGAGTCGCCTGGGCCGTCAGCGCGCCTTCCGTCACCAGGCGCTCGCCCAGGCGCACCGCGAAAGGCACCAGGTCGCTGGTGAGGTACCCGGTGAGGATCGCCTCGCGCGCCGCGGGCGTCTTCGCCACCTTCTCCTGGAGCGCCAGGGCCTCCCCCTTGAGCCCCAGTTGCTCGGCCAGCGCGGCGCGCTCCTGCACGCGCGCGTCCGTCTCCTCCAGCTCGCCCAGCAGGGTGTAGGCCTCGCGCCGCCGGCCCAGCGACTGGAGCGCGACCACCAGCGGCTCCTTCCAGGGCACCGTGGCCTCGTCGCCCGCCAGCGCGCCGAGGCGCTCCACCATCGCCACGAAGCGATCCGGCGCGCCCGTCCGGTACAGCTCCACCAGCGCGCGCACCGCCGCCGTCTGGTTGGCGTCGTCCACCAGGGCGCGCTCGAAGGCCGCCTGGGCCGCCGCCACGTCGCCCACCTGCTCGAAGAGTTCGCCGCGCTCCACGTGCAGCGCCGCGCGGGCGCGGGGATCGTCCTCCAACTGGGACAGCTCGTGCAGCGCCGCCGCCGCGTCCTGCAGCCGCCCGGCCTCTCGCCGCAAGTCGGCCAGCGCCCGCAGCATCGCCTCGCGCCGGGCGGGCACCGCGTGCGCCACCGCCGAGAGGAGCGCCTCGCGGGAGGCGGCGCCGAGCTCGCCGGCGCGGGGCAGCAGCGCCAGCAGCACGTCGGGCTGGTGCTCCTCCACCGCCGCGGGCACCACCTCTTCCAGCGCGCCCGCTTGCGCCAGGGCGTTGACCGCGTCGGTGTACTGGAAGTCGATCAGCAGCTCCTTGAGGAGGGCCCGCGAGAGCTGCGGCGCCTCGGCGGCGATGGCCTGCGCGAAGGCCGACAACCCCTTCGCGTCCCCCGCGGCGCGCAGCGCGTCGGTGTAGCGCTGGCCCCAGTCGCTGCCGGGCGCCTTCTGCGCCAGCGGCGTCAGCGCTTCCTTCACCCGCGCTGCGTCGCCCGCCGCGTCCGCCAGCATCAGCGCGCGCTCGTGCTGGCCCGCCCCCATCGCCGGGGCGAAGGCCACGTCCACCGCGCGGGCGGGGGCGCCCAGCTCGAGGAAGCGGGCGCCCGCGTCGGCCGGCGCCACCAGGCCAGGGAAGTCCTTCAGCACCCGCTCGAAGGTGTCGCGCGCCTCGCCCGGCTGCTTCGCCGCGCGCCAGGCGTCCACCGCGTCCAGCAGCAGCTCGGCGCGCGCGGTGCCCTCCACGTCCTGGGCGTGCAGCGACAGCGCCCGGGCCAGCTCGTCCTTCCGCCCGGACTCGCGCGCCAGCTCGACCAGCAGCGCGTGGCCTTCCCGGGAGGGCCGTGACGCCAGCGACTCGCGCGTCAGCACCAGCGCTCGGTCGACCTGCCCGGAGGCCCGCAGGGTGCGCGCCGCCTCCAGCACCCGCGCCGCGCGCTCCGAGGCGGACAACAGCTCGGCCGAGAGGAGCTGCAGCTCGGCGAGGGCGGCGGTGTCGCCCTGCTCCCGCGCCAGCCGCTCCAGCGTCTCCAGGGCCTGGGTGTACCCGGCGGCAGACGGGCCCTTCGCCTTGATGGGCTCCAGGGTCGCCCGGGCCTCGGCCAGGGCCCGCCGCGCCTCCTGGGAAGCCGCCAGCTCGAGGGTGAGCTCCGCGGCGCGCGCGGCGTCGAAGGTGGCCTGCGCCAGCTTCGCCAGCTGGGCCTCGTACACCGGCACCTCGCCGCGGGTGCGGGCCTCGTCCAGCACGGCTTCCACCGCGGCGAGGTCGTCCGGATCCGCGGCCAGCGCCGCCTGCTTGAGCTCGAAGGCCCGCTGCGAGTCGCGCAGCTCGCTGGCCACCACCTGGGCCGCCGCGAGCAGCGCGCGCGCAGCGGCGGGCCCTCCCGAGGCCGCGGCAAAGCGCTCGTGCAGGGCCACGAGGTCGCCGACGCGGCCCAGCGCGCGCCACACCTCCACGCCCGCCTCGTACAGCTCGAGCTCGCCCGGGTGCTTGTCCAGCAGCCACTCCAGGGCCTCGGAAGACTGCTGCGCAGAGCCGGCCAGGGCCAGCGCCTGGCGGTAGAGGGCCTCGGCTTCGGCGCCCTTCGCGCCCCGGGCCAGCCGCAGGGTGGTGCGCGCCTGGCCTGAAGCATCGTGGAGCCGCGCGTACACCTCGGAGAGAGAGGAGAGCGCCTCGCGCCCCTTCAGGCCGTCCGGGTCGAGCTCCACCGCGGCCTCGAAGGTGTCCACCGCGTCCTTGAGCGCGTTCGACTCCAGCGCCGCCTGCCCCAGCCGCAGCCACAGCTTGAGGAGGACGGCGGGGGACAGGGTGGCGGCGCCCAGCTGCACCAGCTTGCGGTCGAAGGGCTGGCTGGCGCGCGGGCCACCTCCCTGGGCGGCCAACTCGGCGCGAGCCTCCAGCGCGTCCACGTCGTCCGGCACCTGGGCGAGGTAGTCGTCCCAGCCCTCGGCGGAGAGGAGCGGCTCGCCCAGGCTGGCCAGCACCTGGGCGCGGCGCTTGAGCAGCGCAGACGCCTCACCGGGGACGGCGCGGGAACGCAGCAGCAAGAGCTCGGCCTGGCGCCGCGGCTCGTCCCCGGCCCGCGCGAGGAGCGCCTCGAAGGCGGCGGTGTTCTGCGGGGCCACCTCGAAGGCCTGCGTCTCGCACAGCTGCGCGCGCTCCAGAGCCCCCGCCCTGCGGAAGGCCTGCGCCGCGGCCAGCCACGCCTGCCCGGCCTCGGCCCCGCCCAGGCGCTCGGCGCGGCGCGAGAGGAGCGCGGCCAGCCCCACGTCGTCCTCGGAGTCCTCGAGGTACTCGGCGTGGCGGGCAAAGGACGGGTGGAAGGGGTCGCCCTCGAGGAGGAGCGCGTCGAAGTCGGCGGCGTCCTGCCGGCGGCCCAGGGTGATGAGGAGGTCGGCCACCCGCGCGGTGAGGGAGAGATCGTCTGGATCGGCGGCGCGCGCGGCCAGCAGCGCGGCGGCGGCGTCATGCGGGCGGTTCGCGCGATCCTTGTACAGCTCGGCGGCCTTGAGCAGCAGGGCGGCCCGCTCCCGTCCGGCAGGCGCGCGGCTGGCGGCGTCCTCGTAGTGGGCGGCGACGTCGCCCACGCGCCCCTGCCGCTCGAGGAGGCCCAGCAGGAGCGCCTGGGCCCCGGGGGTGGCGGCGTCGAGGGTGAGGGCCTGCTTGAGCGCGGCCTCGGCTTGATCGGGCGCGAGGAGCGGTGCGGCCTCCACGTCGCCCGGGCCCTCCGCGGGCAGCCCGAGGTGGAGGCGCGCCAACTGCACGAAGGCCTGGGCGCGCGCGCTGGGCGCCGCGACGTGCTTGAGGGAGCGCTCCAGCCAGTCGATCTCGGCCTCGCGATCGTTCCTGCGGCGGGCCAGGGCCATGCCCTGCTGGGCCACGTCTTCGCGGGCGTCCAACTGCCAGGCCTTCTCCAGCGCCTCGGCGGCGCCGGTGAGGTCGAGCTTCGAGTCGCGCAACAGCTCGGCGCGGCGCAGGTGCTGGCGGGCGGCGTCGTCCGTCCAGCCCTCCTCCTCGCACAGCTCGGCCATGGCGGTCAGCGTGCGCAGCGCGTCGTCGATGCGGCCGGCGCCTTCGGCCAGGCGCGTCTCCTCGTCCCAGGCGGTGAGCGCGGCGTCGATGTGGCCGTCCACCACGAAGAGCTGGGCCAGCTCGTGCAGCTCCACCATCAGCTCGGCGGTGCGGCCGGCCTCGCGCAACAGGGCCACCGCTTCCTGGCGGACCGGCAGGGGCGCGTCGCTGGCCTCGGCGGCGCGGGCGTAGAGGCGGTGGGCCAGCTCGAGGTCGTGGTGCTTCTGGTGGGCCTCGCGGGCCAGCTCCAGGAGCAGGCCGGCGCTGCGGGCCGAGCGGGACAGGGACTCGGCGAAGCGGGCGCGCAGCTCGAAGGCGGCCTTCACGTCGCGGCGGCCCACCAGCGCGGCGAGGCGCTCCACGGCCTGGGCGGACAGCGGGCGCTCCTGCACCACCCGGTTGAGCGCGCTCTCGGCCAGGGCGAAGTCCTCGGCCTGCTCGGCGAGATCGGCCAGCCGCAGCCAGGCGCGCTCGGCCAACTCGGGCGTGTCCTCGAAGCCCGTCGCCTCCGCCACCTGCTTCTGCAGCGGCAGCGCCTCCTTCACCGCGCCGTGGAGGTAGAGGGCGTCGGCGAGGCGGGCGAGGTGTTCGCCCAGGGCGGGCTGGAGGACGTGGGCGATGCGCAGCAGCTTGAGCTCGCCCGCGTCGTCGTCGGCGCGGTGGGCGAGCGCGGCGGCTTCGCGGAGGGTGGCGGCGGCCTCGGGCGCGGGGAGCCGGGCGGCGGCGTCTTCCAGGAGCGCCACGGCCTCGGGCAGCTCGCCCCGCGCCTCCAGCAGGCCGGCCAGGCGGCGGCGGGCGGCGGCGTTGGACTCGTCGAGGGCCACCACCCGGCGGAGCGCGGCTTCCCCCGGCCCGGGTTGGTCGAGCTGATCGAGGTAGAGCGCCGCCAGCTCGACGAAGAGGGGCGCGGCCTCGGCCTTCGGGAGCTGGGCGGCCTCGGTGGAGAGCACCTCGGCGAGGCCTTCCCAGTCCGCCTGTGCGCGCAGCACGCGGACCAGCCCCCCGGTGGCGAGGGGGTGGCGCGGGGCGAGGGCCAGCGCGGCGCTGAAGGCCTCCACCGCCTCGTCCTTCGCCTCGCGGGCCTCCAGCAGCGCGGCGCGCTCGAGCAGCGCGTCCACCCGGCGGGGCACCGGCCCCTGGCGCGAGGCCTCCAGCAGCGCTTCCTCGGCGCGGCGGGTGCTGCCCACCGCCTTCGCCATCTGGGCCAGGCCGTACCAGGCCTCGTGGCGCTCGGCGGCCTTGAGGGGGAGGGCCACCAGCGCCTCCCAGGCCTCCAGCGCGCGGGTGCGATCGTCGGCGCGGGTGCGGCCGCGGGCCAGCTCGAGCAGCCGCTGGGCGGCGTCCTGCACCAGGGCCTCGTCCTTGCCGGCGCGCTCCAGCACCAGGCGCCAGGCAGACAGCTCGGCGGCCTCGTCCTTCGACTGGCGGGCGAGCTCGGCGATGGAGCGGTAGAGGGGCACCGGGCGGGCGGTGAGCTGCGCGGCGTCGAAGAGATCCTTCCTGGCGGCCACCAGGTCGCCGGCCAGCCGGAAGAGCTCGGCGCGGCGGGCGAGCAGCTCGGCCTTCGCCTCGCCCGAGGCGGCGTCGACGAGGCGGGCGAGCAGCTCCAGGCGCTCGGGGGTGTTGGCCTCGTCCAGCGGCAGGAGGGTGAGGAGGCGGCCGGCGGCCCAGTCGTCGCCGGGTGTCTCGGCGAGGACGGCGCGCAGCGCGTCGATGGCGGCGGCGGTGCGGCCCAGGGACAGGGCGCCTTCGGCGTACTCGCGGCGGGCGGACGCGCGGGCGGCGCCGTCGAGGCGGGGCCAGAGCTCGCCGAGCAGATCGACCAGTGCCTCCAGCGCGCCGGCGCGGCGGTGCAGCTTCGCCAGCTCCAGCAGGGCCTCGGTGTCGTCGGGCTTGAGGGCGGCGTACTTGGAGAAGAGGCGGCGGGCGGCTTCGTACTGGCCGGCCTTCAAGGCGGCGCGGGCGGCGCGGCGGGTCAGCCCGGTGCGATCGAGCTCGACGCCGGCGGCGTCGACGTCCTTCGGCTCGGCGGCCAGCACGGCCTCGAAGTCCACCAGCGCCTCGCGGGGCACCGTGTCCTCGGTCAGCTCGGCGCGGCGGAGGCGGGCGGGGAGGAAGGTGCCGTCCTGCTCGAGGGCCTGGGCGAGGAAGGGCTGCTCGCGGGGCGTGCCCCGGACGAGGCCGGCGGCGCGGTACAGCCAGCGGGCGGCGTCGCGGCCGGGCTCGGCCAGGGAGGCGCGGCGGGCGAGGAGGCGGGCGGCCTCGGCGGGCTCGCGGCGGTCCTGCTCCAGCTGGGCCATGGCCTCCAGCACCTCGGCGGCCTTCGCGCCGGACGGCGAGGCGTCGAGCGCGGCGGTGAGGCGCAGCATGGCCCCGGAGGCGTCGCCGGCCTCCATCAGGCGCTGGGCGGCCTTGAAGAAGAGCGGCGCGGCGTCGTGGCTGCGGCCGGCCTGGAGGAGCGCCTGGGCGCGCGCGGCCCACAGCTCGGACAGCTCGCGCGTCTGGTTGGCCTCTGCGTAGAGGGCCTCGAGGCGCTGGGCCAGGTCGTCGTCGAGGCGGCGCAGCGGGAAGGCCAGCGCGTAGTTCTCCTTCGCGCCTTCCTTGTCTCCCAGCAGCTCGCAGGCGCGGCCCAGGCGGGCGCGGACCTCGGCCAGCTTCTCGGGGGGCGCGTGCTTCGGCAGGAGCGCCAGCACGTCTTCCAGCGCGCGGCGGGCGTTGACGGGCCGCTCCAGGCGCAGGGACAGGGTGGCCAGCTCGAGGAGCGCGTTGGGCTCGGGGAAGAGGCGGGTGGCCTTCTCCAGGGCCACCAGCGCTTCACCGGCGCGGCCCAGGCGCTCGTCCAGCACGCCGGAGAGCTCGCGCAGGGCGGCGGCGGACAGGCGCTTGTCGCCCAGGCCCTCGGCGACGCGGGCGCGCTGCTCCAGGGCCCAGGCGAGCCCAGCCATGTCGGCGCGGCGGCGCTCGAGCGCGGTCAGCTCGCCCAGCACGGGCAGATCTTCCGGCTCGACGCGGAGGATCTCTCGGTAGGCGAAGACGGCGAGGTCGAGATCGAAGGCGAGATCGCGCGCGGCCACGGCGAGGCGGCGGTAGTGGCGGACGCGGTCCTTCGGGGCCTCGGTGAGCTCGGCCAGGGCCTTGAGGCAGAAGGTGAGCTGGCCGCCGTCGCGCTTGCTCTCGGCCAGGGCCAGCATGCCTTCCAGGGCGAGGCGGTTGCGGGCGTCGGCCTCCAGGGCCTGGGAGAGGAGGCGCTCGGCGCGATCCGGCTGGTTGAGGCGCCCGCGGTAGAGCTCGCCGGCCTCGGCCCAGAGGGCAGCGCGGCGGGTGGGATCCTCGACGACGGCGGCGGCCTTCTCGCACGCGTCGGCCAGCTCGGGCGCCTTGCCGGAGGCGCGGAAGTACGGGAGCAGCTCGTCGAGGGCGACGGTGTCCTGGGGATCGAGCGCGAGGGCGGCCTCGAGGTGCTCGCGGGCGCGGGCGGGTTCCCCCAGCTTCGCCTTGAGCAGCCGGGCCAGGGCGTGGTGCGAGGCGTGGGCGGCCTTGCGGACCTCTTCGTCCTCGGGCGCGGGGCCCGCCAGCTCGACGGCCTGCTGATAGCCGGCGACGGACTCCTGCACCTTGCCCAGGGACTCGGCGACGCGCGCGGCGAGGTACAGCGGGCGCGGCTCGGCGGGCAAGAGCGAGGCGGCCTCGCGGTAGCGCAGCAGCGCGTTCTCCGGCTGCTTGAGGCCCGTCTCCCACACCAGGCCGGCGAGGAGGTTGGCGCGCCCGACGCGGTCGACTTCGTGGCGGCCCATGGCCACCTCGCGCAGGCGATCGAGGGCCTTGATGGCGCGCAGCCACTCACCCGAGCGGAAGCAGAGGTCGCCCAGCTGGAGGAGCGCCTCGGGGTGATCGGGCGCGAGGCGCAGCGCGGCCTCGCAGTGCAGGCGCGCCCCGGCGACGTCGTCTTCCGTCTGCGCGCACAGGCGGGCCAACTGGACGTGGGCGTCGGCGGCGTCGGCGGGATCTCGCGCGAGGGCGGCGAGGCGGCGGTAGGCGCGGATGGCGCCGGCGCGGTCCTTCGATTGATCCGACGCGCGGGCCAGGGCCTTCAAGGACGGGAGGTGATCCGGCTTGAGGCCGAGCAGCTCGTGCAGGGCCTTCACGGCCAACTGCGGGGCGTTGTCGCGCGACGCGCGGGCGGCGGCCTCGGCGGCGAAGAAGGCGCCGGCCTCCTCCTGGTTCTTCCGGGCCAGGTTGCACAGGGCCAGGTAGCGCTCGGAGGCGCGGGCGAACTCACCGCGGCGCTCGCGCACGACGGCTTCTACCCAGATGGCGGTGGCGGACTTCTCGCGGCGGCGGGCGAGGGACTGGGCCACGTCGAGGGCGAGCTCGTGGGTGGTGGGCTCGGGGGCCAAGAGCGTGAGCAGCCGCTC
>JADLDB010000071.1 GCA_020846875.1 Myxococcales bacterium | reverse complement strand
GGTGAGTGACTGCGTGCCGCCTCCGGATTCGGGCGGCGCAGCGCCGCACCTGTTGATGCAGGCCCTCAACGCGCCGGTGGCGTGGACGATCGTCAACGGGCGCGTGGTGGTGAGGGAGGGGCAGTTGGTGGGCGTCGATCACGTCGAGCTCCAACGGGAAGCCTCGCTCGCCCTGGCCTCCGTCTGGGCGCGCGCCGGCGCCCTCCAGGCCGGGGGGGAGATCCCCGAGCCGTGAAGGTGGTGCGCGAAGCGCTGGCGCGCCGCGTGGGTCGCCTCCCGCCCGAGACGACCTGCTTCCGGTGGATCGACGAGGAGCTGCCGGGCGTGACGGTGGATCTCTTCGGCGATGTGGCGATCGCGAGCCTCTACCGCCCCGCGCCGGCCGACGAAGAAGCGGCGCTGGCGAAGGCGCTGGCCCGGGCGCGCCCCCTGCGCGCGGTGTACGTGAAGCGGCGGCCGCAGGAGGCGAGGACGTCCGGCCGGGCCTCCGGCGAGGTCGCCCCGACGGCGCCCGTGTGGGGGGAGCCGGTGGAGCTCCTCCACTGCCGGGAGGCGGGCGCCACCTTCGAGATCCGTCCGCCGAATGGGCTGTCGGTGGGCCTGTACCTCGACGCGCGCGACGCGAGGGGCTGGATCCGCCGCCACGCTGAAGGGCGAGAGGTGCTCAACACCTTCGCCTACACCTGCGGCTTCGCGGTGGCGGCCCGGCGGGGCGGCGCGAAGCGCGCGGTCAACGTGGACGCGTCGCGGAAGGTGCTCGACTGGGGTGAGCGGAACCTGGCGCTCAACGCCTCCGCCGTCGATCGGCAGGACTTCCTCTCGGGTGATGCGCTCGGCTGGATGGGGCGCATGGCCCGCAGAGGCCAGCGCTTCGAGCTGGTGATCCTGGATCCGCCGGGCTTCGCCACCTCGAAGACGAGCCGCTTCTCGGCGCAGAAGGACTACCACCGGCTGGTGGCGGCGGCGTCGTCGGTGACGCGTGAGGGCGGCCTGGTGCTGGCGATGTGCAACGTCGAGGCGATGTCCAGCGCGGATCTGGACGCGCACCTTCGACGCGG
Source organism: Myxococcales bacterium (assembly GCA_020846875.1). GTDB lineage: Bacteria > Myxococcota > Myxococcia > Myxococcales > Myxococcaceae > JADLDB01. The sequence goes on along the minus strand of JADLDB010000071.1, from coordinate 23,303 downwards.
GGTCGGAGCGCGCCCTTCCCGCGCGGTGGCGCGCTTCGGCGCGAGCGACGTGGACTTCCGCCAGCCGTCGACACTCAAGTGCGTGGCGCTGGAGCTGTCTTGAAAGGGGTTACGACGGCTTGCCGACGGCCTCGCCCTGCGGCTCGGCCTCCGTTTCCCCGGTGCCGACGCGCAGGCCCGTGACGCTCGTTGCGTCCCAGGGGGCGGTGGGCGGCAGCAGCCACTCCTCCAGCGAGCGCTCGTCGTTGTCCGGCGCGGCGGCGCGGGCGGCGACCGTCCTCGCCAGCTCCTCGACGTGCTCGACCCGCAACAGCTCGGCGCGGCGCGCGGCCTTCTGGTGCCGGCGCTTCAGGTACGCCACCACCACCAGGAGCGACATGAGGCCCCACAGCGCCGTCCCCCCGGAGACGAGGAGCGGCCACCACGGGTACCGCGCCGGCAGCTCGTCGCGAAACGCCTTCTCCTCCACCGACAGGGGGGAGCGGAAGGCCACCCCGAAGGCGGTCTCGAAGACGTCGCCGGATCGTACGCGATCGATCAACGTCCCGAAGGCGGCGTGCCCGTACCGCTCCTTGAGGAACTGCACGAAGGCCGCGCTCTGGGCGTAGGCGATCTCCACGTCCTCCGGGCGAGAGGGGAAGCCCGAAGTCAGATCCTGGAAGCGGAACACCCGGTCGATCGCCACCGCGCGGGCCAGGGTGGTGTACTGCTCCATCCGGTAGCGCCGCTCGCCCGTGAGCTCCTGGGCGAGGCCCTCCTGGAACCACCGCGGCCAACCCTTTCCCAACTGGCCCAGGCCCACGTGGACCAGCTCGTGGCGCAGCGTCACCTGCCCGTCGCCCTGGATCAGCGAGTGCGCCTCCACCAGCACGATGTTGCGATCCGGGTAGGCCAGGGCCACCGCCCAGGAAGGCGGCGCCCCGCCCGTGAGCGCCAGCGCCTCGTACTCTTCCCGCCCGAAGCCCAGCCGCAGCTCCGTGACGCCGGGCCAGTCACGGCCGATCGTCGCCGCGACCTCGTCACGAATGCCCTCGATCCGCTGCGCCAGGTACTCCGCGGGGCCTCTGGCGGCCGGCGTGTAGACGATGAGGAAGCGGGGCGTTCTGAGCTGCTGCGTCTGAATCGACCCGGCGAAGGGGCGCGCCATGCGCTCGGCAGGCCAGGGCGTCGCGGCCTCCCCGGTGGGGGGAGGGGAGACCGACACCAGGACGGCGAGGAGGGCGGGCAGGGCGCTCACGGGCCCTCAGCAGATAACCAGCACCCTCTCGAGCGCCACCCCCCCAACGAGCAGGCGCTTGCGCCGCGACGTCTCTCCGTCGACGAGCTTCACCTCGGCCTTGCGCACCCCGAGCGCATCGGAGAGGAACTCGATGAGGGCCGCGTTGGCCTCGCCGTCCACCGGAGGCGCGGCCAGGGCGATCTTCAGCCGCCCGTCGTGCTCACCCACCACCCTCGTCCGCGAGGCGCGGGGCTGCACCAGCACCAACAGCTCGACGCCGCCCGGGACGGCCTTGCACCACGCGCTCACTCGCCGGACTTCTTCACCAGGAACGCCACGTCTCCTCGCTCGGGCGTGCGGAACGTCTCCAGCAGCTTCTTGTGCGAGTCGATCAGCGTGGCCAGCTGGGCTTCGAACTGCACCTTCTGGCGCTTGAGCTCGTTGAGGTCCTTCACCAGCTCGACCAGCCGCGCGTTGGCCCCGGCGACGATCTTCTCCGCCTGCAGCTCGGCCTCCGCGATGATCACCTCCGACTCCTTGCGGGCCTGCGCCTTCACCTCTTCGCTGATCCGCTGGGCGGTGACCATCGTCTCCTGCAGCGTCTTCTCCCGCTCGACGTGCTGCTCGAGGCGGGTCAGCGTGCGCTTGAGCTCCTCCTTGAGTGAGATGTTCTCCCGCACCACCTCCTCGAACTCCCCGGCGGTGAGCTCCAGGAAGGCCTCCACCTCCTTCTTCGAGTAGCCGCGCAGCGAGACCTCGAAGCGCTTCTGGCGGATGTCGAGGGGGGTCATCTTCATGGCGGCTCTCCGGGTGGGGACTTCAGGGCTTCGTCTCGAGGAAGGCGTCGCCGAGCTCCTTCGCCCGGCGGGTGGCGGCCTCGACCGCGTCGATGAGGGTGGTGCGCAGGCCCCCGGCCTCCAGGGTGTGCAGGCCAGCGATCGCGGTGCCGCCCGGGCTGGTCACCTGGTCCTTGAGGTGGCCGGGGTGCTGCCCCGTCTCCAACAGCAGCCTGGCGCTGCCCAGCACCGTCTGCGCCGCCAGCTTCAGGGCCACGTGGCGCGAGAGCCCCACCTTCACGCCGGCGTCGGACAGGGCCTCGATGATCAGAAAGATGTACGCGGGGCCGCTGCCCGACAGCCCCGTCACCGCGTCGAGCAGCGCCTCGTCGACGGTGGTGGTGATGCCGGTGGAGTCGAAGATCGCCTGCGCCAGCTTGAGATCCTCCGCCGTGGCGTGCTCGCCCCCGGACAGCGCCGTGGCGCCCAGGCCCACCAGGCAGGGCGTGTTGGGCATGGCGCGGACGATCCGGGCCCCGGCGCCCAGGCGGCGCTCCAGCGCGGCGATCGGCACGCCCGCGGCCACCGAGATCACCAGCTTCCGCGCGTCGATGGCCGGGGCGATGGCGGTGAGCAGCTTGTCGAAGGCCTGCGGCTTCACCGAGAGGACGACGATCTCTGCGTCGCGCGCGGCGGCCAGGTTGTCGGAGAGGGCGCGGATCCCGAAGGCCTGCTCCAGCTCGAGCTTCTTCTCGCCGCGCCGCACGGTGGCGGTGATCCGCTCCGGCGGCGTCCCGGCGCGCAGCAGCCCGCGGATGATGGCTGACGCCATGTTCCCGCCGCCGAGGAAGGTGATGCTCTTGTCGATCACTTCGAGCCTCCCGGCGGGGCGACCGCGGCCGGAGGTGGGGCCGCCGGCTGGGCGGGCAGCGCCTGGGCCACGCGGCGCGCCGTATTGAGGACCGTGTAGGGCAGGGCGCTATTCCGCGCGCTGGACTGCACGAAGCGCAGCGCCGACCAGGTGTTCTGGAAGGGCAGCGACTCCAGGGCCCACACCTTGGTCGCCTCGGGGATCGTCGGGTGGCGGACGATGTTGGACAGGATTTCCTCCGCCCGCGGGTGGCGGATGGCGGCGATGGCCCGGATCGCCGCGCGCGCCAACTGCGGGTTGGGATCGAGCGCGAACTGGGCCGCGGCGTTGAGGCCGCGGGGATCTCCCAACAAGCCCAGATCCTCGACGGCCAACACGCGGATCTCCATCGGCGCAGGCTCGAACGCCCACAGCATGGCGCGGAACAGGGCCAGGTCAGCGCCGGAGGGCCCCGTGGCAGCGGCCTGGCCGGGGCTCTCGTCGTCTTCCTTCGCGCTGCCGATCCCCTTCTTCGGCGGCGCGCCCAGGGCCACGGAGGCCAGCCCCAGCATCAGGAGGACTGCACGGAAGGTCATGTGGGTCATGATGCCTGAAGGGAAAAGGCGGCCAATTTTTTGCGTCGATCCGCGGCGCAGGTACAAGTCGTGACACGGCTGTAGCACACCTCAAGCGAGCGACGATCCCGACCCGATGCGAACGACTGCCGCGGCCTGCGCCACCCTCGAAGCGCTCGACGTCGAGTGCACCCACTGCGGCGTGCGGATGACCAGCCACGTGGGCTCCGGGGGACACATCCGCTACTTCCACTGTCCGGGCTGCCAGCGCTGGTCGACCAGCGTGTACCCGGAGGTCTTCCGCGCGGACACCAAGCTGCGCACCCGCAAGCCCCGGCTCGACGCGCCTCGCGCGGCCTTCGGCTCGGTGAAGGATCGCCTGTCCCGCTGGCTGGAGAGCCTGGCCGCGGGCGACGATCCCTTCCGGGTGCTGGGCTGCTCCCCCACCGACTCCGAGGAGCGGATCCGCGAGCGGTACCTGGCCCTGGCCCGCCGCTACCACCCGGACGCCGGCGGCTCGCTGGAGCAGATGAAGCGCCTCAACGAGGCCTACGAGCGCGCGCTGGGGGAGCGGGAAGCGACGCCACCGCGGCCCCTGGCGGCGGACCTCTCGGCCGCCTCCTGACGTTGCGGGCCAGGCGAAAGGCCCTGGGGGCTCAGGTCTCCACCGCGCCCAGCATGATGCCCGCCACCTTGCCGTCGGCGGCGCGGCCGATCACCACGTACGAGTACAGGCCGTTGTCCGTGGCCAGCTTGCCGGACGAGCCTCTGGGGCCCACCTTCACCACGTGGAGGTCCTTCAGGTTGGCCTGGAGCAGCCCGGTGATCTCCGCGAAGGCCTTCGCGCTTGGATCCAGGCCGGGATCGTTGGGGTCGCTCACCTCCGACAGCCCGTTGATGAAGTCCTTGGCCTCACGGCTGGTGAAGACCTCTGCGGTGTAGTCACCGAGCAGCCCGGTGGCGTCCTCGAAGTGCTTCGCCAGCTCCGGGCGCAGCGCCATCATCACGTTGTGCCCGTTGAGGTCGTGGAGGGCGGGGAAGTCCTTCGCGAAGTACTGCGGGTGGTAGTCGCTCTCCGAGATGAACCAGGCGTCCTTCGCGTGCGTGTTCACCGCGGTGCCCAGCTTCGCCGAGTCGAGGGTGCCGTCGGCCCCGGCCGCTTTCAGGACCCGGGCCAGGTCCACCGCGCGCCTGCCGGTCAACGACATCTTCGAGATCTCGGCCTTCGACAGGCCGTCGTTGTTGAGATCGTACTTCGCGATCAGGTGCGTCTTCGCGTAGGCGACCGCGCGCTTGACGTCCTTCTCGGTCACCTGCGCCCCGGTCCGGAAGTCCCGGTGATCGATGAACTTGAAGAAGATGTCCGCGAGCGCCTTGTGCTCCTTCGGCAGCTTCGTCAGCGCGGCCTTCATCTCGGCCCGGCTGGTGCGGCCGTCGGATCCTGCGGCGTCGATGATCGACTTCGCGGCGAGGGTCAGGGCCTTGTTCACGTCGGCTTTGGCGATGCGCGGCATGTGGGACCTCGGGGTTGGGAGAAGGCGCGAGCCGAGCCGAAGCGCTCCCACCGGTCAAGCATCAACTTGAGTGACGCGGCGCGAGCAGGTACCGCCAGAACCCCACGAAGCTGGCCACGCCCACCAGCGCCTTGAGCGGCCAGGCGAAGAAGGTGCCCGGGCTGACGAAGCCCTCGACGATCCCGATGGCGACGAGGAAAGGGGCACAGCCGAGCACCAGGCGCACCGCCAGCCGGGCGCGCTCGCGGAGGAAGGAGGCGCGGCGGCGCTCTCCGGGCTCGATGATCGCGTGGCCCACCACCAGGCCGGCGCCGCCGGCGATGGAGATGATCGACAGCTCCACGGGGCCGTGGGCGGCGATGAAGCTGAAGATCCCCTCACCCACGCCGTGCTGCACACAGGCGCTCGTGACCGCCCCGAGGAACATGCCGTTGTAGAGGAGCAACAGCAGCGTGCCAAAGCCGGCCGAGACTCCGGCGGCGAACGCGGCGAACGAGACCCGCAGGTTGTTGAGGAAGATCCCGGTGGCCATCTCCGAGGGCGTGTGGGTGGTGAGCGCCACGTCGGTCCACAGCTCGCGGCGCTCGATGAAGGCGAGCAGCTCGGGCGGCACCAGGCGCTGCGCGCCGCCGGGCTCGAGCGCGACGGCCGTAGCCCCGAGCAGCACGCCCAGCAGCAGCACGCCCGCGGAGAGCAGGGTGTAGGGGATCGTCTGCTGGACAGCCGATGGGAAGTCATGCGCGAAGAAGCGGCGGATCGAACCGGCCGTCAGCGGGGGCGCCCGGTAGATGGCGCCGTAGGCCCGGCCACAGAGCTGGTTCAGGGAGCGGGCGACGTCGGTGCCGGGGAAGGCCGCCTGCGCGTGGGCGAGGTCGGCCGAGGCCCGGCGGTAGAGGCGATCGAGCGTGCTGAGCTGGTCCAACCCCAGCGCCCTGGCGGTGAGCCGCTCGAGGAGCTCGCCGAGGCGCTGCCACTCGGGGCGCCGGCGGGTCACGAAGTCGGCGAGGCCCACGGCGAGCGCCGGTTGGCCTCCCGCGCGCGCCTCGAGGCGGGTGCGCAGGGCGGCGTCGTCGAGCGCCTCGGCTGCTGGCACCGGCGCGCCGAGCCGACCCAGGATCGCCCGCCCCAGCGACTGGCGGGCGGTCGGATCGAGGGCGTCGAAGCGCCGGAGGAAGTCGGTGACGACGTCCAGCTCCAGGGTGGACAAGGGGCGAGCCGCCGCCACCGCCTTCGCCTCGAACCGCGAGAGATCGATCACCTCCTCGCGGATCAGCACGGTGCCAGCCACCAGGTCGCCGACCCGGCGGTGCTTCGTGTCGAAGAGCATGGTGACGAGGCCGACCGGGTAGCAGGCGGGAAGAAAGTCGACGAGGCGCATCAGGTTGCGGATCGCGCTGCCGCCCACGGTGACCGGCGAGCCGTCCAGCCGCACCACGCGGATCTTCATCAACCGCTTGCCGACCGTCTGCCCCTGCCAGAGCACCTCGAGGGAGGTCCAGTAGATCCACAGGGCGGCGAAGGCAGCCACCGCGCCGAGGATCCGCGCCAGGCGGGACAGCTCGAGCACCGCGTTGACCGGATCCGGCACCAGGAAGGTGACGCCGAAGTACAGCGCCAGCGCGACCAGGAAGAGCAGGGCGACGTCGATGAGCCAGGCCATCACGCGGGAACCAACCCCGGCGATCGGAAGCTCGACCGCGACGCGCTCCGGGGTGGCCACGTCGAGCGTGCTCTGGGTCACCGGCGCAACGTACCAGAGGGCGCGGGAGTCGAGCTCGCAACGGTGCCTGGTGGCGCGCGCCGCCCTTTCAGGGCAGCATCGAGTTCTCCATGCCCTCGAAGATCGAACGTGCCGTCGACCGCTACAAGGCCCGCATCGACCAGACGCTCGCCGACGGGAAGGTGACGAAGCGCGAAGCCGACGCGTTGATCCGCGACGCGAAGGACGGCCACTTCACCGAGCTCGAGGCCCACTACCTGTCCGGCTTCGTCGACCGAAAGAAGCGCAGCTTCGACCCCCAGGCCCGCGAGAAGCTGGTAGCCTTCGTCCACCAAGAGATGGCGACGCTCGCCACCATCGCAGGGGACACGGGCCTGGCGAAGCCCCGTCGCCAGCCGAAGCTGTCCGAGGAGGCGGAGAAGACGGGCAAGGTCACCTTCGACGCGCGGCCCGGCAGGCTGACCGTCGACGGCTATGGCTTCGACGATCCGCTCCAGGGCCAACTGGGCGACTGCTACTTCATCTGCGCGCTGGCGGCGGTGGCGAAGAGCCGGCCTGAACTGCTGGCGAAGGCGGTGAAGACCAACCGCGACGGCACCTACACGGTCACCTTCCACGAGAGGAAGCCGGGCGCCACGAAGACGAAGCCGGTGCAGGTGACCATCGACGGCTCCTTCGCCAACCGCGCCGGCCGCCTGGAGTACGCCTCTGCGCGCGAGACGAAGGAGCTGTGGCCGCTGATCTTCGAGAAGGCCTACGCGGCGTGGAAGGGTGGCTTCGACGCGATCGAGAGCGGCATGGCGGCGACGGCGCTGGAGGCGCTCACCGGGGCCACTGCCGACTTCTTCCCCGTCACGTCTCTTCAAGAGCCCGCCGAGCTGTACGCGCGGCTCGAGGAGGCGTGCGCGGCCCAGGGCTGCGTGGTGGCGCTGAGCAAGCCGTGGGATCCATCGGAGCGGGGGATCGTCGCCGATCACGCGTACACGGTGCTGGGAGTGGAGGAGCGCGGCGGGAAGCAGTACGTGCGGCTGCGCAACCCCTGGGGTGAGAAGGAGCCGGACTACGGCGGGAAGGACGACGGCGTCTTCTCCATGCCGTTGGAGAAGTTCATGACGTCGTTCGCCACCGTGGAGTGCGCGCGCCCTTAAGCCCGCCGCTTCAGCACCGCGCCGAAGAAGCCGTCCGTCCCGTGGCGGTGCGGGTACAGCCGCAGCATGCCGTCGCGCGTCGTCCTCTCCGCCAGCGCCTCACCCAGCCAGGGCGTGGCGGGCACCACCTCGAAGTCCGGGTGCGAGGCGACGAAGTCCTTCACCACGCCCTCGTCCTCCTCGGCCAGGAGGCTGCACGTCCCGTAGACGAGGCGCCCGCCCGGCTTCACCAGCTTCGAGAAGCGCCCGAGCAGGGTCTTCTGGCGCTCGACGTGCTCGGCCAGGCCGGCCTCGGTGAGCCGGTAGCGCCCGTCGGGTTTCCTTCGGAAGGTGCCGGTGCCGCTGCACGGCGCGTCCACCAGCACGCGCTCGGCGGCGCCCCAGAGCTTCTCCAGCGCGGCCTCCGCCTCCGCACCAGGAGGAATCGCCTGCACCCGCACGTTGTGTACGCCGGCGCGGCGCGCCCGCAGCTTGAGCTCGCCCAGCCTGCGCTCGTCCACGTCGAGCGCGTACACCTCGCCGCGGTTCTTCATCTGCGCCGCCAGTTGGAGCGTCTTCCCGCCCGCGCCGGCGCACGCGTCCACCACCTTGCGGGGCGGCGCGTCCACCAGCATGCCCAGCAGTTGGCTGCCTTCGTCCTGCACCTCGAAGAGGCCGGCCTTGAAGGCCTGGAGCGAGAAGACGTTGACGCGCGTCTCCAGGAAGAGGCCGAAGGGCGAGAGGGCCGTGGGCCTGCTCTCCACGTCCTCCTTTGCCAGTTGGGCAGCCAGCTCCTCCCGCGTCACCTGGAGGGTGTTGGTCCGCACCGTCAGCGGCGCGCGGGTGTTCATCGCCTCGGCCAGCGCGTCCGCCTCGTCGCCCACCTCGTCGAGCAGCTTCTTCGCGAGGAAGTCTGGCACCGAGGCCTCGATGGCGAAGCGCGCCGCCCGGGGCAGCCGCTGGAGCTTCTCCCGGTGCCCGTCGAGGCCGCGCAGCCACTCCGCGTCCTTCCCCGTAAGCCCCAGGCCCTGCACCACCCGGCTGGGCTCCTCACCCTCCAGCACCCGGGCGATCGCCAGGCGCAGGAGATCCTGCTGGCTCGAGGAGAGGCGCTCGAAGCCCTTCACCGCCTGCCCGGCCAGGAAGTCCACCAGCCGCTGCCGGCGCAGCAGCGCGTACACCCGCTCGGCCACGGCGCGGCGCTCCTGGCTGTAGAGGTGCCTGGCGCGGCGGAGCACGAAGTCGAGCGCGCGATCGGCCAGGCGCCCCTCGTGGCGGACCGCCCCGTAGGCCTCGAGGCACGCCTGGGCGATCAGATCCTCCCGCTGCGGGCGGCCCTTCATGGCGCCTGCTCCCCTTCCTTCCGGCGGAAGGTGATCCACACCCCGATCGCCAGCGCCACCGTGAGCAAGCTGCCTCCCACGGCGTACAGCAGCCACCGCGGCAGCCGGGGACCCGCCACCGGGATGATCCCGCGGATCACCTTGAGGTGGGTGGTGCGGAAGGACACCTCCAGGCGGTGGGGGCCCGATTCCTGAGGGGTGAAGGTCTTCAGCCAGGCCTTCTCCCCGGCGCTGCGCGTCACCGTGGCCGACTCCCCCCCGCCCATCGCCTCGAGCGGCCGCAGCGCGATCGTCACCGGTCCCTCGAAGCCCTCGCCCTGCACGGTCCCCACCACCAGCGCGACCTGGAAGGACTCGCCCGCCCGAATGGGGAAGGGGGTGAGCGTGCCGCGCACCACGTCCTCCGCGTCGGCCCAGGAGAGCTGCGCGTGGCCCGGCCGCTCTTCGAGCTTCAAGGTGGTGAGCTCGCTCTCACCGGCGTGGACGTCGACCGGCAGCCCGGTGAGCAGAAGTGTGACGGTGGCGTAGACGATCATTGTTTCAACCGCACAGGGTTCTTAGGATGAAGCGCCCCTCGCCGGAAACCTTTGATGTCTCAGACGTTCGGCAAGTACCAACTCGAGAAGAAGCTGGCCACCGGCGGCATGGCCGAGGTGTGGCTGGCCAAGCAGACCGGCATCGAGGGGTTCCAGCGGCACGTGGTGATCAAGCGGATCCTCCCGCACCTCGCGGAGGATCCGGAGTTCGTCCAGATGTTCCTCAACGAGGCGAAGATCGCCTCGCGCTTCAACCACCCGAACATCGCGCAGATCTACGATCTCGGTGAGCAGGGCGGGACGTACTTCATCGCCATGGAGTTCATCCACGGCGAGGATCTGGGGCGGCTGATGCGCCGCGCCTGGAGCACCGGCCAGTGGGTCGCTCGGCACATCGCGCTGCGGATCATCGCGGACGGCTGCGGCGGGCTGCACTACGCGCACACGCGCAACGACGAGCAGGGGCGCCCCTTGCGGGTGGTGCACCGCGACATCTCTCCCCAGAACATCCTGATCAGCTTCGACGGGGCGGTGAAGCTGGTGGACTTCGGCATCGCCAAGGCGGCGGACCAGGTGTCGATGACGAAGTCCGGGGCGATCAAGGGCAAGTTCGCCTACATGGCGCCCGAGCAGGCCGCGGGCAAGCCGCTGGACGGGCGCACCGACATCTTCGCGCTGGGGCTGGTGCTGTACGAGCTGATCACCGGGGTGCGGCCGCTCAAGCGCGACAGCGAGCTGGCCACCCTGCAGGCGGCGCTGGAGTGCAAGCTCGAGCTGCCGTCCAACGTGGCGGAGGTGCCGCCGGATCTCGACGAGGTGGTGATGCGCGCGCTCACCAAGGCGCCGGACGATCGCTACCGCGACGCGCGGGAGTTCCAGAAGGCGCTCGAGCAGTACCTGCTCAGCACCAAGGAGCTCGCCACCAGCGTGGAGGTGAGCGAGCTGATGGAGATGCTCTTTTCCGACCGACTGGCCGAGGAGCGCCGGCTGGGCGCGCCCAACCCGTCCACCGAGTCGTCCACCGCCAACCCGATCCCCCCGTCCTACAACTCGCAGCAGTCCGTCACCCAGCCGCCCCCGAAGCCGCGGGAGGCGCCGCCGCCGCCTCCGCCACCACCTCCCGCGCGCCCCCCGTCCAGCTCCGCGGCGATGACGATGGACGAGGACGCGCAGGACGACGGCGAAGCCACCATCGGCCCCGGGGACGACGAGCAGAGCCAGAATGACGACGACGAGTTCTCGATCCCCGCGGGGACGGTGGTGCCGAGCCGCCGCTACGTGAAGGGCGGGGCCACCGTGGCCGCCCGCGCCCCTTCCCGCGTCGACGTCACCCGCGCGCAGGTGGAGGTGGACGAGCCGCGCCCCTCGAAGCAACTGCCGAGGCGGAAGACCGGCGTCCTACCCGAGCATGAGCCCGGACAGCGCCTCCCCGAGCCCGAAGAGGCCCCGCCGCCGCGCCGGAAGAGCACCGGGCAGCTCAAGCGCCGCACCTCGTCGGGGGCCGCGATGCCCGAGGCGCCACCCCGGCGATCGCGCCCCAACGTGCCGGTGGCTCCCGACGAGGATCCCGGCCACTCCAGCGAGAACATCTCCCAGCTGATCGACCTGAAGAAGCTGCGCGCCCAGCAGCAGTCGCGGCTCAAGGCGCTGGTGGCGGTGCTGGCGCTGGTGGGGGTGTTGATCCTCGGCGTCGTGTTCAAGGACAACATTCTCTCGACGCTGAGGCGGGACGGCCTGTCCGAAGACGGGGTGCCGCTGCGCCTCACGGTGACCACCAACCCCCCCACGGTGGTGACGGTGCAGCCGCCGCGCGGGGTGAAGAACCGCCAGCCGCTGGAATTGGGCCGCACGCCGATCAACGAGCAGTCGGGCGCCTTCGTGGGCGACACGATCATCCTGGAGAACGCCGACCGGGGGATCCACTACGAGCAGGTGCTGGAGTACGGCCAGCCGAACGAGCACAAGCTGATCGAGAAGGAGTTCAAGGAGAGCACCGTCAAGGTGAGGGTGAAGCCCCAGGTCAAGGGGGCCACCATCTGGCGCGGGTCGAGCAAGCTGGGCCAGGTGAACATGCCGTTCGCGCTCTTCCCGGGGGTGCACTCGCTCGAGGTCCGCTCGGACCAGCTCGTCGATCCGGTCCCCTTCGAGCTGCGCTTCACGGACGGCCAGCGCGTGGTCGAGCAGGAAGTCGACGTGAGTGCCGCCCTCGAGAAGAAGCAGTGAGACCGCTCTCGGGCAAGGTGGCGCTGGTGACGGGCGGCGGGCACCGGCTGGGTCGGGCGATCGCCGAAGGGCTGGGGGCGCTGGGGGCGGACGTGGCGGTGCACTTCCACGCCTCGAAGGAGGGGGCGCTGGCCGCCGCCCAGCGGGTCCAGGTGGACGGCAACAGGGCGCAGGTCTTCCAGGCGGATCTGTCGAGCGCGGAGGCGATCGAGCTGCTGGTGGCCCAGGTGGAGCAGGCGCTGGGGCCGATCGCGGTGCTGGTCAACTCCGCGGCCCTCTACGAGCGGCACGACTTCCTCGACACGCCGCGCGACGCGCTCGAGCGGCAGTGGGCGCTCAACGCCCGCGCGCCCTTCCTCCTCACCCAGGCGGTGGCCCGGGGAATGCGCGCCCGCGGCGGAGGTGACGTCGTCAACGTGGTGGACATCGGCGGGGCCTTCAACGTGTGGCGCCACTACTCGGCGTACACGATGACCAAGGCGGCGCTCACCAGCCTCACCCACTCGCTCGCCCTGGAGCTCGCCCCGCAGATCCGCGTCAACGCGGTGGCGCCGGGCACGGTCCTTCCACCCCAGGAGCTGGACGAAGCCACCCGCGAGGCGCTGCGCGCGAAGATCCCTGCCGGCGAGTTTGGCGCCCCGGCCGACGTAGTGGCCGCGGTGCAGTTTCTGGTGACCGGGCCGCGCTTCATCACCGGGCAGGTGCTGGCCGTCGACGGGGGGCGCCACCTGGCCGGCGGGTGAGCTTTGCCTGGGGCTTCGGCGCCGTTATATGACGTGCCCATGGACCAGACCGCCCCCGCCGTCCCCGCCCCCACCACCGACGAGCCGTCCACCCAGTCCACCCAGTCCACCGAGAAGCGGCCGATCCTCACCCTGACCGCCGCGGCGGTGAAGCAGGTGAAGGAAGTCATGGCTGCGCAGGGCTTCACCGATCATGTCCTCGCGGTGCGGGTGGTGCCGGCCGGCTGCAGCGGCCTTGGGTACGATCTGAACCTGGTGAAGGAGACCAGGCCGGGCGATCTGACCTGGCAGCAGGAGGGGATCACCGTCGTCACCGACGCGATCTCCTCGAAGTACCTCACCGGCACCCAGATGGACTACGTCGCCGGCGACACCGCGTCGGGCTTCAAGTTCTCGAACCCGAACGCGAAGTCGTCCTGCGGGTGCGGCTCTTCCTTTTCGTCCTGATCCGCGCGCATGACTGACCTCGGGAGGGGGTTGGTGGCCGTCGCGGCGAGCGCGCTGTTCGCCTGCGCCACCACCTCGAGCAGCGTCAGCGACGAGGCGCGCCTGGACGAGACCGGGGGCAAGGAAGCGGCCTTGGGAAAGAAGGCGCGGGACTGCGGCCCCGACGGGGTGGGCGACGTGGTGCTGCTCGACGCGCGCACCGGGGGCCCGGTCACCTGTCAGGCGGTGACGCTCACCCGCGAGCCGATGGCCTGCGCGGAAGGCGCCGAGTGCCCCAGCGACGTGGTGTTCAAGGGGCTGTCCGGGCCGCAGGGGCTGGTGAAGCTCACCGGCCCAGTGGACAAGCAGCGGCTGCTGGCGGCCGCGGACGGCTACGGGCCCTCGTCGCTGCCCAACGCGACGGTGAAGCCGGGGGCCTTGGTGGAGCTCGAGCTGGCGCCGGCTGACGGCTTCTGGCTGAAGGTGCTCGATCGCGAAGGCAACTTCCTCCCGGACGTGAGCATCAGCTTCAGGCAGGGGCAGGACGTGATCGCCCAGTTGCGGACCAACAGCCTGGCCAACGTCTTCTTCACCCAGCGGCAGCCCTTCGCGGGGCAGCCGGTGGACGTGGTGGCCGAGGGCTTCGAGCCGGTGATCATCTCGAGCGCGGCGGACCTGGGCGAGGACGGGCACACCCTGACGCTGTCGAGATGAGGCGCCGCCTCCCGGCGCACGTCCTGCTGGTGGGTGCTGGCCTCCTCGCGTGCGCCATCACGCCCGCCGCGCCGCCGCCGAAGGCGATCCGCCAGGTGCCGATCGTCTTCCTCGAAGGGCAGCCGCACCGCCCCTTCGTCGAGCTGCGGATCGGCGAGTCGGTGGGCTGGTTCCTCCTGGACACCGGCGCGGCGGGCAACGTGATGAGCGACTGGTTCTTCCAGGCCGCCTTCCCCGGGCGGAAGCTCGAGGGCGGGCGGGGCTTCGCGGTGGACTTCGCGGGCGTGCCCATTCCCACCACGGTGGTGCGGGGCATGGAGGTGACCTGGGCGGACGGCCACGCGCAGACGGTCACCATGTCGGTGGGGCCCTTCTCCCAGGTAGGCGATCCGGACGGGCTGGCGGGGGTGCTGTCCCCGCAGCGGCTCATCGGCCAGGGCGAGGCGCTGGAGCTGGACTTCTTCGGCCGGGCGCTGCGCTGGTGGGATCACCCGCGGCCGCACGGCGCCTTCTACTCGGTGGAGGACTTCACGCTCCTGCGCTGCACGGCCAGCACGGACGGGGCGCCGATCTTCTCCTGGGCGACGGCCGTCGACGGGGAGCCGGTGTGGGCGATGATGGACTCGGGCAGCCCGGTGACGGCGGTGTCGAACGCGCACGCGGCGGGCCAGAAGCTGCTCCCGCGATCGGCGCCGCTGCCCAGTGGACGGGGGGCCTCCAACGCGCCCCTCGAGGCGCGCGCGGCGGCGGCCGAGGTGCAGTTCGCGGGCATTCCCTGGCAGGGCCGCGTGGCGGTGATGAAGCTGCCGCTGTTGGAGTGCAACACCGCGGCGTTGATCGGGATGAACATTCTCCGGCGGTGCTCGGTGCTGCTGACGCCCGCCTGGGGCAGCGTGGCCTGCGCGCCCTGAAAGAGGCCTGACATTTCCCGGTGTGGTGGCGCAGGCAACAGTCGTCTGCCCGGGGGCGCCTGGCGCCGCGCAGAGGCGCGAAACGTCGGGGCTGGCCGAGGCACGCGCGCTGCATCGCGTCGCGGGCATGAAGGCTCAACGAGTGGCGATCCTGGCGTCGTGCTTCTTCCTTGCCTGCGGCCTCGGCAGCGGCCGCTCGGGTGACGAGGCAAAGAGCGAGAAGGGCGGGGCGCTGTCGGCGGTGGCGTCCGAGGTGGTGAGCGCGGACTTTCCGGCCGTGCTGCCGTGCGGGGGCAGCGGTACGGCGCGGGTGGTGATGCGCAACACGGGCCGCGAGACGTGGACGGGCGAGGCTGGCTTCAAGCTGGGCACGGTGGACGACTCGGACGACTTCTACCGGAAGGACACCCGCGTCTACCTGGAGGAAGGCGTGGACGTGCCGCCGGGCGGCCAGGCCGCCTTCCGCATCGAGCTGGTGGCGCCTGACAGCCCCGGCGCGCGCGAGACGGACTGGCAGATGGTGGAGGAGTTCGTCCAGTGGTTCGGCGCGGTGGCGAAGCGGCGGATCGACGTGCAGTGCGGCGGCGGCGGAGGTGGGGGAGGAGGAGGAGGCACGCCCCCTCCCGCCGGCGGAGAGGTGGAGCTGTGCGACGGCGTCTTCGCGGACTCGTCGGGGCAGCGGGCAGCGACCGCGGCGATCCAGGCCTGCGTCGAGCGCACCGGGGATGGTGGTGAGCTGGAGCTGCCGGCCGGCACCTACCGCATGGATCGTCAGCTCTGGATCAACCGGCCGATCACCCTTCGCACGGCAGGGACGGCGGGGCAGGGCGGCAGCTGCTTGAACGGCGTGCGCTGCGCGGTGCTGCAGGCCGCGCCGGATCTCTATGTGGAGAACGGCTTCGTGGCGATCGCGGGCGAAGGCGTACGCTTCGAGCACCTCGTCTTCGACGGGAACCGGCAGGCGCGGCTCAGCTCGCGCGCGGCGGCGGTGTGCAGCGGAGGCTTCAACCGGGTGGGCTTCAACGCCACCGCCCAGGAGTGCACGGGCTGCAGCTTCTACCTCTCGGCCTCGGTGAACGCGCTGTGCGGCTCGGGCTTCGAGTGGATCGGCGACGGCGCGGAGATCATCGGCTCGTCCTTCAAGGACAACGGCGACAACTCGCGGCACATGATGTGGGCCGACGGCCTGACGCTCCTGCGCAGCGACGGCTCGGTGGTGCGGAACAACGAGTTCATCGACAACTCGGACATCGGCTTCATCAGCGGCGGCGCGCGCGGCGGCGTCTTCATCGACAACGTGGTGCACCAGGAGCGGCAGCTAGCCTTCGGCGGGCTGATGCTGGACAACTTCAACGGCAACACCCACGGCGACTTCGAAGGCGCGGTGGTGCGAGGGAACCGGATCCAGTGCACCAGCCAGCAGTGCGACTACGGGATCGTCATCGGCCCGCACGCCTGGTACCCGTCGGCCAACACCCGGGGCGGCACCGTCACGGGGAACGTGGTGCGGAGCGCGAAGCTGGGCATCGTGGTGTCGGGCGGGGGGGGGCCGGATGCGCCGGTGGGGTTGTTCGGAAACGACGTCGCGGGGAGCCCGTCGGGCGCGCGCTTCACCTGCGGCCAGCGGCAGAGCGGGAACGTCGTCGTGGCGCCGGACTCATTCGTCGACACGCGCGGGGAGCAGGTGCTGCGGTTCGCGGTGGACGGCTGCCCGTAGGAGCCGTGGGGCCAGGGAGCACTCGAGTTGCTGCCCGGTGTGGGGGCGCGGCGAAAGGCAGTCCCGCTGCCTCAGCCGGGATCGACACCGGCACCGCTTCCCCCGAGGTGTCGCTACCGATGCGCGAGGTCGACCCACGTGCGGCCCCGGTCCTTTCGAGCGAGGCGCTCCGATCTGCGCGTGACGGCCTCGGCGGCGGCCTTGCGCTCCGCGTCCGTCTCGGGCGCGAGCGGCGGCACGGGCAGCTTCTTCCCGTCCTTGTCCAGGGCGACGAAGGTCAGCAGCGCGCTGGTGGTCAGCGTCCGCTCGCCGGTCTGAATGTTCTCGGCGTGCACCGTGACGCCCACCTCCATCGACGAGGTGAACGCGGCGACGACGCGGGCGCGCAATGTCACCGTCCAGCCCACCTTGATCGGCGCGTGGAAGTGCAGGTCGTCCATCGACGCGGTGACGACGAGCTGCCGGGAGTGCCGCTGAGCCGCCACCGCCGCGCAGATGTCGATCCACCCCATCACGCTGCCGCCAAAGGCCGCGCCCAGGGCGTTCGCGTCCGACGGCAGGACGATCTGCACCATCTCGGTGGCCGACTCCGACGGCTTCTTCGCGGGCAGCGCGTCCATGTCACCTCACCGGTGGAGGAAGTCCGACACCTGATCGAGGAAGTGCTCGCGGCCCTTCCCGCTGCGGATGTCCAGCGTCGTCACGTCCAGCGTCAGCACGTCGATCCCGTACTTGCCGGACAGCACCATGGGGAAGGTGGCGTAGTACCCGTTGAGCCCCCGCAGGAAGGCCTGCTGAATGCCCTTCTCCTCCTCGCGGCCGCGGGTGCGGATCCGCGCGAGCAGCACGTCGACCGACGGCACGTCGAAGCAGATCACCTTCTGCGGGTGGGCGATCGTCTTCGTCAGCCGCTGGAAGTACTCGAAGTACAGATCCAGCTCCTGATCGGTCATGTTGCCCAGGCCGTGGAGGTACTTGGCGAAGATCTCCGGGTCCTCGTACAGCGTGCGATCCTGAATGCAGCTCTTGGGCACCTTGTGGATCAGCTCATGGTGCTCGACGCGGCGGATCAGGAACTCCAACTGCAGGGTGAAGCTCCACCGCTTCATCTCGCGGTAGTAGTCCTTCAAGAACCGGTTATCGATCACCGGCTCGTCGAAGAGCTCGAAGCCGAACTTCTGGCTCACCATCTTCGCGGCGGTCGTCTTGCCCGCGCCGATGTTCCCGGCCATGGCCACGAAGAGCTTCTGCTTCGGCGCCTTCACCGCCCTGGGAGGCCTCTTCATCGACGCCGCCGCGGCCGCCACCACCTCGGCCTCCTCCACCGTCATCGGTGGAGGTGCGAGCTGCGCCTTCTTCCTCACGCGCCCCAATCGAGCACCACCTTCCCGCTCATGCCGGTGCGCATCACCTCGAAGGCCTGCTTGAACTCGGAGGCGGGGAAGCGGTGCGTGACGGCGGCGGACACGTCCAGCCCGCTCTGCAGCATGGCGGTCATCTTGTACCAGGTCTCGAACATCTCCCGGCCGTAGATGCCCTTGAGCACCAGGCCCTTGAAGATCACCTGGTTCCAGTCGATGGCGATCTCTTTCGTGGGAATGCCGAGCAGCGCCACCCGCCCGCCGTGGTGCATGGTCTTCATCACCTGGCGGAAGGCGGCTTCGTTGCCGCTCATCTCCAGGCCCACGTCGAAGCCCGCGGTCATCCCGAGCGACGTCATCACCTGCTCCAGCTCCTCCTTCGCCACGTTCACCACGCGGGTGGCGCCCAGCTTCTTGGCCAGGTCGAGCCGGTACTCGTTCACGTCGGTGACGACGACGTGCCGCGCGCCCACGTGCCTGGCGATCGCCGCGGCCATGATCCCGATGGGCCCCGCGCCGGTGATGAGCACGTCCTCGCCGACCAGGTCGAAGGACAGCGCGGTGTGCACCGCGTTCCCCAGCGGATCGAAGAAGGACGCGATCTCGTCTGGGATCGAGTCAGGCAGCCTGAAGACGTTGAAGGCCGGCAGCACCACGTACTCGGCGAAGCAGCCCGCGCGGTTGACGCCCAGGCCCACGGTGTTGCGGCACAGGTGGCGCTTCCCTGCGCGGCAGTTGCGGCAGTGCCCGCAGGTGATGTGTCCTTCGCCCGAGACGCGATCGCCGGGCTTGAAGCCGGTCACCTCGCTGCCCAGCTCCACCACCTCGCCCATGAACTCATGGCCGATGTGCATCGGCACGTTGATGGTGCGCTGGCTCCAGGCGTCCCAGTTGTAGATGTGGATGTCCGTGCCGCAGATGCCCGTCTTCCGCACCTTCACCAGCACGTCGTTGTGCCCGACGGACGGCTTCGGCACGTCCTCCATCCACAGCCCGGGCTCCTTCTTCGCCTTGACCAGCGCCCTCACGAGATGACCCCCAGCTTCTTGCCCACCTTGGTGAACGCGGCGACGGCGCGATCGAGCTGCTCTGTGGTGTGCGCCGCCGACATCTGGGTGCGAATGCGCGCCTGGCCTTTCGGCACCACCGGGAAGCTGAAGCCGATCACGTAGACGCCTTCCTTCAGCAGCTCGTCGGCGAAGGAGCTCGCCAGCTTCGCGTCGCCCAGCATCACCGGGATGATCGGGTGCCCCTCACCGGCCAGCTTGAAGCCCGCCTTCGTCAGGTGGCTTCGAAAGTGGGCGGCGTTCTCGCGCAGCCGCACGCGCGGGCCGTCGGACTTCTGCAGCAGCTCCAGGCACGCCAACGAAGCGTACGCGATGGCCGGCATCACGCTGTTGGAGAAGAGGTAGGGCCGCGCGCGCTGTCGCAAGAGCTGCACCACTTCTCTCCGACCCGACAGGTAGCCGCCCGACGCGCCGCCCAGCGCCTTGCCCAGGGTGCCGGTGAGGATGTCCACGCGCCCCAGCACGCCGCGCAGCTCGTGGCTGCCGCGCCCCTTCTCTCCGGTGAAGCCCACCGCGTGGGAGTCATCGACCATCACCAGCGCGTCGTACTTGTCGGCGAGATCGCAGATCCCCTTCAGGTTGGCGATCACCCCGTCCATGGAGAACACGCCGTCAGTGACGATCAGCTTGTGGCGGCACTTGGCCTCGCCGGCCTCCTTGAGGCGCGCCTCGAGCTCGGCGAGATCATTGTTCGCGTACCGGAAGCGCTTGGCCTTGCACAGCCGCACGCCGTCGATGATCGACGCGTGGTTGAGGGCGTCGGAGATCACCGCGTCCTCCTCGCCCAGCACCTGCTCGAAGACGCCGCCGTTCGCGTCCCAGCAGGACGAGAAGAGGATCGTGTCCTCGGTGCCGAGGAAGGCGGACAGCCGCGCCTCGAGCTGCTTGTGGGGTGTCTGGGTGCCACAGATGAAGCGCACCGAAGCCACGCCGAAGCCGTAGCGGTCCAGCCCTTCCTTCGCCGCGGCGATCAGCTCCGGCGCGTTGGCCAGCCCGAGGTAGTTGTTGGCGCAGAAGTTCAAGACGTCGGCGCCGCCCTCCACGCGGATCACCGGGCCCTGTGGCGTGGCCAGCACGCGCTCGGCCTTGAAGAGCCCCTGCGTCTTGATGTCGTCCAGCTGGGCCTGCAGGCCCGAAAGGAACGCCTGAGTCATGGCGCGTGGCCTAGCACAGCCCTCTCGCGATTCCTTTTGCGTTCGCTTTGGCTTGGGTGTAGCCGCGCGCCCGCCTGACACCAACCGCAAGGAGCATTCACGTGGCCATCGAGCGCACCCTGTCCATCCTCAAGCCCGACGCCCTGGAGAAGGGCATCATCGGGAAGATCCTCTCCCGCTTCGAGACCAGCGGCCTCAAGCCGATCGCGGTCCGCATGCAGCACCTGTCGAAGCAGGAAGCCGAAGGCTTCTATGCGGTGCACAAGGAGCGCCCCTTCTTCAAGGATCTGGTCAGCTTCATGACCAGCGGCCCGGTGGTGGTGATGTGCCTGGAAGGCGAGGGCGCGGTGGCGAGGAACCGCGAGCTGATGGGCGCGACCGATCCGAAGAAGGCGGACAAGGGCACCATCCGCGCGGACTTCGCGAAGTCCATCGACGCCAACACCGTGCACGGCTCGGACAGCGCCGACAACGCGAAGATCGAGGTGGCCTACTTCTTCCGCAGCACCGAGCTCGTCTCGTACGACTGGAAGAAGTAGCCCGCTCCCGTAAGGCCGGACCCGCCTCGCCCGCGCTCCTTGCACGAGGGTCGTGGGCGTCGCCGTCTGAAGGGGTAGACTCGCCTCCATGGGAAAGGTCCTCGTCGCCGTCGCGCTGGTCCTGCTGGCGGGGTGTGGCTCCCCTTCCGGCACCGACGGCGGCTGCTCGATGAGCTGCGACGGCTGCTGCGATCTGGGCAGTTGCGTGCACTTCGCCGAGCAGAACGACGGCTTCTGCGGCGCGGCTGGCGAGGCCTGCGGGAGCTGCGGGCCGAACGCCACCTGCACCGCGTCGGGCTGCGTGTCGGACAACCTGTGCGGGATGATGAACGGCGGCTGCGACGCCAACGCCGCCTGCACCCAGTCGGGCGCGTCGGTGCGCTGCGTGTGCGGGACCGGCTTCGTGGGCGACGGCCTGACGTGCACCCCGAGGCTGTCCAGCCTGACCCTGTCTGAGGGCTACCTGAGCCCGGTCTTCTCTCCCCAGCGCACCACCTACGTGGCGGTGCTGCCGGCCGGCACGCTCCAGGTGACGCTGACGGCCAACAGCCAGGCGGCGCCCGTCTTCTTCACCATCGACGGCGTGCAGGGCCCGACGCGCACCATCCCCATCACCGCCTCGGCGCAGCAGGTGACGGTGGAGGTGACCGCCAGCCTCACGCAGGAGTCCTCGACGGTGACGATCGAGCTGGAGACGGCGTCCACCACGCTGGCGCAGCGCGCCTGGCTCAAGCCGTCGGTGACGCGGGCAGCCATGGCCTTCGCGAGGGCGTTGGCGGTGTCAGGTGACGGCCAGACGATCGCCGTCGGGGCGCCCTTCGACGAGGGCGTGGGCCTGCGCAGCGGGCGCGTCTTCGTGTACCGGAAGGGCGCGACGGCCTGGGCGCAGGAGGCGGTGCTGAGCGCCTCCAACGAAGCCCAGTACGACACCTTCGGCGCGGCGGTGGCCTTGTCCCATGACGGCAACACGCTGCTGGTGGGCGCGCCGGGCGAGGACGGGGCGCTGGAGCTGGAGCCCGACACCGGCGCCGGCTACGTCTTCAAGCGCAGCGGCACCACCTGGGCCGAGGAGACGATCCTGCGGGAGCGCTTCGTCCGTCCCGGCGACAGCGTGGGCTGGAGCGCGTCGCTGTCGGGAGACGGGCTGACTGCGGTGCTGGGCGCGCCGTACGACGACACCGACGCGATCGGCGTCAACGGCAACGTGTCCAGCACCACCAGCCGGCCCTCCAGCGGGGCGGCGCATGTCTTCACCGCGTCCGGAAGCACGTGGACGCACGTGGCCTACGTGAAGGCGCCCAACACGGGCAACGGTGACTCCTTCGGCAAGCACCTCTCGCTCTCTCGCGACGGGAGGACGCTGCTGGTGGGCGCGGAGGGCGAGGACAGCGACACCCGCGCCATCAACGGCGATCCCGACAACAACCGTGGCTTCAACCGGGGCGCCGCCTTCGTCTATTCGCTGGCCACCGGCGTGTGGCGGCTGGACGCGTACCTGAAGGCCCCCAACGCCGACGACTCGGATCGCTTCGGCGCCGCGCTGGCAGTGTCCGACGACGGCACCACGGTGGCGGTGGGCGCGCCCGGAGAGAGCGGGGAGGGGGTGGGCATCGCCACGCTGCCGGACACCAACGGCGCGGCCACCAGCGGCGCCGTGTACGTCTTCCGGAAGACGACGGCCTGGGCGCTCGAGGCCTACGTGAAGACGACCAACAGCGGAGCAGGCGACGCGGCGGGCACGGCGGTGGCGCTGTCCCCCGACGGGGCCTTGCTGGCGGTGGGCGCGCCGGGCGAGGACTCGGACTCCACCGGCGTCGAGAGCCGCCTCACCAACGAGGACGCGCAGGACTCGGGGGCGGTGTTCCTCTTCGTGCGGCAGGCGGCCGGCTGGGTGCGCGGCGTGTCGGTGAAGGCGGCCAACACGGGGGCGGCGGACGCCTTCGGCTCGAAGCTGGCGGCGGCCAACGGGATCCTCGTGGTGGCGACGCCGGGCGACGACAGCATGGCCACCGGTGTGGACGGAGACGCCGCAGACAACTCCGTAGCGGAGAGCGGCGCGGCGACTGTCTTCACGCCCTGACGGGGAAGTCCGCGAAAACCGGCGTACTCCGGGCGTATCCGTTGCCGAGGCGGCGAGGCGCGGCTATACCGTTCGGCTCGATGGTGAGGGTGATCCCCTGGCTCAGTCTGGTCGCGGTGCTGGCGCTGCCGCAGGTCGCCGCTGCCGAAGGCCTCTGTGACGGGGGCAGCGAGCCGGCGAAGGTGGCCCAGCCGCAGGCCGGCCCGAGCGCGCACCTCGACCTGCTGCGATGCGCGGAGCCCGATGACGAAGGTCCTGAGGAGCAGGCCGTGCCGCTCCTCCCCGGCGACCTCGGCGCTTGCGTCGCGGCTGCGCTCACGCCGGCGATTCCACTCTGCGCGGCTCAAATGCCGAGCGGTGAGCGCGCCGTGTGGCGGTGGGCCCGCTCGATTCAAGAGCGCGGACCTCCGCGCGCCCTGAGCTGAAGTCCTTCGTCCGAACGGCCACTCGCCGCGGGCGCCTTCCAGCAACCACTGTCCTCGTGCCCCGCGGTGGAGCTTCGCGCCATCGCGGCATGAGCCGCCGCACTTCCACCGGGAGTCCTCATCATGTGTGTCGAGCCAAACCCATCTCTGTCTTTTGTGCGCCGTCCGCCCCTGCTGGCCTGGGGGCTCTTCCTGCTCATCGCCGCCGGCTGCCCTCGCGAGCACCAGGAGCACGAGGAGCAGGTCCGCCTGCCGGTGACGAGGCCGCACCGGCAGCGCGCCG
>JADLDB010000070.1 GCA_020846875.1 Myxococcales bacterium | reverse complement strand
GACGTGGCGGAGTGGGGGGAGGACTGTCCGAGGTGACGGCGAGAGTTGCCGGACGGAGGCAGGGCGCCTCGTCTGCCGCCGGCAGGCAAGCCCCCCTTCCCTGGGGAAGGGGCGGGGGGCAGGGGAAGGCCGGCTGCGAGGCCAAGAAAGAAGCAGTGCAGAGTGAGGTGACGCAGGCCGCCCGGCGAGGACACCACACCTCAAGGCACACCCCTTGCCTCGGCCCGGCCCATGCGTTGGTGGCCCCTCGCCCTCGTGCTGGCAGGCTGCATGGAATCCCACCTGAAACCGGTGTCTTCCGAGTTGGACGTCCCCACCTCCCTCACCTTCCAGCCGACCTGGCTGGGCTTTCCCACCACCGCCCCCCTCAAAATCCTGAGCCGCTCGCGGCTCTCCCACGCCCTGCCAGTTTCCGCGCAGGCGCCCTTCTTCGTCGACTCCGACACCCTCTTCGTCGGCGGCGGACAAGAGGCCCAACTCCTCGTCCGCTTCGCCCCCGCCGTGCCCGGCCCCGCGCGCGACGTCCTTCACGTCGGCGACGTCGACGTGCGCCTGGACGCGGAGGCCTTCGCGCCTCCCGCCTGCGCCTCGCCCCACCCGTGCCGCGCCAGCGCCTTCAACCCGTCCACCGGCGCCTGCGAGGAGGCGACGCTGCCCGACGGCACCGCCTGCACGGGCGACGTCTGCCTGGAGAGCGCGTCGTGCTACCGCGGTGAGTGCGTCGGCGCGGCCCGTGCCTGCGACGACGGCAACGCCTGCACCCGTGACTCCTGCGCAGCGGGCCTCGGCTGCCAACACGAAGACACCAGCGCTGACTGTCCCACCTCCGGCGATTCCTGCCTCGCCCCCGTCTGCGACTCCGCGCGCGGCTGCCTCACCGCCCCGGTGGCCGACGGCACCCCCTGCGGCGACGTCACCTGCACCCTGGCCAACGTGTGCCTGCAGGGCCGCTGCGTGGCCCTCGCCCCGCCCGACGGCTTCACCTGCGCGCCCGCGTCCCCCTGCCAGGGCGCAGGCACCTGCCGCGCGCAACAGTGCGTCCGCCCGCCGGAACAGACGCTGTCACCGGCGTGGACCTACGCGCCGCAGGACCGCCTCGTCCTCTTCGACGGCGTGGCCGACGGGCAGGGCAACCTGTACTGGGTGGAGTGTCTGCAGGGCGAAGCCCTGGCCTGCCACGCCGTCTCCTTCACCGGCTCGGGCCTCAAGCGCTTCGAGGGTGGGGCCGTCACGGGCATGGCCACCACCCTCGTGGCCCAGCTCTTCGACGAGGGGCGCTTCGTCTTCCTCACCGGCAGCGGACAGTTGACCGCGTTGGGCGGCGTCGACGGCCGCACGCTGTGGTCCGTCAACCTGAAGGCCGCGCTCGACCCGGAGCCCGACGCCACGGACCTCGCCACCGTGGAGCTGGTGTCCGACGGGCGAGGCCACCTGTGGGTGGCGTCAGTCCCCAACATCCTCCGCTGCGGGGACTCCGAAGGGGCCGTCAGCCTGGCGCTGGTGGACGCCGCTACCGGCGCGCTGACGAGGTCGATGCTGCACGCCGCCTCCGGCTCGATGCTGGCGGATGAGACGGGCGCCGTGTACGCCGCTACCGGGCCGGGCAGCGTCGGCTCCTGGGACAGCGCGGGCCAGTCGCGCTTCAGCGCGAAGCCGGGCACCACCTGGGGCCTCACCGCGGCGTACGGGGGCGAGGTGGTGACGGCAAGCAACGGCCGCCTCTCGGCGCAGGGCGCGGTGCTGGCGCCCTTCTCCCCCGTTGGGCTGATGTGGGACTTCGGCGTCGTCGCCAGCGGTGGGCGCACCGTGCGCCTGCGCCGACCGGAGCTCCCCATCGGCACGCCGCCAGTGCCGGTGTACCTGAGCGCCGAGCTGGCCCTCTTCCACGCTCGGGCCGCACAGGGGACCAGCCTGGGCCCTCCGGTGGCGGGGCCGGACGGCGAGGTGACGGCGCCCTTCCTCGCGAAGGACGACACGGTGGTGCTGGTGGGGCGGCCCCGGGGCCCGACGGCGCGCCTGCAGGGCGTCACGCTGGACGGCCGCCCGCGCTTCTCGTGCGCGCTGGAAGAGCCGTGGACGGGCAGCGCCTACGCCATCGCCCCTCACGCGGCCTTCACCGGCACGCGCTTTGGGCTGGTGCACCAACCCCTGTGCCCCGGCTGCGTGACGGACCCGCCGAAGGTGCTGCGCGTCTTCGACGTGGGCCCGCTGGGCCTGGCTTCGCACGGCTGGGTGGGGCCGCGCGGGACTGAGGGCCGTGCCGGACGCCCGCGCTGACGCCGGCCCTCCCGTCAGGGCAGCCAGACGAGGCGGCCGAAGCCCGGCAGGTAGGAGGCCATCGTCTGCAGGGGGTTGCACTTGCGCAGCATGTGGCTGCCGAAGGCCACCGCCGCGCTGCCGTCGGGCCGCACCGCGATGACGCCGTCGTCCAGGTACCAGGCCGCGAAGGAGGCGTTCCCGTTGCTGCAGCCGGCGCTGCCGTACGTCACCGGGTCGTACTGCAGGCGGAAGGCCTCCGAGGAGTCCACGGGCGCCCGCCCCCAGTTGGCGGCTTCGGTGCACCCGGAAGTGCAGACGTGCACCTTCGCGTCGATGGAGTTGGTGGCGACGACGGCCAGCGCCCCGCCCAACTCCACCAGCGCGATGCCTTCCTCGCCCTCGCGGGAGTCGCCCAGCATGACGCCGTTCCAGCCCGCCGGGGCCAGGCAGTTGGCGTCGCACGACCACACCAGCATGCGGTTGTCCTGCGCCTTGATGGGCGGCGTCTGGCTGGACGCCGAGGGGCCCTGGTTGTACGCGACACGCACGCCGCCCTGCGCCGTCACCGCGATGCTGGTGGGCATGTAGCCGTCGTGGATGAACAGCGGCGGGGACTCCTGCCAGTTGGCCGTCACCGTGCAGTCGCTGGCGCACGTGCGGTAGACGAGCGAGTCGTTGTCGTTGTAGGTGACGGCGTGCAGCGCGGTGCCACGCGCGACCATCGCGGTGCGGCTGCCGCCCTGCCGGAAGAGGCCCGTCGTCCAGTTCCCCACGCTGTCGCAGTTGGCGGCGCAGGTGGCGATGGTCAGCGTGGCGTTGGTGGAGAGGGTGCTGACGATGAAGGACACCCGGCCCTGCGAGTCCACCGCCAGCGGCGCGCCCCGCCAGCCCGCCGACTGGCCCACGAAGAGCGACGTGAGGTACACCTTCGACCAGCTCGCCGCCTGGGTGCAGTTGGCCGCGCAGGAGCTGTAGATGGTCTGCGACAGGCCCAATTCGTCCGTCTCGTACAGCGCGTGCAGCCGCCCATCGGGGCCGAGGGCGAGGCGCGTGCGGTTCATCAACGGCGCGCCGGTGTCGACAGTCGTCACCGTCCAGTTGGCCGCCTGGCCGCAGTCCTGTGCGCAGCGCGCGTAGCGGAAGTCGGAGTCCGGCGTCGGCCCGCTGTGGAAGACCAGATGCAGCACGCCGTCGGGCGCCGCCACCATCGCGGGCTCGGAGAAGCCGAGGACCTCCAGGGTGGCCGTGCCGCTGGCCGCTCCACCGCCGGTGCCGCCACCCGTCGCGCCGCCGCCCGCGCCGCCGCCCGTCACGCCGCCGCCCGCGCCGCCACCCGTCACGCCGCCGCCGGTGCCTCCGCCCATGGCGCCGCCACCCGCGCCGCCGCCTGTTCCTGTGCCCCCGGTGCCGCACCCACTGCTCAACACCAGCACCGCCACCACCAGAGGAACGCGCATGGGCTGGTTCTATGGGACGAAGCCCCGCTGCGCCAGTCAGGGACCGGGGCGCTCCTGCTACAGTGTGCGCCCGATGCCCCAGCGCCTCTCCCGCCTCCTCCCGATGATGCTGCTCCTCCTCGACGGCTGCGGAGGCGGCGCGGCGTCGCCCTGGGCCGGCACCTGGGACGCCACCTACGCCGGCACCTACAGCTTGAATCCGCCACCCCAGGCCACCCAGTCCAACAGCGGCACCGGCGTCTTCACCGTCACCGAGAGCGGCTCCACCATCACCATCAGCATGGCGCTTTCCGGCGCGACGACAGGCACCTGCACCGCCACCCTCGCCGTCACCGGCAGCGCCGCCAGCTACTCCCCGTCTCCGCAG
Source organism: Myxococcales bacterium (assembly GCA_020846875.1). GTDB lineage: Bacteria > Myxococcota > Myxococcia > Myxococcales > Myxococcaceae > JADLDB01. The sequence goes on along the minus strand of JADLDB010000070.1, from coordinate 3,887 downwards.
AGCTGCAGCTTCACCGTCACCGCCACCGGCGCGCAGCAGACCAACACCAACGGCGGCACGGCCACCCTGTCCGGTGACACCTTCACCCTCACCGTCGTCAACGGCACCTTCGCCGGAACGGTGGCCAGCGCGCCCTACAGCGGCACGTACGCCGGCGCCTGGACGGCCACCCGGCGCCCGTCCCGTTGAGCCTCGACAGCGCTGCGCCCGGGCAGCACACTCCCGCGCACCCAGGGGGGGCTTGAATGAGATTCGAAGTGCGACTCAAGCAGTTGGGCGACGGCAGTTGGCACGCCCGCTACATCGGCGGAAAGGTGGAGTCCCTCTCCATCCACGACGCCTCGCGTGAGGTGGCGCTGCAGCGAATGAAGGACGACATTCGCTACCACCTCGAGTGGTGCCCATGAAGCGGCGTCTCTGACGAGTTCGTGGAACTCGTGCCCGTCGAAGAGAAGGCCTCGCCGCCCTGGCGGTGACGGCGCCCGTGTCGGCGGGAGTAGGGCGGTGTCCGGTGAGGCGACGCGCGACGCGATGCGCGGACAGTCGCCAGCGACGGGCTATGCTGGAAGGCCCGATGCGCCGGCTCCAGGCCCTGGCCCTCTGTCTGTTGATGAGCACCTGCCGCTTCGACGCCACCGTCTCGGCCGACACCCGCGTCCGCTGCACCCAGCCGGACTCGCGCGAGTGTCCGGAAGGCTACCGCTGCCAGCCGGGCATCTCCCGCTGCGTGCCGGCGGCGGACTTCGACGACGTGCCGCCGGAGTTGTTGCCAGGCGACCGCATCACCATTCTCCCGGGCCCTCAGAATCCGCGGCCCATGCCCACGCGCCTCAACGCCTCCTCGGAGGCGCAGGTGTCCTTCCAGGTGAACGAGCCGCTGCTGGCGCCCCCGGAGCTCTCCTCGGCTTCCGCCACCTGCCGCCTCGACTTCGCCGTGTCGGAGCGCGACTTCACCTTCCGCTGCACCGTCGTGGTGCCCGACAAGGAGGCGTCGGAGCCGCTCACCGCGGTGCTGGTCGACCGCGCTGGCAACCGGGCCTCGCGGCAACTGGCAGGCCCCCTCTTCGTGGACACCCGAAGGCCGCCTCAGCCCGACGTCGCCACCCCCGGGCGCATCGTCTACGTCCGCGCGCCCTGGGGCGCGGAGTCCACCGGAGGCCAGCCCGACTTCCGGGTGACAGGAGGCGCCGGCGCCGCAGAGGCCGGCGCGGAGGTGCACTTTCGTTCCGCCACCTACTCGCGCGGCACCGCCCTGGTGTCTACCGACGGCTCCTTCGCTGCTTCCCTTCTCCCGCTGGACAGCCCGGACCTGGACATCCTCGTGGTGGACGACGCCGGCAACGCCTCGGACTGGGTAGCGGTGGCGGACGGGCGCTGGGTGGTGTCCTTTTCTGGGAAGGAAGCGGGCCTCGCCACGCCCAACCCGCACACCTTCGGCTCGCTGGGGGTGGTGGGCGACGCGGTGGCGCGAGAGGACCTGGTCGCCCAGGGCGCGGCCGACGGCATCGACCGGGTGGGCGGGCGGCAGGTGACGGTGTGGGGCGGGGGCCGGTGGGAAGAAGTGCCCAGCCTCCAGGCGACGCGCCCGCTGGGCTTCGTGTGGGACGACGCCCGGGCCCAGGCCTTCCTCTTCGCCGAGCTTCAGGGCTCGTCTCTGGGGAGCAGCGAGGTGCTGCTGGTGTGGAACGGGAAGGGCTGGCGCTACCCCGAGTTGAGCGACCCGGAAGGCGACGGCAACCCCCGGCCGCTGGCGGGGGCCGTCACCGTCTATGACCAACTGGACCGGCGCCTGCTGCGCATCGGCGGCACGATGGGCACTGGCGCCACCGGCGACGCGTGGGCGTGGACGGGCCGCAGTTGGCGCCGCCTCGTGGACGCGCCTGCCCGCGTCGCGGCGGCCGCCTTCTTTCAGCGCAGCCGCCGCCGGGTGGTGATGAGCGGCGGCGCCGACTCCAGCGGCCGCATCACCGGTGACAGTTGGGCCTTCAGCAACAACCAGTGGACGGCGCTCGCCCCCTCGCTGCCGGCGCTGGCCGGCCTGGGCGTGGCGTACGACGGGGTGCGGGACGAGGCCTGGGCCTTCGGTGGCGTGGCCCCCGACGGCGGCGTGAGCGGCGGGCTTTTCCGCTTCACCGGCGACGCCTGGCAGCCAGTGGCTCTCGACGGCGGGCCGCCTGCGCTGGCGGCCCCCGCCTTCGTGTGGGACGAGGCGCGCGACGTGGGCGTCCTCACCGGAGGCCTCTTCGCGTCCGCCACCGCCAACACCACCACCTGGGAGTGGGACAGGGCCCGCTGGCGGCGCGTCCTGGACGCGGGCTCTCCCGTGTTGACGGGCGCCGTGGGCGCCGCGGCGTATGACCCGCTGCGCCGCCAGGTCGTCGCGGTGGGCGAGGTGGGCAGCACCGCCGTGTACCGCGATGGCCGCTGGGCGCGGGTGGACCTCTCCATCGTCCGGCCCAACCCCATGGAGTCGCCCCGCATGGCCTGCGCGGCGGCCATGGGTGGCTGCGTGGCGCCCAACTACCCCGCCGTGTGGCAGCTCACGCCCGAAGGCTGGAAGCAGCGCTTCCTGCAGCCCGTCAACGTCACCGAGCCTCGCCTGGTGTGGGACTCGACGGCGGGCCGGTTGCTGCTGGTGGACAGCACCGGCGGCTACAGTTGGAATCCCCGCACGGACGGCGGCTGGGTGTCCGCGCCCACCGCGACCGGCTGGACCGGCGCCCTGGCCCTCACCGACAGCCCGGGCGGCCCGTACCTGCTGCAGTCCAACCTCGCCAGCCGCCGCTGGACGGGGAGCGGCTGGGTCGACGCGGGCACCGTCAACTACGCGCGCGGCTCCTTCGACTGGCTGACGGCCGCGCCCACCAAGGGCGGCGCGTTGATGGTGGCGCTCAACGCCGGCACGAGCGGGTGCGGCGCTGGCGAGGCACCGGAACCTGTCGCCTGGGCGTTGGACGGGGGCTGGACGCCGGTGGCCTCTCCGCCGTCCACGCTGGGCGCGCTGGACTACGATCCGGTGCGCGGGCGCTCGCTGTCCTTCGGCGGCATCAACGCCAGCTTGAACGCCAACGCGCTGCTGTACGAGTCCGCCGGTGACGGCGGGTGGAACCTCCTCGGCGTGGGCGACCCGGAACTGGACGGCAGCCCGCGCCCGCGCATCCGCGGCGACCTCGGGTACGACCCGCTCCTGGGCCGCCACGTCCTCCTCGGGGGCGCAGCCTCCTGGGGCTCCTCCCCCAGCTTCAGCGACACCTGGCTCCTCTCCTTGGCGGACGAGCGGCCCGGGGTCCGCGTGCGCCTCGACCTCGACGCCGCACGGTTGCCGCCTGGCGTGGCGCCGGTGCGCCTGTCAGCGCAGGGCTTCGCCGGCGGGACGGGGTACGTCGCCGACGCCGGGGTGGTGCACGGGGCGAGGTGGCGCACCTTCCGGGGCGTGGCGTGGGCCGATGACACGGTGACGCCCAGCGCGGCGCCGGTGGGCGCGTCCCAGCTCGTGGAGCTGCTCCTCGAGGACGCGCCGGCGCTGCACCGCATCCTCGTCGGCCAGCGCACGCTGGAATTGGAGCTGTTGCCTGTCGGAAGGAACGGGCCGACGGCCGCGGGGCTGACGGTGGATTATGTCGAGGTGTCGGTGGAATACCGGCGCTGAGTGACAGGGCGACTGCCCTGGCCGGGCGGCCTGCGCCATGGGGAGTGCCCTCGCCGGGCGGCCTGCGTCACCCCACTCTGCACTGCTTCTTTCTTGGCCTCGCAGCCGGCTTTCCCCTGCCCCCCGCCCCTTCCCCAGGGAAGGGGGGCTTGCCTGCCGGCGGCAGACGAGGCGCCCTGCCTCCGTCCGGCAACTCTCGCCGTCACCTCGGACAGTCCTCCCCCCACTCCGCCACGTC
>JADLDB010000069.1 GCA_020846875.1 Myxococcales bacterium | reverse complement strand
CCTTCCTCGACGGCCCGGGGCTTTCGCTGTGGAGCGGCGCCACCCTCGGCAAGGAGCCGGCGGTGGCGGCGTCCCCGCGCGGCTACCTCGTCACCTGGCAGGAGCCCGGGAAGCTGCTCGCAGTCCGCGTCTCGCGTGGAGGCAAGCTGCTCGACACCGCGCCCCTCTCGCTCTCGCCGTCGGGAGGCCACCACACCGCCGCGGCCTTCGACGGCACGGCGTACCAGGTGGTGTGGTCCAACCACGGGCGCGTGGAGTCGACGCGGGTTCCGCCCGAGGGCGACGCGGGGCCGCTGCCGGTGACGGCTTTCTCCGAGAAGGTCCCGGACCTCCGGCGGCCAGGCATCGCCTGCGAGGGCGCCACCTGCCTCGTCGTCTGGGAGACGTACGTGGGCGCCGGCCGCATCGAAGGCGCGCTGGTGACGGGCGGGCAGCTCGAGCCGATGCGGCACCAACGGCGCCGCGTGTACTCCGACGGGCGCCACTCCACCTGGCCCTCGGTGGCGGCGGTGGCGGGCGGCTTCCTCCTCTCGTGGGAGGCGCAGCCCGCGGGCGGTCGCGCCCAACCGGACTCGGCGGTCATTCGCGCGGTCGATTCCGAAGGCGCGCCGCTGGGTGAGTTGGTCGAGCTCGCCGGCGAGGTGGGCGAAGGACTGCACGTGTCCGTCTCGCGCGCGGACGAGCGCTCCCTGGTGGCGTGGACGGAAGGCGAAGGCCCCGGCCGCCGGGTGATGCTCTCGAAGAGCGGAAGCTCCCAGGTGGTGGCGCCGGGCAGCGAGGCGGCGCTGGCCACCGGGCCCGACGGGCGGCTGCTGGTGTGGCGCGAAGGCGGGCGGATCCACGCGCGCCGGGTGGAGGACTGAAGCTCGCTCGTCGCGCGGTAGGGGCGAGCCGACGGGTCGCCGAGGGGCGGCCCATCGGACGAGGTGTGAGCGAATGGGCCGCGGCAAAACCGTACACAGAAATGGCGTGAGTGGGCGGAGGTGGCGCAATGGATCGAAGGCTGGTCCATGAGCGACGCGACGCGCGGGGTGGAGGTGCTCGTCGCTCTTCGGCTGGGAGGAGCAGCCACGCCCCGCGCGCCTCCCGCGACTTTCGCCCTTCGGAGGGGCAACATCCCCCCCCGATGGACCTGAAGGACCCGGCCTTTCGCGCGAGGCTCGACGCGCACCTCGATTACTCCGCGGGCAGCGACGACGCCCGTGGGGTGCGTGAGTTGGTGGAGACAGTCGCCGTGTACGCGCTCGCTCTGTGGGCGCTGCCGCTGGCCTTCGACGCCGCGAGGGGCGCCGCCTCCTGGCCCGCCACCCTCGCCTGCGGAGCGATGACCTTCGTCGCGTACGTCACCCTCGCGGGCGCGCAGATCCGCGCCTTCATGGTGCACCACGACCTGGCGCACGGCAGCCTCTTCACCTCCCGGCGGTGGAACCGGGCGCTGGCGCCCATCATCGGCGCGCTCGTCTCCGTCTCGCCGTCCGTGTGGCAGAAGGAGCACGATCGCCACCACAAGGACAGCAACAACCTGGACAAGAGCCAGGACGGACAGACGGCCTCGTGGACGGTGGCGCAGTACGAGTCCGCGGCCGCGTGGCAGCGCTGGGCCTACTGGCTGGTCAACCAGCGGCCCGTCCTCTTCGGGCTCGTCCCGCCGCTGTACTTCCTCGGCTTCATGCGCGTGCGTGCCCGCTGGTATGAGAACGGCGTCTTCGGCCTCTTCGTGGCGCTCCTCTGGTGGACGGACCGGCTGGGGGCCTTCGCCTCGGTCATCCTCCCGGCGAGCATGTTCGGCTTCCTCGTCTTCCACGCGCAGCACACCTTCGAGGGCGTGGTGAAGCGGCGCGACGCCGCGTACGACTTCGTAGAGAACGGCCTGGTCGGCTCCTCGCTCCTCGTCGTCCCGCGCTGGCCCGTCCTGGGCCGCTTCCTCGACTGGTGCCTGTACTCGGTGGAGTACCACCACGTGCACCACCTGCGGCCCGGGCTGCCCGGCTGGAAGCTCAAGGGCTGCCACGACGAGGGTGGGGCGCTGTTCGACGCCACCCCGCGCGTCACGCTGGGTCACGCGCTCTTCACCACGCGCTTCACGCTGTACGACGAGGCGGGAGGGAAGTTGGTCACCTTCGCCGGCCGCGCGCCGTGGCACGCCGGCTCAGCGCTTCAGAAGAACGTGTAGCCGAGGCCCAGGCCGAAGGTGAAGTAGTGCGCCGGCACCCACGCGTGGATGCCGGTGACACCCAGGGTAAGGCCAGAGTTGCGGAAGAAGGGCACGTGGAAGTCGAAGCCCCACGCGATGCCGAGGCCCGGAATCGCCTTGATGCCGTCGCTCTGGTCGTGCAGCCCGCCGAGCCCCGCCGCCAGCTTCACCTCGAACTCCGGGAAGAAGATGGGCGCCTTCACCTCCAGCATCCACCCGCCGATCAGATCGGGCCCGCGCTCCGGGCCCATGATTCCCTTGTTCTGCGTGAAGGTGTGCAGCATCGCCAGGGTGATGCCGTTCTTGAAGGTGCCGCCAAGCTCCATGGCGTGGAACAAGCCTTCATTCTGCGGCCCGCCGCCGACGCCGAAGGCCACCTGGAAGTGGAAGCCGCTGCGCTCCACGACGTGCCCGAAGAGCAGCGAGTGCGAGGAAGACCACGGGTAGACGGGCTCGCGCACGTCGGCTGCCACCTCGGGGGCGCTCGAGAGGGCCAGGGCCAGCAGGGTCGCGGGGATCAGCACGGCGACAAGCCTAACCGCCTCGTCACGCGGCCGCTCGGCATCCTCCGGCTGAGGACTCCCACATCCCCGCCGCCGACGGGAAGGTGGCAAGCCGGTGGGACGTACTCGCGCCCCACCCACCCGGGGCCCGAGGACGTGCGCGCCAAAAGGCCAGGAGTCGAGGGGCTCGTCGGGACCCGCACCGCGGTTGGCCTCGCCGACTCCACCGCCTCCCGAAGCTTTGTTCCGACGGCCGAGGCCGGCGCCCTTCCCCCTACGGAGTCGCGGGCGGCGCCGACGCAGGGCTGGCCGCATCGCCGGGTGCGCCGGGCGCCGCGCCCGTCGCGTCCGTGCCCTTCGGAGCCTCCACCGGAGGAGGGGCGGACGGAGCTGCGGGACTCGCACCCGGCGCCGGCGGCGGCACGGGCGTCTCCGGTGGAGCGCCGAACACCGGCGCGTCCCCTCCGAGCGGGGCCGGCGCGGACTCCTCCTTGATGATCGGCTTCACGTAGTCCTCACCGAAGAAGCGCGAGCTTCCGCCCACCGTCACCTGCACGTTGAAGCGATCCTGCGAGAGCGCGAAGCCGGGCTCGAGCGAGTTCGACTGGAAGCCGCTCCTCCCGTACTGCATCACCACGCCCGCCGACGTGGTGAAGCCGCCGATGCGAAAGGCCAGGCCCGCCGAGCCGCCGAACATGTGCACGCGTTCCCGCGCCACCTCCGGCGGAGCGCTCGACGTGTTGGTGAACGCCCCCAGCCGCAGCGCGATGGACTCGCTGAGCCGCGCCTCGGCGCCGAGCGAGCCGTCGACGTGCAAGAGTTCCTGGTGCAGGCCGTCACCGGTGAGCGGGTTGAACGGCTCGTAGTCCACCTTGTAGGAGAGCCCCGCGAAGAGGATCGCGTCGGCCGAGAGGATGAGCCCCGGCCTCGGCCGCCACGCCAGCCCCAGCGAGAAGCGGTGCGGGTAGCGCGACTCGGCTCTGCCCGAGCCGGTGGCGAGCCCCGTCGTCCCGCCCGAGGAGACGCTGGAGAAGGAGAACGGCATGGCGCCGCCCAGCGAGATGGTCTGCGACATCCAGCTGAAGCCGACCGTCACCTTCTGGTGCGGCTGCCAGGTGAAGCCGACGCAGGGCAACAGCCCGAAGGCCGAGCCCGACACGTTGGAGGTGACGGACAGTTGAGCGCCCGCCGCGTCGACGAAGTCCCGCGCGGTCGAGAAGGCGAAGGAGCTGATCTGCACCAGCACCGACGCGCCCACGGACAGCCGCCGCCCGAGGTTCCACCCCACGCCTGGCCCCAGCACGGTGGTGATGGCGTCGAAGTTGAGGCGCTGCACGTACCGGGTGAACGTCGCCGGCTGCCCATTCACCGGGAAGGTGAAGGACACGTCCTGCCGCTCCTGCGTCCCGACGAAGCGCACCTTGTCGGTGATGAACACGCCGAAGCCCAGGGTGAGGCCCTTGCGCGGCGCGATCGCGAAGCCCAGCGTGGTGGGCACGGCGGTGATCTGCTGCAGGGTGCTGTCGGCGGTGGTGCCCGAGGCCTGGTCGAGCAACTCGGTGCGCCGGTACAGGAGCATGCCGTACGCATTCGCGCTCAGGCTGAGCGACGGCTTCTCGATCACCGCGAGACCCGCCGGGTTGTACCAGAGCGCCGAAGCGTCATCCGCCACCGCGGTGAAGGCGCCGCCCAGCACCGATGCCCGCTCGCCGACGAGGAAGTTGCGGTGGTTGAAGAAGTCCGCCCGGGCCTCGATGGCCCCCAGCGCCAGCAGCACCGCAGTCCAGGCAGCGTTCCTCATGCAGCGCCTTCTGGCACGACCGGGCTGGCTCCACACGCCGCTTTCTGCACCCGGCCCACTCTTGCGGCTACCATGCGGGCATGGCCCCCAGGCCCAACGTCAACCGCCTCGCGGACATCCTCAAGAAGGCCGGGCTGGTCGACGAGCTGCAGCTCCGCTCGGCGCTGGCCCGCCTGGATCAATGGGGCGGCCGGCTCACCGGCGTGCTGGCCGACATGGGCATGGTGGACGGCGAGCAGGTAGCCGAGGTGCTGGCCCAAGCGCTGAAGCTGCCCACCATTCACCTCGGCATGGTGCCCAAGGACGGCGGCGCCCTGTCGCGAATCGACGCGGCGTACTGCGCCGAGCACGGCGTCTTCCCGGTCAGCCTGAGGGACCGCGTCTTCACCCTGGCGATGGCCGACCCGACGGAGATCGACGTCATCGATCGCCTCGCGGCGAAGGTGGGCGCGCGCGTCTCGGTGGTGGTGGCGTCGGAGGCAGAGATCGCCGCGGCGATCGCCAGGCACTACCACGGGCAGGCCGCGCGCAAGGGCGACAACCTGGCCCGCCGGGCCTTCACCAGCGAAGTGCCCGCGATGGGCGGCCTGGAGCTGGACACCTCCGCGCCGCCACCGCGCGACGCCCCGCCTCCCGGCCCTCCGGTGCTCCGGCGCGCGCCGTCCGCCAACACCATGCTCGACGAGATGTTCGACGAGGCCCAGGAGAAGGCCGCCGAAGGGGGCTTCACCGAGGCCGAGCTCACCCGGCTGGAGGCCGCGCGCGTCAACCAGGAGAAGGCGTCGGCCATCCTGCGCGCGCTGGAGGAGCTGCTCGTCGAGAAGGGCTACCGCTGACGCGTCAGCCGGCCAGCTCGCTCCACATCAACAGGTCGCCCTTGGCCAGGTACGTCTTGTCGCCGAAGGCCGTGTAGAAGTCGTCGAACACCGACTCGAAGTCGGGGTAGCGGCTGTCTTTGCGGTCCTGGGTCATCTTGTCGAAGATCGGATCCATCTTCGCCGGGACCTCGCTGTTGATCTCCGAGGGCAGCGGGCTGCGGCGCCCGGGGATCTGCCCGGTGAGCATCTCGTAGAGGAGAATGCCCAGCCCGTACACGTCGCTCGAGGGCCCCGCGTCCTTGGAGCGGGCGATGAGCTCGGGGCTCATGTAGCCCATGCCGCCGGTGCCCACGAAGACCTGGGGCATGCCCTTGGACTGGTCGACCTCGATGACGCGCGACAGCCCGAAGTCGCCCAGCTTCGCGTTGCCCCACGCGTCGAACAGCACGTTCTCGGGCTTGATGTTGTGGTGCGTCAGCCCCTGCTGGTGCGCGGCGCGCAGGGCGTAGGCCAACTGCAGGAAGTAGCGGATCGCCAGCGGCACGTTGATGCCCTTTTGTCCCGAGGCGTCCAGCTTCTCGCGCAGGCTGCCCTTGCACAGCTCCATCACGTAGTACGGCCGCGCCACGTCGGTGTTCTGGTCGACCACCTGCACCACCGCCGGGTGCTTCACCTGGGCCTGCGCGCACAGCTCCTTCTTGAGCCGCTTGATCACCTCGCCGCGCTGGAGGAACGAGAAGTAGCCGAAGATGTCCTTGAGCTCCTTCACGCACACGTCGAGGCCCAACGCGTTGTGCTTGCCCTTGAAGACGGTGCCCAGGGGACCGGACCCCACCTGCTCGTTCTTCTGGTAGCGCAGGTCCAGGTCCTGGCCCTTGGGCGCGGGCGGGGCGACGGCCACCGCGGCGGTGAGCGGCAGGGGCGCGGGGGGAGGAGGAGGAAAGCCCCCGCGCAGCTCGGGCGCCGTCACGTGCGGTATGTCGTCGGAGGGCGGAGGCGGCGGCCTGCGGCCCCCGCGGTTCGAGGCGGGCATGGGATTCGACTCCAGGACGATGTCGGTGGTGGGAGAAAAAGGAGGAGGCTGGGGCGGCTGGAGCATGGTGCTGTCGTCCGGCCCCTCGGACAGCTGATCGCCGAAGAAGTCGCCGATCTCCCCGGTGAACTTGTCCAGGTAGTCGCCTTCCACCACCCGCTCGCCCTGGTCGGTCAGCTTGAGCTGCGCCTCGCGATCCATCGCGATGTAGTGGAACTTCCGCAGGAAGAAGAAGTAGCTGTCGAACTCCAGCGACACGCTGTTCTCCAGCGTCGTCTTCACGTCGGCCAGCTTGTTGGACCGGCCGAGCCGCTGGTTCTCCTTCAGGCTCTTCAAGATGAACAGCGCGTCGCCGCTCACCTTGTCTCTCGTCATCGCTGACTCGGGCATTACTCCCCTCGGGTTGACCTTCCGGCGCTGCCTCTCTTGGGAGCGCGGGCGCTACTTGATGCGCAACAACTGCTTCACGGTCTCCATCACCTCGGCGAAGCGCACCGGCTTCTTGAGGAACATGTCGACGCCCAGCTTCATGGCGCGATCGCGCGCGTCCTGGCCCCCGGCGGAAATCGCCACCACCGGGATCTTCTTGAGCGGCTCCTCGCCCCGCATCTTCTCCACCAGCTGAAAGCCGTCCATCACCGGCATGTAGAGGTCCGTCATCACCAGGTGGAAGGCCGACTCGTGCAGCATGGTGAGCGCGGCGTGCCCGTCGGCGGCGAAGTGCACCTCGAGCGGGGTGGTGCCCTTGAGCTCGTTGGCCGCCAGCTTCTTCAAGACGTAGCTGTACATCTCGATGATGTGCGGGTTGTCCTCGACGATGAGCACACGAAAGCCCGCGGGAGTCGTCGCTCCCCGCGGATCGGCCGGCGCCTGCGTCTGCTCCGCGCTCACGTGTGCTGGCTCTCCCTGGCTCGACGGTACAACCCCGCGCCCTGACGACGGGTTTATTCCAACTGGGCACAGTGGAAAAGTTTGATCCACCTCCGGCGGTGCGACAGGAGCGCACGGCCTGTGCTACAGCCCTGCCCCCGAGGTGCTCATGCGCGCGGCTCTGCTCGTCCTCCTTGGGTCCATCGGACTCCTCTCCTGCACTGGCGCCCCCAAAGCCGGAAACCCTTGTGATCCCGCGGATCAAGTGGTCTGCGAGTCGACCCGCGCGGTGCTGGCCTGCGTCAACCGCACCTGGGCGTCCGTACCCTGCGAAGGCCTCATGGGCTGCGTGGAGAACATGGTCAGCGTGTCCTGCGACGTGTCCCTCGCCACGCCCGGGCAGAAGTGTCCACCCTGGGCCGAAGGCAACCGCGCCTGCGCCAACGCGCCTCCCTCGGTGGTGCAGTGCGGGGGCGGCACCTGGCAGACGCTGAACGTCTGCTCCGGGGGTTGCACCAGCGCCACCGGCCAACCCGAGTGCGTCGCCAACACCGGCGGCGGCGCTGGAGGAGGAGGAGGAGGAGGAGGCGGCGGCGGTGGCGGCGGCGCTGGAGGAGGCGGTGGCGGCATGGGCGGCGGCGGCGCTGGAGGAGGCGGTGGCGGCATGGGCGGCGGCGGAGGCGGTGGCGGAGGCGCAGGTGGAGGCGCAGGTGGAGGCAGCGGCACCTGCAACGGGTCGACCTGCTCGGGCTGCTGCGCCAACGGGCAGTGCTTCCCGCCGCCGCTCAACTCCTCGAACAACTTCTGCGGCACCAGCGGCAACGCCTGCCAGGACTGCGGGGCCATCAACCAGCGCTGTGACAACGCGACGTTCGCCTGCGTGCCGGTGGCGGTGGCCTGCAACCCCACCACCTGCCCCACCGGGTGCTGCGCCAACGGCCAGTGCCTGCCGCCGCCGCTCAACGCGGCGCTCAACTTCTGCGGCATCAACGGCAACGCCTGCTCCGACTGCGGGCGGATCGGCCTGGTCTGCAACGGCGCCACCTTCACCTGTGTCCCCGGCAGCGGCGGCGGCGCAGGAGGAGGAGGCGGCGGCGGCACCGGCGGAGGAGGCGGCACCGGCGGCGGCGTCGGCGGAGGCACCGGCGGTGGCGTGGTGGATCCCTGCCAGGGCGTGCCCGTGGGCGGGCAGTGCGTGAACGCCAGCCTGGTGCGCTTCTGCAGCATCCCCACCGGCAGCGGCACCCCGTCGGTGCAGACGTACGCGTGCCCGGGAGGCTCGGTGTGCCAGCCCACCGGCGCGGGCGCGGCGTGCGTGCAGACGGGCCAGTGCCGGGAAGACGACTCGCGCTGTTCCGGCGCCAACACCATTCAGGTCTGCACGGCCCAGGGGACCTGGGGCGCCTCGCAGAACTGCGGCGGGCCCTGCATCCCCAGCGCAGTGGGCGCCAACTGCGCCCTCTCCGTCGCCACCACCGCGCTCACCGGCACGCTGCTCTACCAGGACCGCGCGCCCCGCCCTGACTACGCCGACTGGGCCGCCCCCACCTCGAAGCCGGCGCGCAACGTCTTCGTGGTGTCTCAGCGCAACAACCAGTGGATCGACGCCACCACCACCAACGCCAACGGGCAGTTCACCCTTCAGGTACCCACCTCCCCCACCGCGCAGGACTTCGTCTTCTTCATGGCGATGGGCGGGGACGGGCTGGGCGTGCGGTACGTGGTGGCCGATCCCAACTTGGGCAACGGCACCTTCTCGCCGGGCGACCGCGGGATGAGCCCGCGCTTCTGGGGCTGGTCGCGGCAGGTGACCGCGCTGGCCAACGGCGGCACCACCACCGTCAGCACCGCCGAGGGCTCGGGCGCGCTCAACCTCTTCGACCTGCTGCAGAACATCTTCACGCGCTCCATCGCCGCCCACCAGGGCCGCCAGGGGCTGCCGATCGCCATGTGGATGGGCCTGGGCGTGGAGTGGAGCTGCGGGGCGTGCTTCGTCGACGGGCCCGACATCGGCTTCGACTCGCAGATCTGGATGCCGGGCGGCAGCCAGGACGAGGGCTACTGGAGCGACTACACCATCGCGCACGAGCTGGGGCACTGGCAGATGTCCAGCTACGGCACCTCTCCCAACGAGGGCGGCACCCACATCCTCGGCTGCGCCACCTTCCCCGGCCAGGCCTGGAGCGAGGGCTACGCCACCTGGCACTCCGCGGCGATGCGCAACTCCCGCTACCAGGAGGACAAGCAGGGCAACGGCTTCTTCTGGTTCGACTTGACCGCGCGCCAGTACTTCCCCGGCATCAACCCCAACCAGTGCCCCTTCGGGCCCAACAACTGCGGCATCCCCGGGGCCACCCAGTTGCTGGGGCAGATCGACGAGAACGCGGTGGCGGCGCTGATGTGGAACCTCACCCTGTCCCGCACCACCGCCACGCAAGAGATCTTCCACGCCATCTCCAGCCGCCACCTGAACCAGGCGCCGTGGCCGCGCGGCTACACCCGCCGCACCTGGAACGTGGGCAGCGGCTGCAACAAGACGAACGTGGTGAACACCGGCCAGCCGTCGCTGCAGTTGTCCGACGCGCTCGACGCCCTGCGCTGCGGCGGCAGCCCCGCTGGCTCCAACGCCATGCCGGCCAACCTCATCGACGGGGCCACCCTCAACGGCACGTATTACCCGTACCCGTCCAGCAGCCCGATGTGCCGCTCGGGCTTCTGCTACGGCTGCCTCACCGGGACCAACTGCACCGCCGGCAACACCACCACGGCCTGCGGGACGGGCGGCGTGCAGTGCGTGGCCTGCGGCACGGGACAAACCTGCCTCAACGGAGTGTGCCAATGAAGCCGACCATCCTCGCCGGTGCAGCCCTCCTCGCGGCCTGCGCCAACCAGTCCACCCCCGCGCCCGCGCCCGCGCCCGCCGCGGCGCCTGCGCATGTGCAGCAGATGCCGGAGCCCACGGTGCGGCTCCAGTCGCCGGTGAAGGTGCAGTGGGAAGAGGTGTCGCGCTCCGGCACCGGCGCGGTGGTGGTGGCCCGCGTGGAGCGGCTCAACGCCGTGCCCGTCCCCCTCCTGCTGCGCGTGGAGGCGCCGGCGGGCGTCAGCGTGAAGCGCGGCCGGGTGAAGGTGGACCTACCGCCCAACGCCGAGGCCGGCACCGTGTCAGAGACGTACGAGGTGGCCTTCGACGCCCCGCCCGCCGGCGACCTGGTGCTGCGCGTCGACGGCGACACCGAAGGCCTGGGCTTCCACTTCCAGGTGCCCTACCGCTTCGGCCGCCCCGCGCCCGAGTCCCCTGCCCCGGCCGCCACCGGGCCCGCCTTCCAGAAGGGCGGCAAGAGCTTCGGCAACACCATTCCGCTGGGTGAGCCGCAGCAGCAGCCGAAGTGACGGCGGGCTTTACTGCTGCCGCTGGCCCGACGCGTTGGCCAGCTGCACGCCGCCCACCACGCACAGCACCAGGCCCAGCACCGCCAGGGCGCCGCCGCTGCTGGTGCCGCGCAGCACCAGGCCTCCGCCCATGCCGCCGATGATGAAGAGAAGTCCGATGATCAGGTTGCCCAGGCCGCGCATGTTTTCACTCCTTGTCGGTTGCGTTGGAAGAGACAGACCCCCAGCGCGCGCGGCGAGTGCAAGCCTTGTGGGCGCCCATCTCCACCCCGGTGAGGACGAGAAGTCCTCGCGCGGCGGACCCAAGCCACTACACTCCGCCGCCACACGGAGGGCTCATGACGCGACGGCTCGGTTGGCTGGCACTGACGGTGCTGATGACGGCGTGCGGCGGCGGGACGATGACGGGGACGGTGACGGTAGCGGGCGGCAGCGCGGCGAACGTCGCCGTCTTCGTCTACGGCCCCCTCAACACGGCCTCGGTGACCAACGCCGAAGGGCGCTTCACCGCCTCGGGCCTGCCGGACGGGGACTACTCGGTGCTGGCGAAGGTGCGCGGCGCCGACGTGGAGGAGCTGACGGTGCCGGTGAAGATGGTGGGCGGCAAGCCCGAGACCGAGCCCACCCTGGCCTTCACCCTGTCCAGCGGGACCGTCACCGGGAAGGTCGCCTTCCACGACGGCAGCGACGCCTCCAACGTCACCGTCACCTTGTCAGGGGCGGCGTCTCGCGGCACGCGCACCGGCGCGGGGGGCGTGTTCTCCTTCGAGAAGGTGCCCGCCGGGGCCTACGTGGTGTCAGTGGACCTGGTCGACTCCCGCGAGAAGCGCGCCAGCGTGGGCGTGTCCGTGACGGGCAACGCCGCCGACGTGGGCGAGCTGCGGCTCACCGTGGTGGGCCGGGTGGGCGGGACCGTCACCTTGAACGGCGCGCCCGCGGGGGGCGTGCAGGTGGCCGTGGCCGGCACCACGCTGCTGGCCGTGTCCGACGCGCTGGGCCGCTTCGACTTCCCGGAGGTCCCCACCGGCGACGCCACCTTCGTCGCCAGCGCCGGTGCTCAGCAGCAGTCCTCGGCCACCGCCAGCACCCGGGTGCTGCGCGGCGCCAACCCCGACCTCTCGCTGGCCCTGGGCGACAACCAGGGCCGCCGCGGCACCGTCACCGGCAGCGTCACCTTCAGCAACGCGCAGTCGCCCACCATCATCACCGTCTCGGTGGCCGGCGCCGCCGTCACCGCTACGCCGTCTCCCAGCGGGGCGTATTCGATGATGGTGCCCGAGGGAGCCTGGGACATCGTCGCCTCCGCCCCGTTCCACCCCAGGAAGGTGCTGGGGCGTGCGCACGTCCTGGCCGGACAGGCCACCGTGGTGCCCGGCGCCGAGCTGTCCTGGTACCGGGACATCTGGCAGACCAGCGGGCAGTTGGGCTTGGTCACTCCGCTGGCTGCCAGCGCCACCGCCCCGTGGACCGTCATCCGCATCTCGGAGAGCGTCGGGGCGCGCAGCATGCTCTTCAACACCCTCACCTACGAGCTGCGCACCCTGGCCAACGCCTCGGTGAGCTCGCCGCGCTTCTCGAAGAACGCGAAGTACCTGGGCTTCGTCCTCCTGGGCGAGCTCTTCGTCTACGAGCTGGCCACCGGGGCCATGACGACCTGGGGCACCGGGGCCTTGAGCTTCGACTGGTCCAGCGACGAAGCGGTCTTCTTCGTCGTCCGCAGCGGGCCGTCGCTGGAGCGCACCACGCTGGCCACCGGCAACACCACGCGCTTCCCCGGCACCGGCAACTCGGCCGGCGTGATGCAGCACACCCAGGATCGCTGGCTGGTGCGTGAGACGAACAACGACGTGATGCTGGTGGAGCCCGACCGGGAGACCGCACGGCTCTTCAGCCAGGTAGCGGCGCTGAACGTCACCCCGACACCCTGGGCGCTGACCGCGTGCACCACCACCTGCACCCTGCGCGTCGTCGCCCCCGCGGGCCGGGTCTCGAACGCGGTGTCGCTGCCCTTGACCGGGGTGGGGCTCCTCACCTCGCCCGCCGACTACCCGTCCTTCGTCAACTCGGCCGACGGGCGCTACTTCATCGTCCGGGCCAGCGACGCCAGCCACACGCTGCTGCCGACCGGCACCATCCGCCTGCAGTTCAACCCCGCCGGCAGCCGCTACGCCTTCCAGACGGTGGTGTCGGGCAGCACCACCATCCGCGAGGAGGCGCTGCCGCCCACCACGAGCCCGCTGTCGATCGCCCAGAGCAGCTTCGGCTTCAACAGCGGCTACGTGTCCAACGCCCGCTTCGTGGCCCTCGAGACGTCCGGGCCGCACCGCATCTTCGACTACAAGACGACGGGCACCGCCCCCACCCCCGACACCGACACCGACACCGCCGTCCCCGCGGTGCTCGCGCCGCCGCTGGTGCTGTGGCCCAAGGCATCGACGATGAAGTGGCACGCCTTCATCGGCGACAAGGGCACCCTCACCCTCGAGGAGCCGACGGCGAATACGCCCGGGCCGGTGGGAGTGCGCGGCCTGGTGGGGAGCGAGCCACCCACCGACTACGCGGGCGTGTCCTTCGACACGGCGTCGACCTGGGTGCTGGACGAGAAGCTGGGCCAGGTGCGCCGCGCTCCCGGGGGGTACTGCTTCCTGGGTGAGCGCAGCGGCATGACGGATTTCTGCCACTGGCAGCGGGTGGGCGCGACCGACTGGCTGGCCTTCGGCCCGGAGGTGGCCATCGCCCAGCAGGACCCCGGCGCCCTCTCCTTCAGCAGCGTGCAGGTGGGCGGCGAGCGGGGCTCCTTCGCCATCTCGCTCGACCGCCAGCACCTGTGGTTCGGCGTGGTCCGCCCCTGAAGCTTCGACTTCGCCCGCGCTTCAGCGCCGCGCGGCCTTGGCACGGCTCGCCCGGACCTTGGGCGCATGGGAGGCGTTGCGCGCCACCCGCATCAACTCCGCGTCGTTGCGGCCACCGTGGGCGGATCTGCGCGTCGACTTGCGGGACGGCCGGCCGGACATCGAGTCCTCCAGCGCCACACCCACCTTCTTATCACCCCACTTGGTGACGTTGCGGGAGTCGGTGTGCAGCCGATCGAGGTGGTGCTCCTTCTTCGCCTGGGGGGCCTTCTTCGGGCCGGCCCGCTCCATCTCGTGCCGGAACTGCTGGGCCTTCGTCGCCATGGTGACTCCTTTGCGTGGTGGAAACGCACTCCCGCAGAAGCCAGCGTAGTCGACAGCCTCCATCGCCGCACAGGATTCAGGCTCGGCGCGCCGAGGCGGCCCTTTCGTGATTGACGAGATGGCGCAGGGAACGCCGGTCGACGCCACGGCCGTGACGGGCTAAGCGCCGTCTCATGTCCGAGCTCCTCGCGCTCCTGCGCGACCTGGTGGCCATCGACTCCACCTCCACCAAGCCGAACGGGCCGGTGGTGGACGCGCTCGAGCCGCGCCTGAAGGCGCTGGGGTTTTCCTGCGAGCGCCAGCGCTACGTCGACGACGCCGGCGTGGAGAAGGTGAACCTCCTGGCGACGCTGGGCGCCGGCCTGCCGGAGCTCGCCCTGGTGGGGCACAGCGACTGCGTGCCCTTCGACGCGTCGTGGAAGGACGCGCTCACCCTGGTCGAGCGCGACGGCAAGCTGTACGGGCGCGGCGCCTGCGACACCAAGGCCTACATCGCCTGCGCGGTGACGGCCGCCGGGCGCGCCCGCGGGAAGCTGAAGAGGCCGCTGCTGCTCGCCTTCACCGCGGACGAGGAGCTGGGCTGCGTGGGCGCGAAGAAGCTGCTCGAGGCAGGCAAGGGCAGGACGAAGCGCGCCATCATCGGCGAGCCCACCGGCCTGCGCCCCATTCGCGCCAACAAGGGCTACTGCCTGGCCGAGGTGGAGGTGCGGGGGAAGGAAGGCCACAGCGCGTACCCGGACACCGGCGCCTCGGCCATCTTCCGCGCCGCCCGCTGGCTGGAGCGCCTCGAGGCGTACGCGCAGGGCGAGCTGCGCGTGGAGCAGCGGCCCGACTTCTCTCCCCCGTACGCCACGCTGAACGTGGGGATGATCCAGGGCGGCAAGGCGAAGAACGTCATCCCCGGCGCGTGCCGCTTCACGCTGGAGTGGCGGCCCCTGCCCGGCCAGGCGGTGGAGGGCGTGCTGCGGGCGGTGGAGGCGCTCAGAGACGCGCTGGCCGCGTCCGAGCCCGGCTTCGAGGCCACCGTCACGCCCCTGCGCATGGACCGCGGCTTCGACACGCCCGCCGAGGCCGACGTGGTGCGCTTTCTCGAAGGGCGCACCGGCCAGACGCCCGCCACCGTGGCCTTCGGCACCGAGGGCCCGCAGTTTGCGGCCCTGGGCGCGGTGCCCGTCGTCTTCGGCCCCGGAGACATCACCGCCGCCCACCAGACCGGCGAGCACGTGCCGAAGGCCGAGCTGGAGCGCGCCGTCGAGGTGCTGGAGGCCGCCCTGCTGCACTTCTGCGGGTGAGCAACGCCTCTTTGCGGGAGGCGCGGGGCCGGTTCCCCGCTATGCTGCTGGCCCGCCGTGCGACGCCTCCTCCCCCTCTTCACCCTCGCCGTGCTTTGCGCCTGCCCGCCGCCGGAACAGCCGCTGGTGGACTCGGGGGTCCCTGACGCGGGCGCCGTCGTCACGCCGTGCAGCAACGCGTGGGACTGCCGGGAAGCGGGGCTGGCCGCGGCCTGCCGGCAGCAGGAGTGCGCGCCCGACGTGCCGTGCGGCGACGACCTGGAGTGTGGGCTGGGCGAGCGCTGCCTGTCCGGCCAGTGCCGCTTCACCGGCTGCACCGCCGACGCCCAGTGCGAGACGGGCAGGTGCCTCACCGACACCTTCAGCTGCGTGGAGTGCGGCCAGGACTCGGACTGTCCCGCCGAGCGTCCGGTGTGCAACACCGGCGCGAACGTGTGCGTGACGTGCGGGGCCGACAGCGACTGTCCCCGACCTGGCCCGGCGCACTGCGACGTGAACGGCGCCTGCGTGCACTGCACCGAAGACGACCACTGCCCCTCCGGCCTGGTCTGCAGCTCCGCCAACGTGTGCGCCGGGGCCGGCGAGTCCGAGCGCTGCCCGGAAGGCATCGCCTGCGCCCCCGGGCTGGCCTGCGTCACCCTGGGCACCAACCAGGTGTGCCTGCGCGCGTGCAGCCTGTACTCGCCGATGTGCCCGGGGATGGGGCAGATCTGCTACCGGCTGACGTACTCCAGCTCCAACTCGCTGGTGTTCGAGGCGGACGGGCCCATCGGGGTCTGCTACAGCGCGCAGCCCGGTCTGCGCGGGTTGAAAGAGCCCTGCGCGCGGCAGGCGGGCGGCAGCAACTGCCAGCCCAACCTCCAGTGCGTGCCCGAGACGGCGCAGCTGTCCCTGTGCCGCGGCTACTGCAACCCGATGGCCTCGGGCACCTGCCCCCCAGGAGAGGTGTGCCAGGACTTCCCCGGCGACTACTCCGGGCGGCCCTACGGTTTGTGCCTGCCGGACACCGGCTTCGGCGAGGCCTGCACCGGCGACGTCACCTGCCGGGCGGGCCTCTCCTGTCAGCCGTACGACGATCCGTCGGATCCCAGCGAGGTGGGGCCCTTCTGCCAGTTCAACGTCGGCACCCGGCCGGGCCTGTCGCCCTGCGCCGACGCCCCGCAGCCCGACGGAGGCGTCGTGCCGGCGGATCGCACCTGCCAGTCGGGCGCGTGCGTGGCCGATCCGCTCTTCTCCAGCTTCACGGCGCCCGGCTACTTCTGCCTGGCGGCGTGCAAGTCGAACCTGGACTGCGGAGCCGACGGCGGCGCCGGGGTGTGCGACGCGGACTTCAACGTCACCACGCCCTTCGAGACGGTGGGGACGCTGCGCGGCTGCCGGCCGGCCTGTCAGGACGAGGCGGACTGCGCGGGCTTCGACGCCGGGGTGACGTGCCGCATCCGGGTGCTGGCCAGCCTGTCGGCGCCGAGCTTCTCGTCCACCTGCAGTCCGCCGGGAGCAGGCAACCTGCCGGCGGGGGCGGCCTGCACCTCGGGCCTGCAGTGCCGCAGCGCCCACTGCTTCCTCGACGACGCGCGGGGCGTGCGGCGCAGCGGGACGTGCACCCAGGCCTGTCGCGCGGGGCAGGCCTGCGACCCCGACGGCGGGGCGCTGCTGCCGCTGGACTGTCACCCCACCACGCTGCTGCTGACGCGCGGGTATGACGGGCGCCCTGGCACCACCGACGACGGCCTGGCGACGCCCACGCTGTGCAGCGGGGCGTCGTGCGCGCTGGACTCGGAGTGCGGCGCGGGCGTCTGCGCGGTGGACGTGGACCCGTCCACACCTGGCGGGGGCTTCGTGCGCCGCTGCCGCATGCCCACCGCCGGCACGAGGCGCGGCGGCGAGGCCTGCGCGGCTGATCTCGAGTGCCGCAGCGGGGTGTGTGGCGTGCTGCAGCCGCCGTCGACGGGGACGGGCCGGGCCTGCTTCGAGGCCTGCGACGGCACCAGCACCTGCCCGGGGACAACCACCTGCCGCAGCCAGGCCCTGCGCGTCGACGGGGCGACGGGCTCGGGCAGCTTCGATTCCTGCGCACCCTGACGAGGTAACCCAGAGATGGCAAGAGCTTCGCGACGTGGGGGCAAGGGGAAGGGCTTGAAGAAGGGCGGGCGCACGCAGGCGCGCGTGACGAAGCGCGCTTCGGGCCGCAGGTCCGCGAGGGGGAAGAGCCCGGGCCGGCTGGTGGTGGTCCGGCCCCAGCCAGAGGACGAGTTCAGCGCGGCCGGCGGCATGCCGGTGGGGGGCACCTCGGGTCTGGACCGCTCGGCGGTGGCCAGCGCGACGAAGGAGCTGTCCTGGAGGGAGTTCGACCGGGAGGTGCAGGCCCTGGCGCGGACCATCGGGCGGCGCTTCAAGCCCGAGGTGGTGGTGGGGCTGGCGCACGGCGGAGTCTTCGTGGGCGACGCGATCGCCCACGCGCTGAAGCTGCGGGCGTGGCCGGTGCACGTGACGAGGCGCAGCCGCGACCACGCGTCGCACGCGGCGGGGGCCATCGCCGAGCAGATGCCGGCAGCGCTCACCGGGCGCAGGGTGCTCCTCGTCGACGACATCGCGTCTTCGGGTGACAGCCTGGAGTTCGCGCTGCGGCTCGCGCGCTCGCGCAAGCCGAAGGCGGTGGCGACCGCGGCGCTGGTGTCGAGGCCGGGGCGCTACGAGCCCGACTTCAGCGCCTTCTGCACCGACACCTTCTTCGTCTTCCCCTGGGACTACCAGGCGCTGGTGGACGACGCGCGCTTCCGGCCGCGCGCGGTGGATTGACGGGCCGTCGGTGATCGTCGGCACGGCCGGCCACGTCGACCACGGCAAGACGGCGCTGGTGCGCGCGCTGACGGGCATCGACACCGATCGCCTGCCCGAAGAGAAGCGCCGGGGCATCACCCTCGAGTTGGGCTTCGCGCACCTCGAGCTGCCGGGGGGCGGACGGGTGGGCGTCATCGACGTGCCGGGCCACGAGCGCTTCGTGAAGGCGATGGCGGCGGGCGCCGGCGGGGTGGACGTGGCGCTGCTGGTGGTGGCGGCCGACGAAGGCGTGATGCCGCAGACGCGGGAGCACGTGGACATCTGCGCGCTCCTAGGGGTGAGGCGGGGAGTGCTGGTGGTGACGAAGGCGGACCTCCTGCCGGGCCTGGGCGAGGGTTGGCTGGAGCTCCTGGAGGCGGAGCTGCGGGCGTTGGTGGCAGGCACCTTCCTCGAGGAGGCGCCGCTGGTGGCGGTGAGCGCGAAGACGGGAGAGGGGCTGGAGGGGCTCAAGCAGGAGATCGGCGGTCAGGTGGAGGCGCTGGAGCGTGGCGCGGCCTCGGGCTGGGCGCGAGGGGCGGGCGAAGGCGCAGCCGGCGGACGGACGGGCGCCGCGACGCCGCGGGGAGCGGGTGGACGTGCGGGGACGTCGGCGGCGGGCGCAGCGGGCGCACCACCAGGCGCGACTGCGAGCGGACGAGTGGGGGCATCGACGACGGGCGCGCCAACAGGCGCGACTGCGGGGAGCGGAGGAGCGGGAGCGGCCCCGAGGCCGGGCGGAGCTGGCGTGCGCGCCGCCGGTGCACCAGCAGGCACGACGGAGGACGGCTCTGCGTGGCGGAGCGCGGACGGGCCGCTCTTCCTGCCGGTCGATCGAGCGTTCAGCGTGAAGGGCTTCGGCCTGGTGCTGACGGGGACGTTGTTGTCGGGGCGGCTGGGGGTGAGCGACGAGGTCAGCCTGTGGCCGGGGTTACCGGGGCCGCTGCGGGTGCGCGGTGTGCAGGTGCACGGGCGGTCTGTCGAGGCGGTGGGCGCGGGCGAGCGGGTGGCCATCAACCTTCCGGATCTCGAGGTGGCGCAGGTCCACCGGGGCATGGCGTTGGTGCGGGCGGGGGAGCTGCCCGAGGCGAAGGCGCTGGACGTGCAGGTGTCGTTGTTACCGTCGGTGGCCGAGCCGCTTCCGCGCCGGAGCCGGCGTCTGGTGACGCTGGGGACGGCGCAGGTGGAGGCGGTGGTGCGCCTGCTGGACGTGGACGTGCTGCGGCCGGGGGAGAGCTGCTACGCGCAGCTTCGCTTCGCGGGGAAGGTGGCGGCGCTGCCGGGGCTGCGCTTCATCGTGCGGGGAAGCCAGGTGGTGGCGGGGCGAGGCGCGACGGTGGGGGGGGGGCGGGTGCTGACGGTCAATCCCCCACGCCGGAGGCGCTCGGCGGCGGAGAAGCTCAAGGCCTTCGCGGGCAGCGGGTTGGAGGAGCGGGTGGCGATGCTGCTGACGGAGGCGGGGTACGAGGGCCTGACGGCGTCGGAGCTGTTCGCGCGGGCGTCGGGGAGCGCGAGGGCGTTGGAGCGGGCGCTGGAGGCGGCGGCAGCGCGGCAGCAGGTGGTGTTGGTGGATCGGGAGGCGCGGCGCTACCTGGCGCGAGGAGTATTCGACGGCCTGCAGGCGCGTGCCCTGGCGCAGCTGGAGCGCTTCCATGGTCAGTCGCCGGAGAAGGACGGGATGCCGAGGGAGGAGCTCAAGCAGCGGTTGGGCGTCTTGCAGGAGCGGGTCTTCCAGCGCCTGGTGGTGGGGTTGTCCGAGGCGAAGCGGCTTGTGGGCGTAGCGGATCTGGTGCGGTTACCGGGGCGTGGGCGGGCCTTCGACGTGGCGACGAAGGTGCTGAGAGACTCGGTGTCGGCGGCGTTGGCGTCGGGCGGGTTGGCGCCGCCGCTGGTGAGCGACCTGGCGCACCGGCTGAGAGCAGACGAGGCGCGCGTCAGGGAACTGCTGCGGGTGCTGGAGGTAGAGGGGGTGGTGGTGCGGGCTGGGGAGCTGTACTTCGACGGGGGTGCGGTGAAAGAGTTGGAGGAGAAGCTGCGGGCGCACTTCACGCGGCACGAGCGGATCAGCACGCAGGAGTTCAAGGAGCTGACGGGGCAGAGCCGGAAGTTCGCCATCCCGCTCGCGGAGTACTTCGACCGGGAGAGAGTGACGCTGCGGGTAGGCGAGGCGCGGGTCCTCCGAAAGTAGGCCGAGCCAGCCGCTGTCCCTGACCCTGACCCTGTCCCAATCCCCGTCCCTGTCCCTGTCCCTTGTCAGTCGGCACGGGCGTGGCAGCAGGCGGGCGGGAGCGGGCACGGTCCGGGGAGCAGGGTCTCTCAAGGCGCGGCGTCTCCGCCCGCAGGGGGCATGGTGCCCGGCGGTGAGGTGATGGCTGTCGATGCGGGACGGCGCGGGCTGAGGGCGGAGGCAGGGCGTCACCCTACGCCCCGCGAGGGGGCCCCTCCTCGCCCAGCGGGCGAGGAGGCGGGGGAGGAGTGGGAGAGAAAGTCCGCAATGCAACGGGGACGGGCAGTGCAGAGGCAGGAGACGCAGGCCGCCCGGCGAGGGCCCCGCAACCCCCAACACCTCTCGGCGGGGCGGGGGCGACCGTCGCCCCCGCTCGTGCTAGTCACTCTTCCATTCCATGAGCGAGACACCCGCCGCAGCGCCTCGAGGCCGTGTCCTGGTGGTGGACGACCAGCGCAACATGCGCGCCACCACGGCGCTCCTGCTTCGCGCCGAGGGCTTCCAGGTTTCAGAGGCGAGCAGCGGCGAAGAGGCGCTCGACGTCCTGGCCAAGCAGCCCTTCGACGTGATGCTGACGGACTTGAAGATGGAGCCGATGGACGGGCTCACGCTGCTCAAGCGCGCGGTGGAGATCTCCCAGCCGACGAACGTCATCGTGATGACGGCCTACGGCAGCATCGAGACGGCGGTGGAGGCGATGCGCCGGGGCGCATACGACTACATCACCAAGCCCTTCAAGGACGGGGAGCTGGTGCACCGGGTGGAGAAGGCGCTGGAGCGGGCGCGCCTGCAGTCGGCGGTCGACCTCTTCGCGGACGAGTTCAACCAGCGCCACGGCCTCACCGCGCTGGTGGGCAAGTCGGCGGCGATGCGAGAGCTGACGGGGCGCATCAGCCGCGTGGCGACGAGCGACGCCACCGTCCTCATCCAGGGGGAGTCGGGCACGGGCAAGGAGCTGGTGGCCCGCGCCATTCACAGCCTGTCCGGGCGGCGCAAGGCGCCCTTCGTGCCGGTGAACTGCGCGGCCATCACCGAGTCGCTCCTGGAGTCCGAGCTCTTCGGCCACGCCCGGGGGGCCTTCACCGGTGCCGTGAAGGCGCGCCGGGGCCTCTTCGAGGAGGCGCACGGCGGCACCATCTTCATCGACGAGGTGACGGAGACGGCTCCCGCCTTTCAGACCAAGCTCTTGCGCGTGCTGCAGGAGGGCGAGGTGCGGCGGGTGGGCGAGAGCGCTTCCATCCAGGTGGACGTGCGCACGGTGGCGGCGACCAACCGTGACATCGAGAAGGACGTCGCCGACAAGCGCTTCCGGCAGGACCTCTACTACCGGCTGGCGGTGGTGCCGCTGGTGGTGCCGCCCTTGCGCGAGCGCCTCGACGACGTGCCGCTCCTGGCGCAGCACTTCTTGGAGCGCGCCAACGCCCGCAACCGGCGCCCGCGCCGCCTCTCGCCGACGGCGGTGGAGCACCTCATGTCGTACGCCTTCCCCGGCAACGTGCGGGAGCTGGAGAACCTGGTGGAGCAGGCGGCGGCGCTGGCCGAGCGCGACGAGCTAGGGCCGGAAGACTTCCCCCTGCGGAAGAAGTCGGGGGAGACGCCGGTGATCGCAGTGGCGGGCGTGCAGCCCCTGGCGGACGCGGTGGCGGAGGCCGAACGGCGCACCATCGTCGCGGCCCTGGATCAGAGCCCCAATGATCTCGCCAGGGTCGCTGAAGTCCTGGGCATTTCCGCCACCACCCTCTGGCGGAAGATGAAGCGGGTGGGCCTCAAGACGACCGGCGAGGAGCCCCCCTCGGACCCGTGACACTCTCAACTGACCAAATTTGCGACAGTTTTTCAGAAATGAACGGTCCGGCTTTCAGTCCTGCACGATGAGCGTCCCTGGGTCCACTTCAACCCAGTGTAATCACTGACAGCCAGGCCACGGCATGGCACGTGCTTAGCGGTGGGGTTGCACGGTGAACCAAGGTTGAAGGAGGTTCCCCCCCACCACTTCAGCAGCCTCCCCGTGCTGGCAGTCCAAGAAGACCCGCGGCTCGATGCTCTTTTCGCATCGGGCCGCCTTCTTTTGTGGCGCAGGGTGCGCGGGCTGCTGCTCGCTTCTAGAGCGCCGATCAGGTTGGCGGACCGAGTGACGTCGGTGAGTTGCGAGCAGACCAAGGCGCGACGAGGGAAGCTGCTGGTGGGCAACTGACCGAGGAGCAACGACGGGATGCGACGCAAATCGCCGAT
>JADLDB010000068.1 GCA_020846875.1 Myxococcales bacterium | reverse complement strand
CGGTCAACTGCCCACCAGCAGCTTCCCTCGTCGCGCCTTGGTCTGCTCGCAACTCACCGACGTCACTCGGTCCGCCAACCTGATCGGCGCTCTAGCGCTGCTCGCTCCACACCGTGCGCACCGCGCTGGCGAAGTGCGCGTCCGGCACGCAGGCCAGCAGGTCATCCCGCGCGCCGCGCTCCACACTCACCGGGCGCCCGGGGGTGAGCCGCACCAACCACCATCCCCCCTGCGCGTCCTCGAAGAGGGCCAGGGCCGCGCCGCCCCACCACCCGCGGGCCGTGGCCAGCGCCGGCTCCTTGTCTCCCACGCGGGCGCGGGCTGCCGACAGCCAGAGACCCGCCTCCAGCCGCTCCAGCCCGCGGCGGATGGCCTGGTTCGCCTCGGCGCGCGAAGGCGCTGAGCTGCGAAAGAGGGTGAAGGCCATGCCCACCGCGGCGCGCTGCGCTGGGCCGCACAGGCCCGGAGCCCACACCGCCCGGTGCGCGGCCTGGTGGAAGGCGCGGGCGAGGTGACTCCAACTGGGCGCCGTCTCCACCCGGCCCAGGGTGGCGTGCGCGGGCGGTTGCTCTTCCGCCGGCGTCGTCAGCACCCAGCGGGAGCCTTCGAGCTCCTGCGCCCACGCCCCGCGCTCCGCCGCCGGCACCTGGCCTTCCAGCAGCTCGGAGAAGTGCAGCAGAGCGAAGGCCAGCTCCCGCATCTTGAGGCGCGGGAAGTCCGGCACCGGGCCGTCCGGCGCGGCGGTGCCTGCCCGCTTCAGCGCGTGGAGCCACAGCCGCAGCGTGGTGTGAGGTTTGTCGCTCATCGCCGCCGGTGACGGGCCCAGCACGCGCAGAGCGCCAGCCCGGCGAGCAGCCACGCGGACGCGTCGGCGGCGGACGTGCAGCCGCAGCCGGAGGTCTCGAAGACGGCGGGCCCGAGTCCCCCGTCCGGGGTGTCGCCGCCGTCTGGTGCGACACCTCCGTCCGTCCTCGCGCCCGCGTCCGGCCGCACGCCCCCATCCGTGGGTGCGCCCGCGTCCAGGCCACCGTCCACCCCCACGCCGCCGTCGGTGGTGCCGGGGAAGGGGTCCAGCACCACCGCCCGCAGGCCCACCGTGGCCCGGGAAGGGGAGAAGACGGGCCACACCGACACCACGGTCCCGTCCGGAGCCGCCGCCATCACCGGCTCGCCGGCCACCTCGGGCGGCGTGCCGAACACCGTGCCGAAGCCGAGGGAGCCATCCAGGGAGTAGGCCCGGGTGTTGAGGCCTCGCGCGTCCGAGAAGGTCATCACCCACCCGCCCGTCGACGCCGCCACCGCGATGCCCCGCACCGGCGGCAGGGCGTCTTCCGCGCCCTGCTCGTACGTCCCGTTGGAGTCGAAGACCTCCCAGTGGACCCTGTCCTGGTTCGCGTCCGCCCAGGCGATGAGGGCGCGCGGGCCCATCGGCGTGGACAGCACGGCGATGCCGGGCGACACGTCGCGGTCGAAGGACGAGGCGTGCTGCACCCGGGGCTGAGGCAGGGAGCTCGAGGAGGCCAGCTCCGCCTCGGTGAGGTACAGCGTCATCAACTTGCCGGCGGAGAGGACCGGCAACCACAAGTCGGAGGCCGTCGTCGCCCCCGTCCGGGAGGGCACCATGTTGGCGAAAGGCCGGGCGCTGGCGCCCTCTACAAAGAGGGTGGTGTCGGACCAGTGCACCGCCCGCCGGTCGGTCGCCGCGCCGGCACCCGCGGGAGCGGAGGAGAGCAGCGGAGGTCCCGGCGAAGGCACGTTCGTCGCCAGGTCAAACACGGCGACGGCCGTCTGGGTGGTGAGCCCCACGTCGTGCCGCACCAGCGCCGTCCCGTCGGGGCGGTTGAAGAGGGAGGCGTCGCGGAGGGTGGGCGCCGGGACGGACGTCGTGAGGCCGTTGTCCTTCTGCAGTCCCACCAGCCGCGTCACGAAGCCCGCGTCGGTCCGCTCTTCGTAGGCGATGACGAAGCGGTCCATGAAGAAGGCCGCCGAGGGGCGGCGCTGCGGCGCGTCAGACGAGAAGAAGGACCCAGGGAGGGAAGAGACGGTGAGGGTGGTTGGACCGAGCGAGAGGCGCGCCGAGTGCAACTCCTGGCGGGCGTCGTTGGACACCAGCAGCACGCCGGTCCCGTCGCTGGCCGCCGCCGCCTCCATCTCATTGT
The DNA here is from genome assembly GCA_020846875.1 of Myxococcales bacterium. Taxonomy (GTDB): domain Bacteria; phylum Myxococcota; class Myxococcia; order Myxococcales; family Myxococcaceae; genus JADLDB01. The sequence goes on along the minus strand of JADLDB010000068.1, from coordinate 58,640 downwards.
TGAGGACCACGTTCTGGGTCCTGCCGCCAGCTGAGAAGCCCACGATGGAGAGGCCGGACGGTCCTTCATCCATGGCAAGGGAGCGCCCCGTGGCCGCGGCGGTCACCACCCGGAGTTGACCGGTCCCGGTCGAGAGCAAGTTGACCACCGGTCCACCGACGAAGTGGGCCTCCGTCCCGCCGGAGGACTGCACCACGGTGAAGCCGCCGGCTGCCGGGTCCATCGCCGTCTGGGTGGCGCCCGACTTCAGTGTCTCGAAGTTCATGACGCCGGTGTCGCTCTCCACGACTTGTGTCCTGTGCGCCGCGCTGGCGCTGTCCAGGTAGCTCATGCGGACGGTGCCGGTGGTGGCGCCGGTGCTCAACGAAGCGTACGCCGCGAGGCCGGAGAGGTACTCGTTGGGTCCGGACGTGACGGTGCCGGCGCCGTCCAGCCACGCGCCACACAGCCGGGAGTTGGAGTCGTTGGTCGTCCACGCCAGGAAGGCGCGCGTGCCGGACCAGGCCACGGTGAGCTCATTCGCCGCGTCGGATGACACAAAGAGGGGAGGAGGACAGTCCACCCCGCCGTCAGGATTCACCCTCGCGCGCCGGACGCCCACCTGGCCCGGGCTGACTTCCTCATGCCAGAAGGCAGTGAGGGCGCCGGCGGCCGCCAGCAACGCCGGCCGGCCCAGCGGCGCCGCCGGGCAGAGGCGCTGAGGGACGCGGACACCCCCGTCCGTGGAGAGGCGGCTGTACCAGAGGTCGGTGGCCCCGCTGGGGGTGGGCCGCCTCCGGTGCAGGAAGTCGAAGCGGTCATCCACCCAGGTGACGGCGTACTGCTGAAGGCCCACGTATGCGACCGCCGGCTGCGTGCCGGTGAGGGGCTCCCGGCTGGCCGCTGGCAGATCGACGGGAGTCTGGGCGAGCAGCGCGAGGAGGAGGGGGACCATGTCTGGACGGCTCGGCCCACAGTATAGGCGCAGCCAGCGCCTCCTCGGGCCTTCAGCGCCCGTGGTCCGCGGCGACGGCCCGGGTGAGGTCCTCCACCTTCTCACTCCAGGCGAGGAAGCCGGCGTCGACGCAGCGGTACTCCACCAGCCACCGGCGGGTGAGGGCGTCGCAGCGCATCCGCCCCGTTCCCCGGGCCATGCGGCCACACTCCGGGCACTCGTGCTCGACTGTCGCCAGCCGCGCGTCCTCCACCCAGCCGCTCATCGGGGGCCGCGCGCGGCTCGCTTCCGCCCCAGCTCCAGCTGCGCCTCGAGGAAGGCCTTCAAGTCCTTCCCCGCCGCCGCCAGTTGCTGCGGGATGAAGGACGCCTTCGTCAGCCCGGGCAGGGTGTTGATTTCCAGCAGCACCGGCCCCTGCGCGGTGAGAATCATGTCCGTGCGCGAGTAGCCTTCGCAGCCCACCGCCTGGTGCGTCGCCACCGCCAGGCGCTGCGCCGCCTCGCGCTCGGCGTCGGACAGCTGCGCGGGGGTAATCTCCTCGGTGCCCCGGCCCAGGTACTTGCCGGCGTAGTCGAAGGCCGCGTCGGGCGCGAAGCGCACCTCGGACACCGGGAGCGCCAAGGGCCCGCTGCCTTCGTCGACGACGCCCACCGTCAGCTCGCGACCCTCGATGAAGACCTCCGCCAGGTAGGTGAGGCCCAGCCCGGCCAGCACCTGCGCGGCCTCCGGCACCTGCGCCTGCGCCTTGAGGTGCACCAGCCCGTGGCTGGAGCCGTCCGCCAGCGGCTTGAGCACCCAGCGGGGATGGCTGGCCAGCAGCTCGTCCAGCGCCGCCGCGGTGGCCTTCGCGTCCTTTGGCGTCAGCACCCGCGCGTCGGCCACCGCCACGCCCTTCGCCGCCGCCAGCGCCTTGGTCTGCGCCTTGTCGAAGGCCCGGGCGCTGGCCGCGCTGCCGCTGCCGGTGAAGGCCAGGTGGCGGGCCTCCAGCGCGCGCTGCACGGTGCCGTTCTCCCCGTCGCCGCCGTGGAGCGCGAGGAGGAAGGCCCGCCCGCGCGCGTCGGCGGACTCCAGCGCGTCGGCCAGGGTGGGGAAGGCCGCGCCGGCCTTGGGCGCGAAGTCGCGGGTGAAGGTGTCGCCGTGGGCCAGAAGCTCCTCCGCCGCCGCCCGGTGCACCGCGCCCGAGGGGGACCAGAACCACAGCGCGGCAGAAGACAAGAGCCGGCTCACGTTCTGCGCCGAGGCCACCGACACCCGCCGCTCGGACGAATTGCCTCCGAAGAGGAGGACGACGTCGTCATTCATGGTCCGCGCACCTTCGCGGCTTTCCGCGCTGTGCGCCAGCGCCCCCGCACCGGCCTTTGGTGGACGTCACTCCTTGAGCGCCAGGGACACGCTGCGCGCGGCCCGCAATTCGAGGTCGCACGCCAGCCCCTGCGCGCTGTCGCAGCCCGTCCACTCCGCCTTCGTGTACCCGGAGTAGGGCGTGGCGGTGAGGCGCACCGGGGTGCAGCGGGGGAACTGCCAGGTGCATTGTCCGCCGAAGGTGGTGCACGCCGTCCCCGTCGGGGAGACGGTGACGGCGCCCTCGCCCTGGGTGATGTTCAAGGTGAGCGTCTGGTTGGTGCCGTCGCTGGTGCAGGACGGTGGCAGGTACTCCGTGGGCTCCGGGCCGCACTGTACGGCGCACGCGGACAGCAGCGCGGCCAGGCTGAGCCAGGTCATTCGAGTCATGGTCCACCCCCCGGGATGACGACTGCTCCAGGTAAAGGAGTGACCTCGCCGGCGGCTGACCGCCACCCAAAGCGACGCCCTTGCTCGACTGCGTCTGCCGCCCGGCCTCGCAGACTTCCGCCATGGCCAGCGCCGGCGTCCACGGCTACAACCTGAGCGGGGCGGGCGGCTTCTACGGCACGGCTCGGTGACCGCGAAGCCCTTGTTAGAGTGGTGCACCCCGTGGGATGGCCTCCCGGAGAAGGAGTGGTGACGTGAGAAGCGTGCTGGCGCTGTACCTGGCGGTGGGGCTCCTCGCGTGTGCGCCCGCGGCCCAGCCCACGCTGACGCTGACGGCCGCGCCGCCCACCCTCGACGGCCTGGGGCGCACGTCCTACCTGCGCGTGGTGGCCACCGAGGCGGACGGCACCATCGGCACCGGCACCATCGTCCTGCAGGCCTTCGTCGGGGAGCTGGACGAGACGACCATCGAGCTGGACGCCTTCGGCACGGTGCGGACCCGCTTCACCTGCACCTCCACCACCACGGGCTGCACCCCGGGCGCGCCGCTGGACGTGGAGGCCCGGTGGATGAAGGAAGGCCAGCGCGTCGCGGTCGCCACGCGCTCTTTGCGCATCGAGAGCCCGCCCCGGGTGTGGACGCGCGCCAGCTGCCCGGAGGAGGCCAAGCTCATCTACCTCTTCACCGACACCGCCGACCTCTACAGCTTCTACCCGCCGACGAAGGACCTGCGGCGCATCGGCAAGCTGGCCTGCCCGGCCGCCGGCGGCGCCACGCCCAACTCGATGGCCGTGAGCCAGGACGGCTCGGGGTGGGTCAACTACGGCGACGGCTCGCTCTTCCGCATCAACGTCCGCACCGTCAACTGCGCGGCCACCAGCTTCGTGCCGCCCGCCGGCTGGACGCGCTTCGGCATGGGCTTCTCCCCCGACTCGGCCGACTCGCCCGACGAGACGCTCTTCATCGCGGCCAACGGCGCCCTGGCCCGAGTCGACCTGGGGGCGATGAGGGCCTCGGTGGTGGGCAGCTTCGGCGGCGCAGCGACGGGCACGGCGGAACTCACCGGGACGCCCGAAGGGAAGCTGTTCGGCTTCTTCCCGCCCTCGACTGCGGGCGGCGTGATGAGCCTGGCCGAGGTGTCGAAGGCCACCGCGGTGACCTCCGGGCTGCGGGTGTTTCCGTCCCTCACCCTCGGCCAGGCCTACGCCTACGCCTTCTCTTCGTGGGGGCCGGACTTCTACCTGTACACCTCGTCCGACGGCGCCCCCACCACGGTGACGCAGTACCTCACCGGGACGGACACGGACAGCACCTGGCTGACGGCGGCCCCGGGCGTGCGCATCCTCGGGGCGGGCGCGTCCCGCTGCGGCGGCGACTGACGAGCAACCAGACCGTCCGTGAAGGCTCCTTCGCCCGCCTCTGAATTCGCGACGAGGATTCCCGTCCACCGCCGCCGCAGTCGCCGTCCCACCCCTCCGGAGTCGAAGCCCATGAAGAAGCTCGTCCTCGCAGCGCTGTCCGTCGCCCTCCTCGCCCTCGCCGGCTGTGGCCTCTCCCCGCAGGGCTTCTGCGAGCAGCGCGTCGACGGCGAGTGCGAGAAGATGTGGAACTGCCCCGGGGCCTCGGGCCTCAAGATTGGCAGCGACCTCGGCTCCTGCAAGTCGCAGTACAAGTCCCTGTGCGCGCTGGTCAGCGGCTGCGCCGACGGGAAGACGTTCGACGCCGCCGCGGCCTCCTCCTGCATCACCGACCGCAAGGCGCAGACCTGCGAGCAGGCCGTCATGGGCGAGCCGGCCTCCTGCGCCAACTCCTGCAAGTAGAACGGACGGGCGGAGAAAGAAGTGTACGCCTGAATCGGCGCGGCGCAGCGCCCGTCGGGCTTGCATGCGCCACCTCCTCGTCGTCGCCCTGTTGCTCTCCTCTTCCCTCGCCTTCGCCCAGCACCGCCACGGCCGGGGCCGCCTCGAGGAACGCTGGGGCGAGCCGCAGCGCGTGAGGCCGGACTTCCTCGCGCTCCACCGCGCCTGCCAGAGCGCGTTCCGAGGTGAAGGTGCTGGTCGAGCAGGCCTCCGGCACGAAGTGCCCGCGCTGCTCGTTGAACCGGCCCGAGGTGGGCGGCCAGGAGCTCTGCCACCGCTGCACTGAGGCGGTCAGCTGAGCCTCTGGCGCTGCGCGCACGAAGTGACCGATCAGCGATGGCGGGATGAAGGCCGAGCCGAGGCGTGATGGGCTGCGCGCGAAGGAGGAGCAGATCGAGACTCTGATGAGCCTGGTACCGCAAGAGGACAGCATCAACGGCCCTTGGACTCAGGACGCCACCAACGCGCAGAATGCCGGCATGGCGGCGATCTACGCCCTGCGCACGAAGCTTCTTGGGGACCCTCAGGAAGCAGCATGGGCGGCCCGCGTTGCCTATGAGGCCTTGGACAACTTCGTGATCAATAGCGAGGACATCGACAGGAACGTGCGCGGGGCCGAGCTCCGAGTCCTCGCTCATCCGCTCGTGCAGGCCGAGCTCGCCCGGCAACTGAGCGACATCCAGGACTTGAAGATGCACGCATCGGAGCCCGTGCCGACCGCCGTCGCTCGAGTGCGCACCCGCGCAACGTCCGACGCGAACCGCTTCCTTCGGCCCTGACCGCCTCCCGCTCGCGCCTCACCGCTCCACAAGCCCGGCGTCGCGCAGGCTTCGTCGCACCGCTCGGAAGACATCGTCGAACGGCGGAAGCGTCGCCATCTGCTGCCCGAGGCGGACCGCCCAGAGCTTCTTGTAGCGCGCCTCCTTCGTCGCGAGTTCGGCGGTCATCGCGTCGCGCGTGCGACCGCGGAAGGCGAGCTTCGCCTCGACCTCGGGGATCAGCGTCGAGAAGTCGATGAGCCCCGCGCTCGTGAGGTGCCACAGGTCGTACAGGTCGCGAGGTTCGTTGCGGGCCTTGTCGGTCAGGGCGACGAGCTTCTCGATCGCGATCTCGTCGAGCGCGTACACGCGCACCGGCGCGTCCTCGGGCAGGTCCGCGTATTCCTCGTACCCGCGCAACACCGGCCGCTCTTCGACGGGGCGCACGAGCTGCTCGCGGATCGTGATGTCGACCTTGACCTCCTTCGGCGACGCCGCCGGGAGCGGCCCCTCGTAGGAGAGGTAGAAGGTGTGGCTGTTCTGGTGGCTCTTGCGATCGGCGCGGGCGAAGCGCACCACGATGCCCGACGCCCGCTGGACCTCCGCGTACACCTCCTCGAGCCCAGCAAGGATCGCAGCGAGCTCGCGGGGCTCGGCGAGCGTGAAGTCGAGGTCCTCCGAGAAGCGGTAGTCGCCGAAGTAGCAGCGCTTGAGCGCCGTGCCGCCCTTGAACACGAGCGCCTCGCGAAGAGGCGAGCGCGACAGGCCCACGAGGAACCAGGCGAGGCAGTAGTCGCGCTCGAGGACCGCCTCGACCACGCGGCGGCCACCAGCGCGGGCAAGGCGGTTCGAGAGCAGGGACAGGTTTCGTTGCGGAATCATCGGTCAGGTCCTCACGAGCGCTCGCAGCTCGTCGGGCTCGACGTTGACGCGAACCCGCCACCGCGCGTGCCACGGCCCCTCCGCGGGCATGAGCGGATCGAGGGGCGCGTACGTGGCAGTCAGCGCTGCGCGCAGCCGCTCGATCTCGGCGGGTGCGTCGATCTCGAACGTCTCCAGCAAGAAGCCGAGCCGGCGTACGACCGCACCGACGCCGAGTCGCAGGGCGTAGTCGACGAGCTTCGGCACGGCGATCGCATCCCGGCGCATCCAGAACCCCTTCGCGACCTCGGTCAGGCCGCCGCAGTGCTCCGGCTGCTTGAGGCCGTCGATGACGGTGCGCTCGAGGTCGCTGACGTGAACGCGCTCGGTCTTCGTCGCCCACACTTCGACGATGCCAAACAGGTTCTCCCGCTTGCAGCGCACGAACCGGAACTCCGTGCCGAGCACCATGCGCGGCCTGATTGCCTTCGGCGACATCACGAAGACCGCGAGTTGCGGCTGCGTGACCATCTGGTGCAGGTCCATCGCGGAGGCGTGCGACACGTAGTACTCGGGCGTGTCGGCGAGCTCGCGCGCGACCACGTAGGGATTGCCGAGGTACTCGCGCTCGCGCCCGAGCTCAAAGGGCACGAGGATGAACAGGCCTGGCTTGAGACGGGTGGCGAGGCCGCGGTTCACGAGACCGGCGACGAGGTTGCGCGCGGACTTCGCGGACAGGCCCGCGATCTTCTTGACGTCTGCGTGGGTGAACAACGTCCGGCCCCGCTCGTGCAGGATTGCGACGAGCCGAGCGGCTTGAGGGCCGAGGGTCTTGGTCGGCTCACGGTCTACGTGCGGAGTGCCCACGTTCAAAGGGCATTATGCGCGCAGTATCGGAGGATCGCAAGCAGGTGGTCACTTCAAAATCGGCCAATGAGCTGAGGCCCGAGGCGTTGACGCCCGACCGCGACGCGTAGTCGTCAAGGGCATGGCGAACGTCTTGAGCGAAGAGAAACGACAGCAGGTCACTGCCCTCGGCCGGCTCGGCTGGTCGCTGCGGCGCATCCAATTCGAGACAGGCGGGCGCCGCGAGACGGCGAGCGCGTACCTGAAGGAGGCGGGGGTCGACGTGCGCCAGCCCGGGAGGTGGGGGCGCCCGGCAAAACCGGCCAACGAAGTGACCACCGACCCCGAGCTGCCCGACGAGCCGCCGGTGAAGAGTCACTGCAGCCCGTTTCACGAGCTGATCACCGAGGCGCTGAGCCGACGCCGGAACGCGGTGGCCATCTACCAGCAGTTCGGAGGTGCGCCTCCAACAGCGGTCCTTCATCGTCGGGCCGAACGCCTCGGGAAAGTCGAACCTCCTCGACGCGCTACGCTTTGTGCGCGACCTCGCTGTCGAGGCGGGGGGGCTCCAGTCTGCGGCGTCGAGTCGCCGCCCCGGCTTCAGCGTGATCCGCACTCTCTTCCAGCACGGCCCACGGAGTCACATCGAGCTCGAGCTCGACGTGCAGCTCGAGGCGCAGTTGTGGACGTACGTGCTGTGGCTGGAGCGCGAGCGGCCCGGTGACCGAGCCGTCGTGCTCAAGGAGCGCGTCAGCCGGGACGGCGAGGTCTTGCTTGAGCGCGACGCGAAGCACGAGCGCGGCGAAGAGCGGCGCCAGACCCACCTCGAGCAATCGGCGCACAACGCGGACTTCGAGGCGTTGGTGCGTGCGCTCCGCACCATCCGCTACGCGCACCTGGTGCCGCAGTTGCTCCGGACGACGAAATTGCACGGCGACCGGGAGCTTGAGGACTATGGGCCTCGGTTCCTTGAGCGCGTCGCGAGGACTCCGCAGGCAGCGCGAAATAAGCGCCTCACGCGCATCAACAAGGCGCTGAGGAACGTGCTGCCCTTCTTCCGGAAGCTCGCGCTCGAGAAAGACGAGCTGGGTCACCCCCACTTGCAGTTGCGGCTGAAGCACTGGCGCACGGAGGACGCGTATCAGGACGAGGGGTTGCTCTCAGACGGCACACTCCGGTTGATAGGGCTGTTGTGGGAGATCGCCGACGGCGACGGGCCGCTGTTGCTCGAGGAGCCAGAGCTGTCATTGCACGGCAGCGCGGTCAGGCAGTTGCCCGCGTTGATCTCGACGGTCGCGGCGACACGGCAGGTCATCGTGACCAGTCACGCCTTCGCGATGTTCAACGGGCGTGGCATCGACCCCAGCGAGATCGTCCTCGTTCGGCCCGGACACGGAAAGAAGGCGGAGGCGTCAGTCGTCGAGAACGGCGCTGACAACGAGACCATCGTCGCCGCGGTCGAGCACGAGCTCGAACTGGGCCGACAGCTCGAGCAGCTCACCGCCGTGGAGGGCATCGACGGGCTCGCGACCGGAGTGGGTGGATGAACCTCGACGTCTACTGCGAAGGGGACACCGACAAGCCGGTCGCCAAAAAGGTCGCGGAGGCGTGCGGTTTCCACGTGGCGGGTCTGTTCTCGCTCGGCGGCTACGACCCCGTCGACCGCTTCGCAGCGCGCCTCGTGGCCAGTCCGCCGACGAAGGCGCCGCTGTTGCTCCGAGACGTTGACCCGACGCCGCCCAACCGGAAGGGGGCGCGATTTCAGCAATGCGGAGCCGGCGTCCTCGAGAAGCTCGGGCTGCCCAATCGGGGCCCACGGTTCCGCTTTCGGCTTGCGCGGCATGAAATCGAAGCGTGGCTCTTGGCTGATGTCGGCGCCTTCTCGAGGTGGCTGGGGTGCCCGAAGGACACGGTCCCGACGGAACCTGACGCGCTGCTCAAGCCCTCGCACACCATCGTCGAACTGGCCTCGCACCGACGGGCGAATCGGCACCTGCGCACGCTGCTGGTCCCGCGGCCGGGGCACACCGCGAAGTTCGGTCCCGGCTATGAGTCCGCCATCATTCAGTTTGCGGCTGGCCCTTGGACCGTCGCAGCCGCTCGCAAGCGCAGCGAGAGCCTCGACCGCTGCCTTCGGGCGCTGCGGGAGTTTCGCGTCAACCCAGACGCGTGAACGCGCGGTGCTAGTAGGCGAAGACGTGGCGGTTGCCAGGTCATCCGCTTCTGCGACCAGTCCCGGTACTACGACAGCGAGGTGCTGGCCTGCGTGAGGCAGCTTCGCTGGTGAGGCTTCAGGTGAGGCTCGTCTGCCCGGGGCGGGCGGGTGGAGCGGCGCGCGCCCAGAGGAAGAGGCCGGCCGACGCCAGCGCCGCGACGGCCGCACCGGTGAAGAGCGCCGCAGCCGCCCCGAAGGCCTGCCACAGCGCGCCGGTGAGGAGCCCCGCGGGAATGGCCGCCGCGCCCAGCAGCCCGTGGTACAGCCCGAAGGCCCGCCCCCGCGCCTCCGGCGGCGCCAGGTCCTTCACCATCGCCTTCTCCACCGGCTCGGTGAGGCCCGCGAAGGCCCCGTAGGCCGCCACCACCGCCCACACCTGCCAGGCCTGCGAGGCCACCCCCAGGAGTGCGTAGCAGCCGGCGTACACGGCCCACCCTCCCAGCACCAGCCGGTGGCGCGGCATGCGGTCGCTCCACGCGCCGGCCTTCGTCGTCCACCACACCTTGGACAGGTGCAGCGCCAGCCACAGCACCGGCAGCCACGTCTCCTTCGTGCCCACCTCGCGCGCGCGCAGGAGGAGGAAGGCGTCGGAGGAGTTGGCCAGGGCGAAGAAGAAGAAGAGCCCCAGCAACTGCCGCAGCCTCGCCGGCATGGGCGCCCGCAGGCCCGCCCCGTCCGTCGCCTTGGGAGGAGCCAAGGGCGGCTCCTTCACCAGAAAGAGGGAGGCCACCACCAACAGCCCGGGGATGAGGGTGAGGGCGAAGACGGTGCGCACCGAGACGCCGAAGAAGAGCAGCGCGGTGGCCACAAGCGGCCCACCACCGCGCCGGTGTGGTCCATCGCCCGGTGGAAGCCGAAGGCCCGGCCCGTCTCGAAGGCGGGCACCGCGCCGGCCAGCAGCGCGTCGCGGGGAGCGCTGCGCACGCCCTTGCCCATCCGGTCGGCGGCGCGAATCGCCAGCACCTGCCAGGGCGCCGCCACCACCGCCAGCAGCGGCCGCACGAAGGTGGTGAAGCCGTAGCCCAGCAGCACCAGCCCCTTCTGGCCGCCCTTGTCCGCGCGCTTGCCGGCGAGGTACTTGAGGAGCGCGGACACGGCGTCGGCCACGCCCTCCAAAAGCCCGAGGAAGGTGGGCCCGGCCCCCAGCAGCGCGAGGAAGCCGGGCAAGAGGGGAAACACCATCTCGCTGGCTACGTCGTTGAAGAAGCTGGTGGCGCCCAGCGCGAGGACGGTGAGGGGCAGGCGGGGGCGGCGAGGCTCCACGGCGTCCTTTTTTCGTGGCGCGCGTGCCGGAGCAAGGGTGGACTGGTGCGCCTTCCACCCGCCGCACCCACGCGAGAGCCCACGTGAATCCCACTGGACAGCCCTTTGGAGCCCCTCCCCCCGGCGCGCCCCCCGCAGGCCCTGACGCGCTCGGAGCCGTCAACGTCCCCGGCATCCTCCTCATCGTTACCGGCGCCCTGGGCCTGATGTTCGCCTTGTGGGGCCTGGTGAGCGGCGGCGTCAACGCCGAGCAACTGGCGCAGCTCAACCAGGCGATGAGCGACCCCAACTTTCCGCCGGCGCTCAAGGGCCTGGTGCAGAACATGTCCTCCATCGGACGGGTCGGCAGCATCATCAGCATGCTCGTCTACGGCCTCGTCCTCTTCGGCGGCGTTCAGGCCCGCAACCTGAAGATGTACCCGCTGGCCATCGCCGCGTCCTTCGCGGCCATGCTGCCCTGCCAGTGCGCCTGCTGCATCGGCATTCCGGTGGGCATCTACGCGCTGGTGGTCCTCTTCAAGCCCGAGGTGAAGTCGGCCTTCAGTTGACCGGCTCCTTCGCCTTCTTCGCGGGGGTGCGCGTCGCGCAGCATGGCCGGTTACCTCCTATTTCGAGGGCCGCTGGTCGAACAACTGCTTCTTCTCCCGGTCCGTCGCGACGCGCACGCCCAACAACTCCACCCGCAGCAGCCGCCCGGCGCCCCAGTCCTCGGTGCCGCCGCCGATGGTGAGCGTCTCCCCCGCGGCCTTCTCCGTCACCCTGCCCAGCTTCTTCAGCTTCTTGTCCACCTCCCCCTTGCCCGGCGTGAAGGCCACGCGCGCGGAGAGGCCGAAGCGGTTCTGGTCGTTGAAGGCCTTGGCCTCGGTGAGGGAGGTGATGGGCAGCTCGAAGGTGACGGGCGGCGCCGTCCACACGTTCTGCGTCACCTCCGCGCCTTCCTTGGCGGCCGAGGCGCCCGGGTCTAGAGCCTTCGCGTCCGTCCAGGCGATGGCCACGTGGCCTATGGAGTCCGTGCAGTCGATGGTGCCCTTCACGTCGATGGTGAAGCGGCCCTTCGGCGCGTCGTAGGGGCTCAAGGTGACGAAGCCGGCCCCCTTCAGCTTGAGGAGGTACTTCTTGCCGCGCACCTCCTCGGCCACCGCCTTCCGGCGGGCGGCGTTGGCCTTCTTCTCCTCGGGGGTGGCGCCGGGCGCGTCGCCGGGGAAGAGCGCCCAGAAGCCCTCCGGGCAGGGGCCGTCGGGGGCGAGGAGGACGGCCTGGGTGTCGTCGTAGGGCGGCTCGAGGCGGAGGACCTCGGTGGGCAGGGGGGCGGGCTTGTCCTCTTTGGCCGCCTTTGCCGCGTCGCTCTTCTTCTTCTCCAGCGCGGCCAACTGGTCCGCGGTGCGCTTGCTGGCCGGGTCGGGGCAGGCGGCGAGGAAGAAGGACAGGAGCGCGCCGGCCAAAAGCCGCGAGGAGAAAGGAGTCATGAGGCCGCGGACTGTAGCCCAGCGTCGCCCGGCGGAAGGACTCAACCGTCGGAGTACGGGTCCTTCACCTGCGCCGCCGCCCACAGCTCGAGGTACTTCGCGCGGACGGAGGGGTCGAGGCGCGAAGCCACGTCCTCCGGCAGCGCCAGCGCCTTGATGACCTCGAGCACGTCGGCGAGGTCCTTCAGCCGGTGCGGCGCGCTCAATCCCGAGGCCAGCTTGAGCTCGAGCAGCTTCTCCAGTGGCAGCAGGCAGACGCGCTCGCCGGCGACGGCCGCGAGGGCTGGGTCAGGAAAGCGCACCGGCTTGGGCTTGCCGTCACCGGGAAACTCACCGGCCAGCAAGATGTCGATGCTCACCCCGTTGCGCGAGTCGCGCACGCCCTTGCTTCCCGGGAACTTCTCCACGTAGCCGCGCCCCAGGTGCAGCTCCTTGAAGCGGCGCAGTCCCTCCGCGCTGAGGAGGATGTCCACGTCCGTCGTCATGCGGAGGTAGCCGTACTCGTTCAGCGCCATCGCGCCGAGGATGGCGTGGGGGATGCCGGCGTCCTTGAGCGCCTTTGAGATGTCCAGCATTGCGCGCTGCACCGGTGAGTCACCCATGAAGAACCTCCCGGCGCGCTCGACGCCTTCCCAGAAGCGCTGCTCTCGTTCGGGGCTCAACGTCGCGGGCACACCTCGAGAGTACCACGCCCGTCCTCCGGCACTCACTCGTCCCCGTGCTCGTCGGGAATGTCCAGCTCCGCGTCCACCGGGAGGAGCGGCTCCTCCTTCACCGCGTCCTCCTCGTCGGCGCCGGCGTCGTCGGCCCACATCTCGTATTCGCCCGAGTCGTCCGGGTGGGGCTCGCCGTCTTCGTCCTCCTCCACCTCGCGCTCCAGCGGATGGTCCAGGCGGAGGAAGGCGCCCAGGGAGGCGAGGCGGTCGGCGGTCTGCTCGCTCATGGCCCCGGAGAGGTCCAGCTCCCGTAAGTGGCGGAAGGCGGCCAGGCGGGCCTCCAGCAGCTCGAGGCCGCGGCCGTCGAGGACGCACTCCCGCAGGTCCAGCACCTCGAGGCGCGGCAGCAGCTTCGAGTCCAGCAGCGCGGAGAGGACGGCGGACAGCGCGCCGCCCTCCTCCAGGCCGAAGTGCACCAGGGGCAGCGGCTCCAGCGCGCTCAACAGCGCGGCGACGTCCAGCTCCCCGCCCACGTCCGTCATCTCGAAGTGCCTCAGCTTCGGCCACCGCGCCGCGCGCAGGGCGTCCAGCACCGCGCCGGCCTCGTCCCCCAGGTAGTCCGCCTCCAGGGTGAAGCGCTGCAGCTCGGGCAGCACCAGCTCGCCCAGCACCCCGCCGCTGCCCTTGAGGAAGAGGGACTTCAGCCCGGGCACCAGCGGCCACAGCGCCGACAAGTCGCCCCAGCGGTGCAGAGGAGAGGTCTCGTAGTCGTCGCGCCACACGCGCTGCAGCCCGAAGGCGAGGTGCGTAAGCGCCCGGGTGCGCGGGTGGGCCCCGAGCGCCGCGATGACCGCGGAGTACTCGTTCTCCGCGCCCCCGGAGGTGACGGCCCCGTGCTTCACCCCGAAGCGCAGGCCGGTGAGGAAGCGGCAGCAGGGCAGCGCCAGCACCCTCCGCGTCAGCGCGCCCAGGTCCACCGGCCGCTCCGGGTTGTCCGCCCGCAGGGTGGCGGTGTGCACGAAGCCGTGGCGCCACTCGACGCAGAGCTCCGGCATCTGCCCACCGCCGCGCACCTCGTCGGCGCAGTCGCCGAAGACGTCCTCCAGGTGGCTCTGCACGAAGTCCTCGAAGCCGGGCTTGCCGTGGCGCACCACCAGCTCGCCGCGGAGGTCGCCCTGCGTCTGCAGCCAGTCGCCGTACACCTGCCAGCGGCCCTCGTCGTCGGGGCTCTCGTCCAGCGCTGCTTCCAGCTCCGCGTGGGTGGCCACGAAGCCGGGCGTGAAGTGCGCTTCGGCTTCGCCGCCGGGCGCGGGGGAGGTGGTGCCGCCCGAGAGGCCCTTCACGTCGTGCAGCCGCGCCGCGTGGTGCTCCAGCGTGTCCAGCCCCTGCGCGCCGGTGAAGTCGCAGTCCACCAGGTCCACGTCCTCGAAGGTGGCCCCGGCCAACAGGGCGCCGCGGAAGACGCAGCGCTCGAAGCGCCCGCCGTGCACGTAGGCGTTGGACAGGTCCGCGCCGGTGAAGTCCACCGCGCCCAGGTGGCAGTCCTCCCACTCGCTGCCCACCAGCCCCAGTCGGGAGAGGTCCGCGCCGGCGAAGAAGAGGCGGGTGAAGGTGGCCCCGGTGTGGTCGACGGGCAGGTGTCCGGCGGCGCGGGCAGCGGTGAAGGCCTTCGCCCCTCTCGCCAGCAGCTTGTCGATGGACGGCCTCGTCACGGGGCGGAAGTTGAGCACATCGGACACGGCCCGTTGACTTGAGCCGCGCGGGGAGACTCTTCTCCGGCGCGTTCATGATGAAAGAGGGCACGGTGCGCCGCTACGACGGCCTCGACGTGGTGCGCGCGGGGGCGATGCTGCTGGGCGTCTGCTACCACGCGGCCTACCCCTACGTGCCGGACCTCGGCCGCTGGTACTTCGTGGCGGACTCGGCCTCCTCGCCCGTCTTCCTCACCCTGGTGGGCGTGCTGCACAGCTTCCGCATGCAGCTCTTCTTCGCCCTGGCCGGCTTCTTCGCGCACCTGGTGCTGGAGCGGCGGGGCCTCGAGGGCTTCCTCGTCGACCGCTCGCGCCGGCTGGTGCTGCCCTTCGCCTTCGCCCTGCCGCTGGTGCTGACGGCCGACGTGCAGGTGCGGCGCTGGAGCCTCTCCGCGGGGGTGATGCCTCCGGACTTCGCGCCGCAGGCCGCCGTGCAGTGGGTGCCCTCGCACCTGTGGTTTCTCGAGTACCTCTTCCTCTTCTGCCTGCTGGCCTGGGGGCTGGCCCGGGCGGGGTGGGAAGGGCGGCGCGCGGCGAGGTGGCTGGGCGCGCTGCTGCGGGTGCCGGAGGCGCTGCTGGTGATGGGCGTGCCGCTGGTGATGGGCGTGCCGCTGGGCCTGGCGCTGATGCGCTGGGGCGAGGTGAAGCCCGCGCTGTCCTTCGTCCCCCAGGTGCACGCCGTCTTCCACTACGGCGTCTTCTTCGCGCTGGGCTGGGTGCTGTGGCTGACGCGCGACGCGGTGGAGGTGCTGGTGCGGCGCAGTTGGTGGATGGCGGTGGCGGGGCTGGCGGTGGCGCTGTACGTCTTCAGCCGGCCGCTGCAGTGGCAGCCGCCGGGGCACTTCCTCGCGGGCATGGTGCCGGTGCTGGTGACGGTGGGCTGCCTGGGGCTGGCCTTCCGCGTGCCGGCGGCGACGAGGCCCTGGCTGCGGTTCCTGGTGGAGTCGTCCTACTGGGTGTACCTGGTGCACTACCCGGTGGTGCTGGCGCTGCAGGTGTGGGTGGCGCGGTGGGGCTGGCCGGCGGGCGCCAAGTACGCGCTGGTGGTGAGCGCCACCTTCGCGCTGGCCCTCGTCAGCTTCCGGGTGGTGGTGTACCGCAGCGCGCTGGGGCCGTGGTTGGGCGTAAAGCCGGTGTCGCCGGCGGTGACGACTTGACGCGCGCTGCCGTCAGTCGTTGACGGCTCCACCGGCCCAGGCGGCGAGGGACTTCTTCTCCGCGTCAGTCAACTGCGCCTCCGGGTGCAGGAGGACGTACGACGTCATCGGCATCTTGCCCTCGGACACCTCCTTGCCGCACTCCTCGAACTTCTTCGCCTTGCGCTCGGGCGTGTAGCCGGCCCACTCGGAGAAGTTGAGGTGCCTGCGGCCGTCCTTCACGTGGTGGCGCACCAGGAAGGACACCGGCGCCACCCGCGCGTACCAGGGCCACACCGTCTCGTTGGAGTGGCAGTCCCAGCAGGCGCGCTTCAGCACCCCCTTCACCTCGGCAGGCGCCTGGATTTCTCCGGTGACGGGCGGGTTGGTGCGGTCGACGGGGACCACCTGCAGGGCGACGAAGAGGCCGCCCAGGCCGAGGGCGATTTTGGCTCGGAGCTTCATGGGCACGCTGTGTAGTGAGCGGGCGCCGGGAATGCATGGCTGTCCATCAGCCGGCGTACTCCGAGGC
This sequence comes from Myxococcales bacterium, assembly GCA_020846875.1. Lineage (GTDB taxonomy): Bacteria > Myxococcota > Myxococcia > Myxococcales > Myxococcaceae > JADLDB01. The sequence continues at coordinate 42,632 of JADLDB010000068.1, read as the reverse complement.
CCGAGTGAATCTGACAGGGCCCTGCCCGTCTCGAGGGCCGTGCGCCGCGCCTGGTTCCCCCTGCTTCTCGTGGTGTCCAGCGGCTGCGGCGCCAGCCACGCGCAGCTCATCAACTCCCCCGGCGTGACGACGACGCAGGCCGGCGACCCCGCCTGCGGGAAGGTGCGCATCCACCGCACGGCCCTCGGCGCGCGCTGGGGCGAGTACCTGCGGGTGCGGGTGGACACCACCGCCACCCTCATCGGCCAGGCGAAGCTGGCGGTGGCCGGCCGGGAGGAGCGCGCGCGCCCCTTCGTGGTGTCCGGGAAGGACCTGGTCATCGAGGGGCGGTGGCTCAACGAGAAGCTGTCCGCCATCTCGGCGCTGCCGAAGGGCGCGGCGCTGGAGGTATTCCTGGAGCAGCTCACCCCCGCGGAGGGCACCTGCGCGCACCTGGCCTTCGCCGTCGAGCAGGGCGCGGTGGCGCCCGACGTGGAGGAGGCGCAGTGGCTGGCCGAGCTGGAGCGCCGCGAAGGCGTGACGGCCGACGCGGTGAAGGGCGGCGGCGCGAGCGCTGGGGCGCAGCCGGCGGTGAGGACGGACAGCGGCAAGCCCCTGCCGGCCGAGTGGGCCACCTGGCCCGGCGAGGCCTCGGACCGGGACCCGGGCGAGTGGGTGCCCTGGCCCCTGGCCTCGCGCTTCAGCGCGCCCCGCGCGGGCAGCCCCCTGGCGAAGGGCGTGTGGCTGGCGTGGAGCGAGGAGCCGGCCGCCTCCCGCCGCGTCGCGGAAGGCCTGGCGGAGGTGCGGAAGGTGGGCCCGCTGGACAGCCCGGAGCAGATGGCCGCCCTGGTGGACCGCGTGCGCGGTGAGGTGGAGACGGACGACGCGGCCGCGTTGATGCTCTTCGCCGGAGAGTCCGCCGCGCTGCGGGGCGCGGTGTCGGCCGGGGCGCAGGCGCCCTTGAGCGCACTGGCCAGGCACCTCCCTGTGGCGGAGCGGCCGGCCCTCGTCCCCGCGGCGCTGGCGCTGCAGTTGGCCACCGCCTTCTCCCTGGGCTGGCCGGTGCCGGACGCCACGTCGGTGACGAGCCCCTTCGGCCTGCGGGTGCACCCCGTCCTCGGGAAGGAGCGACTGCACACCGGCGTGGACCTCCCGGTGCCCATCGGCACGCTGGTGGCGGCCACCGGCCCGGGCGTGGTGGTGCGCGCGGGCGAGACGAAGGTGAATGGCCGCTTCGTCATCGTCGACCACGGGCACGGGGTGACGACGGCGTACCTGCACAACGCCCGCGTGCTGGTGAAGGAAGGGCAACTGGTGAAGCCCGGGGACTTCATCGCCTTGTCGGGAAACACCGGCCGCAGCACCGGCCCGCACGTGCACTACCAGGTGGAGCTCGCCGGGCAGCCGGTGGACCCGCTGTACTTCCACCTGCCGGCCCCGGTGGCCACCGCCGCGCGCTGACGCCTTCTTTGGTGGACTTTCGGGGGCGCGGGCCTCATTCCTTCCGGCGCCATGCACGTCCTCGTCCTCAACTCGGGCTCGTCCAGCGTGAAGTACCAGGTCATCGACGTCGCCACGCGCGCGGTGCCGGTGAAGGGCGTGGTGGAGCGGGTGGGGCAGGGCGTCACCTACGAGGCGGCCCTCGCGCAGGTGCTGGAGGCGGCCAGGGGCTTTGCCCTGGGCGCGGTGGGGCACCGGGTGGTGCACGGCGGGGAGCGCTTCGTCGACGCGGTGCGAATCGACGACGCGGTGGAGGCGGCCATCGAGCGGTGCGTGCCCCTGGCCCCGCTGCACAACCCGCCCAACCTCGCCGGCATTCGCGCCGCGCGCAAAGCGCTGCCGTCCGTCCCCCAGGTGGCCGTCTTCGACACCGCCTTTCACGCGCGGCTGCCGCGGCGGGCGAGGACGTACGCGCTGGACGCGGAGGTGGCCGGGAAGCACGGGCTGCGGCGCTACGGCTTCCATGGCACCTCGCACGCCTTCGTGGCGGAGCTGGCGGCGAAGCACCTCGGCCGGCCGCTCGAGCACCTGCGCCTCGTCACCCTGCACCTGGGCAACGGCGCCAGCGCCTGCGCGGTGGAGTACGGGCACTCCACGGAGACGTCGATGGGCCTCACCCCGCTGGAGGGCCTGGTGATGGGCACCCGCGCGGGCGACGTGGACGCGGGCGTGCTGCTGGCGCTGTTGCGCAGCGGGGACTTCGACGCCGACGCGCTGGACACGTTGCTCAACAAGCAGTCGGGCCTCGCCGGGCTGTCGGGGGTGGGGAACGACCTGCGGGACATCGAGGCGCGCGCCGAGGAGGGAGACGACCGCTGCCGCCTGGCCATCGCCGTCTTCGCCCACCGGGTGCGCAAGTACGTCGGCGCGTACGCGGCGGTGATGGGCGGGCTGGACGCGGTGGTGCTGACGGCGGGCATCGGGGAGAACGCGCGGGCGATGCGGCGGCGCATCCTCCAGCGGCTCGACTTCCTGGGGCTGGTGTTCGACGAGGACCGGAACGCCGACGCGAAGGTGACGGCAGACGCGCCGGTGGCGCGCGTGTCAGCCGAGGTGTCCCGGGTGGCGGCGCTGGTGGTGAAGACGGACGAGGAGCTGTCCATCGCCCAGCAGGCGGCGGCGGTGGTGCGCGAGGCCGGCGCGGTGAAGAACCCCGGCCCCATCCCCATCGCCATCAGCGCGCGGCACGTGCACCTGGACCAGCCCGCGCTCGACGTGCTGTTCGGCAAGGGCGCCGCGCTGACGAAGCTGCGCGACATCAGCCAGCCGGGGCAGTTCGCCAGCGAGCAGAAGGTGAACGTCATCGGCCCGCGCAACCGCCTCGACGGGGTGCGGGTGCTGGGCCCGCTGCGCAAGGCCTGCCAGGTGGAGGTGTCGCGCACCGACGAATTCCTCCTCGGGGTGGACGCGCCCATCCGCGACTCGGGCAACACCGAGGGCAGCGCGCCCATCACCCTGGAGGGCCCGGCGGGGACGCTGCACCTCAAGGAGGGGCTCATCTGCGCCAAGCGCCACATCCACATGACGCCCGAGGACGCGCAGGGCTACGGGGTGGCGGACGGCGACGAGGTGGAGGTGGCCATCTCCGGCGGGCCGAGGGACCTCGTCTTCGGCGACGTGCTGGTGCGCGTCAGCCCGAAGTTCAAGCTGGAGATGCACCTCGACACCGACGAGGGCAACGCCGCGGAGCTGAGCCAGGGCGCCCAGGGGCAGTTGACGTACACCGACGTGCAGAAGGCGACGGCGGTGCTGCAGCGCAAGCGCGCCCACTGAGGCGGCGCGTCACTCGTCCTTCTCGAGGAGCGCCTCCGCGGCCGCGCGTTGCCCGAGGCGCTCGCGGGCGCCGGTGCAAGCGCCTTCGAGCTGGGCTTGAATGGCGGCGCGTGGAGCCCTCCTGGCCCGGACTCAACTTGACGCCTGCGCCGCTGGGGCGCCGCGTACTGGCTGGCATCTTCGACGGGTGCGCGGTGGCCGGCCTGTCCACCCTCTGCTTCGCGGTGCCAATGGTGCTGCGCGGCTTCGCTCTGCCGATGTGGGGCGTGCTGGCCGCGCTGGTGGGCTACCAGGTGGTGCCGCTGGCCTTCCTCAAGCAGACGGCGGGGATGCAGTTGTTCGGCCTGGAGTTGGTGCGCAAGGACGGGCACCACGTCGACCTGGCCAACCTGCTCTTCCGCGAGCTCATCGGCCGCGGCTTCTTCCCCGCGGCGTACCTCTTCACGCTGACGGCGGGCGCGGTGGCCTCGGCGCTGGGGCTGGCGGGCACGGCCACGCCGCTGCTTCTGGGCGGGTTGATGGCGCTGGCCTGCATGGGCGCGCTGGCGATGGCTCTCGTCGGGCACCTCATCGCGCTGGGCCGGCCGGACGGGCGCACCCTGGCGGACCTGTTCGCCTCCAGCTACGTGGCGGTGGGGCCCACCCGCGCGCCGCCCGAGGACGAGGAGGAGCGCGCCGAGCACGACGCCCACCGGGCGCGGGTGAAGCGGAACATCGTGGTGTTCGAGGTGCTGCTGGTGGCCTCGGTGGTGGCGATTCCGTGGGCCCTGTCCTCGCGCGGCGGCGAGACGGCGAAGGAGCGCGGCGCGCGCATCGCCCGAGAGGCGCTGGAGAAGAAGTTCGCCCTGGACCCGGGCAACGAAGCGCTGGCGCGCGAGCTGTCCCGCGCGTGGTGGCAGGCGGGCCGCGACGACGAGCTGCGCAAGGTGGAAGAGGCGCACCTGGCCGCGCGCCGGAAGCAGGAGGGCGAGCGCGAGGCGTCGCTGCGGGGGCGCTTCGCGGCGACGAAGGACAGGGCCAACGCGTCGGCGCTGGTGGAGTTGCTGGAGAACCAGGGGCGGGTGGACGACGCGCTGGTGGTGTACCGGCAGTACGTGGAGGCCGACGGGCAGCCGGGGACGCGGGCGGGCTTCGGGCACTGGCTGGCGTCGGTGGGCCGGCCGGCGGACGCGGTGGTGGAGCTGGAGCGCGCGGTGAAGGAAGAGCCGCTGGTGCCCTTCGGCCACACGCTGCTGGGCGTCTCGCTGGTGCGCGCCGGCCGCGCGGAGGAAGGCCGCGCCCAGCTTCTCCTCGCGTTGGCGGATGACCCTCTGGACGAGGACGCGAAGGACGCGCTCGCGGACCTCGAAGAGACCCTCGGCGCGACGCCGGAGAAGCTGAAGAAGCAGGCCGAGGCGACGGTGCGGGGGTGGAGGGCGGACGCGGGCGTGGGGCCGTGAGCCGCCGTCAGCGCATCCCTGGTGGCAACAAGCGCGTCGTCTCCCTCGACGCGCCCGGACGGCGGCACTATGTCCTGCGCCCATGCTCCTCCCCCTGCTGGCCCTCGCCGCGCTGCCCACGCCCGCCGACTTCCTCGAAGGCTCGGAAATCGGCGACGCCACCCAGTCCATCTCCCTGCGCAGCAAGGGCGTCTACGAGGGCGCCAGCGGGAAGACGACGGTCACCGGCACCTGGGCCATCAAGGACGACGCGCTGGAGGTGAAGGCCACCGGCTGCAAGGGCCCCGAGTGCAAGGCGCTGCAGAAGGACTTCCGCGCCGAGGTAGAGGTGGTGGCTCCGCGCGCCATGGTGTTGCTTTCCACCGCGCCGGCGCCCTTTCTCCAGTCGGGCGCCTACTACTGCCACTACCTCGGGTGCGAGCAGCGCATCGGCGTCGCCATCTCTAGCCAGTTGCCGCGGCGAGTCCTCAACGCGGTGGAGGACACGCTCATCGACCAGAACCGGGGGCGCAACGCCACGGTAGTGTGGGTGGGCCACCGCGCCGAGAAGCCGTCGGACAAGACGCGCATCGAGGTGTGCGGGCGGGACGCCGCGCGCGCGAAGAAGGGCCTCGAGCTGCTCCAGGACGACGTGAAGAGGACGTTGCCGTGGATTGGCGAGCCGGAGGTGGTGAAGACGCCCGCCACCAACTGCCTGTGGGACGTGCAGCTCGTCGTGTCCGACAAGGTGCAGCTGCCGCCGAAGAAGAAGTAGCGGCTACTGCTCGGGGCCCTTCACCCACTGCGCGGTGCCCACCAGGCGGTCCACCGCGTCCTCCAGGTCGGTCAGCTCCTTCGGCGCGCCTGAGTCGCCGTGCGCGTGCCGCACCATCTTGTTGCCGAAGCTCAAGATGACCAGCGGCATGTCCGTGGTGTCGAGGTGCTCGTAGCGCGCGGCGAAGGACGCGAAGCGGTGCTCGAGGAAGAGCTGCTGGAGCGCCGCCAGTTGTTCCTGCGACAACTCCCCCCAGGCCTCGCCCAGCGCCGCCACGTTCCGCTCGCCGCGCCACTGCACCTTGCCGTCGCCAAAGACGAGCACCTGGTACTCCGGGCACCGCCCCAGGCACGGCCCGCGGTACAGCCCGGCCAGCACCTGCGCGCCCGAAGCCGCCGCCGCGCCTTGCGCCGCAGCGGTCGCGTCCACCGGCGGGGTGGTGGCGCAGGCCAGACCCAACAGCAGCACGGCGAGCGCGCGTCTCATGCGGCGCAGTGTGGCTCAGCCTGCGGCGCGGCGCTTGAACGAAATCGCGGCCCTCTCGGAGAGCCATGGTACGGTGCCAGGCGCTTTGGCCACCGACGACCTCACGCTCGTCCAGCGCGTCCGCACCGGAGACCAGCGCGCGTTCAAGCTGCTCGTCGAGCGCTACCAGCGCAAGGTGTACGCGGTCGCCGTCGGCATGCTGAAGGACCGCGAAGAGGCGCGCGATGTGGCCCAGGAGGCCTTCGTCAAGGTCTACAGGTACCTCGACCATTTCAAGGGCGACGCCAGCTTCTACACGTGGCTCTACCGCATCACCGTCAACATCTGCATCGACGTGCTGCGCAAGAAGGGCTCGAAGGGCGACGAGCACGTGGAGTTCGACGAAGGCATCGCCCACGACACCTCCGAGGCCAACCTGGGCGCGCTGGGCACCCGGCTGGGCACCAACCCGCAGAAGTCTGCGCTTCGCAAAGAGCTGGCCGACCGCATCACCGCCGCCATCCACCAGATCCCCGAGGCGCACCGGAAAATCCTGCTGCTGCGCGAGGTGGAAGGCATGAGCTACGAGGACCTGGCCCGCACCCTGGACATCCCCAAGGGCACGGTGATGTCCCGGCTCTTCCACGCCCGGCTCAAGATGCAGAAAATCCTGGGTGAATACCTGGAGTTGGACGAATCCAAGGCGGGGGTAGGCTCGGAGTAATTCCCCTGCCGAATAAGCGCGGTGGCCGCGCGTCGGCAGCCAGTGAGGCACGTCATGAAGAACCCTGCTCGCGAAAGATTCCTCCCCTTGCTGTCGCCCTACGTCGACGGCGAATTGACGCCTGAGGAGCGCCAGCAGGTCGAGCAGCACCTGGCCAACAGCAAGGAGTCGGCCGCGCAGGTGGCGGACTTCCGCGCCGGGGACGCGCTGATGCGGCACGCGCTGGAGATGCAGGGCGACGGCGTGGACTGGAAGGGCTTCACCGACGCGGTGATGGGCCAGCTCACCCCCGAGAAGCTGCCCTTCTTCACGCGCCTGAGAATCAGCCTGGGGGAGCTGTTCCAGTACCAGCGCGGGCCGATGGTGGCGGCGATGGTGGGGGCGGCGGCGGCCATCGCCATCGCGGTGCCGGTGGCGATGAAGCTGGGGGCGGGGCTGCCGGCGGGCTACGGCGCGGACCGGGTGGAGGTGCAGACGGTGGCGGTGGACTCCGACGCCCCGGTGCGCCCGGTGGTGATGGAGACGGACGACGGCGACGCGGTCATCTGGGTGGTGGCGGACGACAAGGACAAGTCCCCCGACGGCGGCAAGAAGAAGAAGAAGGGCGACGAGAGCAGCGAAGAGGAGCTCAACCAGGAGCCCGAGAAGCGCCAGGGAGACCTGTGATGCGCCTGGTGTGCGTGGCGCTGGCCGTGACCGCGCTGTCCGCTCTGGCCGAGGACGCGAAGGTGCCGGTGCAGGCCGACGTGGTGTACGCGGCGACGGCGCCGGGCGCGGTGGACAAGGGCCTGGAAGGCATGCAGGTCACGCTGGGCCAGCGGGTGAAGTACGGCACCCTCAAGCTCCTGTCCGCGAAGAAGCTGGAGCTGTCGAAGAAGCCCGCCTCGGTGGAGTTGCCCAACAAGAAGGTGGCCGAATTGGTGCTGGAGTCCTTGAAGAATGACGTGGCCACGGTGCGGGTGAAGCTGCCGCCCACCGAGACGACGTACCAGTTGGGCCGGGGCAAGTCGCTGTACGTGCAGGGCGGCGCGCACGACGCCGGAGAGTTGTGGTTGGTGTTGGCGATGCCGAAGTAGCGCTACGCTGCGCAGCCGATGCTGACGGTCTTCCTCTCCGCTGCCCTGGCGGCGTCCGACGGCGGCGTGGGCCTGTCCGTGGAGTTCGCCCCGGGCGCTTTGGCAGACCCGGGCGCGGCGGGCGCGGCGGCGGTGGAGGATCCACTCCTCTCGGGCCCCACGAAGGACTCGGACGCGGGCGCGGTGTACTACCCGCCGGAAGCCTTGCCCGACGGCGGCGTGACGCTGGGGGCGCACGCCATTCCCTTCGACGCGGACGCGGGCTTCGAGGAGGTGGACGCGGGCGAGCCGCCCAGCCCGGTGAAGATTCGCGGCGCGGCGGAAGCGGAGGTGGCGGTGCTGCCGTCGGGCTACGGGGCGAACGGGATGGACGCCTTCGCGGTGCTGCGGCCGGTGGGCAGCTTCGCGGTGGGCGAGGACTTCTCGGTGGAGCTGGGCCCCACCTTCCGGCTGCGGGTGGTGGACACCGGGCCGGACAACGACGACCTCGGCGGGGTGCTGCGCCGGCCGGACTGGGACGAGGGCTCGGACTTCGGGCAGCTCATCCAGTCCTTGCGCATCGCGCCCGACTCCAGCCCCTTCTACGTGCGCGGCGGCTTCTTGCGGAAGAAGACGCTGGGGCACGGCCACCTCATCAACCGCTACACCAACCAGGGCAGCGAGGACTACCACCCGGCGTACGGGAACGTCGTGCTGGTGCTGGGCCCGGTGCGCAGCGAGTTCTTCGTCAGCGACATCCTCGGGGGGCGGCTCTTCGCGGGGGACGTGACGCTGGACCTGGGGCGCGTCTTCTCGTCCAGCCCGGAGGTGAAGGACCGCTACCTGGTGTCCTTCCAGATTGCCCACGACGCGGCGCGGGCGGGGCTGCCGTACCGGCCGGATCCAAACATGGACCGCATCGCGATGCGGCAGGTGACGCTGCTGCAGGTGGACGGCTCGGCGGTGGTGCTGCGCAACTCCACCCTGCGGCTGATGCTGGTGGCGGGCTTCGGCACGCGGGTGGACGAGCGGGCGGACATCGGCTTCGAGTTGGGCGCGGCGGTGGACGCGACGGTGAAGGAGCTCGGCATCTCCGCCAAGGTGGAGGCGCGGCGCCAGGGCGGCGGCTTCCGGCAGGGGTACTTCGGGCCGACGTACGAGCTGTCTCGCTTCTCCGACGTGGGCTTCTCGTCGGCGCCGCAGGCGGACGCGCTGTTGCCCGGCAACTTCTCCTTCTACGGGGAGTTCAAGCTGGCGGTCGGCACGGCGGCGACCATCGAGGTGGCGGCAGAGTACTTCTTGTACGACAGGACGGACCTCGACTCGACGTTGAACCTGAACCTGCTGGGCTCGTGGCTGGTGGGCCAGGCGCGCTTCTCGGCCATCGGGCTGGGGCAGGCGAGCCGGTACCACCTGAACCTGGGCCTGCGGGCGCGGCTCTTCAAGTCGTTCTACCTGATGGGCAGCGGAGGGACGGCCTTCTTCCCGCAGCCCGACGGCTCGCTGGTGCGGGGCGTCACCGCCTCGGCGGGCGTGGGCGTGGACTTCGAGCGTTGAACCACTCCTGCAGGTGTCGGCGGCGGCTTGGGAGCACCCGATGGCTGCGGGTAGAGTCCTCCTCCTTCACCGGGAGGGGACGCATGGAGCAGGTGCCTGTCATCCGCGAGCTGTTCCGGCTCGTAGTGCTGTCGCTGGTGCTGGAGCGCGCGCTGGCCTTCATCTTCGAAGTCCGCCTGCCGCTGTTCATCGCGAAGCAGCGCCCCGACTGGCAGGAGCCACCGAAGGAAGGCGCCGCGGCGAAGGGGAAGATGCTGGGCGAAGTCCTGCTCAGTTGGGGGAAGGCCCTCTTCACCCTCGGGGTCGCCTACTTGATGGTCCGCTACGTCGACCTGCGGGTGTTGCGCGCGTTGCTGGTGCCCGGTGCGTCAGGACAGCTCCCCGAAGAGATGGCCGCCTGGCTCGAACACCTCTGCTCCGCCCTCGTCGTCGCCGGGGGCAGCGCCGGCGCCATCAAGCTGTTCCAGGACGTCTTGGGCTTCGGGAAGACGGCCCGTGACGCCGCCCGCGACGCCGCCGAGACGGAAGCGCAGCTGCGCGTCGCCAAGGCCCACGCCGACCTGAAGACGGCCGAGGCCACCCAGGCCACCGCCGCCGCCGAGAAGGCCAGGGCCGAGCGCGACCTCGCGCAACTGGAAGCCGAGCGCGCCCGCGCCGAGTACGAGTCCCAGGCCTCCCGCCTCCACACCTTGATGCTCACCGCCGACCTCCTCACCGCCGAAGCGCGCGCCGCGCAGAAGGGCCGCCCGCAGTGAGCCTCTTCGGGTACGCCGACCTCCACTGCCACCCGATGTCCCACCTCGGCTTCGGCGGCGCCACCATCAAGGTGAGCGCCACCACCCGCCGCCTCTTCTGGGGCCTGCCCGACAACGGCCTCTCCGCCACGCCGGACCCGGTCTACTCGCTGCCCTGCTGCCAGCCGTCGCACCTCTTCAGGCAACTGCTGCCCGTCATCGTCGACCCGAAGCACGGCGACGGCTTCCCGAAGTTCGACTGGCCGGCGCACGACACCGTGCTGCACCAGCAGATGTACTTCGAGTGGATGAAGCGCGCCTGGGAAGGCGGCCTGCGCCTCATCTGCGCCCTCGCCGTCCACAACCGCCTGCTGGCCTCGATGTTCGACTACCCGCAGGGCACCGACCTCTCCGACACCGCCGCCATCAAGGCCCAGGTTTCAGAGATGAAGCGCTTCGCGTCCCGCCACCACAAGTGGATGGAGGTCGTCAGCTCCGCCGACCAGGCCCGCGCCGCCATCACCAACGGGAAGCTGGCCGTGGTGCTGGGCATCGAGGTGGACACCCTGGGCGAGTGGCGCGCCGCCGCCGACACCTCGCTGCCCCGCATCGAGGCGCTCCTCTCCTCGCTCTACGCCGACGGCGTGCGCACCATCACCCCCATCCACCTCGCCAACAACGCCTTCGGCGGCTGCGCCATCTACGACGACCAGTTCAACCTGCTGCACCACTTCCTCGGGCAGAACCTGCAGCACCGCTTCCTGGACGTCCGCGCCGGCGCCGTGCCGGGCGTGGAGTACCTGCTCGGCCAGGCCACCGGCCCCAGGGTGATGGTCAACGCCTACCTGGAGTTGCTGCGCAGCCGGCCGCGCCCCGCCACCGTGCAGCTCGACTACCCGGACTACGCGGCGAAGAATCCCGCCTGCAGCGCCAACGCCGAAGGCCTGACGCCCATGGGCCACCTCTTCCTCAAGGCGATGATGAAGCGCGGCATGCTCATCGACACCGACCACATGTCCGAGCTGGCCCGCGACGGCGCCCTCACCCTCGCCGAGAACCACGTCTACCCGCTGTACTCCAGCCACACCGCGCTCCGGGACCTCGCCTTGAGCCGCGCCGAGGCCTCGCCGTCCACCTTCGCCGGCATCGCCCACGAAGGCATGCTCACCTTGAAGCAGCTCGAGCGGCTGCGAGACTTGGGCGGCGTCATCGCGCCCATCACCAACCTGGGCCCCACGAAGTCCCACGGCGGCCTTCCAGTGACGCCGCCGCACGACGTGCGCAACACCTCCCTGTCGTGGATGAACGGCTACTCGTACGCGGTGGAGAAGATGGCCGGGAAGGGCGGCGTGGCCATGGGCACCGACTTCAACGGCATGCTCAAGCAGCCCGGCCCCCGCTTCCGCGACGGCAACGTCATCGGCCCCGGCGCGCGCGTCCTCTACTCACCCGCCGGACAGCTCGAGCTGTATGAGCTGGGCGACAAGCAGTTCGACTTCAACGAAATGGGCCTCGCCCACTACGGGCTGCTCCCCGACTTCCTCCTCGACGTGGACAACGTCATGCCCAAAGGCCCCGCGGGGGAGAACGCCACCGCCACCCTCTTCCGCTCCGCCGAGGCCTTCTGCGCCATGTGGAAGGCCTGCGAGGCGCGGGCGCCGGCGCTGGCGGGCATCGTGTGACGGCTGCACTCCTCGCAGCGCTGGTGCTGGCCCAGCCGGACCCCTTCGACCGCGGCCTCTTCGAGGACCGCGAGTCCGTCCCGCCCACCCGCCTGGGCGTCGTCCTGCCCGCCGTCGCCGTCACGCTGGACGGCAGCACCGCCGGGCCCGCGGCGGCGTTCCACGCCTCGGCGGCGGTGCGGCAGGCCATGGGCGTGGAGGCCTCCGCCGTCACCTTCGACTTCCTCGGCGGCGCCCGCGCGCCCCGCTTCGCGTTTCAACTCCTCGACCTCCAGCAGGTGTACTTCGGCAAGAAGCAGGGCGCGGTGTGCGCCCCCGCCATCTTCCTCTTCTGGCCGGCCGGCGGCTGCGACTCCGAGTTGGCGCAGGTGGGCTTCGGCGCCATGGCGCTCCACACCGACACCGCCTTCGGCAAGGGCACCAACGTGCGCTTCCTCGAGGCCAACGCGCGCGCCGTGCTGCCCGGCGCCTTCGGCACCTGGTTCCAGACGGTGCGCGTCTCGCCCGGCGTGGGCGCGTCCCTCGACTACGCCTCGGGCGTGGTGGGCCGCCTCTTCGTCGGCCTCGACGTCCTCGCCCGGTCGCTCCAGACGAGGTGGGAGGCCTTCCTGTCCGTGCGCTGGCGCCCCAGCTTCACCGACTTCACCGGGGACGCGGTGGTGCACGCAGAGCTGAAGGTGGCGTACCGCTTCCGGCAGACCGTGGCGCTCGTCCTCTTCCTCGGCGCCGCGCACAACACCCGGCCGGAGCGCTCCATCGGCGCCTTCCTCTCGCGCGACGAAGTCTTCTGCGCGTGGGTGGGCCTGGGCTTCGAGGGCACCGGAGCGATGCCCATGGGCGGCACCACCCCCAACCCGTGAGGCGTCAAGGCGCGGGCAACACGCGCTGCAGGGTGGCTACCGCTTCCTCGAGGCGCCACGGCTTCACCAGCACCGCGTTGATGCCCAGGCGCTTGAGTTCCTCGCTCTCCAGGCTGCCCACCAGCCCGGAGGACACGATGACGGGCACCGCCGGCCGCACCGCCCGCACCGCCTTGGTGAAGTCCTCGCCGCTCATCTGCGGCATGGACAAGTCCGTCAGCACCGCGTCGTAGCCGGCCGGCGCGGCCTTGAAGGCCTCCAGCGCGTCGCGCGGGTCGTCGAAGACGCTGGTGCGGTAGCCCAACGTCTCCAAAAGCCGCGCGCTGACTCGCGCCATGCCCGGGTGGTCGTCCACCAGCATCAAGTGCTGGCCGGCGCCGGGGCGGTCCGCCTCTTCTTCCAGCAGCGGCAGGTAGACGTGGAAGGCGCTGCCCTTCCCCGGGGCGGACTCCACCAGCACCGCGCCGTCGTGCCCGGTGACGATGGACTGCACCACCGCCAGCCCCAGCCCGGTGCCCAGGCCGTCGGCGCGGCGCGAGAAGAAGGGCTCGAAGATGCGCCTCCTCGTGGCGTCCTCCATGCCCAGGCCCGTGTCCACCACCGACAGGCGCACCCAGCGGCCCGCCTGCAGCGGCGGGTGGGCGGAGGCGAAGGCGTAGTCCACGTCCACCACGTCGAGGCGCACCGTCAGCGTGCCGCCGTCGGGCATCGCGTGGACGGCGTTGGTGGCCAGGTTGGTGAGCACCTGGTGCAGTTGGCCCGTGTCGCCCAGCACCTTCACCGGGCGCAGCGGCACCTCCGCGCGCAGCGTCACCCGCGGGGCGGTGGGCTCGAGCAGCTTGAGCGTCTCCCGCACCAGGGGCGTCACGTCCAGCGGGCGGCGCTCCACCGGCCCGCGGCGGCCGAAGGTGAGCAACTGCTGCGCCAGCTCCCGCCCCCGCGCCGTGGCCTGGAGGATGGACTGGGACACCTCGGCCGGCCTGCCGGGCAGCTCGGTGAGGCGCTGGGCGTGGGCCGCCACCACCGTGAGGAGGTTGTTGAAGTCGTGCGCGATGTGCGAGGCCACCCGGCCCAGCGCCTCGCTCTTCTGCGCCTCGGCCACCTGGCTCTCCAGGTGCCGCTGCATGGACTCCGCTTCCCGCTGGGCCGTCACGTCGCGGGCCACCGCCGCCAGCCGCTGCACCCGGCCCTGCTCGTCCAGCAGGGGGACGATGGCGGTGTTGAACCAGCGCAGGCCCGCCGGCAGCTCCAGGCTGTGCTCGTAGATGACGGGCGCCCGCGCGCGGATGCACTGGGCGTAGCGCTCCTTGAGCTTCTCCGCCGAGCCCGCCACCAGCACCTCCTGCGCCTGCTTCCCGATGACGGCGTCGCGCCGCAGCCCGGTGACGGCCTCGGCGGCGGCGTTGAGGTCCTCACAGAAGACGCTGCCGTCCAGCGAGACGCGGTAGAGGACGATGCAGTCGCTGCTGTAGTGGAAGATGTCGCGGAAGCGGCGCTCGGACTGCAACAGCGCCGACTCCACCCGGCTGCGCTGCGCCGCCTCCAGCGCCAGGGACACCACGTCGGCCAGGGCCCCGGCGAAGGCCTCTTCCCCTGCGTGCCAGCGGCGCGGCGGGCCCCGGTGCTCCAGGCACAAGACGCCCACCATGTCCCCGCGCAGCCGCACCACCACGTCCAGGGTGGAGGTGATGCCTTCGGGCTCGAAGTAGGAGGCGCGCAGCACCCGCGTAGACTCGTCGTGCTGGGCGTCCTCCACCGCCAGCAGGCGCTCCCTGGCCAGCGCGTCGAGGTACGGGCGGTTGTCCGCCACCGGCAGCCTGGGGCCCGCCTGGTGCTGCCCGGTGCGCGCGTCATAGCCGTCCGTCATCACCAGCGACGAGCGGGTGTCGTCGAAGAGCCAGACAGTGCACCGGCCCAGGCCCAGGACGCGCACCCCGGCCTCGGTGACTTCCTTCAGTGCCTCTTCCAGCTCGTCACCGCGGAAGCGGGGGCTGCGCGTCAGCGCCACCAATTCGGCGGTGGCCTCGCGCAGGCGGCGCTCGCCCGAGACCTGCGCTTCCCGGTGCGCCTTGTCCCGCTCGAGGCGCAGCAACACGGCCGCCATCCCCGCCAGGTGCGGGCGGAACACCCAGTCGTCGGCGCCGTCCCTCTGGAAGCGGGTGACGCCGTCTTCCTGCTCGAGGCCCGCCAGCGCCAGCAAGGGAGTGCCCGCCCGGCCCTGCTCGTGCAGCAGCGCCACCCAGCGGCTGGCCGGCGCCGTGGCTGGCCCCAGCGACACCAGCACGCAGCACAGCGGAGGGAGGTCAGGCAGGGCCCGCCGCGCCTCCTCGAGGCTGGCGCCGCGGTGCACCGTCACCTCGCGGGCCGCGCGGCGAAGCGCCTCGCCCACAGCGCGAGCGTCGTCGTCACTGCCACCGATGAGCAGCAACTGCTCAGTCATGAGCGCTCCCCCACGGACGGAGGGCCAGCTTACCCTCAGAGGTTGCCTGAGTTGTACCCGCCTCGTTGGACTTCCGCCGGCAGCTCGTCAGCGCGCGTCCCTGCCGGGGTCAAGGCAGGGTTTCGCCGGAGAGCCGGGTGAGGTCCGGCGAGCCCGCCAGCTTGGCCGCCACCGCGGACAGGAGCTGCTTTCGGGACGCGTCGCGCTTCTCGTCGGCCAGCGCGCGGGCGAGGTCGAGCACGCCGGCCACGCCGTTGGCCGCGCTGGTGGCGGCGGCGAGGCGGTAGCTGGCCCCCGGCAGCGTGTCCTTCGCGGCCACCACCCGCAGGCGGCGCACCCCGTCGGCGCCGGGCTTGAGCTCGAAGACGGCGGGCGCGCCCTGCACCAGGACGCCGGGCGCAGCCATCGAGCGGCCGGGGCTGGAGGCGCGGCGGGCTTCCCACGCGTCGAAGGCGGCCCCTTCCGTCACCAGCAGCGCCCCGCGCTCGGGGGGCACCACCGCCACCACCACGGTGTCCGAGGGTGAAGGAGGCGTCTCCACGCGAAACCAATCCACCCCGGACAGCGGCGCGTCGGGCCGCAGGGCGCTCAACTCGTCGGCGTCGCCGAAGACGGCCCCCGCGAAGGCCTCCACCGCCTTCGTCATCGGCAGGGGCTGGGCGGTGGACGGCGTGTCGTTGGGCTCGGCTTCCAGCACGGCCGGCGCCATCGCCTCCACCTTCAGCGTGTAGGGCACCAGGGCCTTCTCCCGGCTGGGGCGGTTGGGCTCGGCGGCGAAGGGCTTCTCCTCCACCCGCAGGAAGAGCTCTCCGGGGGTGGTGAGGAGGCCGTCGACGCGCTCGCTGCCGCCCGGGCCCACGTCGTCGAGGAAGAGGCGGCGCCTGAGCTTCTCGCCGTCGTCCGCCTTCTCTACCTGGAGCAACTCCAGCGTGAGGTTCAGGTCCGGCACGCCTTCCAGCGTGACGCGCACCGGCCCGCCGGGCACCTGGGCCAGGTAGAGGTCCCTGTCGTTGGCGTCGGCGGCCGCGGAGCCGATGGCGCCCTGCACCTGGACGCCGAGGGGGATGGGGGTGGCCTGCGGGGGCAAGTCGTTGGGCTCGACCTCCACGGTGCGCGGGCCGTCCACCTGCTGCCGGCGGTAGAGGTGCCAGCCGCCCACCGCCAGCGCGGCCACCACGCCCAGGGCCACCAGCGGCGTCACCGTGCGCTGCAGCCTCAGGCTGCGCTCGTAGCGGTCGAAGTCCTCGCGCGACAACATCTTGTCGGCGAGCTCGGTGGGCATGGGGGTGAAGTTGCCGGTGTGGCCGCCCATCTGCCGGCGCAGGGCCTCCAGGGCGGCGCGCATCTGCTCGGCGTCGCGGTAGCGGTCGCCGGCGTCCTTGGCCAGCGCCTTGCGCACCACCGCCTCGAAGGCCGGGGTGACGTGGGCCTGCGGCGCCACCTCGCCGATGCGGGGCACGGGCGCGCCGGTGTGCTGGGTGACGACGCTGATGGGGTTGGGGCCCAGGTAGAGCTGCCGTCCCGTCACCAACTCGAAGAGGAGCGCCCCCAGGGAGTAGAGGTCGCTGCGCGCGTCCAGCGCCTCGCCCCGAATCTGCTCCGGGGACATGTACGCGGGGGTGCCGATGAAGTCGCCGGTGGTGGACTTGCGGCCCTCGGCCTCCTGCAGCTTGGCGATGCCGAAGTCGAGCAGCTTCACCTGGTCCTCGCCGGACTTGCGGCGCCGCACCAGCATCACGTTGGCGGGCTTCAAGTCCCGGTGGACGATGCCGGCCTCGTGCGCTTCCTGCAGCGAGGCCAGCAGTTGGATGCCGATGGACAGCGCCTTGTCTTCGGCCATCGGCCCGTGGGCCTTGAGGTGCCAGGCGAGGTCCTTGCCCGGCACGTACTCCATGGTGATGAAGAGGCCGCCGTCCTCCAGCTCACCCGAGTCGAACACCTGCACGGTGTTGGGGTGCGACAGCCGGGCGACGACGCGGGCCTCCTGGAGGAAGCGGGCCTTGAGGCTCTTGTCCAGCGCGTGGTCGGGGCGCAGCAGCTTCAGGGCGGCCAGCTTGCCCATGCGCGCGTGTTCCACCTTGAAGACCGAGCCCATCCCGCCTTCGCCCAGCTTCTCCAGCAGGCGGTAGCGGCCGTCGATGAGCGTGTCCTTCATCGGCCCGTCGAGGGTGTCAGAGTTCTCCCCCAGCCCGCGCAGGTCGTTGCCGCAGGCGGGACAGAAGTTGGGCTCTGCGTCCAGCACCTTGGCGCAGTGGGGGCACACCAGCGTCGCGGTGGGGGTGGCCGTCGGTCGGCCCGGGACGGTGTCGTGCTGACTGCCCATGCGTCGAGGGACGACGTTACCCTACACCCCGCAGAGCGAGCACCTTCGCGGCGCCGCGTGGAACCGGAGCGCCTCGCCGGCACGTGGGCGCGGATTCGGGGAGGCGTCCGTGGGCCGGTTGGTCTGGCTGCTGTGGCGGATTGTCGCCACGCTGACGAACGAGCGCGGAATGAAATGGACGGCTCCGGGCGAATCGGCAATCGTCCCGGGGCCGTCCTACCCGGAGGGGGAGCATGAACCGTCGTCTCGCGTCGCTGTTGGCTGCTTCACTGCTGCTCGTTTCGTCCACCGCGCTGGCGCAGGCCGAAGCGCCGCCGCCCCCCCCGCCGCTGGAGGACTCAGGTGGGGGCGGGGGAGGGGCTTGGAGCGTCTATTCCGGGAGGACCCTGCACAGCGGGAACGTCTTCGCCGCCGAAGTCGGCTGGCCGGGACTCAACGCCAGCTTCTACCACGGCGCCGGTGGCTTCGATATCGGCGGGCGCTTCACCTTCAACTACGGCACGGAGGTGGGTTTCGGCATCCTCCCCGAGATGAACCTGCACTTCCTGATGCGCTTCGGCCTGCTCGACCGGGGCATGTTCACCATGGCGCTCCAGATCGAGCCCGGCGTTGGCTTCTACTTCACCGGCGGCGCGGGCATGGGCATCTACATGCCGGTCGCGCTGCAGATGGGTATTCACCCCATCTCCGCGTTGGCCATCTTGATGGGCATCGAGGTGCGACCGATAATCGGCATCTCCTTCGCTGGTGGCGGCGTGGGTTTCTGGTTGCCCCTGCTCTTCGTGAACCCGGGCGTGGAATACGCGCTCACCAGCAACGTGGCGCTGACTTTCCGCATGGCGTTCGGTCCGGGCATCGTCGCCACGGGTGGCGGAGGGGTAGGCTTCGCCTTCCGCGCGCTGATGGGCGTGACCATCAAGCTGTAATTTCAGGCCAGCGAACCACCGCACACCGGGCAGGTGGTGGCTCCTTCGGGGGCCACCGCCGCGCACACCGTGCAGCGCCGCGGGGCGGCGCTCCCCGACGCTGCTCCACCGCCCTGCGTGGCCTCGTCGACGCGCCGCTCCAGGTCCGCGCGCGAGGCGACCGGTGCCCCTGGGACGAGGGCAGAGAATTCGAAGCGCAAGCCCCCCGCCGACAGCCGAATCGCCAAGCGCTCCCGGCGGCCTTGGTGCAGCAGGTGCGACTCGGCCGAGGAGCGCGAGGCCACCTCGTAGCCCTGGTCGGCAAACCACTGGGTCGCCCGCTGCAAGGCCCGCTCCCCGCCCCCCACGCTGCGCTCGAAGGACTCGCTGCTCACCGCTGACGGTGTAGCGCGAACGGGCCGGGGAGGCACCGCTCTGGGAGAGCCCCTCTCTCGAGCCTCCAGACTCCGGCGCCGGCGCGCTGAAGGAGGTGGGCTGCTCGCGCCCCGCGGGAGCCGCGTGACGGTCCGCGCGATTGGTGCTTGTTTGCGCGCATGACTTCCCTGCGCCTCGCCCTGCTGCGCGCTGTCCTCCTCGCCCCGCTGGGAGTGTCCGTCAGCGCCCCGCCTCCTTCCGTGCCTGCGGCTGCGGCTCCGCCCCTCGACCTCGGCGCGCTGATGCGGCAGGTGCACTTCGCCTGGCGGCCGGCGGGCAACGGGTGGGCCTCGTCCCACGCCACCTTCGACGCCCACCTCGAGGCGGGCCGGCTGCGCTTCGTGCCCCGCGCCCAGGAGGCTGGCGCAGCGGTGGAGTTCGGCCCGGCCCGGCTGTCGCGCGGAGACGTCGAGGTGGGCGTGGGCGAGGCGCGGGTGGTGGGCGCTCCTACCGGCGGCCTCCTGCTCGAGCGCCCCGACGTGGTGGAAGGCCTGCACAGCACCGAGCCGGGCGTCGAGCAGACCTGGCGCTTCGAGCGCCAGCCCCTGGGCGAAGGCGCCCTCACCGTGCGCGTGCCAGTGCTGCGGGGCCGCTTCCTCTCCGAGACGGCGGGAGGACTGCACTTCTCTTCGGGCGCGCTCGCGGTCGCCTACGGCCACGGCACCTGGGTCGACGCGCAGGGTCGCCGCACGCCCGTGCCCGCGCGCTTCGAGGACGGCGCCATCACCCTCGCGGTGCCGGGCGAGGTCCTCGCTGCCACGGCCTGGCCGGCGGTGCTGGACCCCGTCATCGGCCCGGAGTTTGGAGTGGGCGACCCGGTGCCCAGCGTGGCCTACACCCAGGTGGGGCCGCCGGACGTGGCCAGCGACGGCTCCAACTTCCTGGTGGTGTGGGCGGACCACCGCGCCGGCCTCTCTGACGACGTGTACGGGGCGCGGGTGACGGCGGGCGGCGTGGTGATGGACGCGGCGGGCATTCCCGTCTCCACCGCCGACGGCGCGCAGCTGCACCCGAAGGTGGCGTGGGACGGCGCCAGCTACCTGGTGGTGTGGCAGGACGGGCGAGGGGCGGACCTCGACGTGTACGGGGCGCGCGTGTCCACCAATGGCGTGGTGCGCGAGCCCGCGGGCGTGCCCATCTCCGCCGCGGCGGGAGACCAGCGCCGGCCTGACGTCTTCACCCTCGGCGTGGGGGCCTTCGTCGCCTGGGAAGACACCCGCAGCGGCACCGGCACCGCCGACATCTACGGCACCCGGATGACTGGCTCGGCCGGAGTGCGGGACCCGACGGGCATCCTGGTGTGCGGGGAAGCGGGCGACCAACTGACGCCCGCGGTGGCCTGGGACGGCACCAACACCCTCGTCGCCTGGGACGACCGCCGCCACGGCAACCCGGACATCTTCGCGGCGCGCTTCGACCCGACGGGCGCCGTCCTCGACGGCACCGGCATCAACGTCTCGGTGGGCGTCTGGGCCCAGACGGAACCTTCCGCCACCTTCGCCGGCGGCCACTTCTGGGTAGCCTGGCGCGAAGAGAAGAATGGCAACCCCGACATCTACGCCGCGCGCGTCACCACCGCCGGCGGCGTCTTGGACGGCACCGGCCTCGCGGTGGCCACCTCGGCGGGGACTCAGGCCGCCCCGGCCCTCGCGGCGACCGCCACCACCGCGGTGGTGACGTGGCGCGACGAAGCAGCCTCCCAGCTCAAGGGCGCGCGCCTCACCCCACAGGGCATTCTGCTGGACGCGGCGGGGGTGGTGCTGGCCCCCGCGCCCCCGTCGGGAGGAGCCACGGCGCTGGCCTACAGCACCACCAACGGGCTTTTGGCCTGGGACGAGGACTCGGGGCCCGGCTCTCGAGTGAAGGCGCGGCGGGTGACGCCTTCGCTGATGACGCTGGAGGCGACGCCCGTCGTCGCGTCCACCGCCGCCAACCACCAGCAGGAGCCCGCCATCGCCTGGGGCCAGGCCGAGGCGCTGGTGGTGTGGGCCGACTTCCGCGGCGGGACGGACTTCGACGTGTACGGCGCGCGGGTGAGCCGCACGGGGGCCGTGCTGGACGCCACCGGCTTCGCGGTGACGACGGCGGCCGGCCGGCAGGTGCGCCCCGACGTCGCCTGGGACGGCACCAACTACTTCGTCGTCTGGGAGGACGGCGCGGGCGATGCGGACATCCGCGGCGCCCGTGTCTCCCGCCTGGGCCTGGTGCTGGACGCCACGCCCCTGGCCGTCGCCCAGGCCGCCGGCACCCAGGCCGCGCCCGCGGTGGCTTTCGACTCCACTCAGTTCCTCGCGGTGTGGGCCGACGGGCGCTCGGCCGGCACCGGGCCCGACGTGTACGCCGCCCGCGTGTCCACCGCCGGTGTGGTGCTGGACGCGGCGGGCGTGGCCGTCTCCACCGCCGCCGGGCCGCAGGCGAGCCCCGACGTGGCCTTCGACGGCACCAACAGCCTGGTGGTGTGGGCGGACGGGCGCGGGGGCGGCGGCGACTCGGACGTCTTCGGTGCGCGGGTGACGCCAGCGGGCGCGGTGCTGGAGCCTATGGGCCTGGCGCTGGTGGCCGCCTCGGGAGCGCAGGCGAACCCGTCGCTGTCCCGGATGAGCAGCGACCTGCTGCTGACCTGGACGGATTTCCGCAACGGCCCGGCCGAAGCGTGGGCCGCCCGCGTCGCCCCCGGCGGCGCCGTGCTGGACCCGGGCGGGCTGCAGTTGAGCCCCACGCCGGCCGACGAGACGGCCGTGGCCTTCGACGGCACCAACGCGCTGGTGGTGATGACGGAAGGCGCGGCCACCATGGACGGCGGAGTCCTCGTCACGCGCGTCAGCCCCGCTGGCGTGGTGCTGGACGCGCCGCCGCTGCAGGCCTCCCGCTTCCTCGCCTGGCCCGTGCACCCGGCGGTGGCCTGCGAGGGCAGCAGGCAGTGCCTGGCGGTGTGGCAGGCCTTCGACGCGCGCCCCGCGGTCCAGACGCAGCGGCTGTTCGCCCGGGCGGTGACGGGAGGCGTGGCGCCCACGGCGTCTGCGCAGGTGGTGACGGTGGATGAGGACTCGAGCGTGGCCTTCACGCTGGCGGGGACGGACGGCGACGGCGACCCCCTCACCTTCGAGTTGGTGACGGCGCCTTCGCGAGGGACGCTGTCGGGCACGCTGCCCAACGCCACCTTCTCACCGGCGCCCAACTTCAACGGGAATGACAGCTTCACCTTTCGGGTGAATGACGGGCTGTTGGACTCGGCCCCAGCCACGGTGACGCTGGCGGTGGCGCCGGTGAATGACGCGCCCGAGGGCACGCCGGGCATGGTCACCACCTTCGAGGGCATTCCGATTCCGGTGACGCTCCGCGGCACCGACATCGACGGCGACGCGCTCAGCTTCTCCGTCGCCACGCAGCCGGCGCAGGGCACCCTCTCTGGCACCGCCCCCAACCTCACCTACACCTCGGCCGCCGGCTACACGGGGGTTGACTCGTTCACCTTCGTGGCCAACGACGGGACGCTGGACTCGGCGCCGGCGACGTTCACCATCAACGTCGCGCCGCGCGGGACGGGTGGAGGCAGCGGCGGCGGTGGCAGCGGCGGCGGTGGCGGCGGCTCCGGGGTGGACGCGGGCACGGGCGGAGGCAGCGGCGGCGGCTCCGGCGGCGGAGGCTGTAGCTGCGGCAGCGGCGGGGAGTTGATGTCCCTGCTGGGGGCGGTGGTGCTGGCCCTGCGCCGGCGGCGACGAGGGTGAGCCGGAAGGCGCTGCGTGCGCGGTGACGATGCCGGAGAGCGCTCGACCTCTTCGTGCTGCTCGTCGCGCAGGACGAAGAGGCGGATGCGGCCGGCCTGCAGCCGCAGCTCGGGCACCCCGAGCTTCCCGTGGAGCCACCCGTCGCCCGCTCGGCTGCCACATTCCCGAGCGTCCTCGCGCCCAAGCTGCCTCACGCGACGGCGCGCAGCCGCTCGGCCAGCAACCCGCGCGCGCACAGGTGGGCCACCGCCATGATGGCCACCTGGGGATTCACGCCGGTGTTGGCGGGGAAGACGCTGGAGTCGGCCAGGTAGAGGCCGCGCGCCTCGCGGAGCTGGAAGTCGAGGCCCACCACGCTGCGCGCCGGGTCGCTCCCCATCCGCGCGGTGGCGAAGAGGTGCGTCATCGACATCGCGTAAGCCCGCGCGTCCAGCGGCCCGCCCGCCTCGATGGCCGCCGCCTGCTGCGCGTCGCGCACCACCTCGGGCGCGCCGGGCAGCCCCGGGTACACCTCCAGCGCCCCGGCCGCGAGGAAGAGGTCGGCCAACACCCGCGTCGCGCGCCGCGCCTTCTTCATGTCCAAAGGCGTCAGCGCGTACCGCACCCACGCGCGCCCGCCCACGCCGCGCACCCGGCCCTGCGCCTCTGCTTTCAGCGCCGCGCCCCACACCGCGAAGTGGGACAGCCGCTCCACGTTCCGCGCGAGGTCCCGCCCCACGCCGGGCACGCGGCTCGCCACCAGCGCCACGTCGAAGCCCAGCGCCTCCACCTTGATGCCTTCGTGGCGCAGGCCGGTCACCTCGTGGCCCTGGGTGGCGCCGAGGTGGTTGTGCACCGCCTGCGTGAAGCGCCCCGTCACCGAGACGCCGGGGTGCGCCATCAACCCGTCGCCCACCGGTCCGCGCCCAAGCCCGCTGGCGCGCAGCAGCATGGGCGTCTGAATGGCGCTGGCCGCCAGCACCACGGCCCGGCGCGCGCGCACCTCCACCCGGCCCCCGCCCGCCGCGCGGCCCACCGCCGCCACGGCGCGGCCCCCTTCCACCCGCACGCGCTCCACCGTCACGCCGGAGAAGACGCGCGCCCCCGCCGCCACCGCGTCGAGGAGAAAGGAGCGGTCCACCGACAGCTTTGCCCCGTGAGGACACCCCTGCAGGCAGCGCCCCGAGCCCACGCACCCGCGCACGTTGCGGCGAATCGGCCGGTGCGCCAGGCCCAGCGCCTCGGCGCCCTTCGCCAAGAGGAGGTTCTTCGGGCCCGCCACGGCGGCCTCGGTGGGGGCCACGCCCAGCCGCGTCTCCACCAGCTCCTCGGCGGCGGCCAGCGCCTGGTACGGCAGGGCCTCCGCCAGCGCTCCGTCGCGCTGCACCCAGCCGTCATACACGTCCCTGGGCAGCCGCCAGTTGATGGCGCCATTCACCACCGAGGTGCCGCCCACCGCCCGGCCCTGGAGAAACGGAATGGGCGCCGGCCCGAAGGCCAGCGAGGTGCCCAGGTCCCGGTACAGCCGCGCCATCGACGCAAGGCCGCTCTCCACGAAGTCCTTGGGCTGCGCCTCGTGGCCCTCCTCCAGCACCACCACCGTGGCCCCGCTGCGGGCGCATTCCCGCGCCACCGCGGCGCCGGCCGGACCGCTGCCGACGATGACGACGTCCGCCTCCGCGTGGAGCGCCTGGCGCACCTGCCGTCCATCGGTGTGGATGAGGGCGCTCATCGGAGCACCTCGCTTCCGCCGGAAAGGCGCTTCCGCAGGCCGGGCTCCTCGAAGGCGGCGAAGCAGGCCAGCACCTTCAAGGTGGCCACCAGCTGCCGCACGCCGGGCCGCGAGTCGGTCCCCAGCCGCTCGATGCAGGCCAGGCGCGCGTCCTCTGAGAGGGCGAAGAAGGGCCGCCGGAAGCCGGCCAGCGTCAGCGGGAGGAAGGTGAGCGCGTGCACCATCGCCCGCAGGCCCGGGGAGAAGTACGGCGGCGTGGCGCTGGAGAGGGAGCGCCAGAAGGCGGTGCGGTCCGCCTTCACCGGGACGGGGAGAATCGCGTCGAAGAGCAGCTCCGCCCAGCGGCGCTCGAAGGAGAGGAGCTTGACGCGCTCCTCGGGAGGCGCGAGGGCTTCCGGCGGAACGAAGTCGAGGCGGTGCTCCCGCTCGAGGAGGAAGTAGGTGGGCGTCTCCACGCACCAGCCGCCCAGCGCCACGTAGGTGACGCCGAGGAGGAGGTCGGCGCTGCCGGGCTCGAGCGCCACCAGCGGGTCCTTCATGAAGCGAATGGTCTCCAGCGCCGGGTTTCTTCCGCGGCCGTAGTCGATGACGAGGCCCCGCGCGAAGCCGCGCGGCATGGGCACGCCGTCGGGCGAGACCACCTCGTAGTGCCACGTCGTCACCGGCACGCCGTTGCGCCGCTTTGGCCGGCTGGGCGCGTCCACCCCGTCCTGCTCGAGGCGAACGTTCCACCCCACCAGGCGCCCGGTGCCCGGCTGGCGGAAGAAGGTCTTCTGGAAGGTCTTCCAGCTCAGGCGCTCCACCAGGCGGGGCAGGCCCAGGCTGGTGCCGCGGTAGGCCCAGCCCTCGAGGGCGGAGGGGTCCACGGGATGTCCGGACAGAATCCGCTGCCGCAGCTCCGCGCGGGAGGCACGGCGCACGTCGTCCACCAGGCTCATCGGGCAGCTCCTCTCTTCTTCGTGGGCTTCGGCTGCTTCGGCCGCTTCGCCTTCACGCCGCGCGCCGGGGCGGACGCGGGCGAAAGCGCTGCCAGCACCGCCTCGTCCACGGCCTCCAGGGCCCCGCGCACCAGGCCGCGGGCACTCTGTGCGTCGCGCGCGCGCAGCAGGGCCACCGTCGCCGCGTAGCCGGCCAGAGAGCGCTGCCTGTCCGCGAGGAGGGCGCGGGCCAGGGCGGGGTGTGCCTCGTACACCGGCACCAGCGCGTTGAAGACCAGCAGGGTGGCGAAGGACTCGGACGCCTTCAGCACCTGCCGGGCGAACTCCACGTCGCGCCGGGCGTAGGCCGCGTCGTCCGGCTCCCGGGCCTGGGCCTCCGCCAGCGCCTCCAGGTGCGCGATGGCCTCGTCGGAGGCGCGCTCACACGCCAGCGCCACCGCCTCCACCGCCACCGCCCGCCGCAATTCCAGGAAGGAGCGCACCACCAAAGGCCGCCGGGAGAGGTCGAGGTGGGCCAGCACCGACAGCGTGCCGTGCTGGCTCAACTCCAGCACCCGCACCCCGTCGCCCTGCCGCGCCCGCACCAGTCCTTCCGCCTCCAGCCGCGCCAGCGCCGCCCGCAGCGTGAGGCGGCTCACCCCCAGGCCCAGGGCCAGGGTCCGCTCCGGAGGGAGGTGCCCCCCTTCCGGGTACCTGCCGTCGAGGATGTCGCGGCGAAGCCGCTCCACCACGGCGTCCACCGGGCGGGCCACACGGGCGAGGGGAGCGACGGGGCTCATTGGTTTAACCACTAAACCAATTCCGAACCGGCGGTCAACCTCCGGGGGCCGGAAGCCTGCGCCGCAGGGCGTGGTTACCGTTTTGAAAACGCCTCGCCCGGAGTCCGGAATGTCCCCCTTCCTGCAGCAGCTCCACGACTACTTCCGCGGCGAGCGCGCCGGGGCGCTGTACTTCCTTGTCCCCTCGGGGGCGGGGCTCCTCCTCCTGGCTGGGGTGGCGGCGTGGGTGGAGCAGGGCGGCTCCGCGCTGGGAATGGCGCTGCCGCTGTTCGTCTTCGGGGCCTTCCTGCTGGGGGTGGGGTTGGTGGTGGGGCTGCGCACCCCGGGGCAGGTGGCGGCGCTGGAGGCGAAGTACGCAGAGTCGCCGAAGGCGCTGGTAGAGGAGGAGCTGCCGCGGATGCGGGAGGTGAACGCCACCTGGCCGGTGTCCGCGGGCGCCCACCTCTTCGTCGTGCTGGTGGGGCTGCTCTTGCGCTTCGCGGTGCACGCCGACAGGGCGCAGGGGCTGGGGCCGGCGCTGGTGCTGGCGGGGGCGGTGGGCTTCGTCTTCGACGGCTTCGTGGAGCGCCGGGCGGAGCCATACACCGAGGCGCTGGAGGCGCTGGCGAAGGAGAACGGCGTCGCCCCGCCGTGACTGAGGCGCGCGCCTCACGCGTCGAGGAAGGTGCCCAGCACCAGCCAGCGGCGGGCCGACGGGTGCTTCACCTCCAGCGGCGTCGTGTAGTGCCAGAAGGGCAGCCGATAGGCGGTGATGGCCCCGGACGCGGCCAGGGAGGCCACCTCGGTGAGGTGCGCGCCCTGCTGGTAGACGAGCAACTGCCGCTCCACGCCGCGGGTGCAGAAGGTGAGGTGCACGTCGATGTACCCGTGGCGCACCGTCGGCTCGTGCGGGTGGTTGTCGGTGTGCGGCCCGGCGTAGTCGCCCTTCCGGTAGCAGAGCGCCTGGAGGTGCTCCGGCCCGCGCACGGGGCGGCCGGCCAGCACGCGGGCGAAGGCCAGGTAGCTGTCGGAGCGCAGCATCTGGAGTAGCCCGCACTCCTCGCTCCTGGCGACGGCCTCGGGGGTGGTGGGGGAGGTCCACATGCGGCACACCTTGGGGAGCAGCTCCATGCCCGAGGCCACGCTGCCAAAGGGGCTGGGCAGCTCGCGCACCAGCTCCGTCATCAACTCGCCGAAGGCCTGCTCCAGAAGCGCCGCGCCGTGGTGGGCCCAGCGCGAGTGGACGAGGCCTTCTCCGGTGAAGAAGGCGCCGCGGGAGAGCGCGCCTCTTGCCCGGTCGTCCTTCCCGCGCAGCACCCGCCGGCCGCGCGCGGACAGGAGCGCCTCGAATTCGTCGGGGAAGCGCTGGGTGCGCAAGGTGCCCATGCGGCGCGCGTCAGTCCTTGCTGACGGGAGACTCCACCAGCAGGTGCTTCTCGTGGTCGCTGGCGATGCGCACGCCCTTCAGCGTGGCGTGGACCAGCCGCCCGGCGCCCCAGTCCACCGTGCCGCCCTTGGTGCCGGCTTCTTCGTTGGGGGGCACCTTCTGCAGCTTCTCGTCCACCTCCGTCTTGCCCAGGGTGAAGACGAGGCGGGCGTCGGTGCCCAGGCCCTCGCCCTGGGAGAAGACCTTGGCCTCCAGCGGGTCCTCGAAGGGCACCTGGTAGGTGAGGGCCTTCGCGTCCCACACCGCCTGGGGCGACAGCTCGGCGTCGCCGCCCTGTGACTTCGGCGGGCGCTTCGGCCTGGCGCCGTCTCCGAAGGCCACGGTGAGCAGCCCCAGCCCGTCGAAGCAGGCCAGCACGCCTTCCACGGTGACGGTGAGGGCCTTCTTCTTCTTGTCGTACTTCCCCAGGGTGACGCCGAGGCCGTGGTGCAGCACCGCCACGTAGGTGGCCTTCTTCATCTTCTCGGCCAGCTCGGGCTTCTTCTTCTCGTTGCCGGCCTTCTCCGCGTCCTCTCCAGGGGTGGAGGGGAAGAGGGCCCACAGCCCCTCGGGGCACTTCTTGCCGTTGGCGATCTTCACGTAGTCGGCGCTGTCCCAGGCAGCGTCCAGCTTCGCGGCGTCCACCTTCGGGGCGGCGGCCTTCTGGGCGTCCACCGCCTGCTTCTCGAAGGTCTTCTTCTCTTCGTCGCGCTGCTTCTGCCGCTCCTTCATCTTCTCGGTCTTGTCGGTGCAGCCGAGCGCGAGTGAGAGCGACGCGAGCGCGACGGCGAATGGAATGGAGCGGACCACGGCGCACCTCCCCCGGGAGTGAGGCCAGGGAGTGTAGATCGCCCCGGTGCTTGCGACAGGAAACCGACGGTGGCTCCTTCGCCTCAGCCTCCCGAGCCGACGCAGGCCTCGGCCTTGCCCGGCGCGAGCCGGCCCGAAGCCCATGACTCCCGGCCTGTCAGTGGCTTCACTTCGGGGTGATGTCGACGCCCGGTAGGGCGTCGGCGCCGAGCTCGGCGTACGACGTGACACCCTGCGGCGCGAGGAGGTCGTTGAGCGGCGACAGGCCTCCGAGGCCCATGACGAGGTCGGCGGCGAGCGAGAGGTCGGGGTCGCCCATGCGCAGCAGCTCATGCGTGAGGTTGGGCAGCACCGGCCACGCCCTCGATGGATCGTAGGTGTCGTACGTCTCGAGCCACTTCTGGTACGTGAAGCCTTCGTCGCCCGGCTGGCTCTCGAGCAGCGCGCGGGCGCGGGCGCCTTCGGGGTAGTTGTCGATGACGTACTGGCGCACCTCTGCGTCCGTCATGCCGCTGGTCGCCAAGTCCGACTGGCGCACAGCGTCGATGACGGCGCCCTGGGCCTGCTTGAAGGCCACGTCCTGGAGCGAGCGCACGCCTTCTTCACCCGTCAGGGTGATGGTCGCGTCACCGGCCACGCCGGAGCTGGTGTCGATGCTCACCGACTTGAGCGTCGCCGAGCCGTCGGGGTTCTCGGCATACGCCACGGTAAACTCGTTGCCGGTGCGCGTCTCGCCCTTGGCGGTGATGGTGGCGACGCCGTCTTCCACGCGGCGCGTGTAGCTCAAGCCTTCTTTCCAGAACTCGTGCTCCACCTTCAGCACGTCACCCAGCTCCACATGGCCGCCGAGGCTGGAGCTGCTGCCGAGCGTCTCCTCGGAGTACGAGTCGGTGATGCCGGGGCCCTCGGCCGTCGGCAGCGCGCCGCTGCGGAGGAACTCGTCGTAGGCCGCCTTTCCTTCGGGGGTGGCGAGATCGAACTCCACCGACGCCAGCTTGCTGTGCTCGAGCGACGTACTGCCCGTCAGGCCCGCGCTGGCCACGTCACCGAAGGAGACGCCCAGCTCGAGGCTCCGCTTGATGGTGTCCGACGGTCCGACGGTGACGCGCACGGTGCTCTCGCCGGTGCGCTCGACGGCCACCGAGTAGTCCTCACTCGACGTGGTCTCGGAGCCGATGGACAGCGGGCCGTACGAGACCTTCCCCGACGCGGCCTCGAACGAGCCGGTGCTCATGGTGAGGGACTCGCCTTCGTCGAGGCTCATCGGGTCTGCCAGGGTCGGCAGGGGGTGCGTGCCCGCCGCCACCCCCGCCAGCTCTGCCGCCGTCAGCTTCACCTCGTACGTCGCCTCGGTCGTCGAGCCGCTCTTGGCCTCCGCCTCGACACCGAGCGCGCCGACGGGCAGCTCCCCCGAGACGGCGCTGCCCGTCTTCGCACCGATGCTCACCGTGACGTCGTAGGTGCCGTCGTCGTTCTGCTCGAGCGGGTTCCAGCTCAGCGAGACGCTCGTCTCGGCCATCGGCCCCGCGGCCACCTTGCCGGTGAGGTTGCCGTTGGTGCCGGTGACGCTGTCAGGCGCCAGGCCACCGCTCGCTTCGACGGTGACCTGCCCGTCGGTGCCGACGGTCAAGCTGGCCTCGCCGGTGACTTTCGTCGGCGTCAGCGGCGGCACCAGCGCGACCGGCGCCTTGCCAGGCACCTCGAAGCCGTCGGTGAAGACGGCCTGCTTCGTCGGCCGCGCGGCCGCGGTGTCCAGCTCGAGCGAGGTCCCCACCTTGCTGTCCGAGAAGCCGTCAGGAATGGTAGCGGCCTTCTGCTGCCTGGGCTGCGCCGCCTGCTGGGCCGCGGCCTGGTGTGCCCGCCGCGCCTCGGCCCGCTGCTCGGCCTGACGACGCGCGAGGTCGGCCGCGCCGGTAGAGGGTGACGAACTCCTGGAGGTTGAGGTGGTCATAGGTGGGTCATCGACGACGACGAGAGATTGGAGGGCAGGCTGACTCGGCAGTGAAGACGCAGGGACCGTCCATTTGTCGCACGCGGTACGTCACCATCGCCGTTAGTACCGTGGGCAACAAGGAGGCCGTTGGGGGACCCGCGGATGATCGACGCCAAGCAGCAGTTGCAACTGCCCTCGGGTGGCTCTCGGGGCTACGTGTCCTTGCCCTTGCTCGAAGAGAGGGGCGTCGGGGCGATCTCACGCCTCCCGGTGAGCCTGCGCGTCCTCCTCGAGTCGGTGCTGCGTCACCTGGACGGCCGGCGCGTCCGCGACGACGACGTCCTCGCGCTGGCTCGCTGGCAACCACAGGCCCCGCGCGTCGCGGAGGTGCCGTTCGTCGTGGGGCGAGTCCTCCTTCAGGACTTCACCGGGGTCCCGCTCCTGGTCGATCTGGCGGCGATGAGATCGGCGGTGGCTCGGCGTGGTCGTGACGTCAACCTCGTCCAACCACACGTCCCGGTCGACCTTGTCATCGACCACTCGGTTCAAGTCGATTACTTCGCTCGCGGCGATGCGCTGAAGCTCAACATGGAAAGGGAGTTCAGCCGCAACACCGAGCGCTATCGGTTCCTGAAGTGGGGCGCCGGCGCTTTCGACGGCCTGCGGATCGTCCCTCCGGGCTTCGGGATCTGCCATCAGGTGAACCTCGAGTTCCTCGCGCGCGGCGTGCTGGAGCGAGCTGGCGTCCTCTACCCTGACACGCTCGTCGGCACCGACTCGCACACCCCCATGGTCAACGGCGCGGGGGTGGTGGGCTGGGGCGTCGGGGGCATCGAGGCCGAGGCCGCGATGCTCGGCCAGCCCGTGTATCTGCTGGTGCCCGACGTCGTCGGTGTGCACCTCCACGGACGGTTGCGCGAGGGCGTGACCGCGACCGACCTGGTCCTGCGCGTCACCGAGCTGCTGCGACGAGCCGGGGTGGTCGGCAAGTTCGTCGAATTCCATGGAGAAGGGGCCGCGAGTCTGTCGATTCCGGATCGAGCCACGCTGGGGAATATGGCGCCCGAGTACGGCGCGACCGTCGGCTTCTTCCCGGTGGACGAGCATACCTGCCGCTACCTCCCCGCGACGGGGCGAAGCGAAGCCCACGTCGAGACGGTCCGGCGCTACTACCAGGCGCAGGGGCTGTTTGGGATTCCGCGACGCGGCCAGTGCGACTACACCTCCGTGGTCGAGCTGGATCTCGCCGAGGTCGACGCGGCCGTGGCGGGTCCCAGGCGCCCCCAGGACCGCATCCCGCTCGGCGAGCTCGGGCGCCGCTTCCGTGACCTGCTCGCCTCGAAAGACGGCTACGCCAAGTCGGAGCCTGACCTCGCTCGAAACGTCAGTCTACGCCTCGGCGACGGGAGGGCGCCGCTCCCGGGCGGCGGCGAGCAGGCGGAGGACACCTTCCCCGACGGACGCGCGCTCGACACCAGCGCGCTCACCGAAGCCGAGATGCTGAACAATCGGCCGACCTCGGATCGGCTCGACGCGACGAAGGCCTCGCCAGAGGCACGGCCCGAGAGGGCCACGCTGAGCCACGGCGACGTGGTCATCGCGGCGATCACCTCGTGCACCAACACCTCGAATCCGGCCGTGATGCTCGCCGCCGGGCTGCTGGCCAAGAGGGCGGTGGAGCACGGGCTCGGCGTCAAACCGTGGGTGAAGACCTCCCTCGCCCCCGGGTCCCGCGTCGTGAGCGAGTACCTGAAGAAGACGGGGCTCCAGCCGTTCCTCGATCGCCTCGGCTTCCAGGTGGTGGGCTACGGCTGCACGACGTGCATCGGCAACTCCGGGCCGCTCGACCGCGGGCTCGAGGACGCGATTTCACAGCATGACCTCATCACGGCGAGCGTCCTGTCGGGCAACCGCAACTTCGAGGCCAGGATTCATCAGAGCGTCAAGGCGAACTTCCTCATGAGCCCGCCCCTGGTGGTGGCGTTCGCGATCGCCGGCCGCGTGGACATCGACCTCACGCGCGAGGCGCTTGGCGTCGTCGCGGGTCGCGAGGTCCACCTCCGCGACGTATGGCCCTCGACCGAGGAGGTCGGCGCGCTCCTCGAGAGCGCCTTCCTGCCGGCCGAGTATCAACGCGTCTATGCCGACTTCGCGACCCAGAACCCGCTCTGGAACCAGATCCCCGCGGGGGCCGAGCGCCTCTATGAGTGGGATCCGGCGTCGCGCTACCTTCGCGAGCCGCCGTACTTCGACGCATCGCTCGCCCCGCCGTCCTCTTTCGAGATCCGCGGCGCGCGCACCCTCGCCCTCTTCGGTGACTCGATCACGACCGACCACATCAGCCCAGCAGGCGCCATCAAACCGACGTCGTCAGCGGGCCGCTACCTTCGCGAGCACGGCGTGGGTGAGCAGGACTTCAACAGCTATGGCGCGCGGCGCGGAAACCACGAGGTGATGGTCCGTGGGACGTTCGCCAACGTCCGCCTCCGGAACCTGGTCGTCCCCGGCGTGGAGGGGGGCGTGACGCGCCACCAGCCGAGCGGGGAGCAACTGGACATCTACGAGGCCGCCGAGCGTTACCGCGCCGAGGGCGTGCCGCTGGTCGTGATCGCGGGAAAGGACTACGGCGCCGGCAGCTCCCGCGACTGGGCGGCGAAGGGGACCCGCCTGCTCGGCGTGCGCGCCGTCATCGCGTGCGGCTTCGAGCGCATCCACCGCTCGAACCTCCTGGGCATGGGGGTCCTGCCGTACGAGCTTTCGGCCGGGCTCTGCGCCCAGCGCCTCGGGCTCGACGGCACCGAGCGCTTCGACGTCGTGCTTGGCGGTCCTCTCGCGCCGCGCCAATCGGCTCGGCTCGAGATAGAGCGCCGCGACGGGCGGAGGGACTCGGTTCCGCTCGTGCTGCGCCTCGACACGCCGATTGAGGTCGCCTACGTCTCGGCAGGCGGTATCTTGCCGTATGTCCTCGAGCAGCTCCTGGCTGGACGCAGGAGCATGGAGGTTCCCGCTTGATTCAGGTGAGACGCGCCTACGAGCAGCCGGCCCGCGGGGACGGCCGCCGCATTCTCGTCGAGCGCCTCTGGCCGCGCGGCATGAGGAAGGAGGCGCTCGCCGCGGACGCCTGGCTGAAGGACGTCGCGCCAAGCACGGAGCTCCGAAAGTGGTTCGGCCACCGGGTCGAGCGCTGGCCCGGGTTTCGTGAGCGCTACCAGGCCGAGCTCGACGCGAACCCAGCAGCGTGGGTACCCCTCCTCGCCGAGGCCCAGAAGGGCACGGTGACGCTGCTCTACAGCGCCCACGATACCGCGCACAACGGCGCTGTCGTGCTGCGCGACTACCTGACCGCCCACGCGAGCCGGGCCCAGGCTGCGCGGCCGGCGCGGCGCACCAGCTCGCGAAAGGGGCAGCCTGGCGCCTCTCGTAGGGGAACCCGCTGAGGCCTGGCCGCGGAAGCCAGCCCCGTCCGACCCCTCCCCTCCTCGACCTGCCATGAGAGACGTCTCCACCTTCGTCGCGCAGCTGCCGGGCCTGGCGCGCGTCGACGCGGCGGGCCTGCTGGAGGTGGCCTGCGCGCGCTGGCCCCAGGTGACGGTGCGGCAGGCGGCCTTCGGCGCGTTTCTCTCGGCGCGGTGCCGTCCGGGTGACGACGTGCGCCAGTTGCACGTGGCAGACCTCTACCTCGCCTGGGGGGCGCTCGACGGCCAGGCGGCGGCGCTGCGCGCCTTCGATGCGCTGCTGGTCGAGTGGACGTCGGCGGCGCTGCGAGCGCGCCCGGGCGGCGTGGAGCTGCCCGAGGTCCAGGCGGTGCTGCGCGAGCGCATGCTGCTGGGCGGCGCGGGCCGTGAGCCGGCCCTGTCTCGCTACAGCGGGTACGGCGCGCTGAAGGCCTACGTCGTCGTCGCTGCCCTCCGGGCGCTGACCGACGCGCTGCGCCGCCGCGCGCCGACGCAACACCTGGGCGCGCTCGAGCTGGCGCACACCATGCTCGACGAGGGGCCCGACCCGCAGGCGACAGCGGAGGCCGCGCAGCTCCGGCCGCACCTGCGTGAGGCCCTCGAGCAGAGCGTCACCGGGCTGCCGGTGCGCCTGCGTACGGTGCTGCGGCTGCACTACCTCGAGGGCATCTCGGCCGAGGCGCTGGCGCGCATGTACAACGTGCACCGCGCCACCACGACGCGCTGGCTGACGGAGGCCCGGCGGCGCGTGCTGGAGGCGACCCGGCTCGAGCTGGTCGAGGTGCTGGGCCCCGAGACGTTCTCCAGCGTGCGGCGCGAGCTGGGAGACTTCGAGCTGTCGGTGGCGGGCCTGTTGGCGGCGGCGCCTGGCGAGACGCATGAGTGACGCGCAACTGCAGCGCTTCGCGCGGGGCGAGCTCAGCGGCGAAGAGCTCGAGGCCTTCGAGCGACGCCTCGACGCCGACGAGGGGCTGCGGGCGGCGCTGGCGAAGCTGCTGTCGACGCACAACGCGCCGACGGTGGCGAGCGCCGGGCCCGTCGGACGCGTCGAGCTGGACAACGCGCTGACGTTCGGCCGCGAGCTCGGCCGCGGCGGGATGGCGACGGTGACGCTGGCGACACAGGGCGGGCTCGAGCGGGACGTGGCCGTGAAGCGCGCCCTGCGCGACGAAGCCCACGACGACGCCCTGCTGATTCAGGAGGCGCGGCTGCAGGGGGTGTTGGAGCACCCCGCCATCGTGCCCGTGCACTTCATCGCCACCGACGAGGCGGGGCGGCCGATGGTGGTGTTCAAGCGCGTCGAGGGCGAGCCCTGGTCGGGGCTGCTGAGGCACCCGGAGGCTGTCGAGGCGCGCTTCGGCCAGCCGGCGCTCGAGTGGCACCTGCGCGTGTTGCTGACGGTGTGTGACGCGCTGGCCTTCGCCCATGCGCGCGGCGTCATTCACCGCGACGTGAAGCCGGCCAACGTGATGGTGGGCTCGTTCGGGGAGGTGTACCTGACCGACTGGGGTCTCGGCGGACTGCTGAGGGCGGACGCGCAGCGCGGCCTGCCGTGCGTGCACGACACCGTCGGCGGCGGCACGCTCGCGTACATGGCGCCCGAGCAACTGCAGGAGGCGCGGCTCTCGGAGGCGACGGACCTCTGGCTGGTGGGCGCCTGCCTGTACGAGGTGCTGTATGGCCGCGCGCCTTTCCTCGGGCGCTCGCGCGCCGAGCGCGTGGGCGGGCTGTACGCGTGCTCGTTTCCGCCGGGGCCGCGGGCGGACCTCGTCGCGGTGGCCGAGCGCGCGTTGGCGGTCGACCCTGCCGCGCGCTTCGGCTCGATGCTGGCGCTGAAGCAGGCGTTGGAGGCGTGCCTGCGACACACCGACTCGGACCGGCTCGTACGGCGAGCGGGCGCCTTGTGGCGCACCGCCACCGCGCAGCGCGAGCGCACGAGGGCCGACGCGTGGGTGACGGCGGGCGCGGCCGCGCACACGCTTCGCGCCGCCCTCGAGCTGTGGCCCGAGAACGGCGCGGCGCGGGCCTTCGAGACGGTGTTGATTGAGGGCCGCGTGGGGTGGGCCCTGGAGGAGGGCCAGCCAGACGTCGCCGAGGCGCTGTTGCGCGAGCACCCGGGCCCACCGGCGGGCCTGGCCGGGCGCGTGCGCGCCGCGGTGGAAGAAGCCGCGGTGATGCAGGCGCGCGCGCGCGGGCTCGACCCCGACATCGGGCAGCGCCAGCGCGTGACGTTCCTGCTCGGCGTGGTGGTGATGATGGTGGTGTTCAACTCGGCGCGGCTGGTGTGGCCGGCTCTCTACGCGAGCCGGTGGTCGCTGACTGTGTCGTCCATCGCCTTCCTCGTCGGCTTCGGGGCGTGGAGCTGGTCGCACCGCGCCCTGCTGCGGAGCTCGACGCTCAACCGGCAGCTCTCGGCGCTGGTGCTGACGACGACGCTGGCGCAGATCTCCACGCGCACGACGGCCGCGATGATGGGCTGGTCGCGCGCGCAGGCGCTGACGGTCGACCTGTCGGTCGTCGCGTTGACGATGTCGATTGGCGCCGCGGTCTTCCACTCGAGCTTCGTGGCCGGTGCGGTGGTGTGCTTCGTCGGGCAGGGCCTGGCGCTGGCGTTTCCGGCGGCGGCCGAGCCGCTGTTCGGCGTGACGTCCATCACGGCGGTGTCGGCGGTCGCCGTGGGGCTGCGGTCGTGGCGGCGCCGGCGGGTGACGCCGGCCCGGCAGGGGGGTGACTGACGCGCCGGGACCTCGCAGTCGGTGCGGGCGAAGCCCCCAGGCGCGCGGGCGCCCACGGCAACAAGCGCCGCGACCGAGGGATTGGGCGGCACGCACTTCGAGTCCCTCGCCGCTGGGGTCGCTGGTGGTGCCGGTCTCCGGCGATTACCGTGCGGGACTCTCACCCAGGTGAGCCCCCATTCTGGTGTAGCGTTTGGCCTGCGTGGACTTCGTCGGGGATCCAGACGGCATCACCGCCCTCAAGGCGCTGTACGCCCGGGACAAGAGCTACGCGAAGTTCCTCATCGGCGAGGCGCGCAGCAACACCGACTTCACCGCCCGCTTCACCGCCGAGGACGGGAAGAAGTGGGCGGTGGTGTTCGACCCGAAGACGGGCAACCTGACGCTCAAGCCCGACGGCGCGCCCGCCGCCTGAGGTCCTTCAGCGCCGCCAGTTGCCCAGCCTGTCGAGGCGTGGCTCCTCGCGCGCCCAGGACGGCTTGAGGGCGCCGCCGCCCACCGCGCGCATCGCCGGCGACTGGATGCACCAGAAGTACAGCGCGTCGCTGTAAGGAGGAGTGCCGAGGGGCGTTCCGCGCGGGTGACCCCGGTGCTTCCCGCCTCCTCGCCGCAGCCCGCGGTGGACTCCGGGTTCCAGCCCGCGAAGCAGATGACGGGCCGGCACAAGCCGGTGGCGATGTCCGGAGACGCGGCGCTCATCGCGCAGCTGGACTTCCTCTCGAAGCTTGAGGCCGCGGGGGTGAAGGCGCACTCCCCGCCCACCGAGGCGCAGTTGCCAAAGACCTGCGCTTCGACACCGGGGCCACCATGCTGGAGTCGCAAGAGCGCGCGGGGGCCCGCGACAAGAAGCGCAGCGTCTGACGGAAGAAGCGTGGTAGGCGGCACCTCACCGTGAGCCCCTCGCCGCTGGTGTCGCTGGTGGTGCCCGTCTTCAACGAAGTGAGGACGCTGGCGGAGCTCCTGCGCCGGGTGGTGGCCGTCGACTTCCGGAAGGAAGTCGTGCTGGTCGACGACTGCAGCACCGACGGCAGCCGGGAGTTCCTCGAGGCGGTGCAGGCGAAGGGGCTGGCCGCGCTGGAGGGCGCGCGCCCGGCCAACGAGAATCGCTTCGTGGTGCTGCTGCAGCCGAGGAACCAGGGCAAGGGCGCGGCGCTGCGGCGCGGCTTCGCGGCGGCGACGGGGGACATCGTCATCGTGCAGGACGCGGACCTCGAGTACGACCCGCGCGACATCCCCCGCGTCATCGCGCCCATCGTGCAGGGCAACGCCGACGTGGTGTTCGGCAGCCGCTTCACCGGCGAGACGCGCCGCGTCCTCTACTACTGGCACGCGGTGGTGAACTGGGGCCTCACCACGCTGTCCAACATGACCAGCGGGCTGAACCTCACCGACATGGAGACCTGCTACAAGGCCTTCCGCCGCGAGGTGCTGTCGTCCTTCACCCTGGAGGAGGACCGCTTCGGCATCGAGCCCGAGCTGACCGCCAAGGTGGGCCGCGCCAACGTGCGCGTGTACGAGGTGCCCATCAGCTACTTCGGGCGAACGTACGAGGAGGGGAAGAAGATCGGCTGGAAGGACGGCGTGCGGGCGCTGTACGCCATCGGGAAGTACGGGCTGCTCAAGCGGTAGCCGTCAGCGCAGCAGAGTCCAGCGGAAGCCCCGCCACGCGCCCGAAGTCGGCGTCAAAGGACCCCAGGCGCGAGTCCATCACCGCACCTGGCCGTCGCCCTCGACGACGTACTTCTGCGAGGTTAGCTCCTTCAGCCCCATCGGCCCGAAGGCGTGCAGCCGGCTGGTGCTGATGCCCACCTCCGCGCCCAGGCCCAGTTCGCCGCCGTCGTTGAAGCGCGTCGACGCGTTCACCATCACCGCCGAGGCGCACACCTCCCGGGTGAAGCGCTGCGCGGCCGCCGGGTCCTTCGTCGCGATGGCCTCGGTGTGCTCGCTGCCGTAGCGCGCGATGTGGGCGAGCGCGTCGTCGAGGCCCTCCACCACCTTCACCGCGAGGATGAGGTCGAGGAACTCCTTCCCCCAGTCCTCGGGCTGCGCCGCCTTCACCGGTACGTCCGCCGCCTGGAGCAGCCGCACCGTCTCCTCGTCGCCGCGCAGCTCGACCCTCTTCGCCACCAGCGCCCGCCCCGCCGCCGGGAGGAACTTCGAGGCGACTGCGCGGTCCACCAGCAGGCACTCCGCCGCGTTGCACACCCCCGGCCGCGACGCCTTGGCGTTGACGATGAGGCGCTCGGCCATCGCCAGGTCCGCCGCGGCGTGCACGTACACGTGGCACACCCCCTGGTAGTGCTTCACCACCGGCACCCGCGCGTTCTCCACCACGAAGCGGATGAGGCCTTCCCCGCCCCGCGGGATGCAGAGGTCGATGAGGCCCTCGAAGGTGAGCAGCTCCAGCAGCGAGGCCCGGTCGGTGGACGGCACCAACTGCACCACCTCTGCCGGCAGGCCGACGGATTCCACGCCGCGCGCCAGCGCCTTCGCGAGGGCGTGGTTGGAGGCGAAGGACTCGCTGCCCCCGCGCAGGATGGCCGCGTTTCCGCTCTTGAGGCACAGCGCGGCCGCGTCGGAGGTCACGTTGGGCCGCGACTCGTAAATCATCAGCACCACGCCCAGGGGCAGCCGCACCTTCCGCACCACGAGTCCGTTGGGGCGCGTCCAGCGCTCGGTGACTTCGCCCACCGGGTCGGCGAGGCCGCACACCGCCTCCACCGCCTTCGCCATCGCCTCCACCCGCGGGCCGTCCAGCGTCAGCCGGTCGAGGAAGGCTTCGTTCTTCCCCGCGGCCTTCGCCGCCGCCACGTCCGCCGTGTTGGCCTCGCAGATGGCCGCGCTCGCCGCCCGCAGCTCCTTTGCCATCGCGCGCAAGGCGTCGTCCTTCTGCGCGGTGGAGGCGTTCGCCAGGGTTCTGGCGGCGTGTTTGGCGGCCTGGGCCAGGGGCTTCAACGACGGCATGGTGCGGCGCACCCTAACCGCCGCCCGGACGCGGCTGCTACTGCCGGGTGGACGTCACGGCCCGATGAGGATGGTGGAGGTTTCGCCGCCGATGCGGATGTCCGAGGGGCCGCTGCCCCAGACGGTGTGGAAGACGTTGTTGCTGGGGCTGGTCCCGGCCACCCAACTGAGGCCGTTCCACCGGCGGATGACGCCGGTGTCGCCCACGGCGGTGACGTTGCTCGCGGAGAGGCCGTGGACTGCGCGGAGGAGGGAGGTGCCGTTGGAGTAGGAAATCAGCATGGAGCCGTTCCATCTCAGCGTCACCCCGTCACCGACAATCCACACGTTGTTGGCGGCGCTGCCCCACGCTGCGTAGAGGTTGCTGGTGGTGCCGCTGGGGACCGCGTTCCACATCAGCCCGTCCCACCGGCGGATTTCTCCGCTGTCGCCGACCGCCCAGAGGTCGTTGGCCGAAGCGCCCCACAGGCCCCGGAAGCCGTCCAGCGAGCCCGTCGAGACGGTGGACCAGGTGGTGCCATTCCAGTGGGCGAAGTCGCCGTCGCCGGCCACCCACACGTCGTCGGCGGCGCTGGCCCACACCGCGCGGAAATTCACCGTCCCTGCCGGCGCGTTGTCCAACCAGTCCACGCCGTCCCAGTGCTGCACCGTGCCGGTCAGGCCGACCACCCACACGTCGCTGGAGCCGGTGCCGTGCACGGCGTACAGCGGGTTGGAGTTGCTGACGGGCTCCGTCACCCACGCGGTGCCATTCCAGCGCAGCACCCCGTCGTCGCCCACCAGCCACGCCTCGTTGGGGCCCGTGCCCCACGCCCCCCGGTAGGCGCCGCCGATTCTGGTGAGGACCACCGCCGTCGTGCCGTTCCACCGCAGGATGGCGCCGTTGTCGCCGACGAGCCACACGTCGTTGGGCCCGCTGGACCAGGCCCCGTTGATCGTCTGCTGCGAGTCGTTCGGCACGCTGCTCCAGGTGACGCCGTTGTAGCGGCGAAGGTGGACTCCGGCGGCCCACACGTCCGTCGCGCTCACCGCGCGCACGCAGTTGAGGGCGAAGCCGCTGCCGGAGCTCTGCGCCGACCAGGCGCTGCCGTCCCATTTGCGGGCGACGCCCGACTCGCCCACCGCCCACACGTCGTTGGGGCCGGACCCGCTGACGGAGAAGAGGATGGCCATGGTGCCGCTGGTCACCGGGCTCCACGCCGCGCCCGTCCAGTGGAGGATGGTGCCGCCCTGGCCCACCGCCCACACGTCGCTGCTCGAGCTGCCCCACAGCCCGTAGAGCGTCGGCGACGAGCCCGCAGAGTCCACACTCCAGGCCGTGCCGTTCCAGTGCAGGCGCACGCCGAGGTCGCCCACCGCCCACACGTCGCTGGCCCCGCTGCCCCAGAGGGCGCGCAGCGTCCGCGTCGTGCCGCTGGGGACCGAGCTGAAGGCCGTGCCGTTCCAGTGAAGCAGGGTGCCGTTGTCTCCGCCCATCCACACGTCGCCCGGCCCGCTGCCCCAGATGGCGTTGAGGGAGGCCGACGTCCCGCTGGGGACGAGCGACCAGGCGGTGCCGTTCCAGTGTGCGGCGGTGCCCAGCGCTCCGGCCACCCACACGTCGCTGGCGCTGCTGCCCCACACCGCGAACAAGTCGTTGCCCTGCGGGAGTGGCGACTGCCAGGTCCACACGCCCGGGTTGAAGCCTCCGGCGTCCACACCCGCGTCGAAGCCTGCGTCGAAGCCCGCGTCGAAACCCGCGTCGAAGCCTGCGTCGAAGCCTGCGTCGAGGCCTGCGTCGAGGCCTGCGTCGAGGCCTGCGTCGAGGCCCGCGTCAAAGCCTGCGTCGAAGCCTGCGTCGAAGCCTGCGTCGAGGCCTGCGTCGAGGCCCGCGTCGAAGCCCGCGTCGAGGCCCGCGTCCGGAGGGCCGGCGTCCGGAGGGCCGGCGTCCGGAGGGCCGGCGTCCATTCCCGCGTCGGTGGCACCTGCGTCAAGGCCCGCGTCACCGCCACCTCCGGTGCCGCCGTCCATGGGCGAGTCGGTTCCACAGCCGGCGAAGAGGAACACCACCGCAAGGGCCACCCCGAGGAGTTTCGTCATGGGCATGGTGAAGCCGACTGGGGCCGGACAGCCGCCGGCACGGCGTGAGAGGGAGCAGCGAGTGAAGCACGAGGTGCCCCGCCGTGCACGGCGCAACTTCCTGAGGACGCCCTGGTGGCGCTGGCGGTGTCGCCGGGCGGAAGGGGCCCACGCGGAGGAGGCGCCGGCCATGGACGACGCGGCCACGGTGCCGCTGTCCTCGGCCTTCCCGTCCGGCACCAAGAGAGGCGCTCTGGTTTGTCGTCTCATCGCGCGGCGGGCTTCACCACCTCGTAGCCGCCGCGCACCCGGCGCAGGCCCTGCGGTGCGTCCGGGGCCTCGAAGAGGGTGGACACCTCGCCGGTGGTGGTGGCCTTGAGGACGCGGGCGCCGCCGCAGCAACTGGCGAAGAACTCGAAGGCGCCGTCGGGGCGCCAGGCGCCGTCGGAGAGAACGCTGGCCTCGGGGCCCCGGGCGTTGACCACCACGGGCCTCACCTGGCCCGCGAGGTAGCGCTGGAGGTCGGCCGTCTTCACCAGGTGGTAGGGGCCGTAGTGGTCGACGAGGAGGGCGGTCCACTGGCAGTCGGGGGAGAAGACGTCGAAGCGCCAGTCACTGAAGAAGAGCTGGCCGCTTGGGGCGAAGCCCTTCTGGGAGCCGTCAGCGAAGCGGAAGGAGA
This sequence comes from Myxococcales bacterium, assembly GCA_020846875.1. Taxonomy (GTDB): domain Bacteria; phylum Myxococcota; class Myxococcia; order Myxococcales; family Myxococcaceae; genus JADLDB01. The sequence goes on along the minus strand of JADLDB010000068.1, from coordinate 812 downwards.
GGGCCTCGACGCCGAAGGACTTCGGCGGGAGGCCGTCGAGGGTGAGGTCCTTGAGGGCGTCGGCGTTGCCGGAGAAGACGGCGGTGACGGCCCCGCAGGCGACGGCGTGGTAGGCGCCTTCCAAGGTCACCTCGGCGGGCGCGAGGGCGGGCGCCGCGGGTGCAGGCTGTTCCTTCTTGCAGCCGGTGAGGGCGAGGAGGGCGACGGCGAGGAGGCGGCGGAGCATGGGCCCCTCACAGCACGAGGCGGGCGGCGCGGCCAGCGGGCAAAGGGAGTAAGAGGCACGGCGCATGAATGAGCGCGAAGCGATGTTCCTCGAGATGGTGCGGGAGTTCCCCGACTCGCCGCTGGGGCACTTCTCGCTGGGGCGGCTGTACCTGGACGAGAAGCGGTGGGTGGAGGCGGTGAAGGCGCTGGGCGAAGCGGTGCGGCTGGACGGCACCTATGCGGCGGCGCTGGTGGCGTTGGGGGATGCCTGGGCGGGCCAGGGGGACAAGGTGCAGGCGAAGGCGCAGTGGGAGAGGGCGCTCCAGACGCCGCTGGGGCGCAAGGACATGAGCCTGCAGGCGGACCTGGAGCAGAGGATTCGGGAGGCGGAGGAGTTCTGAGGGGGACGTGCGCCTGCGGCGCGGCGAAGTGACGTGCGCCTGCGGCGCAGAGGCTCTCTGGTGACGTTCCGGCCCTGGGCCGGAAGACGACGACCCCGCACCCCTCACCCTCACCCCTCCCAGGGGTGAGGGGGCCGCCCGTCGCGCCGGGCGAGGCGCAACTGGCCGCCCTGCCGCACACCGTGGCAGCTCAGCTTCGCCTCG